>NZ_JBIBIJ010000017.1:0-204748 GCF_042957465.1 Kitasatospora sp. NPDC008050
CGTTGCGATTAACGTCGCACGACGGGTTCGGGAGGAGGCCGCTGGGAAAAGGACCAAGCCCACGGGCTGGTACCTCGCCCGGCGGCCCACCTCACACTGGACACCGCCGCGTGAACCAGGCCCACACGAGGAGCCCGGCATGGGAGACCTGATCCGCCTCCCCACCCGGCCGCCCCGCGTCGAGCGCGCCATCGTCACCCACCTCGACGTCGCGCCCACCCCCGACGCAGCCGTCGGCCTTGATCTCCACCTCGGCCCGGGCGAACACCTCGCCTTCGCCCTCACCCGCCACCAGGCCGAGGACCTCCTCCACGCCCTCGCCGCCCACCTGGGCCACCGCGTCCTCGGAGTCCGCCGGTAAAAGTCGACCCGGCGGACTTTGCGAGCCACTCCAAGTGCGGGAAAGGGACGACCACCTCGGTGATCACACCAGGTACGCAGTGATCATTCCACGGGGGACAGGGGCCTCTGGGCGGGGGATAGCCGAGTTCAGGCCCGCCGTGCCACCACGTCGGTCCAGAATGCCTTCGTGGCTGAGAAGCCAGAAGGTATGGAGAAGGCGCGAGCGTTCCTGGCGTGCGTCGCGGAGGTGGCGCGGCTCCTGGGGGTCGACGTCAACGCGCCAGGGGCAACAGCCATGGGGCAGGCGCGAAGCCTGGCCGTTGGGGTGAGGCGGCCCTTGTCGAGTATCTGAGGTCGGGCAGCGAGGCCGAGCGGGCGGGCGCAGTCCGTGCCTGGTACTGGGCGCATGGTCCGCTTCGCGCCCAGCGGTCGCCGGCCTACTCCCCGGACGGAGTCCGCGACCCCGCCCTGGATGCTTCGCAGGAAACCACGAACGCCTGGCTGGAGGTGTCCATGCAGGTTTTTGCCGAGTCCACGGACCCGAAGATGCAACACCGAGTCCTGCTCGGGTTGCCTCGCTCGCGCGAGGCCTACCCGCCCCGGCTTCACCACATACTCGAAAGCACCCTCACCGTCGCACGGGCTCACCCTGACGAGCACATCCGCCGCTGGGCCACTGCCAGGACTGCGTGAAGACCTGAGAGTGCCGACAAAGCCCACGGTTCCCGGGTAAACCGCTCCTACCTGCGCAGACGCCGGATCGGGTGCACCATCCCGGAGAAGGCCGACCAGGTCCGCAACCGAAGGAAGCTCGGCTAGCAGGTCGGGCCGGAGTGGTAGCCGGACCACCAGTTGACGATCTGGTGGTTGTTCTGGTCGAACTCGATGACCAGCTCGTCGACGCAGGTGCCGGTTCCGTTGATGCGCACCGGGCCGGCGAAGGTGGTGTAGTTCCCTTCGTCGAACCCGCCGTGGACTCCGCCCTGCGTGGTGATGGAGATCTCGGTGAGTGTCTTGACCCCCGCGTACTCCGACTTCACGAAGACCGAGCAGTTGTTGGCGCCGTCCCAGTAGTCGTAGACCCAGCCCGCCGCGTGGCCGCTCATGTCGGTCACCTCGTGGGACCACACGAGGCTGCCCGCGCAGCCGTAGCTGTCGGCGGAGGCGTTCGGGGCCGCGATGACACCGCCCAGCATCGTGAGGCCGAGGACGGAGAGGCCGGATATGAACCTGCGTGCGCGCATGGCGGGGTCCTTGCGATGGAGACGGCCTGACGTGACATCAGGCAAGGGCGTCGATGATCTTAGTGATGCCGGTACGTGTTGATCAACGATCCCCAGCCCAGCCCAGCCCAGCCCAGCCCAGCCCAGCCCCGTCCCGGATCACCGGTGCCGATCAGCCCCAGCCCCTTGGAACGGACCTTTCCGGCCCTGCACGGATGGTGCCCTTGTCGGCCCGGGGCCGCGCGATATTGGCTGCGCGTCGCCCGGGGCCGGTCGGTAGGTTGGGCGGATGCGTCTGACCAAGTACGGCCATGCCTGCGTGCGCCTCGAAGCCGGCGATCGTGTCCTCGTGATCGACCCGGGCACCATGTCCGAGACGGAGTCACTCTCCGGTGCGACCGCCGTGCTCATCACCCATGAGCACGACGACCACATCGACGTCGACAAGCTGAGGGCGGCTCAGGCCGCCAACCCCGCGCTGACCGTCCACACCTACGCCTCGCTGGCCGCGGAGCTCGGCGAGGGCGCGACGGCGGTCGCACCGGGGGACACGTTCACCGCGGCGGGGTTCACGGTGCGCGCGGTCGGCGGCCGGCACGCCGAGACTATCGACGGCCTGCCGGACTGCGCCAACCTCGGCTTCCTCGTGGACGGTGTCTACCATCCCGGGGATTCGTTCTTCGTCCCCGACCAGGCGGTCGACACGCTCCTGGTCCCGGCGTCGGGTCCGTGGCACAAGCTCGGCGAAGCCATCGAGTTCGTCCGGGCGGTGAGTCCGGGTCGGGCGTTCCCCATCCACGACGCCAACCTCAGCGAGGTGGGCCAGGAGAACTTCGACGGATGGCTCGAGGAGAAGGGACGGACCGCCTACGCCCGCATCCCGTTGGGCGGATCGGTCGATCTGCCGTGATCGACGCCAACGCCGGTCTGTCCGTCAGACCCGCAGGGCCTGGATGAGCCAGGAGTACGCCGGGATCAGGCCCGGTACCACCTGCCAGCCGTTGACGATCCAGACCAGCCGCCAGTACCGGTCCACCGCGGGATCGTGCGCCTCTTCGAACCGCGCGGCCAGCCAGTCCCGGAACTCCTTGTCAGGCGTGCGGGCGAGAACCTTGCCGAAGCGCCGCACAAGGTCGTCGACGACGATGGCGGCCCGGTCGGTGAGCGGGTCGATGCCGGACTCCATGGCGTCGGCCACCTGCTGACGGGTGAAGGCCATCAGTTCCTCGCCGGCCTCGCTCTCGATGGCGGGCGGGTGCCCGGCGGTCCGGTGCAGGGTCGCTCGGCGCATCCGGACCCGGAACCCGTCGTCGCCGACCAGCGCGGCGAGTTCCACCCAGGCGGCGACCTGCTCGCTGGACGGGTCGTCGGGGAGACGGGGAGTGGCGGCACGAACCATGGCCACCGCGGCCGGGTCGGCGTCCACCGTGCCGAAGGTGCCGTCCACGAAGTCGTCGATCAGACGTCGGCGCTCCTCGTCGGACAACTGCGTGAGTCTGTGCATGAGTGTGGTCTCCTCGGGATCGGAGCCGCGTTCGGCGACGACCTGCAGAACACTCCGACGCAGTCGCAGCGTCCGGATCTGGACGTCGATGGCGTCGGTGTACGCAGCGGCGACCTCCGCGATGGAGAGCTCACGGTCCATGACCCGCTGGATCGTGGCCAGGTCGATGCCCAGCTCACGCAGTGTGCGCAGGAGTTCCAGGCGAAGCAGTGCGTCGAGGTCGTAGAGCCGGTGTCCGGCGGGACTTCGGGTGGTCGGCGCGGCCACCCCCGAATCGGAGTAGAACCGGATGGTCCGCACGGACAAGCCGGTCCGCCGGGACAGTTCCCCGATCGAGTAGAGGGTCGTCGCGTTCATGGCCCCTACTCTGCCCTCTCCACCTGGTGGAGGTTCAAGGCTCTTTCCGCAGCTGGGCGCCCACCCGCCGCGCGAGCGGCGGCGGGCCTGCGCCGCCGCACGAAACGCGGCGGCGGCGCAGGCTGCTCGACCGGACGTGCTCAGCCCTCGGCGGAGCGGCGGCGGCCGGCGCGGGTCAGGGCCGTACCGGCGCCCAGGGCGACGACGGCGCCGCCGACCAGCCACGGGAGCTCGGTGCCGCCGCCGGTGAAGGCGAGCCGGGTGTGACCGGCGACCGGGGTCGACGCGTCGTAACCGGCGCCGGCCAGGGCGGCAGAAGCCGTGGGCGCGGCGGCGGGGGCCGTGCTGGGAGCCGCGGTGGCGCCCGTGGACGGCCCGGTCTGGTTGGCCTGCAGGGTCGTCACCGCCACCGGCTTGACGCCGGCATCGATGCCGGCCGGCTTGCTCGGGTCGGCGGGGGTCGGCCGAACGGCCTGGCCGCCGCCCGCGTTGGCGTCGGCACCGCCACCGGTGCTCGGGTTCGGGTTCGGGGACGGCGTGTTCTTGGCCGCGTCCTCGGCGGCCTTGTCCTTTGCGCGGGCCTCGAACTGACCCACCTCCAGGAAGTGCTTGATGTCCTCGGCGCTGCCGTTGACCGCCGCCTCGGCCGCCGCCTTCACCGCGGGGCCACCGGCGCTGAAGATCTGGGTCACGCGCACGCGGTCGTCATTGAGGCGGGCTTCGAACTGGCCGACCTCCAGGAAGTGCTTGACCGCCTCGGGGCCGCCGTTCATCGCCTCCCGGCCCGCCTTCTGCACGCGGGGGCCGCCGACGTCGATGATCTGCGCGACGCGCACCCGGTCGTCGTCCTCGCGGGCCACGAACTGGCCCACCTCCAGGAACTGCTTGACGTCCTCGGCCGTGCCGTCGAGCGCGGCCGCGGCCGCCTCCTTCACGATGGGGCCGCCGGCAGCCATGATCTGGGTCGCGCGCACCCGGTCGTCGATGATGTGGGCGTCGAACTGGCCGACTTCCAGGAAGCGCCGCACATCCTGCGGCGTCCCGTCCAGCGCCTTCTGCGCGGCCTCCCGGACGCTCACGCCCGTGCTCGGGTCAGCGAGCATCTTCAGGACCGCGATCCGGTCCTCCTCCGCGGCCTTGTCCTGCGTGGCCTTTTCCTGCACGGAATTGGCCTGGGTGCTCTGCCCCGGGTCTGCGTCGGGCACCGAGGTGCCGGGGGCCTGGCCGGTGTCGGATGCGTTCGCGTACGACGGGAGGAGGACGGCCGGCGCTATCGCGACGGCGGCGATGACCGCCGACACACGGGCCAACTTCATCTGTTCAACCTGCTTCCTAGCTGATCTGAAAATCGTCCTCCGATGATAGGCGAGCTTTGATCTGTTCTTTACCCCGCCTTGGTTCCTTGACGGAATCCGGCGGACTGTCCGTCACCGGCCCTCGCGCCGGCTCGTTCGTGGACACTCCATAACCAGCGAAAAGCGGACATAACGAGCCGTCGGAACGCTCCGACACGGACTCAGGCGATCCCGAGCGGGTTGAGGAGGGTGAAGCGCCAACCGCCGTCGGCGTCCCGGTGGGCGATGTTGGCGGTGGTGCCGGTCGGGGAGATCCGGTCGCCGCCGGGGCCGTCGATCTCCATGGTCCAGTCGGTGACCAGGAGCGCGGTCTGCGCGCCGACGAGCGCCTGCCGCGGGACGTTCGTCAGCTTGCCGCGGGCGGCGACGGTTCCGCCGATCTCCGCCCGGAGCGCCTCGGTGCCGGTGATCTGTTCGCCGGTCACCGTGCGCATGCCCGCACCCGGAGCGAACAGGGCCAGCACACCCTCGATATCGCCGGCATTCAGGGCGTCCTGGAACAGCATCGGCAGCTTTGCGGGGTCGGTGACAACAGGGAGCACGGTGAAACGTCCTTACGTGACGAAACGTCATGAACAAGTGGGGTAAAGGCCTTTCGGCCTTGCCTCCACCATGCCCCTGTAACCGCCCTCCGGACGAGGTGCGGCCCGGACTCGGAATGATCGAAAGTGGACAGCGTCACGCACGCTGCGGCGCGAAGCGAAAGGTCTCGTCCCGGCCGTTCTCGATGATGCTGTAACTGCTCTCGTCCACCGGCCGCCACTCGTCGGGCAGGTCGGTGAGCGGCTCGGAGACCACCACGCGCGTCCGGTCGGAGACCAGGCGCAGGTTCGCGTTCTCGGGGTGCAGGGACTGGAGCGCTTCGATGCTCGTGCTGTAGAAGAGCGAAGGCGCGGGAGGCTCGCTCGCGTAGCGGAAGGCCCAGATCCGGACCCCGTCGGAGACGGCCACCGTCATCTGCACGGGGTCGGGCACGCCGTGGTGTCCGGCGGTGGCCTCGACCAGCCCGACCATCCGCTCCACCGCGCCGGGCACGTCCTTCGTCAGGCCGAAGGTGAGGGCGAGGTAGAACATGGTCTCGGTGTCGGTGGTGCCTTCGACCAGGGGGAAGAGCGCGGGGTCGATCGCGAGCACGAGGTCCCGGCGCAGCTCCGGGAACCGGTTGATCCCGCCGTTGTGCATCCACAGCCACCGGCCGTTGCGGAACGGGTGGCAGTTGGTCTCCTGGACCGCGGCGCCCGGGCTGCTCGCGCGGATGTGGGCGAAGAACAGGCCGGAGCGGACGTGGGCGGACAGGTCCCGCAGATTCCGGTCGCCCCAGGCCGGTTCGATGCCGCGGAACAGCGCCGGAGTCTCGTCGGGGTCGAGCGGCTCGTCGCTCGGGTCGGTGTACCAGCCGGTTCCGAAGCCGTCGCCGTTGGTCGTGCCGGCGTCGCCCCGCAGGCGCGAGTGCTGGCTCTGGTCGATCAGCGAGTGCTCGGGCTTGTAGAGGAGTTCTTCGAGGAGGATGGGTGTCCCGGTGTAGGCCAGCCATCGGCACATGAGTGTCACCACCTTGCCGGCGCGCAGCGCGCACGGCGTCGACGCATGCCGTCCTTCCCACGGTAGGGCGGTTCTCCCGAGGGGGCGCGTCGCTGTGGCCCTCGTCCGCGGCCGAGCCGGGCCGGCTCAAGCCCGGGCCAGGCCGGGTCAAGCCCGGGCTGGGCCGGTTCGAGCCCGAGCCGGGCCGTGGTGAGCGGGAAGCGCTCGGCCCACGACCCGACGCGGCATGACTCAGACCAGTTCGAGCTGCGGTTCCGGCAGCCGCACGGGAACGGCCTTCGGCTCCCACGACCTGGTGGTCCGGATGTAGCTGTAGATCACCGAGGCCGTCGCCAGGATGAGCAGCGGTCCGAACGCCCACCGGTGTGCGGCCAGCTCCATCGGCAGATAGCGGTAGGCCAGCAGGAACGCGACGAAGACGGTCGTGCCGTGCGCGACCAGCTGGATTCCCGACCGGTCCCAGCCGCGATCGAGCGCGCGCAGCGCCGCCTCGATCGTGAGGGCGAACACCACGCCGGCGATGATGTCCGTGCCGTAGTGGTAGCCGAATCCCAGCGTCGCGCAGAACGTGGCGAACAGCCAGAAGGCGCCCGCGTAGCGCAGAATCCTCGGGCCCTTGCGGGAGTGTACGAAGATCGTGGTGGCCCAGGCTATGTGCAGGCTGGGCATGCAGTTGCGCGGGGTGAGCTCGTCGAACGGCATTGTGTGCGGGGTGTGGATCGGCACCGGCGTGTGCGGCCACAGGTTCGCCAGCGCCCAGTGCCCGCCCTCGGAGCCGTAGGCGAAGATCGGTCCGACCACCGGGAAGAGCATGTAGATGCCCGGCCCGAGGAGGCCGATCACCAGGAAGGTGCGCACCAGGTGATGGCCCGGGAAGCGGCGCTCGATCGCCACGTTGCGCAGCTGGTACAGCGCGACCATGCCCGCGGCCACCGGAAGCTGAATGTAGACGAACTCGAGCACGTGGGTGCCGATCGGGCCGGTGGCATGGACGAGCCGGCCCACCAGCCACGACGGGCTGCCCAGCGCGTGATCGGCGGTCGCCACGTACTGGTCGAGCACCATCGGGCGGGTCTTCGCCGTGATGAGCAGCCAGATGTCACCGGTCTTGCGGCCGGCCACCAGCAGCAGACCCAGGCCGACACCCTTCAGCAGCAGGACGCGTTCCGGGCCGGTGCGGCGCGTGAGGGCGATGACCCCGTAGCCCAGGACCACCAACAGCGCGCCGTTGCCGAAGTTCATCCTGGCGTCGATCGCCCACCGCACCAGGCAGAGGACGATGTCGATGCCGATCGCGATGCCGGCCGCGATGAACCGTTCCCGCCAGGTGAGCACCACCATCATCAGTGCCATGCCGGTGTACAGCAGTGGCCCCGACTTGGGGGTGAGGACGACCTCTCTCGCCTGATTGGTGATCGGCCCCGGTACGCCGTAGTGACGCGCGACGATCTCCAGCGTGATGAGGAATCCGAGGGCCACCACGCCCGCCGCGGTCCACAGCATCGCCCGCGGCTGACGCCACGCGGCGAACGTCATTCTCCAGTTTATTCGCGAAAACACCCGCGATACTATAGATATCAATTTTGGCCGATTTGGTAGGTTTTATTTAAATAGGTCATGCTTCATGCTGGATGGCATGGTTTCCCGGCGAAGGATGGGCGATGACGGTGATGGGGCTGGCCGCCGCGATTTCTATCATGTTATCGGAGCGGCACCGGCGGGTTTCGCGCGGGCAACGAGTCGGGGTGCCCGAACTCGACGGGTGCCAACTGCCCTTGGCTTGATCACCGGCCGGATCATCGCGAACTCGCCCCGGGAGAAGGCTGGTTCGACTGCGTCCCAGCGGCCGTCGGCGAAGACGCATCAGTCCGGTGGTCCTAGGACGGCCCACGACCCTAGGACCATCGGACCACCCCCGCCCGAGCCCTGGGCCTGATCCGGGCCCGACCCGGCGGCGGGACAGTACAGACATGGACACCACCGCGCACACCGCTCTCCCGCACACCGCCACCTCCACCCCGCAGAGCACCCCGTCCCGCCCGCCGGTCGCCGTCATCACCGGCGCCTCCCGCGGGCTCGGCCTGGAACTGGCCCGCGCCCTGGCCGCCGACGGCTGGCACCTGGTGATCACCGCCCGCACCGCCGCCGACCTGGCCGCCGCCGAGGCCGAACTCGCCGCCCGCACCACCGTGGTCGCGCTGCCCGGCACCGTGGTGGACGACGACCACCGCGCCGAGCTGGCCGCGGCCGCCGACCGGCTCGGCGGGGCGAGCCTGCTGATCAACAACGCCTCCACCCTCAACGGTGCCGCCGACGAGTCCGCCCCGCCGCTGCCGCCGCTCGCCGCGATCCCGCTGCCCGACCTGCTGGAGACCTTCGAGGTCAACGCCCTGGCGCCGATCGCCCTCACCCAGCTGCTGCTGCCCCAACTGCGCGGGCGCAGCGGCGCGGTGCTCAACCTCAGCTCGGACGCGGCGGTCGCGGCCTACCCGGGCTGGGGCGGCTACGGGGCCGCCAAGGCCGCGCTCGACCACGCCTCGGCGGTGCTCGCCGAGGAGGAGCCCGAGCTGCGGGTCTGGGCCGTCGACCCCGGCGACCTGCGCACCCGGCTGCACCAGCAGGCCTGCCCCGACGCGGACTTGTCCGAACTGCCGCCGCCGAGCAGCGTGGTGCCCGCCTTCCGTACCCTCTGGCGCGACCGCCCGGCCTCCGGCCGCTGCCGTGCGGCCGACCTCGCAGCGGACCTCGCAGCGGACCTCGCGGCCGTGCCGGCGGGGGTCTGACGCGATGCCCACCGCCCGCACCGCCCGCACCGCCCCCACCGCCCCCACCGCCCTCACCGCCCGGGACCCCTTCGACTTCACCGTCCCACCCGAACTCTCCGCCTCCGCCCCCGCCGAGGCCCGCGGCCTGCGCCGCGACGCCGTGCGCCTGCTGGTCGGCCGCGGCGGTCGTGGCGGCCGCGGCGGCCGCGCGGACACCGCACCGACCGCCGAGCACCACCGCTTCACCGACCTCCCCGAGGTGCTCCGCCCCGGCGACCTGCTGGTGGTCAACAACTCGGCCACCCTGCCCGCCGCCCTGCCCGCCCTGCTCCCGGACGGCGGCCGGCTCGCGCTGCACCTCTCCTCCGCCCACCCCGACCCGCGCGGCGACCACCTGATCGAGCTGCGCCGGCCCGCCCGCGACGGCACCGGAGCGGCGCAGTACCTGCCGCCCGCCGAGAACCCCGCCCGCCCCGGCCTGCGGCTCACCCTGCCCGGCGGCGGCCGGGCCGTGCTGACCGCCGCCTACACCGCGCGGCTCTGGTACGCCCGGCTGACCCTCCCGGCGCCCCTGCCCGACTACCTGGCGGCCCACGGCAAGGCGATCCGGTACGGCTACGTCGACCGGGACTGGCCGCTCGGCGCCTACCAGACGGTCTTCGCCGCCGAACCCGGCAGCAGCGAGATGCCCAGCGCCGCCCGCCCGTTCACCGCCGAGCTGGTCAGCGCCCTGGTCGCGCGCGGCGTGCTGATCACCCCGATCACCCTGCACACCGGGGTGGCCTCGCCCGAGCTGCACGAGGCGCCCTACCCGGAGCGCTACCGGGTGCCCGCGGCCACCGCCGCGCTGGTCGCCCACGTGCGGGCCACCGGCGGCCGGGTGATCGCGGTCGGCACCACCGCCGTCCGCGCCCTGGAGTCCGCCACCACACCCGACGGCCGCACCCACCCCGCCGACGGCTGGACCGACCTGGTGATCACCCCGGAACGCGGTGTGCGCGCGGTGGACGGCCTGCTCACCGGCTGGCACGAACCGCGCGCCTCGCACCTGCTGATGCTCGAAGCCATCGCCGGCCGCCCCCTGCTCGTCCACTGCTACCGCGAGGCGCTGGCCACCGGCTACCTCTGGCACGAGTTCGGTGACGTCAACCTGCTGCTGCCGTCCGACACCGGGTGAGGCGCGACCGCCGAGCCGTTCCCCGCTGGCCAACTCCGGTACGACTAATGCCTGCTGAGGCGTGGCGGGCTGTGACCCTTCGCCGCCGTACGGTCGAATGTGGCTCGCCCGCACCCCTTCGCAAGGAGTCAGCCCGATGCCACGACCGTCCTCCCTCCTGCGCGCCCTGCGGCTCTTCGCCACCGTCCTGCCGGTCCTGCTCGCCGCGGGGCTGGCCGCGCCCGTCCCGGCCGCCGCCACCGGTCCCGCCGTCCGGCACTGCGCCACCGTGGTCAGCCCGACCCGGACCCTCGGGCAGGCCTGTTCCGACCGCTCCACCGCCGACGCGCTCAGCCGGATCGGCGCCGAGCCCGGCCAGCCGGCCGACCGGACCCTGCTGCTGGAGGAGTACAAGGACATCGACTACGGCGGCGGCATCCTCTACTCCTTCTACGGCGACGCCGGCGGCTGCGACGCGACCGGCTACCACCTGGTCAACGACATCGGCGTGGCGCTCAACGTCTCCTCGATGAAGGGGTACCACGACTGCGACGCCGTCCACCTGTGGTCCACCCTGAGCGTGGAGAAGACCATGGACCTGCCGGCGCCCCAGCTGGGCGGGAACTTCAACGACTCGGTGCGCGAACTCCAGGTCTTCCACCGCTGACGGCCTCGGCGGGCGCGCCGGGCTCGGCGCGCCCGCACCGGTCGGTCCACTCGGTCCGGTCGGTCCGCTCGGTCCGCTCAGTCCCCCAGCGCCTGATACGCCGAGGTCCAGAAGTCCTGCACCACCGGCGGCGCCACCGGCGAGGTGAACGCCCGCGTGGTCAGGATGATGCCGATCACCTGGTCCACCGGGTCGATCGCCCAGGAGGACCCGAGGCCGCCGTCCCAGCCGTACTGGTAGAGCGGGTGCCCCAGTTCGGTCTGCCGGGTGACCACCGAGACGCCGTAGCCCCAGCCGCGGGTGTCGAAGAAGCCGGGGACGAGCTCGGAGGCCGCCTTCTGCTCCGGCGTCAGCTGGTCGCTGCTCAGCAGCTCGACCGAGGCGCGCGAGAGGATCCGCTCCCCGGTGCACCGGCCGCCGTCCAGCAGCATCCGGCTGAACGCGAGGAAGTCGTCCACCGTGGAGACCAGACCGCTGCCGCCGGACGGGAAGGCCGGGGGAGTGGCCCACTGGCCGCCCGCCGCCTCGTCGTAGACGGCGCGCGCCCCGGTGGCGGGGTCGGTCCAGTAGCAGGTGGTGAACCGGTCCAACCGGTCCGGGGCGACCGAGAAGCCGGTGCTCCCCATGCCCAGCGGCCCGAACAGGCGCTCGCCGAGGAACCGCTCGAACGGCTGCCCGCTCGCGCGCGCGACCAGCACGCCGAGCACGTCCGCACCGGTGTTGTAGAGCCAGCGCTCACCGGGCTGGTGCATCAGCGGCAGCGTGCCCAGCCGGGGCAGCCACTCGTTCGGCGCGGGCACGTCGGCGGGCTGCGGCGGCCCCTGGCCGAGGTCGAGGACCGCCATCGCCTGCAGGATCGGGTGGCTGTCCGGCGGTGCCATCAGCAGGCCGGTGCCCATGGTGAAGGTGAGCAGGTCGCGCACGGTGATCGGGCGATGGGCCGGGACGGTGTCGTCGAGCGGGCCGTCGACCCGGCGCAGCACCCGGCGGTTGGCCAGCTCCGGGAGCAGCTCGTCGACCGGCTCGTCCAGCCGCAGCCGGCACTCCTCGACGAGCATCAGCGCGGCGACCGCGGTGACCGCCTTGGTCATCGAGGAGATCCGGAAGACGGTGTCCCGGGTGACCGGCGCGCCGCCGATCGTCCGTTCGCCGAGCGCCTCGACGTGCGTCTCGTCACCGCGGGCGACCAGCGCGACCAGACCGGGCACTCCGTCCGGCCCGACGTGCCGGGCCAGCACGGTGCGCAACCGGTCGAGGCGGGTCCTGACGAAGCCCTTGCTGTGGCCGGTGGGAATCATCTGGTCCTTCCCGTAGTGCTGGTGACGTGCCGTCGGCGGCACCTGCGGGGCCGACGGCGCTCCGATCCTCGCAGCCGTCCCGGACGATCCCGCGCAGGCACGCCACCGCCCCGGGCCGCCCGCTCCGCACGCCCGCCCCGCACGCCTTCCCACCGGTGCCGCGTGCCGGGCCGCGCGCCGAACGGTTAGCCTGGGCGCACAATGAACCGTTTCACCACGTCATGGGGCGACTTCCAGCTCACCCGATTCCCCGAGGACCCGCGCGAGCAGCTGCGCGCCTGGGACGCCGCCGACGAGTACCTGCTGCGCCACCTGCACGGCGACCAGCCGCAGCCGGCCCAGGGCGCCGAAGCCACCCCGGCCGAGGCCACTCCAGCCGGGGCCACCCCCGCCGCGCCGGTCGAGCTGCGCGGCACCGTGGTGGTCCTCGGCGACCGCTGGGGCGCGCTCGGCACCGTGCTGGCCGCGAGCCGGCCGGACGCCGAGCTGGTCCAGATCGGCGACTCCTACCTCGCGCAGCAGGCCACCCGCGCCAACCTGGCCAGGGCCGGCCTGGCCCCCGACGCGGTCCGCCTGCTGACCGGCACCGAGGCGCCCCCGGAGCGCATCGACGTGCTGCTGGTCCGGGTCCCGAAGAGCCTGGCCCTGCTGGAGGACCAGCTGCACCGGCTGGCCCCGGCCGTGCACCCGGGGACGGTGGTGCTCGGCACCGGCATGGTGACCGAGATCCACACCTCCACCCTCCAGCTCTTCGAGCGGATCATCGGCCCCACCCGCACCTCCCTCGCGGTGAAGAAGGCGCGGCTGATCTTCTGCACCCCGGACCCGGACCCGGCCCTGGTCCGCCCGGCGAACCCCTGGCCGCTGAGCTACGCGCTGCCCGGCGACCTCGGACCGGCCTCGGGGCGCACGGTGGTCAACCACGGCGGCATCTTCTGCGCCGAGCGCCTGGACATCGGCACCCGCTTCCTCCTCCAGCACCTGCCGGCCCGCCGCGGCCACGAACAGGTCGTCGACCTCGGCTGCGGCAACGGCATCGTGGGGACGGCGGCGGCGCTGGCCAATCCCGAGGCCGAAGTCACCTTCATCGACGAGTCGTTCGCCGCCGTCGCCTCGGCGGAGGCGACTTTCCGGGCGAACACCGCGCCCGGCGCGCCCGCCCACTTCCGGGCCGGTGACGCCCTGGCCGCCGTCCCGGCCGACTCGGTCGACCTGGTGCTCAACAACCCGCCCTTCCACTCGCACCAGGCCACCACCGACGCCACCGCCTGGCGGATGTTCACCGGCGCCCGCCGTGCCCTGCGCCCCGGCGGCGAGCTGTGGGTGGTGGGCAACCGGCACCTCGGCTACCACGTCAAGCTCCGCCGGCTCTTCGGCAATTGCCAGACGGTGGCGGGCAACCCGAAGTTCGTGATCCTGCGCGCGGTCAAGCGGTCCTGAACAACCTGCCGAAGCGGCAGCCTTTCCCCATCGGCACGCTGGTCTGCCTCGCGGTCGTCGGTCCGCGTGCGCGGGGTCAGAACCAGTGCAGGCAGTGCGGGGCGCGCTCGGCGCGGAAGAGGGCGTCGGCCAGGGCGGCCGCGCCGGGGCGGTGGGCCCGGATGTGTCCGGCACGCACGAGCGTGCTCGGGGCGGTGCCGCCGAGGTAGACCGAGCCCAGGTCGCTCACGTCCAGGGACAGGTCCGGCTCCCGGTCCGTCGGGACGCAGTCGGCCTTGCCGTCCCGGACGGTCAGCAGGTAGCGGCCGTGCTCGCCGAGGAACGGGTCGTCGACGTCGAGCACGAGCTCGCCGTCCAGGAACCAGCCGCGCGCGGTCAGCGCACGGGGGATGTCCAGCAGCCGCACCCAGAGCCAGTCGGTGTCGCCGCCCAGCTGGGCGGCGCTGAAGTCCGCCAGCTGCCAGCGCAGCGGGTGGTCGGGCGGGACGTGCTTGAACACGACCTGGGTGACCAGGTCGTGGCCGAGCACGAACCGGGCCAGGGCGGTGGTGGCATCGTCGCTGGTGGCGATGGTCTCGTCGACCGTCAAGGTGCCGGCCTCGTCGAGCGAGTAGCTGGCGTACCCGTCCGGGACGCCGTCGGCGTCGCGGTGGACGGCGACGTAGCGCGGCGCCGCGGAGATCGGGGGCTGCCCCGCGCCCGAGGCCCACCAGCGGTGCGGCCGGGACAGCGCGCCGGGCTGGGCGCGGCGGTACCGGTCGTAGACCTCCTCCAGTATCTCGCCGCACTCGGCGCGTCGCAGCAGCTCGACCGAGCCGGTCGCCGGGGCGTCGGCCGCCGCACCGCTCGTCGGGCGCGCCCGGGGGAGGGCGAAGGCCGCCTTGTGGCGCGGCACCGTCAGCCGCCGCGTGCAGGTCGCCGGTCCGTAGCCGAACCTGCGGTAGATCAGGGCCTCGGAGGCCAGCAGGACGGAGAGGATCTCGCCCCGGGCCCGCAGCTCGGTGAGCTGATGCCGCATCATCGCGCTGAGCACGCCTTGGCGCCGGTGCGTGGGAATGACGCCGACGGCGGTCACCCCGGGGGCGGGGACGAGCACCTCACCGGGCAGGGTGAGCTCGAACGAGTACGCGCCGGCGGTCCCGACGGGCCGCCCGTCCGGCGTCAGGGCGAGCAGGTTGCGGTCCATCTCCAACGCCGACCACCAGACCCCGGCGCCCTCGCCCGGGGTTTCCGGGAAGCGCCCGAACGCGGCATGGAGTGTGTCGACGAAGACATCGAGGTCCTCGTCGGTCGTCGAACGGATCTCCATCGCTGCCGCTTCCTCCCCTGGCCACCGGCACCCCGACTCGTGGTGCCCGCCACAGTGCAGCCGTTGACGTGCCGCCGGGTCAAGCGGATTACCTCGTCGTCGGTGCGCGCCCCCGGGCACGCCTGATCCACGCCTCCGGCTTTCGGCAGAGCGGTACCTCATCCCCAGGTCGCATGAGGACACGCACCACCGCCCCCGACAATGGGCCGATGGCCCCCACCCCCACCTCCCGACATCCGTTCACGGCCCCCGGCAGACCGAGCCGGGGAGTGTGGCGCGCGCTCGCGGAAGTGACCGGCAGCGCGGTGCTGATGGTCCTCACCCAGCAGATCCTGCGGGGCCCGGGCCCCTCCGACGCGACCAGGCTCCACCTCGGCCTCCTCGCCCTTCCGCTGATCGCCGTGCGCCGCCGATTCCCCACGATGAGCCTGCTGGGCATCTCCGTCGTGCTGGGCCTGCTGCCCGCCGCCGGACTGCCGGCCGCCATGACCGCGTACACCACGGTCAAGCACCTGACGGCCCCTCGGCGCCGGAGCGCCGTGCTGCTCGCCTCGGCCGTGCTGGCGACGCTGACCTGCGCGGCCTTCGCCCCGGGCATCGGGTTCAGCAGCCACTCGTTCGGGCTCGCGGTCGGCGCCGCCCTCGCCGCCACCACGCTGCTGGTGCCGGGACTTCTCGGCAGCACGGGCGGGCAGGAGGACCGGCTGCTGCGGGCGCTGCGGGAACGGGCCGCCGCCGCGGAGGCGGCCCGTCGGCTGGCGGAGAGCGAGTCGCGGATCCACGAACGGTCCCGGATCGCCGCCGAGATGCACGACCTGATCGGCCACCGGCTCAGCGTGATCTCGCTGCACACCGGCGGTCTGGAGATGGCGCTGCAGAAGGAGTCGCCCGAACTGCGCGACGAGGCGGCCCTGGTGCGCCGGGCCGTCGCGGAGGCGATGCGGGAGCTGCGCGAAGTGCTCGGTGTCCTGGGCCCGTTGGGGCGGGACACCGGGACCGACGCGCTGACCGACACGACGGGCACCCGGTCCGATGTCGAGGCGCTGGCCGAGGAGTCGCGCTCCGGTGGCATACCCGTCGAGCTCACCTGGGAGGGGCCCGACCTGCACGACCGCGCGGCCCAGGTGCGGCGTGCGGTGCACCGGGTGGTGCGCGAGTCGCTGACCAACGTGCACCGGTACGCCCCCGGGGCCCGGGTCACCGTGGCGGTCACCCACACCGACGACCGGGTGGCGGTGCTCGTACGCAACGGGCCCCCGCCCGTGGCCCCGCCGGCGGAGACCGGTCTGGGTTCGGGGCGCGGCCACATCGGGCTGCGGGAACGGGTGGCGCTGCTCGGCGGCACCCTGGAGGTGGGCCCGACGCCCGCCGGTGGCTTCGCGGTGACGGCACGGATCCCGGCGCAGCCGGCTCCGGGGGCGAGCCTGGCCGCCACCGGCGCTCCGCTGCCTGAAACACCGCCCGAATCGCCGTCCGGGCCGCGCGTCGACCACCCGCCCGCCGGGGTCCAACGCCGTGTCGTGAATGCTCTCAGCGGGCTCCTCGGCCTCATCGGCGTGGGGGTGCTGATGATGTGCGGCCTCTTTCTGGTCAGCCAGACGTTCCCGCAACCCGACTCCACCGGTCGCGACTCCGCCGGTCACGGACCGCCCCGGATCGGGATGTCCCGCACGGCGGTGGAGCAGATCGTGTACGACAGCTCACTGGCGCGTGCGGCGGCGACGGGATGGGAGCCGGCCCACCCGCCGTCCGCGACGAGCTGCATGTACTCGACGGCCTCGTTCGACAACTCCGCGCCGCCGGAGGGCGCCGAGGAGCTCCCCGGCCACCTCGGCATCACCCGGTACTGCTTCCGTGGCGATACGTTGGCCACGATCGACCGCTTCACCGTGCCCATGGTGTCGCGCACACCACCGTGGGGGACCCCGTGACCGACCTTCCCGCTTCCGACCACCGCCCGATCCGGGTCCTGCTCGCCGACGACGAGGAGCTGATCCGCCACGGCGTGCGGCTGATCCTGCGTCATGCCGACGGCATCGAGGTGGTCGGCGAGGCGGCGAACGGGGAGGAGGCCGTGCGGGTCGCAGGCGAGACCCGTCCCGACGTCGCCCTGATCGACATCCGGATGCCCGTGCTCGACGGGCTCGCCACGATCGAGCGGCTGCTGGCCCTGCACCCCCGGCCGCAGGTCGTCATGCTCACCACCTTCGGGGACGAGCGGAACGTGACGCGTGCGCTGCGGTCCGGCGCCACCGGCTTCCTCCTCAAGGACGAGGGCCCGCAGGAGCTGATCAGCGCGGTACGGGCCGCCGCCGCGGGCGACGCCGTCCTGTCGCCCAAGGTCACCCGCACCGTCATCGGGCACATGCTCGACGGAGATGCCGGCAAACCGGCACCCGAGGGGGCGTCGGCACCGGCCCCCGGGTGCGACCCCGGACAGCGACTGGCAGCGCTCACCGGCCGCGAACGCGACGTCCTCGCCCTGCTCGGCCAGGGCCTGGCCAACGCGGAGATCGGCCGTCAACTGGGCATCGGCGTGGGCACGGTGAAGACCCACGTCAGCGCCGTCCTGGTGAAGACGGGCACGGACAGCCGGGTCCAGGCGGCGGTCCTCGCCTACCGCACGGGCCTGCTGTCCTGAGCGGCGGCCCCGCGCACCGGCTCTGCCGAAGGACAGAGCCGGCCGTCCACCCCGCGGAGTACGCGCGCCCTGGGCCCCGACCTTCGGCAGACGCCTCAGTCACGCCCTGAGGCTGACGGTTCGACAGCACGGCGGATCGAGGATGAGAGGAAGTCACCGAACCTCCTCCTCGTCACTTTCGGAGCTGACATGTCGATCCAGGCAGCCGTCCCCGTGCCCGCCCACTCCGCCACGGGTTCCGTCGCCGCCCGGGCCACCGGACTGTGCAAGGTCTACGGCCAGGGCGACACCCGGGTCCTCGCCCTGGACTCGGTCTCGTTGGAGTTCGGGCGTGGCCGGTTCACCGCGATCATGGGCCCGTCCGGCTCCGGCAAGTCGACGCTGATGCACTGCATGGCGGGTCTCGACTCGGTCTCCACCGGCTCCGCACAGATCGGCGACACCGAGCTGTCCAGCCTGAACGACCGACAGCTCACCCGGCTGCGCCGGGACAGCGTCGGCTTCGTCTTCCAGGCGTTCAACCTGCTCCCCACGCTGACGGCGCTGGAGAACATCACGCTGCCGATGGCCATCGCGGGCCGCAAGCCGGACCAGCGGTGGCTGGACACGGTTGTGGCGACCGTGGGCCTGTCCGGACGACTGGGCCACCGCCCCGCCCAGCTGTCCGGCGGCCAGCAGCAGCGGGTCGCCGTGGCACGCGCCCTCGCGTCCCGGCCGGAGATCATCTTCGCGGACGAGCCGACCGGCAACCTGGACTCCCGCTCCGGCTCCGAGATCCTGGGCTTCCTGCGGGAATCCGTACGGGAGTGGGGCCAGACCGTCGTGATGGTCACCCACGACCCGGCGGCCGCCGCCTACGCCGACCGCGTGGTCTTCCTCGCCGACGGCCGACTCACCGACGAGCTGCTCGCACCGACCGCCGAGGGCGTGCTGGACCGGATGCGGCAGTTCGACGCCAAGGCCCGCACGAGCTGACCCGACCGCCCGCTCCTCGCACGGACCTTCGCCACGCACCCCAGAACCAGGACCACCGCCATGCTGCGTACAGCCCTGCGCAACGTCTTCGCGCACAAAGCCCGACTGGTCATGACCGCCCTCGCGATCGCGCTCGGCGTCGCCTTCGTCTGCGGCACGCTCGTCTTCGGCGACACCGTCGCCCAGGCCCTTCGCGGCGCCTCGGCCAAGAGCTTCAAGGACGTCGCCGTCTCCGTACAGGCCGAATCCCGGCAGAACACCGACGACGCGGCCAACGACGCCCGGACCACGGCGCTCACCGGTGATCTCGTCGACAAGGTCCGTGCCGTGCCCGGCGTCACGTCCGTGCACGCCATCGTCGACGGCGCCGCCACCCTGGCGGCCAAGGACGGCCGACCGCTGAACGCCGACAGCAGCTGGCAGAACCTGGCGATCAACTACGCACCGGACACACCGAACACGGACCGGGACAGCCGTTTCCCGCTCATCGCCGGACGCGCCCCCACCGCGGGTGACGAGATGGCGCTGGACCGGCGTACCGCGGAGAAGGCCGGCTACACCATCGGTGACCTGGTCCGCTTCGCCGTCCAGGGCCCCACCCTCAGCAAGAGGCTGGTCGGCATCGTCACCACCGACGACCCGCGCGTGACCGCGGGCGGCAGCCTCGCACTCTTCGACACCGGCACCGCACAGCAACTCTTCCTGCAGCCGGGCCGGTTCGACGAGCTGGCCGTCGGCTCCGCACCCGGCACCGACAACCAGGAGCTCACCAGCAAGGTCCGCGCGCTGCTGCCCGCCGAGGGCATCACGGTCACCAGCGGAGCCCAACTCGCCGACGAGCAGGCGCAGCTGATCGCCGAGAGCACCAAGGGCCTCACCCGGATGCTCCTGGCCTTCGCCGGGATCGCACTGTTCGTCGGCGTCTTCGTCATCGCCAACACCTTCACCATGCTGATCGCCCAGCGAAGCCGTGAGACCGCGCTGCTGCGCGCCGTAGGGGCCTCGCGCCGCCAGGTGGTCCGCGCGGTCCTCACCGAGGCCGGGCTGCTCGGACTCGGCGCCTCCGCGGCCGGGATCGCGCTCGGCATCGGTATCGCGACCGCCATGAGGCCGATCCTCAACGCGGGCGGTGCGGACCTGCCGGACGGCCCCCTGGTCATCGCCACGGACGCGCTCGTCCGGTCCCTCCTGGTCGGCGTCGGCGTCACCGTGCTCGCCGCCTGGCTGCCGGCCCGCAAGGCCGCGAAGACCGCGCCGGTCGAGGCGCTGACCACCGTCGACCTGACGCCGCCCAGGCGCAGCCTGGTGCTCCGCAACAGCCTCGGCGCGCTGTTCACCGGCGCCGGTGTCCTCATCATGCTGTACGTCTCCATGCGGAGGAACGGAGCCGACAGCAACCTCCAAGCCGCCGCACTCGGCTCCGTGCTCGTGCTGATCGGCATGATCGTGAGCGCACCGCTGCTCTCCCGGCCGCTGATCCGGCTCGCGGGCGCGGTCACCACCCGGCTCTTCGGCGTCAGCGGCAAGCTCGCCAAGGAGAACGCGCTGCGCAACCCGCGCCGCACCGCCGCCACCGCCTCCGCCCTGATGATCGGGCTCACCCTGATCACGGGTCTGAGCGTGACCGGCAGCTCCATGGACGCCGCTCTCAGGGCGGCGGCAGTGGCGGGCCTGACCGCGGACTACAAGGTGTCCGTCAGCGGCTCCGCCACCATCGACCCCGCGCTCGCCGCGAAGGTCGCCGAAGTCCCGGGCGTCGCGGAGTCGGTGCCCGTCGCCTCCGCGGCCCTGGTGGCGCGGGGCCGGGGCGCCACGCTCACCGGCGCGGACCCGCGGCTGCTCGCCAAGGTCTGCGACCTGCGGTTCAGCAGTGGCTCGCTCGCCGACCTCGGCCCCGGCAAGGTCCTGCTCTCCGACCGGCTGGCCAAGGACACCGGCCTGTCGAAGGGCGACACCTTCCAGGGCAGGGTGGGCGCCGGCAGCAACAGCACGAGGGAACTGACCGTTGTGGGTGTCTACCGGCAGACCCGCGCCTTCGGCGGCGCCATCGGCACCATGGACGACGTCCTGCCGGAGGCGTTCGTCGCGGGAAAGCTCGACAGCATTCTGGTCAGGGCCGCATCCGAGCGGAGCACCAGCGGCCTCGACCAGGACATCCGCAAGGCCCTCGGCAACAGTCCGCTCCTGCGGGTGCAGAACCAGGACCAGTTGACGAAGGAGCAGTCCGGCGGGAGCGACGTCATGCTCAACATGATGTACGGCCTGCTCGGCATGACCGTCGTCATCGCGGTGTTCGGTGTCATCAACACCCTGGCCATGTCGGTCGTCGAGCGGACCCGGGAGATCGGGCTGCTGCGCGCGATCGGCCTCGACCACAAGGGCGTCAAGCAGATGGTGCGCCTGGAGTCGGTGGTGATCTCGCTCTTCGGCGCGGTCCTGGGCATCGGCACCGGGATCTTCCTGGCCTGGACGTGCGGCAGCCTCAGCACATCCACGCTTCCGCAGTACGAGATCGTGCTGCCGTGGGCTCGGCTCGGCCTGTTCCTGCTGCTCGGCCTGGCGATCGGGGTGCTGGCGGCGCTCTGGCCGGCCCGGCGGGCGGCCCGCCTGAACATGCTGCGGGCGATCAACGCGCAGTGACGCGGGGCGGACCGGCGCCCACCACAGGACCCCCCTGACCACGTGCCGGTCCGCGAGGCCTCCTACTATCGTCTCGCATTCTTCGACGGACGCTGATGCCTGCCTGGTCGTGTGCCCGCCGTCCAACGCCCGACACGACACAACGACTCCACCGCACAGTGGTGGAGTCGTGCATCCAGGAGGAACGTTCATGCACGCCCGGAAGATCGGCGCGGCCGCCGCAACAGCGGTGGCGCTTCTGGCTGCCCGCGACCTCATCCAGAAGAGGCACGCACTGCTGCGGAACTTCCCGGTGGTCGGGCACGCCCGGTACCTGTTGGAGACGATCGGGCCGGAGCTGCGGCAGTACATCGTGACCTCCAACGAGGAGGAGCGCCCGTTCAGTCGTGACCAGCGCAGCTGGATCTATGCGTCGGCGAAGGAGGAGAACAACTACTTCGGGTTCGGCACCGAGGTCGACGTCGAGCACGTGCAGGGGCACGCCTACCTGAAGCAGCGCACCTTCGCCGCCGGCGCCCTGCCCGACGCACACGACCCGCAGTCCCCGCTGCCCTCGGCCAAGGTGCTGGGCGGACCGCGCGGGCGCGCCAAGGCGTTCCGACCGGCGAGCGTGGTGAACATCTCGGCGATGAGCTTCGGTTCGCTCTCCGGCGCGGCCATCACGGCGCTCAACAAGGGGGCGGCGCTGGCGGGCACGATGCACAACACGGGTGAGGGCGGCCTGTCGCCGTACCACCGCAACGGCGGCGACCTCGTCCTTCAGATCGGTACGTCGTACTTCGGCTGCCGCAACGAGGACGGCACCTTCAACCTCGACAAGCTCAAGGACGTGGTCGCCGGCGCCCCGGTCAAGGCGATAGAGATCAAGCTCTCCCAGGGCGCCAAGCCGGGGCTGGGCGGGATGCTGCCGGGCGCGAAGGTGACCGAGGAGATCGCCGCGATCCGCGGCATCCCGGTCGGCCAGGACTGTGCCTCCCCGTCGCGGCACACCGCGTTCAGCGACGTCGACTCGATGCTCGACTTCGTCGAGCTGCTCGCCGCCGAGACCGGTCTGCCGGTCGGGATCAAGAGCGCGGTCGGCGAGATGGGCTTCTGGCAGGAGCTGGCCACGCTGATGGCGCGTGGCGACCGTGGTGTCGACTTCGTGACCATCGACGGCGGCGAGGGCGGCACCGGGGCGGCGCCGCGGATGTTCGCCGACTCGGTGTCGCTACCGTTCCGGATGGGCTTCTCCCGGGTCTACGGCACCTTCGCCGAGCTGGGGTTGACCGACGAGCTGACCTTCATCGCCTCCGGCAAGCTCGGCCTGCCCGAGAACGCCGCGGTCGCCTTCGCCCTGGGCGCCGACATGATCAACGTGGCCCGTGAGGCGATGCTGTCCATCGGCTGCATCCAGTCGCAGAAGTGCCACACCGACAAGTGCCCCACCGGCATTGCCACCCAGAACCCGTGGCTGGCCCGGGGTCTCGACCCGACCTCGAAGGCCACCCGGGCCGCCGTCTACCTGCGCACCCTGCGCAAGGAGCTGATCAAGGTCTCCTCGGCCCTGGGCGTCGCCCACCCGGCACTCATCACGGCCAACGACATCGAGGTCATGAACGGCGACTACGAGGCCCGCACCCTGGCCGGGGTCTACGGCTACAAGGAGGGCTGGGGCGAGCTCGGCCCGCACCTCGCCGACGAGATCACGGCACTGCTCGCCACCAGGCCGGCCGTCTGACCAGCTGACAGCGACACGCCCCGTGCTCCCCCTCTCGGTCGGGGCACGGGGCGTGTCCGCTACCGCCTCGGTCCTGCCGCGGCGTACAGCACGGTTCCGCTCACCAGCAGCACCCACGCGGTCGCGGTGGACGCCGCTGTACCGGGGAGGACGATCATCCACTTGGCCACCTCTCCCACCATGCCGGGCGGTGCCGGGCTGAGGAGGGTGTACGTGAGCCAGACGGTCGGCAGGGCCCAGGCGAACGGTGCCCCGCACAGCACCGCCCCGAGTGCGGCCAGGCCGGCCAGGCCCGCGCTGTCGCGGACCACGAGCGCGGCCGGGGCGAGCTCCGGCCCCGCCGCGTGGACTGCCAGCAGCCCCGCCCCGGCGGCCGTGGCGATCAGCAGCACGTGCGCCGCGCGGCGGGGTACCCAGCGGATCGCGGCTGTCCGCTCCAGCTCTTCGTCCTGACCCCCGAGCCCGGCGGAAGCTGCCATCACGTTCGCGGTGAGAACCAGGACCGCGATCCCCAGGTTCGTCGAGCCGTCGCCGTGCCCCTGGTCGAGGGCCCACACCGCCAGCGCGACGAGCGTGACCGCGGCGGCCGAGACGGGCACCTGCCGTGAACGCGCGTACAGCATCAGCCACCTCATGAGGATGCCTCCCCCGTCAGCGCCGGGAGCTCGTTCTGGCAGGAGAGCGCGGCGGCATGCGCCTGGGCGATCCGCGAGCGCTGCTCGGCCGCCGGCAGGGCCGTCAGCTTCTGCCAGGCGGCGTCGGCGTTCGCCCACGTACGCTGCGAGTACTGGTCGGTGTCCGGCTTCTGCAGCGGTACGAGCTGGTGATCGCCGAGGGCCCAGCTCGCGGCGATGCTCTGGACGGGGATGTCGAGCACCCCGTCGCCCTCCCACACCGTGCGCGGATGGCAGTTCGGGGCCAGGCCCTGGGCGACCAGTGCGCGGGTGAGGTCCTCGCCCGTCGCACGGGAGATCAGCGGGTCCTCGAAGTTGATCAGCACCGCGTCGCCGGAGAGTTGGCGTTCGTCACTGAGTCCGCGCAGCGCGGTCTCCTCCCGTACCGAGGTCGGTGCCTGGTCGCCCAGGGCGTCGTGCAGCACGCGCAGCGCGTCCTTGCCGCGCGGCGCGAGTTCGGACAGGTGCGAGCGGTTCGCCTGGGTCACGCATACCGGGCCGTCGCAGACCAGGGTGGCGGCGGCCTTGTCGACGACGTAGCTGTCGCGCGGTTCGGCGGGCAGGATCAGCAGGGCCAGGGCCACGCCGGCCAGGACGGGGGCCACCGCGAGCAGCCGGGCCCGGCGGGTGGCGGCCGCCAGCAGTGCGAAGCCGGTGGCGAGCAGGCCGAGCAGCCAGAGCGTCTGGCCCAGGTCCACCGAGCCGGACAGGGTCAGCAGCATCTCGCGCGGCTGCACGAGCCCCGGTGACAGCAGGGCGAGCCGGTTCGGTGCGATGCCCGAGGGCAGTTGCCCGTCCATGGTCTGCCGCAGGAACATGACCGCCGCCAGGAAGAGCACCACCAGGGCCGGCGGGGTGAGCACGGAGGGCAGGGTCCGTGCGACGCCCATGCCGAACACGGCTCCTGCGACCAGGGCCAGTGCCGCCACCAGCGAGATCGGCAGCCAGCCGAGGGACAGGTAGGTGGTGGGGCCGAGGGCCACCTGGACTCCGCCCACCACCACGAGCAGGCCGAAGCCCGATGCGAGCGTGATCGCCGTCGCGCCGGCCGGCAGCGCCGCACGGCGCCAGGCGGGCAGTGGTGCGGTCGTCAGCAGTTCGGTCATCCGCGAGCGGGAGTCGCGCAGCCCGTACACCGCCCCCAGACCCACTGCCAGCGGCCACCAGTAGGGCAGCCAGTACCGGGTCCACATGGCCATGGTGGTCCACTGGGCCGTCCACCCCGCGGTGCCCTGCCACCAGATCCCGTTGACCAGGAAGAAGATCGCCAGGCTGGCGCCGAGGACGACCAGGCCGGGCCACGGGGCGATGGAGCGCTTCAGCTCGATGCGCAGGAGACGCCCGTTCACCAGGTGCCTCCCTGCTGCTCGGAGCCCTGGAGCAGTGCCGAGTAGCCGCGCTCCAGGGGGCTGTCGCCCGGCAGGTCGGGGCTGCCGGCCGCGGCCAGGTCCTGTGGTGTGCCCTGGAAGACGAGGCGGCCCTCGGCGAAGAGCACCACATCCGAGCAGGCGGCCGCCACGTCCTCGACCAGGTGGGTGGAGACGACCACGCAGGCCTCGCGGCCCAACTCCTGCAGCAGCTCGCGAAAGCGCAGTCGCTGCGCGGGGTCCAGGCCGGCGGTCGGTTCGTCGAGCAGCAGCAGGGTGGGGTCGTTGACGATGGCCTGGGCGATGCCGGCGCGGCGCACCATGCCTCCGGACAGGGTCTTCATCCGGTGGTCGGCGCGGTCGGCCAGGCCCACCCGTTCCACGGCGCGTTGGACGGCCGCGGGGATGTCCGCTTTGGGGACCTCCTTGAGCCAGGCCATGTACTCGACGAACTCGCGTACCGTGAAGCGCTTGTAGTAGCCGAACTCCTGGGGCAGGTAGCCGATCCGGCGGCGCAGGGCGCGCAGGTCGCCCATTCCGTTCACCGGCCTGCCGCACAGCTCCAGTTCGCCCTCGGCGGGGCGCAGCACGGTGGCCAGGGACCGGATCAGGGTGGTCTTGCCTGCTCCGTTGGGTCCCAGGAGGCCGTGGGTGCCGGTGCCCAGGGCGAGATCGAGTCCGTCGACGGCCATCTTCTTGCGTCCGGCCCGAACTTTCAGGCCGGTGGCCCGGATCTCCCAGGCGTAGGTCTTCGGCGCGGTGTCGGCCGCGCTCGTCGTGGGTTGCATGCGGTGGTGCCTTTCGAGGGTCAACGATGGTTGCGCAGCGCTGAGTAGGTGTTTCTGCGGGCGATCACGGTGCCGGTGCCGATGGCGAGGAGCAGGGCCCACAGCGGGAGTTGGTGCGGTTGCAGGGCAAGGGGGACGCGGCCGGTGCCCCAGGCGGGTGCCGCGACGACGGCGGCCCAGACGGCCACCAGTGCGGCGGCGGCGCGGGTCACGCCGATGAAGCTGCCCAGGGCCAGGGCGGTGGAGGTGAAGGCCAGTGAGGGCAGCAGCCACTGCGCGGCCGTCATGGCTCCGGTCAGCCAGCCCTCCACCAGGAGCAGCGGCAGGGCCACGGCCAGGACGGCTGTGGTGCGCCGCAGCAGCAGGGGCAGACCGGCGCGGGCGGTTGCGGCCGTCAGTTCGTACGCCGGGTCCAGGGCGCGCGACCACGATGCCGCGACCGCGCACAGCGGCAGCACCGGCGCGATCAGCAACTCGGGCGAAGCGGCTCCGAAGAGCGCCGCGCCGCCCGCGTCCAGCAGCAGCGCGATCAGGACGACCGCGACGATCATGGCCAGCCACGGGGCCATCGCCGGTGTCACCCAGGCCGACACCCACCGCGGCCGGTATCGCCGCGAGGGCATCGGGACGGCGGCGTCCAGCTGCGGTCCCAGACTCGCCCGCACGGTGTCGACGAGCGCGGCGATGCCGGGCGCCTCGGTGACCACACTGTCCGCCAGCCGGCTGCGGCACAGCGCGCAGGTTTCCAGATGGGCCTCCAGCGCCCACACCGTGTCCGGGGCCATCCCCGCATCACCACGGGCGTAGTCGTCGATCAACCGCAACGACGCGTGTTCCTCGCTCATGTCAGTGCCTCCCGCATCGCGATCCGGGCCCGGCGGGCGCGGGTCTTGACGGTTCCTTCGGGCAGTCGCAGCAGGACGGCGGTCTCCCGGACGGACAGCCCGTCGAGCACCATCGCCTGCAGTACCTGGCGCAGTTCCGGCGCCAGCTGCCGCAGGGCATCGCCCACGTCACCCCCGACGGTCCCCGCCAACACCTCGTCCTCCGCCGCGGGCACCACCGCCCGCTCGGCAGCGGCCACCGGCGGCTCGGCGTGATGGGCACGACGCCGGAACGCATCGACGAGGCGGCGCGCCGCGATCGTCCACACCCACCCGACGCCCGTCCCACCGATGGCGCTCCCGGCGAACGCACCGGCCGCGCGCCACACCGCCAGATAGGTCTCCTGCATGACCTCGGCGACGATCTGCTCATCCGCGCAGCGCCGGCGCAACCGCACCGCCAGCCATGGCGAGGTGCGCCGGTACAACTCGTCGAACGCCGCGCGGTCACCTCTGGCCACCAGCCGGAGGAGGTGTTCCTCGTCCAGCTCATCCAGTGCTCTCCTGCGTGATCTCACACCAGCCAGACGGCCGGTACGGCGCGCAGGTTCTGCATCTGCCGTGATCTGCGTCACAGGGTGTCGGGTGCGGAGGTCTGCGATCCCCTCGAAGCTCCTTGCATGAATGTTCCGCAGTGCGTATATTCATGCCTAGTCCTGAGGAGGAGTGGTCATGACGTTGCGAGTCGCCGTTGCCGGAGCCAGCGGGTATGCGGGCGGCGAGGTGCTGCGTCTGCTGCTCTCGCATCCGGAGGTGGAGATCGGGGCGCTGACCGGTGGGTCCAACGCCGGTACGCCGCTCGGGGAGTTGCAGCCGCATCTGCTGCCGCTGGCCGAGCGGGTGCTGGAGCCGACCACGCCCGAGGCGCTCGCCGGTCACGACGTCGTCTTCCTCGGGCTGCCGCACGGGCAGTCCGCGGCGGTGGCGCAGGCGCTCGGCGAGGACGTGCTGGTGATCGACTGCGGGGCGGACTTCCGGCTCAAGGCGGCGGCGGACTGGGAGCGGTTCTACGGCTCCGCGCACGCCGGGACCTGGCCCTACGGGCTGCCCGAGCTGCCGGGGCACCGGGCCGCACTGAAGGGCACGAAGCGGATCGCCGTGCCCGGCTGCTACCCGACGGCCGTCTCGCTCGCGCTCTTCCCCGCCTACGCGGCCCAGCTGGCCGAGCCGGAGGCCGTGATCGTGGCGGCCAGCGGCACCTCGGGCGCCGGCAAGGCGGTCAAGACGCACCTGCTGGGCAGCGAGGTGATGGGCTCGGTGAGCCCGTACGGGGTCGGCGGGGTGCACCGGCACACGCCGGAGATGTCGCAGAACCTCAGCGCGGTGGCGGGGGAGCCGGTGAACATCTCCTTCACCCCGACCCTGGTGCCGATGTCCCGCGGCATCCTGGCCACCTGCACGGCCAAGGCCAGGCCCGGCGTCACCAGCGGTGACGTGCGCGCCGCCTATGCCACCGCCTACGCCGACGAGCCGTTCGTGCGCCTGCTGCCCGAGCTGCAGTGGCCGCAGACCAAGTCGGTGTACGGCGCCAACTCCGCCCTCGTCCAGGTCACGCTGGACGAGCACGCCGGGCGGATCATCGCGATCAGCGCGATCGACAACCTGGTCAAGGGCACCGCCGGCGGCGCGGTGCAGAGCATGAACATCGCGCTCGGCCTGCCCGAGACGCTCGGCCTTCCTGTGAACGGAGTCGCACCGTGACCACCCATCAGAACAGCGTCGGCGTCACCGCCGCCAAGGGCTTCCGGGCGGCCGGGGTGACGGCCGGCCTCAAGGCCTCCGGTTCTCCGGACCTGGCCCTGGTGGTCAACGAGGGCCCGTCCTTCGCCGCGGCGGGGGTCTTCACCGGCAACCGGGTCAAGGCCGCGCCGGTGCTCTGGTCCCAGCAGGTGCTGAAGGGCGGCCGGTTGGCCGCCGTGGTGCTCAACTCCGGTGGCGCCAACGCCTGCACCGGGCCCCAGGGGTTCCAGGACACGCACGCCACCGCCGAGCGGGTCGGCGCCGACCTGGGTGTCGGTGCCGGCGAGGTGGCGGTCTGCTCGACCGGACTGATCGGCGAGCGCCTCCCGATGGACCTGCTGCTGCCCGGCGTCACGCTCGCCGTCAAGGAGTTGGCGGCGGACGGCGGCGAGGCGGCGGCCATCGCCATCAAGACCACCGACACCGTGCACAAGACCGCGCAGGTGACCAACGGCGGCTGGACGGTCGGCGGGATGGCCAAGGGCGCGGGCATGCTCGCCCCGGGCCTGGCCACCATGCTGGTCGTGCTCACCACCGACGCCGCCCTCACCGCCGGGCAGTTGGACGCCGCGCTGCGCGGCGCCACCCGCACCACCTTCGACCGGGTGGACTCCGACGGTTGCATGTCGACCAACGACACGGTGCTGCTGCTCGCTTCCGGCGCCTGCCACATCACCCCGGACGAGGCGGAGTTCGCGGCGGCGGTCCAGCAGGTCTGCGCCGACCTGGCGCGGCAGCTGATCGGTGACGCCGAGGGCGCCAGCAAGGACATCCGGATCGACGTGACCGGCGCGGCCACCGAGGACGAGGCCGTCACGGTCGCCCGCACCATCGCCCGCAACAACCTGCTCAAGTGCGCCCTGCACGGCGAGGACCCCAACTGGGGCCGGGTGCTGGCCGCGATCGGCACCACCTCGGCCGCCTTCGACCCCGACCAGCTGGACGTGGCGATCAACGGGATCTGGGTCTGCCGCGGCGGCGCCGTCGGTGAGGACCGCGCACTGGTCGACATGACGGACCGTCAGGTGGTCATCACCGCCGACCTGCACGCGGGCCAGGCCCAGGCCACGGTGTGGACCAACGACCTCACCGCCGACTACGTGCACGAGAACAGCGCCTACTCCACCTGATCCTCGCACCGCCTCACCCATCGGCGACTGACACCTCATCCGGGACTGACACCGTGCAGATCGCACCCAAGGGCGAACAGGCCCGCAACAACACCGCGTTGCCGAAGGCGATGACCCTCATCGAGGCGCTGCCCTGGCTGGAGCGGTTCCACGGCAAGACCGTGGTGATCAAGTTCGGCGGCAACGCCATGGTCGACGAGTCGCTCAAGGCGGCCTTCGCCCAGGACGTGGTCTTCCTGCGCTACGCCGGTCTGCACCCGGTCGTCGTCCACGGCGGCGGCCCGCAGATCAGCGCGCAGCTGGAGAAGCTGGGGCTGGAGTCCTCGTTCACCAACGGCCTGCGGGTCACCACGCCCGAGACCATGGACGTGGTCCGGATGGTGCTGGCCGGACAGGTCCAGCGCGAGCTGGTCGGGCTGCTCAACGAGCACGGGCCGTTCGCGGTCGGCATGACCGGCGAGGACGCGCACACCATGACCGCCGTCAAGCGGTACGCGGTGGTGGACGGCGAGCAGGTGGACATCGGCCTGGTCGGCGACATCGTCAACATCGAGGCCGGCGCGGTGAAGGCGCTGATCGCCGACGGCCGGATCCCGGTGATCTCCAGCATCGCGCGCGGCACCGACAGCCACGTCTACAACATCAACGCGGACACCGCCGCCTCGGCCCTCGCGGCCGCGCTGGGCGCCGAGATGCTCGTGGTGCTCACCGACGTCGAGGGGCTCTACGCGGACTGGCCGAACTCCGACGACGTGATCAGCCAGCTGACCGCGACCGAGCTGGAGGCCATACTGCCCACGCTGAGCAGCGGCATGGTGCCCAAGATGGAGGGCTGCCTGCGCGCGGTGCGCTCCGGTGTGGGCACCGCCCGCGTGCTGGACGGGCGGGTCCAGCACAGCCTGCTGCTGGAGATCTTCACCGACGAGGGGATCGGCACCATGGTGGTGCCGGACGACGAGAGCACGGTACTGGGGGGACTGGCATGAGCGGCACTCAGGACAGCCATGGGGCAAGCGGCAACGACGAGTTGACGAAGCGCTACCAGGACGCCTTCGCCAACAACTACGGCACCCCGCGCCTCCCGCTGGTCCGCGGCGAGGGCGCGCTGTTCTGGGACGCCGACGGCAACGAGTACCTGGACCTGCTCGGCGGCATCGCGGTCAACGCCCTCGGCACCGCGCACCCGGCGGTGGTCGCCGCGGTGACCGCGCAGATCGGGCGGCTCGGCCACGTCTCCAACCTCTTCACCGCCGAGCCCACCATCGCGCTGGCCGAGCGGCTGCTCGCGCTGGACGACCGCCCGGGCCGGGTCTTCTTCTGCAACTCCGGCGCCGAGGCCAACGAGGCCGCCTTCAAGATCAGCCGGCTGACCGGGCGCACCCACCTGGTGGCCCTGGAGGGCGCCTTCCACGGCCGCACCATGGGCTCCCTGGCGCTCACCGGCCAGCCCGCCAAGCAGGAGCCGTTCCGGCCGCTGCCGGGGGACGTGACGCACGTCCCGTTCGGCGACATCGAGGCGCTGCGCGCGGCCGTCAGCACCGCGACCGCGGCCGTGGTGCTGGAGCCGATCCAGGGCGAGAACGGCGCGATCCCGCTGCCGCCCGGCTATCTGCGGGCGGCCCGCGAGATCACCCGGGCGACCGGCACCCTGCTGATCCTGGACGAGGTGCAGACCGGCATCGGCCGCACCGGCCACTGGTTCGCCCACCAGGCCGAGCAGGGCGTCGAGCCGGACGTCATCACCCTGGCGAAGGGCCTGGGCGGCGGCCTGCCGATCGGCGCGGCGATCGCCTACGGCGCGGCGGGGGACCTGCTCCAGCCGGGGCAGCACGGCACCACCTTCGGTGGAAACCCGGTGGTCGCCGCCGGTGCGCTCGCGGTGCTCGACACCATCGAGAGCCAGGGCCTGCTGGCCCACGTGCGCACGGTCGGTGACCGGCTGCGCCGCGGCATCGAGGCGCTCGGCGACCCGTTGATCTCGCACGTGCGGGGCGCCGGCCTGCTGCTCGGCATCGTGCTCACCGAGCCGGTGGCGGCCAGGGTCCAGGCGGCGGCCCAGCGGGCCGGCTTCCTGGTGAACGCGGCCGTGGCGGACGCGGTGCGACTGGTGCCGCCACTGATCCTCACCGAGGCGCAGGCCGACGCCTTCCTGGCCGCGCTCCCCGCGCTCCTGGACAGCGTCCGGGCCGAGCCGGGCGCGGTGGCCGAGCCGGGCACAGCGCCGGAGCCGGGCGCGGCGGCCCGGCCGGGCGACCCGGCCGCGCAGGCCCGCGGGTAGTCCGGGAGAATCATCAACATGAGCGTGCCCCCATCCGACCAGACCCCCGCCGGCCCGACGTCGCAGGTCCCGCAGACCCGCACCGCGCGCCACCGGCGGATTGTGGACCTGCTGACCCGTCAACCAGTCCGCTCGCAGAGCCAGTTGGCCAAGTTGCTGGCCGACGACGGGTTGGTGGTCACCCAGGCCACGCTCTCCCGGGACCTGGACGAGCTGGGCGCGGTCAAGATCCGCAACCGGGACGGCGCGCTGATCTACGCCGTCCCGGCCGAGGGCGGCGACCCCACGCCGCGCGCGCCGATGGGGGAGTCGGCCAGTGAGGGGCGGATGGCCCGGCTGGCCGGTGAGCTGATGGTCTCGGCCACCGCCTCCGGCAACCTGGTGGTGCTGCGCACCCCGCCGGGGGCCGCGCAGTTCCTCGCCTCGGCGATCGACACGGCCGGGGTGCACGAGATCATCGGCACCATCGCGGGCGATGACACGGTGCTGCTGATCAGCCGTGACCCGGCCGGCGGCCAGGCGCTCGCGGACCACCTGATGCAGCTGGCCCAGGCCCGCGCGGACCGGTCCTAGGACCTATCACGGCGTAGGGGCGGAAACCGGCCATTCTCGGGCCGCCTCCGCGCCGCCCTCGCATGGACACCACAACAGCGGGCTAAGTTGAGCCCAAGGAATGCCGGTTGCCGCACGCGACCGGCCCCTTCGCGCCCAACGAGGTTCCGCCATGCACGTGACTGTCGATCAGGATCGCTGCTGCAGCTCAGGCCAGTGTGTGCTGACCGTCCCCGAGGTCTTCGACCAGAGCGAGGAGGACGGGCTGGTGCGGCTGCTCCAGGACCGTCCGCCCCTCGCCCTGCTGCCCCGGCTCCGCACCGCCGCCGCCCTCTGCCCGGGCGGCGCCATCACCGTGACCGCCGACCCGCCCCCGGCCACCGCCCCGGCGCGGGCCACCCCCGCGCAGGCCGGCGCATGAGTATCGTCGACGACATCGCCTTCCCGGCCCCGCGCCAGTCGGGCTGCCCCTTCGACCCGCCGCCCGCCTACCGCCGCCGCGCCACCCGGCTGACCCTGTGGGACGGGAACCCCTGCTGGCTGCTGACCGACTACCAGGACGTCCGCACCGTGCTGAGCGACCGCCGGTTCAGCGCCGACGCACGCAACCCGGGCTTCCCGATCCTCGTCCGCGGCCAGCAGGAGCTGCGCAACGAGACCCCGAGCTTCCTGCGCCTGGACGATCCGGAGCACGCCCGGCTGCGCCGGATGCTGACCACCGAGTTCCTGATCAAGCGGGTGGAGGCGATGCGCCCCGGGATCCAGCGCATCGTGGACGAGGCGCTGGACGCCATGGTCGCGCATGGCCCGCCGGCCGACCTGGTCGCCGAATTCGCGCTGCCCATCCCCTCGTTGGTGATCTGCGAGCTGCTCGGTGTGCCCTACGGGGACCACGCGTTCTTCCAGCGTCAGAGCTCTCGGATGCTGGACACCACCGCGCCCGCCGAGACCACCCGCAGCGCCTTCGAGGCGCTGACCGAGTACCTCACCGAGCTGGCGAGCGGCCGGCAGGGGCGGGCGGACGGCATCCTCGCCAAGCTGGCCGCGCGCAGCGACCTGACGCTCCCGGAGGTCGCGGTCACCGGCCTGCTCCTGCTGGTCGCGGGCCATGAGACCACCGCCAACATGACCTCGCTCTCCACCCTGGCACTGCTGCGGCATCCGACGCAGGCCGAGCGGCTGCGCGAGCAGCCGGAGCTGATCAACGGCGCGGTCGAGGAGCTGCTGCGCTACCTCACCATCATCGGCTCCGGACTGCCCCGGGTGGCCCTGGCCGACGTCGAGCTGCCCGGTGGCACCCTGGTGCGGGCCGGCGAGGGTGTGCTGGGCATGCTCTCCACCGCCAACCGGGACGAGGAGCTCTTCCCCGGCGGCGCGGAGCTGGACGTCACCCGGGACGCCCGCCGCCACCTCGCCTTCGGCTTCGGTGTGCACCAGTGCCTGGGGCAGCCGCTGGCCCGGGCCGAGCTGCAGATCGCGCTCTCGACGCTGCTGCGCCGACTGCCCACGCTGCGGCTGGCCGTGCCGTTCGACGAGGTCCGGTTCCGCAACGAGACGGTCATCTACGGCCTGCGCGAACTCCCGATCGCCTGGTAGCCGGGCAGGCGCCCCCGGCCGTTGCTCCACCCGTCACGTTCAGGGCTTTGAGTTTCATGCAGAGTGGTGCATACTTATGCTCATCACCGCATGAGACACCGAAGAAGGAGAAAGCCGTGACCGAGCGCGTCGTACTCGCCTACTCGGGCGGTCTGGACACGTCCGTCTGCATCGGATGGATCGCCGAGGAGACCGGCGCCGAGGTCATCGCCGTCGCCGTCGACGTCGGCCAGGGCGGCGAGGACCTCGACGTGATCCGCCGGCGCGCCCTGGACTGCGGCGCGGTCGAGGCCGAGGTGGCCGACGCCCGCGACGAGTTCGCCAACGAGTACTGCCTGCCGGCCATCAAGGCGAACGCGCTCTACCAGGGCCAGTACCCGCTGGTCTCGGCGCTCTCCCGCCCGGTGATCGTCAAGCACCTGGCCGCCGCCGCCCAGAAGCACGGCGCCACCACCGTCGCGCACGGCTGCACCGGCAAGGGCAACGACCAGGTCCGCTTCGAGGTCGGGATCAACTCCCTTGCCCCGGGCCTGAAGTGCATCGCCCCGGTGCGTGACTACGCGATGACCCGGGACAAGGCGATCGCCTTCGCCGAGGCCAAGGGCCTGCCGATCGCCACCACCAAGAAGTCCCCGTACTCGATCGACCAGAACGTCTTCGGGCGGGCCGTCGAGACCGGCTTCCTGGAGGACATCTGGAACGCCCCGATCGAGGACGTCTACGAGTACACCCAGAACCCGGCCACCCCCCGTGAGGCCGACGAGGTCGTCATCACCTTCGAGGCCGGTGTCCCGGTGGCCATCGACGGCCGCAAGGTGACCGTCCTGCAGGCGATCGAGGAGCTCAACAAGCGGGCCGGCGCCCAGGGCATCGGCCGGCTCGACATGGTCGAGGACCGGCTGGTCGGCATCAAGTCCCGGGAGATCTACGAGGCCCCCGGCGCGATCGCGCTGATCACCGCCCACCAGGCGCTGGAGAACGTCACCGTCGAGCGCGAACTGGCCCGCTACAAGCGGCAGGTCGAGCAGCGCTGGGCCGAGCTGGTCTACGACGGCCTGTGGTTCTCCCCGCTCAAGCGCGCGCTGGACGGCTTCGTCAACGAGGCCAACGAGTCGGTCTCCGGCGAGATCCGGATGGTGCTGCACGGCGGGCGCGCCGTGGTCAACGGCCGCAAGTCGGACCAGTCGCTGTACGACTTCAACCTCGCCACCTACGACACCGGCGACACCTTCGACCAGTCGATGTCCAAGGGCTTCATCGAGATCTTCGGGATGTCCTCGAAGATCGCCGCCCGCCGCGACCTGGCCTGAGCCGCACCGCCTGAGCCGCACCGGCTGAACGCCCCCTTCGCACCACTCTCCCCGCGAGCCCCGACCGCCCCCCTCGGTCGGGGCTCGCACTCCACCGCCCCACCCCCGCCGACCGCACACCCGACCGCAACCCGACCGCACGCAAGGAGCGCCCCGATGTCGTCCGAAAAGCCCGCTGACGTCCGCCTCTGGGGCGCCCGCTTCGCCGACGGCCCCTCCGAGGCGCTGGCCAGGCTCTCCGCCTCGGTCCACTTCGACTGGCGGCTCGCGCCGTACGACATCGCCGGCTCCAAGGCGCACGCCCGGGTGCTGCACGCCGCCGGGCTGCTGACGGCCGAGGAGCTGTCCGCCATGCTCGCGGGCCTGGACCAGCTGCTGGCCGACGTCGAGTCCGGTGCCCTCACCGGCACCATCGCCGACGAGGACGTGCACACCGCGCTCGAACGCGGGCTGCTGGAGCGGCTCGGCCCGGACCTGGGCGGCAAGCTGCGGGCCGGGCGGTCCCGCAACGACCAGATCGCCACCCTGTTCCGGATGTACCTGCGGGACCACGCCCGGATCATCGGCGGCCTGGTCCTGGACCTCCAGGAGGCGCTGGTGGGCCTGGCCGAGGTGCACCCGGACACCGCGATGCCCGGCCGCACCCACCTGCAGCACGCCCAGCCGGTGCTCTTCGCCCACCACGTCCTCGCGCACGTGCAGGCCCTCGGCCGGGACGCCGAGCGGCTGCGCCAGTGGGACACCCGCACCGCCGTCTCGCCCTACGGCTCCGGCGCCCTGGCCGGCTCCTCGCTGGGTCTCGACCCGCAGGCGGTCGCCGCCGAACTCGGCTTCGAGCGCGGCTCGGTCGGCAACTCGATCGACGGCACGGCCTCGCGCGACTTCGTCGCCGAGTTCGCCTTCGTCACCGCGATGATCGGGATCAACCTCTCCCGGATCGCCGAGGAGGTGATCATCTGGAACACCAAGGAGTTCGGCTTCATCACCCTGCACGACGCCTTCTCCACCGGTTCCTCGATCATGCCGCAGAAGAAGAACCCGGACATCGCCGAGCTCGCCCGCGGCAAGTCCGGCCGGCTGATCGGTAACCTGACCGGCCTGCTGGCCACCCTCAAGGCACTGCCGCTGGCCTACAACCGGGACCTGCAGGAGGACAAGGAGCCGGTCTTCGACTCCTGCGACACCCTTGAGGTCCTGCTGCCGGCCTTCACCGGCATGATGGCCACCCTCACGGTCCACCGCGAGCGGCTGGAGGAGCTGGCCCCGGCCGGCTTCTCACTGGCCACCGACATCGCCGAGTGGCTGGTCAAGCGCGGCGTGCCGTTCCGGGTGGCGCACGAGGTGGCCGGCGGCTGCGTCAAGGTCTGCGAGGCGCAGGGCATCGAGCTCTGGGATCTGACGGACGGGCAGTTCGCCGAGATCTCCGAGCACCTGACGCCGGAGGTCCGGGAGGTGCTGAGCGTGCACGGCGCGATCGGCGCCCGGGACGGGCGCGGCGGCACCGCGCCCGGCGCGGTGGCCGTCCAGCTGGCGGAGGTCAAGGCGGACCTGGCCATCCAGCGCGAGTGGAGCGGTCACTGACCGGCTGCCGGACACGGCCCGAGGTGCCGGTTCGCCGATCCGTCGTCGGCTACCGGCACCGGCCGCTCATCGGCCCGCCACTCATCCGGCACTCATCCGGCCGCTCAGCCGTCCGTGGGCGACACACCGGGACGTTCGAGTGATTTCCGCCACCAGAGACTGCCGGCTGGTTGAGAACAGCTGAAGGCTGGGTAGAGCGCTGGCGAACGTATCGCCGATTTCGGCTGATACGGTCATGCGCTGTTCCCGGCCAGGGCCGATCCTCGGCCGGGCGACCTCCGGCAGGCCATCCGGTGCGAAACCCTCACCATGCGCGCCGGGCATTGACGATGGGAGGCCCCCGCACATGGGCATGAGCGTGATCATCTCGGTGGCGACCGAGCAGGACACCGAACAGATCCTCAAACTCCAGTACCTCGGCTACCAGGGTGAGGCCGAGCTCTACGGCGACTGGTCGATCGAGCCGCTCACCCAGAGCCTGACGAGCCTGCGCGAGGAGTTGGCGGACCGTCACGTCCTGGTCGCCCGGCTCGGCGGCGAGGTGGTCGGCTCGGTGCGCGGCTGGGTCGAGGAGGACGGCATCGGCCGGATAAGCCGCCTGGTCGTGCACCCGCGGATGCAGCGGCACGGTCTCGGCGGCCGCCTGCTGCGCGCGGTCGAGGAGCGGCTGCTGGCCGGCGACCACCCGGTGCGGGCCTTCCGCCTGAACACCGGCCACCGCAGCCTGGGCAACCTGCGCCTGTACGCGCGCCAGGGCTACCGGCAGATCGGCACCCGCCAGGTGACCAGCGAGCTGAGCTTCGTGGACCTGGAGAAGCCGGTCGAGATCCCGCTGGCCGCCGCGGTCTGACCGCCGCCCGCGCAACTGGTCTGAACCATTCGACGCCGAACGGCCCCGCCTCCCGAGGTGGGGCCGTTCGGCGTTCCCCTTGCTGCGCCCGGGTCGTGTCCGCAATGCGGACGTCACAGACTGTTTATTGGGACGCAGCACTCTCATCTGTTTTACTGGTTTCATGACTGCGACGACGAAGACCACCGCCACCGGCACCATGCCGGCAGGTGTGCGTGGCATGTGTTGTCGAATGTGTCACTGCTGATCGGGCCTCTCGCCCCGCGGGCCACTGCCCGTCCTCCTGCTCGATCTGCCGCCTCCCGCTGAGCGTTCTCGGGACCTTCGGCAGTATCCGATCGAGCCAGACCACCTCGCGTCACATCCTGCGCCCCCGGCGATGGCGTCCACACGCCCGCGTCCGGGCCCGGCTGTGCGCGACCACCGACCCCGACCATCGGAAAGCAGCTGTGATCACCACCAAGGCCCTGACAAAGGTCTACACCTCACGCGGCCGCCAGGTCAGCGCCCTGCGCGGCGTCGACCTGCACGTGCGCGAAGGCGAGGTCTACGGCGTCGTCGGCACCTCCGGCGCGGGCAAGAGCACGCTGATCCGCTGCGTCAACATGCTGGAGCGCCCCAGCACCGGCACGGTCACCGTGGACGGGGTCGAGCTGACCGCCCTGCGCGGCAGCGAGCATCGCGCCGGCCGCGAGCTGCGGGCCGCCCGCAGCAGGATCGGCATGGTCTTCCAGCACTTCAACCTGCTCTCCTCGCGCACCGTGCAGCAGAACGTCGAGCTGCCCCTGGAGCTCGCCGGGCTGGACCGCACCGCGCGCCGCCGCAAGGCCGCCGAGCTGCTGGACCTGGTCGGCCTCGGTGACAAGGCGGGCAACTACCCGAGCCAGCTCTCCGGCGGCCAGAAGCAGCGGGTGGGCATCGCCCGTGCGCTGGCCGGCGACCCGAAGGTGCTGCTCTCCGACGAGGCCACCTCCGCGCTCGACCCGGAGACCACCCGCTCCATCCTCAAGCTGCTGCGCGACCTCAACCAGCAGCTCGGCCTGACCGTGCTGCTGATCACCCACGAGATGGAGGTCATCAAGTCGGTCTGCGACTCCGCCGCGCTGATGCGCGACGGGCAGATCAGCGAGGCCGGCACGCTGACCGACCTGGTCGCCACCGACGGCTCCGAACTGGCCCGCGAGCTCTTCCCGCTCAGCGACTTCGGCACCGGGCGCCCGGGCGGCACCGTGCTGGAGATCACCTTCCAGGGCGACACCTCCGGCCGGCCCTTCGTCTCCCAGCTCGCCCGGACCTACCAGGTCGACGTCAACATCCTGGGCGCCGCGGTGGAGACCATCGGCGGCCGCCAGGTCGGCCGGATGCGGGTCGAGCTGCCCGGCAGCCACCAGGACAACGTGGTGCCGATCGGGTTCCTGCGTGAGCAGGGCCTCCAGGTGGACGTCATCAGCGCGAACGGAGTACTGGCATGAACTGGGACGACATGCAGCCCCTGCTGCACGACGCGACCATCGAGACCCTCCAGATGGTCGGCATCGCCACCCTGATCACGCTGGTCGTCGGCCTGCCGCTGGGCGTGCTGCTGGTGCTCACCGACAAGGGCGGGCTGCTGCGCAACGTCGCGGTCAACAAGGTGATCGGCGCGATCGTCAACGTCGGCCGCTCGCTGCCCTTCGTGATCCTGCTGGTCGCGCTGATCCCCTTCACCCGCTGGGTGGTCGGCACCACGATCGGCTGGCAGGCGGCCACCGTGCCGCTGGCCGTCGGCGCGATCCCGTTCTTCGCCCGGCTGGTGGAGAGCGCGGTGCGCGGCGTGGACGGCGGACTGGTCGAGGCCGTCCAGTCGATGGGCGGCGGCACCTGGGCCGTGGTCCGCAAGGCCCTGCTGCCCGAGGCGCTGCCCGCCCTCATCTCCGGCCTGACCACCACCGTGATCGCGCTGGTCGGCTACTCGGCGATGGCCGGCACGGTCGGCGGCGGTGGCCTGGGCAACCTGGCCATCACCTACGGCTACATGCGCTTCGAGACCAACTTCATGATCGTCATCGTGATCGAGCTGGTGATCCTGGTCACCCTGGTCCAGCTGCTCGGTGACTTCGCCGGGCGCCGCCTGGCCCACCGCGGTGCCTCGGCCGGCCTGCTGGCCCGGCTGCGCCGCCCGGCCGCCTGAGCGGCCCGCCGCACCGCCGCGCCACCGCGCCACCGCGCCACCGCACCGCCGCGCCACCGCACAAACAGAGACTTCCGCCCCCGGACCCCGGGTGCGCGGCCCCCTGGTAACAACGGAGAAAGGCACTTTTCGTGCGTACCGTCCTGAAGTACACCGCAGTCCTCGCCACCGCCGGCCTCGCGCTCTCCGTGGCGGCCTGCTCGTCCGGCTCGTCCAGCTCCTCGAACAACGCGGACAAGCCGCTCGTCGTGGTCGCCAGCCCCACCCCGCACGCCCAGATCCTGGACTACATCCGGGACAACCTGGCGGCCAAGGCGGGCCTGAAGCTGACGGTCAAGGAGGTCTCGGACTACACCCAGCAGAACCCCGCCGTGCAGGACGGCTCCGCCGATGCCAACTTCTTCCAGCACGTCCCCTACCTGACCGACTTCAACAAGACCCACGGCACCGACATCGTGCCCGTGGAGAACGTCCACCTGGAGCCGCTGGGCGTCTACTCGAAGAAGGTCAAGAAGGTCGCGGACCTGGCCGACGGCGCCTCGGTGGCTGTCCCCAACGACGCCACCAACGAGGGCCGGGCGCTCAAGCTGCTCGCCGACAACCAGGTGATCACCCTCAAGGACGGCGTCGGCACCGGCGCCACCATCCGCGACATCACCGCCAACCCGAAGCACCTCAAGTTCAAGGAGCTGGACGCCGCCCAGCTGCCGCGCGCGCTGGACGACGTCGACGCCTCGGTGATCAACGGCAACAACGCGCTGGGTGCCGGCCTCAAGCCGGCCACCGACGCGATCCTGCTGGAGAAGGCCCAGGGCAACCCCTACGCCAACGTGCTCGCGGTCAAGAAGGGCCACGAGAACGACCCGCGCGTGCAGAAGCTGGCCCAGCTGCTGCACTCCGACGAGGTGAAGAAGTACATCGACGACACCTTCCAGGGCTCGGTCATCCCGGCCTTCTGAGCCTGATCCAAGCCCGCTCGCCCACCGAACCGGGCCCCGCCGCGTGCTGCGGCGGGGCCCGGCGCGCGTGGGGCGGGCCGTCGGATCTGACGCTCCGTCGACCCACGGCGGCACCCGGCGCGCGTGGGGGCGTACGGTGGGTGCACCACCCGGCGAGGAGAGACGGTATGCCAGCGAGTTTCCCCGAGACCGCGATCAGCACCGAACGGCTGCTGCTGCGCCCTCTGGAGGAGGGCGACGTGCCCGGGCTGGTCGCCATGATGGCCGACGACCTGGTGCTCAGCTGGACCGACGTCCCCCAGCCCTACGGCCATGAGTACGCGCTGCACTGGGTGCGCCGACAGGTGCCCGCGCTGCGCGCGGAGGGGCGCGGGATCGCCTTCGCCATCACCGAGCACCTGACCCAGCGTCTGGTGGGCACCGTCGAACTGCGCAACACCGACTGGCGGCTGCTGAGCACCGAGGCCGCCTATGTCACCGCGCCCTGGGCCCGCGGCGAGGGCTATGCGGTCGAGTCGCTGCTCGGGGTGGCCCAGTGGCTCTTCGAGGACCGTGGCTTCCACCGTCTCGAACTGCGCACCGCGGCCGGCAACACCGCCGCCCAGCAGGTCGCCCAGAAGATCGGCTGCATCAGCGAGGGCGTGCTGCGCAGCGCCTGGATAGTGCGCACCGGCGAGGTCGGTTCGGCGGGGGAGGAGAGCCGCAGCGATCTGATCGTCTGGAGCCTGCTGCCGGAGGACCTCGAACCGCTGGAGCCGGCCTATCCCTCCTACGCCGGGTTCCACCGCGACTGACCGGCGTCACCAGGACCGACCGGCCGCCACGACGACCGAGCGGTCACAGCGCCCACCCCACCAGGTAACCTCCTCTGCGGGACGGATGACCTTGTGGCGGGGGTGGGTACACCTCGCGCCCGCACCCGGACCAGCCCAGAGCCAGCCGCGCGACCGCCGCGCGCCGTGGCCAGTCGTGAGGCGGGAATCGAGGGAGAACAGCCGCGATGGCGGACCGGATCACGGTCATCGGGTGGGACGGCACGCCGCTGACCGAGGCGGCCGCTGCCGCACTCGCCGCGGCCACCCTGGTGGCGGGGGCGCCCTACCAGCTCAACGCACTGCCGGTGCCGGCCGCCGCCGAGCGGATCGCGCTCGGCAGCGTCGAACTGGCGGCCCGTCGGATGGCCGAGCACCGCGGGGCGGTGGTGGTGGTCGCCGAGGGCGATCCCGGCTTCTTCGGCGTGGTGCGCACCCTGCGGCGGCCCGAGTACGGCCTGGAGCTGGAGGTACTGCCGGCCGTCTCCTCGGTGGCCGCCGCCTTCGCCCGGGCGGGCATGCCGTGGGAGGACGCCCAGGTGGTCAGTACGCACGGCGGACGGCTGCGCCGGGCGGCCAACGTCTGTCGCGCCCACTCCAAGGTCGCCGTGCTGACCAGCCCCGACGCCGGGCCCAGCGAGCTGGCCCTGATGCTCCGTGGGGTGCACCGCACCTTCGTGGTCTGCGAGGCGCTCGGCACCGAGGACGAGGACGTCACCGTGCTCACCTCCGACCGGGTGCCCGACCACGACTGGCGTGAGCCCAACGTGGTGCTGGTGATCGGCGGCAACGCGCAGACCCAGGCCGTGGACGCGCCCTCCGGCTGGCTGGCCGGCCGCCCGGTCGGCTACCCGGCCGCCGAGCGCGGCTGGGCGCTGCCCGGCGACGCGTACGACGGCGAGAGCGCGCAGACCCTCTCCCCGCAGGCGCGCGCGGTGGTCCTGGCCCGGCTCGGCCCGGGGCCGGGCGACCTGGTCTGGAACGTTGGCGCCGGCAGTGGCGCGCTCGCCGTCGAGACGGCGCGTTTCGGCGCGGCCGTGGTCGCGGTGGAGGCGGACGCGGCCACCTGTGCGCGGATCGCGGTCAACGCGCGCCGGTACGGGGTCGAGGTGGAGACGGCCGCCGGCCAGCCGCCCGAGGTGCTCGGCGGGCTGCCGGAGCCGGACGCGGTGGTGGTGGAGCACGGCGGTGCCGAGGTGGTCGCCGCGGTGCTGACCCGCCGTCCGGGCCGACTGGTGGCGCTGGCCCGCACCCTGGGCGAGGCCGAGGCGATCCGGAGCGTGGTCGCGGCCGCCGGCTACCAGGTCGAGGGCGCACTCCTGCAGTCCGCGCCGCTCACCGTCGACGGCGGGCTGACCATCGGCCCGGGGGAGAGCAGCGTGCTCCTGTGGGCCGAGCCCAGCGCCTGACCCCGCCACGTCCCACCTGCTGGGAAGTCCGTTCCTGACGAACTGACAATCGAGGACGAATCGGACACCGTACCGCTGAGCGGTCAGTCGAGGCCGGTAGTCTGACGATCCGACCGCCGCTCGGGATCTTCGTGCGGCGGTCGGCGCCGACGTGGTGCAACCCACACGCAGATCGGCGGGTGGGCATTCGACTGACGCCAGCCCGACCGGGAGAATGTCCCGGGGCCCGGGCCGGTCGTGCCGGTTGCCCCGGGCTGTCGTTAGTTCAGGTGACGGTGCACGGTGACCGGCTACCCCGATCGGGGCCGGTCAGCGCCGCCGAACGCCGGGACCACCGGGCGGCCCACGGCTGCCGCACACCACGTGCGACGGCCGGCAGGTAGGACTGTGGGGTGGGCCGGCACGCGGCTTGGACCCGAAGCGGGCGGTGCGCCTTGGTCGGCGACCGGGCCGCCAAGGACGCGGAAGCGGCCTGGAAGGAGTGTTGACATGACCGACGGCGGTCACGTCCCCAACGAGGGACGGCCGGAGCACCTGCTCCCCGGAACCGGGACTGATCCGGCACAGGGAGGTGGCGGGTGGGGCACCGACCTCGTCGGCCAGGCCGTACCGGCAGTGGTGCCGGGTGCGGGCTACACCTTCATCGACCAGCCCGACCGGGTGGACCAGCTCGACGAGGAGGACGACGTCCTGCTGATGCCGGGGCCGCAGGGCTCCTGGAGCGACGCCTCCACCGCGCCGGTGGTCCCGCTCGGCGAGGCGCTCGCGCCGCAGGGCGGCCTGCCGGGTACGGGCTACCCGGTCTACACCGCGGACGGAGTGGCCTTCCCGTCCGCCACCGTTCCGGTGCCCACCCCGATCGCCCCGGCCGGCGCCGCGTCCGCCCTGGCCGCACCGACTCAGACCGTCCCGCAGCCGGTGGCGCCGCAGGCCGTCCCACCGCAGCCGGTGGCCGCGCCGGAGCCGGCCCCCGGGCTCGTCTCGGTCGCCCCGGTCTTCCTGGAGCCGGTCGCACCGGTCGCACCGGTCGCACCGGTGCAGCCTGACGCCGGGTCGGCCGCCGCCGTCGCCGCGCCCGCCGCGCCGCACGGACAGGCCGGCGAGCAGGTCGCGGAGCAGCCGCAGGCCGGTATCCCGGTCGAGCCGTCCTGGCCGCCGGTGGACCCGCCCGGCCTGGTCGCCGAGGCCGCCGCCCCGGTCGAGCCGGACCCGCAGACCGTCGTCCTCACCGCGCCCGTCGTGCCGGTCGCCGTGCCGCAGGTCGCCGCACCGGCCGAGCCGGTGGCCGCGCCCGCGCGCCGTCCGCTGCACGCGGGTCCGCCGATTCCGGACCCCTCACTGATGACCGGTCAGGTGGCGGTGCGTTCGCTGGCCGACCGCGGCCCCTCCGCGCCGGGTGGCACGCCGCCGCACGGCATCCCGGTCGTGACGCCGCCGGCCCCGGTGGCGGTGGCCACCCCGGAACCGGCCGAGCCGCAGGCCGACGCGGTGCTGATCCCGGCCCAGGCCACCCCGAGCGAGGCACCGTCGGCGCCCGCCCCCGCGGTCGCGGAGGCGGCCCCGGTGGCGGAGCCCGTCCCGGCGGCCCCGGACGCCGAGCCGACCACAGCCGAGCCGACCGCCCCCGAGCAGGGCGCCCCCGAGCAGAGCGTCGACACCGCCACTGTCGAGGCCGCCAGCCCGGTCGAACCGGTGGCCGCGCCCGCCGAGTCCACCACCCCCGAGGCCGCGAGCGCCGAGCCCGTCAGCACCGAAGCCGCCGCGCCGCAGACCGCCGCACCGGCCGAGCAGGCTGCCGAGACCACGCCCGCGGCGCCCGCCGCCGAGCAGTCGGTCGCCGAGCCGGCCGAGGCACCCGCTGACGCACCGTCGGCGGAAGCCGCCCCGGTCGCCGCCCCGGCCCCGGAGAACAACCAGGCTGAGGAGCCGACCCTGACTTCGACGCCCGCTCCGGCCCCTTCCGCGACCCCGGCCGAGGCCGCCTCCGTGGCGCCGGCCGCCGAGCCCGTCACGGAGCCCGTCGTCGCCGAGCCCGTGGTGTCGCAGCCCACCGAGGCTGCCGCTGAGCCCGCCGCTGAGGCCGTCCCCGAGGCCGCCCCGGCCCCCGAGGTCCCCGCCCAGGCCGCCCCGCCGCGTCGGATCGCCGCCTTCCTGGCCGCACCCGCCCCGCTCGGCCTGATCGTGGAGCCGGCCGCCGCCGAGCCGCAGCCCGAGGCCGTGCCCGCCGAGCAGCCCGCCCCGGCCGAGCAGCCCGAGGCCCAGACGCCCGTCACCCCGGCGGCCGACCCGGCCCCCGGGATAGCGCCCGCCACGGAGCCCGCTGCCGAAGCCGTCGCCGAGCCTGTCGCGGCACCCGTGGCCGAGCCCGCCGCCGAACCGGTGGCCGAGTCGGCCCCGGAGGCCGTGGCCGAGCCCGCCGCTGCCGAAGCCGCCGCGGAGGCCACCGCAGCCCCCGGAGCCGCTGCCGAGGCCCACGAGATCCCCGAGGCCGCACCGGAAGCCGTCGCCCCTGAGGCGTCCGCCACCGCCGAAGCCGCCGAGGCCCCGGAAGCCGCTGAGACCCCGGAAGCCACCGAGCCCGAGGCCGCCGAGCCCGCCGAGCCCCGCCCCCCGGCGGCCCCCGGCTACGACGACCCGATGCGCGAGGCCGTCCACCAGGTGATGCGCGAGCGCCGCGACATCCGCAACGGCTTCCGCCCCGACCCCGTCCCGCACGAGGTGCTGCTGCGCGTCCTGGAGGCCGCCCACACCGCCCCCAGCGTCGGCTACTCGCAGCCCTGGGACTTCGTGGTGATCCGCTCCTCCGAGACCCGGCAGCGGATGCACGAGCTGGCCGTCCGTCAGCGCGAGGCCTACGCGGACTCGCTGCCCAAGGGCCGGGCCAAGCAGTTCAAGGAAATCAAGATCGAGGCCATCCTCGAAACCCCGGTGAACATCGTGGTCACCGCCGACCGCACCCGTGGCGGCCGGCACACCCTGGGCCGCCACACCCAGCCCCAGATGGCCCCGTACTCCGCCGCGCTGGCCGTGGAGAACCTCTGGCTGGCCGCCCGCGCCGAGGGCCTGGGCGTCGGCTGGGTGAGCTTCTTCGACGAGGAGGAGATGGTCCGCGAGCTCGGCCTGCCCGAGCACCTGGAGGTCGTCGCCTACCTCTGCGTCGGCTACGTGGACGCCTTCCCGGACGAGCCCGAGCTGCAGCAGCAGGGCTGGGCCAAGAAGCGCCCGCTCTCCTGGGTGGTGCACGAGGAGCAGTACGGCAACCGCGCGCTGCCCGGCGAGGAGCCGCGCGGGGTGCTCGCCGAGGCCCTGCGCACCATCCGCCCGCTGGACGCCAAGGCGCTCGGCGAGGCCTGGGACCGCCAGAAGCGGATGACCAAGCCGGCCGGCTCGCTCGGCATGCTGGAGATCATCTCCGCCCAGCTGTGCGGCCTGTCCCGCAAGTGCCCGCCGCCGATCCCCGAGCCCGCCTGCGTGGCGATCTTCGCGGCCGACCACGGCGTGCACGCCCAGGGCGTCACCCCGTGGCCGCAGGAGGTCACCGCCCAGATGGTGGCCAACTTCCTGGCCGGCGGCGCGGTGGTCAACGCCTTCGCCGGCCAGATCGGCGCCGAGGTCTGCGTGGTCGACGTGGGTGTGGCCGGCGAGCTGCCGGCCGCCGTCCAGCAGGGCCGCACCACCGGACTGCTGCCGCGCAAGGTCAAGCCGGGCACCGACGACATGACCCAGGGCCCGGCGATGAGCCGGGAGGAGGCGCTCAAGGCGCTGGAGATCGGCATCGAGACCGCCCGCGACCTGGTCGCGGCCGGCAACCGGGTGCTGATCACCGGCGACATGGGCATCGCCAACACCACCGCCTCAGCGGCCATGATCGCCGTCTTCACCGGCATCGACCCGGCCGAGGTCACCGGGCGCGGCACCGGCATCGACGACGAGACGCACGCCCGCAAGGTCGAGGTGATCCGCCGCGCGCTGGAGCTGCACCACCCGGACCCGGCCGACCCGCTCGGCGTGCTGGCCGCGGTCGGCGGCCTGGAGCACGCGGCCATCGCCGGCTTCCTGCTCGGTGCGGCCAGCCTGCGCACGCCGGTGATCCTGGACGGCGTGATCGCCGGTTCGGCGGCCCTGGTCGCCAAGGCCATCGCCCCCGAGGTGCTGGCCGCCTGCATCGCGGGCCACCGCTCGGCCGAGCCCGGCCACCAGGCCGCGCTGGCCAAGCTCGGCCTGCGCCCGCTGATCGACCTCGATCTGCGGCTCGGCGAGGGGACCGGCGCTCTGCTGGCGCTCCCGCTGGTGCAGAGCGCCGCGCGGGCGATGCACGATGTAGCCACCTTCGACTCCGCCGGCGTCACCGAGAAGCGCTGACGTTCCTCCCCCGACCCCGTACCGGCCCGAGGGCGTGCCGGTACGGGGCCGTGTTGCCACCGGACCCCGCGACCGACCCCTCACCAGCTCAGGAGTAGCCAGATGACCGCGCCGAACCCGCACCCGGGCACCGAGGGCCGTACCCCCTACCCCGTGGGGCTGCTGCTGACCGGCCGACGGGTCGTGGTGGTCGGCGGCGGCCAGGTGGCCCAGCGCCGGCTGCCCGCGCTGATCGCCGCCGGGGCCCGGGTCGAGCTGATCTCCCCGACCACCACCCCCGCCGTCCAGGCGATGGCGGACGCCGGTGAGATCACCTGGCAGCGGCGCGGCTACGCGGACGGCGACCTGGCCGAGGCCTGGTACGCGCTGGTCGCCACCGACGACCACGCCGTCAACGAGGCGGTCAGCGCCGAGGCCGAGCGCCGCCGGGTCTTCTGCGCCCGCAGCGACGACGCGGCGGCCGCCACCGCCTGGACCCCCGCCACCGGCCATGACGAGGGCACCACCGTCGCCGTGCTGACCGGCGACCCGCGGCACTCCGCCGCGCTGCGCACCACCATCGTCGAGGGCCTGCGGGACGGCAGCCTCAGCGCCCGCCAGTACCGGCAGCGCACGGCCGGTGTGGCGCTGGTCGGCGGCGGCCCCGGCGACCCCGACCTGATCACCGTGCGCGGCCGCCGGCTGCTGGCCGACGCCGACGTGGTGGTCGCCGACCGGCTGGCCCCGCGCGGGCTGCTCGCCGAACTCCCGCCGCACGTCGAGGTGGTCGACGCCTCCAAGATCCCCTACGGCCGGGCGATGGCCCAGGAGGCGATCAACCGCACGCTGATCGAGCACGCCAAGGCCGGCCGGTTCGTGGTCCGGCTCAAGGGCGGCGACCCGTACGTCTACGGCCGCGGCGGCGAGGAGCTGCTGGCCTGCGCCGAGGCCGGCGTACCGGTGACCGTGGTGCCCGGCATCTCCAGCTCGATCAGCGTGCCCGCCGCCGCCGGCATCCCGGTCACCCACCGCGGCATGACCCACGAGTTCACCGTGGTCTCCGGCCACGTCGCCCCCGAGGACCCGCGTTCGCTGGTCAACTGGGAGGCGCTGGCGGGCATGACCGGCACCCTGGTGCTGCTGATGGCGGTCGAGCGGATCGGCGCCATCGCGGCCCGGCTGATCGCCGGCGGCCGGTCGGCCCGGACGCCGGTCGCGGTGATCCAGGAGGGCACCACCGCCACCCAGCGCCGGCTCGACGCCACCCTCGGCACGGTGGCCGACACCGTCGCCGCCCAGGGCGTGCGGCCGCCGGCGGTCATCGTGGTCGGTGAGGTGGTGCACGTCCTGGACCCCGCCACCCGCACCGCCTGACCGCCCCAACCTCCGCCCGACGGAACCACCAGCCGAGAGCAGCATGAGCGAGCCGCAGACCATCACCGATCCCGCCGATCCCCGGCTGGCCGACTACACCGGCCTGACCGACGTCGAACTGCGCCGCCGCCGCGAACCGGCGCAGGGGCTGTTCATCGCCGAGGGCGAGAAGGTGATCCGCCGCGCGCTCGCCGCCGGGTACGCGATGCGCTCGATGCTGCTGACCGCCAAGTGGCTCGACGTGATGGCCGACGTGATCGCCGAGGCCGACGCCCCGGTGCACCTGGTCGAACCCCGGCTGGCCGAGCAGGTCACCGGCTACCACGTGCACCGCGGCGCGCTCGCCTCGATGGCCCGCAAGCCGCTGCCCGACGTGCTGGAGGTGCTCACCGGTGCGGGCCGGGTCGCCGTGCTCGAAGGGCTTGTGGACCACACCAACCTCGGCGCGATCTTCCGCAGCGCCGCCGCCCTGGGCATGGACGCGGTGCTGCTCTCCCCGGACTGCGCCGACCCGCTCTACCGGCGGGCGGTCAAGACCTCGATGGGCGCCGTCTTCTCCGTCCCCTACGCCCGGCTCGACCCGTGGCCCGGCTCCCTGGCCACGCTGCGCGACGCGGGCTTCCACCTGCTCGCCCTCACCCCCGCCGAGGGCTCGGTCGACCTGGCCGCCGCCGCGCCGCACCGTCTGCCCAAGGCCGCCCTGATGCTCGGGGCCGAGGGCGACGGACTGACGGACCGGGCGCTGGCCGCCGCCGACCAGCGCGTGCGGATCCCGATGGCGCACGGGATCGACTCGCTCAACGTCGGCGCGGCGGCGGCCGTCGCCTTCTACGCCGTCAACGCGGGCTGACGGTCCGTCAACTCTCGCGCTCCACCGCCCAGTCCACCCAGGCCCGCACCCAGTCGGCCAGCAGCTCCGCCGTGTTCTCGTCGGTCACCTGCTGCTGCGCCGCCCAGTACCGCTCCCAGCGCAGCTGCGCCGTCTCACTGGCCACCGGCTGGCGCAGCCCGACGTACCGCAGCAGCTCCTCCAGGGCCGCCGCCCGCGGCCCGTCCCGTTCGGTGAACCAGGGCGCCCGCAGCCGCAGCTGGGAGAGCTGGTTGACCATCGAGTAGATCTGGTCCTCGGCCTGCTCGGTGCCGCAGCCCAGCACTTTGCCCAGCTCCGTCACCGCCCGGCGGGCCAGCGCCCGGTAGGCCGGCCCCGCGTCCGGGCCGCCCGGCACGAAGGTCTCCAGAAACGCCCGCACCGCCGCCACCCCCGAGGCGGGCGGCAGCTGCGGCTCCGGCAGCGCCCGCTGCTCGGCCGCGAGCCGGGCGACCTGCGCGTTGCGCTCCAGCACGTAGGGGAGCAGGTCCGCCACCGGGCCGAGTTCGACGTCCTCGGGGGCGGGACCGTGCCCGAGCACCGTCACCGCCTGATCGCCGATCGCCGTGCGCAGTGCCCAACTGTCGCCCAGCAGGCACAGCTCGCCCTGCGGTGATGTCCGGCATATCGGCTCCGCCCGGCTGCGCGGCAGCCGGCCCGCCCGGATCTCGCGCAGCAGGGCCTTGAGCAGATCGGCACGCCGCCCGGCGCTGCCCGGTGGCTCGGTGGTCACGGTCAGGTACGGGCCGTCGGTGTCCCGCCAGTCGCCGTAGGCCAAGGTGGCGGTGACCGTCTCCTCGTTCTCGGTCTCCCAGCCGGCCAGGGCGGCAGGCGCCACGACCGGCCGCCGCAGCCCGTGCACGGGATAGGGCGGTCTCGCGGCGAACTCGCGCAGCCGCTGCTGATACTGCTCGAGGCGCTCGGGATCGGACGGCATCCGTTTCATGCCGGAGAGTCTCGCACTCATCACTGACAGTCAGAACCCCGGCGCCCGCAGCAAAGCCCGACCGCGCCCCTTGCGCTCCAACGCGCCCCCGGGCCCGTGCAGGCGCCCCCAGGCCCTCAGCCCGCGCTGGCGGCCGCCGCGGCGCGCGGCCCGGTCCCGGTGCCGCCGCTGATGCCCGCGCCCGGCCAGGACTCGTCCAGCGTGCCGTCCGCCCGCACGGTGTAGCGGGTGGTGGCGATCGCACCGGTCTGGGTCACCCGCTCCTCCCGCACCAGGGCGCCCTCCTCCAGGTGCCAGCTGGCGGTGGACAGCGGGTCGGCGGCGGAGCTGCGGGCGGTCAGCGGGACGGGGGAGTCGCCGTTGAAGCCGAAGAGCTCCACCAGGTCCACGGGGACGGAGCCCTCGGTGCGCCGCAGTACCACCACGGTGGCCGGGGTCCCGCGGTAGTGGGCGGGCAGCACGCCGGCCAGGGTGACCACCGGTGCGCCGGGCGTCGGATCGGCCGAACGGCCGGCGCGCAGCGCGATCGCCGGGCCCCCGGCGGGGTCGGCGTAGCTGCGGTCGGGCCAGTCCACGGCGGGACCCGCGGCCGTGGCCGGGCCGAACCCGGCGACCACCGCGGGCACCGGGCCGCCGGTGCCACCGTTGGTGCGGGCCGCCGGGGCGACCGGCGGCGAGGCCTGGACGCCGTCCGCCGACAGTCCGATCGCGGGCCCGGGAGCGGCGGCCTCGGCCCCGCCCGGGCCCGACCCCGCATTCGTACCGGCATCGGCCGCCGAGCCCGCCGCGGTGCTCGAACCGCTCGGGCCGCCACCAGCGGATGCGCTGTTCGACGCCGTGCTCGGCGTGACGGCCGGCGGTGGCAGGCCCTGCGAGTGCCGGTTCTCACACCCCTGCGCGGCGGCGATGGCCAGCGCCACCCCGATCGTCACGGTGATGAAGACCACCACGCGCTGGCGCAGCAGCCGCTGCCGCGGGTTCAACGGCCGCCCGGGCGGCGGCGTGTGCTGGCGGTCGCGCGGCTGCCCACGCCCCCCGGTGGCCGGCCGGACCGGCCGGCCACCGGGGGGCGTGGCCGCCACGGGGCGCCCGCCCTGGTGCTCGCCCGGCCCGGGCGTGCGCACCGGCTGGGCGGTTCTGGCCGCGGCGGGGCCCGCCGCCCCCTGGCCCGCGCTGCCGGCGCTGTGCGGCGCCGGGTAGGGCTGCGAGCGCGCGAACCGGGGCCGGCCCTGGGCACGCGCCTCGTCGGCCTCCCGGGCCACTCGCTCGGCTCGTTCCGCCTCCCGCGCGGCCGCCTCCCGCCCGGCGCCCTCGCGAGCCGGCACCCCGTGCTCGTGCTCACGCACCGGGACGGGTACCGCGGGCGTGGGCACCGCATCGCCGCTCGCGCCGCTGCGGCCGCGCCCGCCGGTCGCCGCCCGGGCGGCCAACTCGCTGAGCCGCTCGTGCAGGTGGGCCGCGCCGGGCCGGTCCAGCGGCTCCTTCGCCAGGCAGGCCCCGATCAGCGGCGCGAGCGGCGCGGGCACCTCGGAGAGGTCCGGTTCCTCGTGCACGACGCGGTAGAGCATCACCTCCGAGGAGGCGCCGGAGCCGAAGGGCGTGTCACCGGTGAGCGCGTACGCCAGGGTCGCCCCGAACGCGAAGACGTCGGTGGCCGGCGTCACGGCCACCCCGCGTACCTGCTCGGGGGCCAGGAAGCCGGGCGAGCCGACCGCGGTGCCGACGTGGGTGAGCGTGCTGGCACCGCGCGACCAGGCGATGCCGAAGTCGATGATCCGCGGTCCCTTGGGCGAGAGCAGGATGTTGGAGGGCTTGAGGTCGCGGTGCACGACCCCGGCCTCGTGGACCTTGACCAGCCCGTCCGCCAGCGCCGCCCCGATCCGGGCCACCTCGGGCCACGGCAGCGGCCCCTCGTCCCCGACCCGCTTGTACAGCGAGGGCCCGGGCACGTACGCCGTGGCCAGCCAGGGCCGCTCCGTCTCCAGGTCGGAGCCGACCACCCGGGCGGTGCAGCCCGCCCTGATCCTGGAGGCGGCCGCGACCTCGCGGGCGAACCGGGTGCGGAACTCCGCGTCCTCGGCCAGCTCGGCTCTGATCAGCTTCAGGGCGACCCGCTGGCCCTTGCGGTCGGAGCCCAGGTAGACCACGCCCATCCCGCCGGCACCGAGTCGCCGGTGCAACCGGTACGGGCCGACGATGCGGGGGTCCTCACGCCTCAGCCGCATCATCGCCATGTCGTCCCCGTCAGCCCGTGAGGTGGGCAACCCGTGAGGTGGGCCCCACAGACTGGGGCATCGTCAGTTGCTGTCGGGGCACAGCTTACGGACTGTCGGCTGCGGTGTGCTGATACGCAACACGCGAACCGCCGGTGGGATTGTCCGATCTCCGTGACGAGCTGTCACCGGACCGTCGCGGGACCCTCCCGGAGCAGGCCCGGAGCAGGCCCGGAACGGGCCCTCAGGGCTGCCTCTCAGGGTTCCCTCGGGGGTTGACAGCCCCGCTCCTCCGTCTGCGGTAGTACGTCGGACGAGCCGGCGTCATCCTCCCGGACCGCTGGCGAACGATACGCGGGCATGACGCCACGGCCCTTGCCCCCGCCTAGGGTTGATCTCAGCGGTGGACGGGGTGCTCGTCCCCCGAGGTTTCCGTCCACCGCTACTCGGCAGACCCACCCACGACGTCCAGACGATGCGCACCGGGGCAGGAGCAGGATCATGGCAACGCAGTTCACCGGCGCCCGCGAGCACCGGCGACCGGTCGCCGAGCGTATTCAGCGGCCGCAGCGCACTCACGGTTCCAGCCGTGAGCAGCGCCACCCGGCCGTCGCGCTGGCGATCGCGCTGCCCTGTGCGATCGCGCTGATGATGCTCTTCGGCGGGTGGGAGCAGATGGTCACCCAGACCAAGGCGGTGGCCGACATGATCGGGCGCTGATCCCAAGGGACAGGGATCGGACGCCGGCCGGCGGCGCGCCCCCGCGGGGACACGCGGACGGGCGACAAGCGGAGGTGCGCGCCGGCCAACCAGCGAGTGCCGTGGACAGACGTCGGTGAGGGCGGCTGTCCACGGCACTCGCATGTCCGTGGCCCGGAGCCGAGCCCCAACGACCAAGGGCCGGACCCTCGATGAGGATCCGGCCCTTGAACATTCTCCGGTGCGCGATACTGGGATCGAACCAGTGACCCCTACCGTGTCAAGGTAGTGCTCTCCCGCTGAGCTAATCGCGCCGGTCCGCTGACGTCTCCGGCAGCGTTCTGGCTGGTGACCACGGTGCGAGCCGTGATCCGAGGCCCCGAGGGGCCGGGGTCCCGAAGGACCTGAGTGCGCGATACTGGGATCGAACCAGTGACCCCTACCGTGTCAAGGTAGTGCTCTCCCGCTGAGCTAATCGCGCCGGTCCGCTGACGTCTCCGGCAGCGTTCTGGCTGGTGACCACGGTGCGAGCCGTGATCCGAGGCCCCGAGGGGCCGGGGTCCCGAAGGACCTGAGTGCGCGATACTGGGATCGAACCAGTGACCCCTACCGTGTCAAGGTAGTGCTCTCCCGCTGAGCTAATCGCGCGGGAAGACCCCCGGCAGGCCGGGGGACCTCTGGAGGTGGAGACGGGATTTGAACCCGTGTAGACGGCTTTGCAGGCCGTTGCCTCGCCTCTCGGCCACTCCACCAGGCAACTTCGGTTGAACCATATCAGGAAGAACGATCATGCTGTCCTTCACCGAGCGGACGACGAGATTCGAACTCGCGACCCTCACCTTGGCAAGGTGATGCTCTACCAACTGAGCCACGTCCGCCTGTCTTCCGGTCTCTTCCCCGCTTTTGGCGGCTCCGTTTCCCGGCGACGTGTTGAACTTTAGCGGAAACCTGGGCCAGCTCAAATTCCGTATCCGGAGTGCGCCGCCGACCACCCCGCGCGCCCCACCGATCACGGCCCCGCCGGCGACCTCGGCGTCCGCGCAGGTCATCCGGCGAACCGGCCCTCGCGCGGGCGGCCACCTAGACTTCGACCCACCGCGCCCCACCCGCAGGAGAACCGTGTCCAGCGCCAGCCCCGCCCCGCGCCCCGACCAGCCGATCGCCCGCTTCGGCGGCCGGCTCGCCACCGGACTGCTCGATGTGACCGACGACCCCGCCGCACTGGAGAGTGCCGGCTGGTGGGCGGTCGCCCACGACTACGAAGGCCGCCTGACCTGCGCCCGGTTCGCCGAGGTCCGCACCGACCCGGCGCCCGCCCCGGCCGCCCACCGGTGGCGCGGCCCGGGCTCCGGCGACTGGCACAGCTCGCTCGACCGCGCCGCCTACCTGGCGGGCGTGCGGCGGATCCGCGAGCACATCGCGGCCGGTGAGGTCTACCAGGCCAACCTCTGCCGGGTGCTGACCGCACCGCTGCCCGACCCCGACCCGGCCCACAGCGACATCGACGCCCTGACCGGCCTGCTGGCCCGCGGCAACCCCGCGCCCTACGCCGGCACCATCCGGCTGCCCCGGCACGGCGTGGAGCTAGCCACCGCCTCCCCGGAGCTCTACCTGAGCCGCCGCGGCCGCACCGTGGCCTCCGGGCCGATCAAGGGCACCGGGCGCACCGAGCACGACCTGCTGGAGAAGGACCACGCCGAGAACGTGATGATCGTCGACCTGGTCCGCAACGACCTCGGCCAGGCCTGCGCGACCGGCAGCATCACCGTCCCCGACCTGTGCGTGGTCGAGAAGCACCCGGGCCTGGTCCACCTCGTCTCGACGGTCGAGGGCACCCTGCGGGCGGACGCCGGCTGGCCCGAGCTGCTCGCCGCCACCTTCCCGCCCGGCTCGGTCACCGGCGCACCCAAGTCCAGCGCCCTGCGCATCATCGACGCCCTGGAGCGGGCCCCCCGCGGTCCCTACTGCGGCGCCGTCGGCTGGGTCGACGCCGATCGCGGCGAGGCCGAACTCGCGGTCGGGATCCGGACGTTCTGGATAGACCGGAGCGATCCCGCCGCCCCGGTGCTGCACTTCGGCACCGGCGCGGGCATCACCTGGGGCTCCGACCCCGAGGGCGAATGGGCCGAAACCGAACTCAAGGCCGCCCGGCTGGTCGCGATAGCGTCGGGCGAACACCCGGAGTAGAGCCCTCCACTCCGGGCTCCCAGCGGTGGAGGAGTGACCGATGATCTGGCTCAACGGCGCGCTGATCGACGAGGCAGCCGCCGAGGTCTCCGTCTTCGACCATGGACTGACGGTCGGCGACGGCGTCTTCGAGACCGTCAAGGCCGTGCACGGCCAGACCTTCGCACTCACCCGCCATCTCGACCGACTGGCCCGCTCCGCCGCCGGCCTCGGCCTGCCCGCCCCCGACCTCGAAGAGGTCCGCAAGGGCTGCCAGGCCGTGCTCGCCGCCACCCCGATCCCGCTGGGCCGCCTGCGGATCACTTACACCGGGGGAGTGGCCCCGCTCGGCTCCGACCGCGGCGACGCCCCGCCCACCCTGGCCATCGCGCTCGGCGCGGCCGCCCCCCGCCCCGACACCACCGCCGCGGCCACCGTCCCCTGGACCCGCAACGAGCGCAGCGCCGTGGCCGGCCTGAAGACCACCTCCTACGCGGAGAACGTGATCGCGCTCGCCCACGCGCACCGCCAGGGCGCCAGCGAGGCGCTCTTCGCCAACACCACGGGAGCGCTCTGCGAGGGCACCGGATCGAACGTCTTCGTGGTCCTCGGCGGCCGCCTGCTCACCCCGCCGCTGTCCGCCGGCTGCCTGGCCGGCGTGACCCGCGCCCTGGTCGTCGAATGGTGCGAGGCCGAGGAGGCGGACCTGCCGTACCAGGTCCTGCGCGAGGCCGAGGAGGTCTTCCTCACCTCCACCCTGCGCGATGTGCAGGCCGTCGACCGGATCGACGACCACCAGCTGCCCGCCCCCGGCCCGGTCACCGCCCGCGCGATGGCCGCCTTCGCCGCCCGCGCGGCCGATGACCTGGATCCCTAGGCCCGGGGCGCTCGGGGCCAGGGTGGGCCGGATCCTCCGTTACGCGGCCACCCGCCCAGGGAAGAGAGCAGCCATGACCACCACCCTGCGCCCGGCCGGGCCCCAAACGGCGACCCCGGACGGCGGAGCCGATCGCCGCTGGCTGATCTGCGCCAACGGCCGCCCGGTCGGCACCGTGCGCACCGTCGCCCGCCGCTACGGCTCCTACCGGGTCGGCCGGATCGAGGAGTTGGAGGTCACCGACGGCCTTCGTCGCGGCCGGGGCACCGTCGCGGTGCTCGCCGCCGAGGAGGTGCTGCGGGCCTGGGGGTGCCACCGCGCGGAGGTCACCGTCCCGGTCCAGGCCCAGCCCGCGCTCGCCCTGGCGCTCGCCCTCGGCTACGTCGAGACCAACCTGCACCTGCTCAAGCGGATCGGCCGACCGGCGCCGCTCGGCGGCGGACTGACGATCCGTCCGATCGGCCCGGCCGAGTTCCCCGACTGGCTCGCGGCCACCAAGGCCGAGTTCCAGGCCCACCTGCGGGCAGCCGGCTTCAGCGCGGACCAGGCCGCCCAGCGCTGCGCCGCCGAACACACCCGCCTGCTGCTCCAGGGCCACGCCACCCAGGACGCCGCGCTGCGCCGGCTGCTGGTCGAGGGCCGGCCCGTCGGCAGCCTCTGGCTCGCGCTGGACAACGGCCTACTGCCCGACGGCAGCCCGCTGGCCTGGGTGATGACCATCGAGGTGGCCCCCGAACACCGCGGAAACGGCTACGGCCGCGAGCTGCTGCTCGCGGCCGAACGTGAATGCCTCGCCGCCGGGGTGCGCGACCTCGGCCTGAACGTCTACTCCGGCAATACGGTCGCGCTCGGTCTCTACGCCTCGCTGGGCTACCGCACCGCCCGCCGGGTGCTGACGAAAACGCTGCTGTGAACCCCGGGCTCAGGCCTCCAGCAGCTCGATGATCCGCTCCCGCAGGCCCTCCTGGCTCTGCCCGCCGTCCAGCCGCTGCCCGGCCACCAGGTAGGTCGGCGTCCCGGTCACCCCGATCGCCTTGCCCTCGGCCTGGTCGGCATCCACCACCAGCGTGTGGCGACCGTCGATCAGTGCCAGCTCGACCTCCTCGGCGTCCAGCCCGACCGCCGCGGCCACCTCCAGCAGCAGCTGCGGTCCGCGCCGCTCGAGCTCGTCCACCCGGGCCAGCACGGCCTCCACGAACGGCCACCCCAGCCCCTGCGCGAACGCCTCCTCGGCCGCCTCGGCCGCGGCGTACGCGTGCTTGTGCTTCTCGAGCGGGAAGTGCCGCAAGGTGACGGTCAGCGCGTCGCCGTACCGCTCACGCAGCGCGCGGACGTCGTCGAGCGCGGTGCGGCAGTCCGGACACTGCAGCTCGCACCAGAACTCCAACTGGGGCAGGGAACCATCGGTCATGCGCCCAGTGTTCCACTAGCGGGGACCTGCACCGACCAGGACGGAGAGCCATGCGCACCAGCGACTCGACCCCGCGCCCGAGATCAGGCCCGGCGCGTCCATCGCCGCGCCCCGCCGACCCGGCCGCCCGCACGCTCTGGGCCCGGCCATGCTGACCGGCGCCATCTGTTACGCGCTGAGCGCCGCCGGCCTGGCGCTGGCCGCCACCCACGGCCTGCGCCGCCGCTGGCGCAGCGCCACCCGCTGGGCGGGCCTGGCGCTGCTGCCGGCCGGCGTCTACCTGACCGGCCTGGTCCCGGTCGGCACCGCCATCGGCCGCGCGGTCGGTCACTGGGCCACCAAACTGGTCTTCGACCCCCGGGTCTGGACGGGCATCGGCCTGCTCGGCATCGCCGTCCTGCTGCTGGTGCTCAGCCGCCTGGGCACCACCGGCCGCGAGGGCGGATCGGGCCGCGCCGAGGCCCCGGCCGAGCCGGTCGGCCGCGGCCAGGCGCGCTCCCGTGAGGGCCGGGCGGCCCCGCCCGCCGCCACCCCGCCCGCCGCCACCCCGCCCGCCGTGGCCCCGGCTCCCAAGGGCAAGAAGAGCGCCGCCGACGAGCTCGGCGACTTCTCCGACATCGAGGAGATCCTGCGCAAGCGCGGCATCTGAGCGGCGAACCCGGGCACCCGGGCACCCGGGCCTTGTCCGCGGCGCCCGGGGCGGCCCAGGCGGGTCAGCCCACGACGACGGCGACGTCGTCCGCCGCCCCGGCCGAGCGCTGGCGTGCCCGGTAGGCGGCGACGTGCATCCGGTTCCCGCAGGTCCGGCTGTCGCAGTAGCGGCGCGAGCGGTTGCGCGACAGGTCGACGAAGACGCGTGCGCAGTCCGGCGCCTCACAGCGCCGCAGCCGCTCGCGCTCGCCGGCCATCAGGATCAGGCCCAGCGCCATCCCCAGCTCGGCCGCCAGGTGGTCGGCCAGCGCCGCGTGCGGGGCGAAGTAGTGCATGTGCCAGCCGTGGCCGTCGTGGTCGGTCAGCCGGGGTGTGGCGTTCACCGCCGCCACCAGCGCATTGACCAGCTCGGCGGCGATCCGGGTGGAGGGAGCGGTGAAGATGTCGCGCAGTTGCCCGCGCAGCCGGTGCACGGCAGCCAGGTCCACCGCCGTGACGGAGTCCACCTCGCTGATGTTGCCGCGCACCACGAAGGCGTCCAGGGCGGCCACATCCGGCAGCTGCTCGGCGCCCGCCACCTCCGGGGCGGTGTTGAGCAGCTCGACCAGAAGGCCCAGCGCGCACTCGGTGTCATGGGTGATCAGCACGTGGGAACTCCTCGCGTGCGCCGGGGGCGGTCGGTGCCGCCCGCTTCGGGCTCATCACCGGCGAACTCTACCGGCCCATCCCTGCGAGCGTGCCGAAGGCGCCCGGCGCCACGGCCCGACCCGCGGCAGCGGGCCAGGCACCGTGGCGCCGGACGCCTTCGGCGGGGCCTGCGCGCCGCTCACGCGTGAACCCCTTGGACGACCGGCCCCGAGACCGCGAAGCGCGGTTGAATCGGTGGCCGTGCCCCCGAGTAGGACAGCCACCTGAGAGGTCGACGACCACTGTCGACCGAGCGACCGGGGGAGCACCCCCGGAGCTTCAGCTCTCGGCAAGGATGTGCGACAGCTCCCGATCCAGATCGAAGTGGCGATGCTCGGTGCCGGGCGGCACGGCGGCGTCGGTCCGCTTGAGGAAGGACTCAAGCGCCCGGGCCGGTGCTTCCAGCAGGGCTTCCCCCTCGGGGGAAGACAGCGCGATGCAGACGACTCCCTGTCCGTGACTGCGTGACGGCCACACCCGCACGTCTCCGGTCCCGGTGGGTCGGTGTAGACCCTCCGCGAGCAGGTCGCGGGCGAACACCCACTCCACGGTCTCGTCGGCACCGGTGTGGAAGGTGGCGTGCACGGCATAGGGGTCGGCGGTGTCGTAGCGCAGGCCCGCGGGGACGGGCAGTGAAGACTCGCTCGACACGATGAGGCGCAGGTGCAGCTCGCAGCTGACCGTGGTGTTCATAAGCGCCAGGGCCTTTCGCTCAGTGTGCGCTCGGGGAATCGCACGTCGGCGAACGGACCATCCCACCCCCAGCGGCGATGTAAACCCCTCTGTCCCGATTCGGGGCCCTGCGGTAACCCTTCCGGCGCATTGCGCAATCGCCCGGAAGCGGTGCGGAACCGGGCTGGAAGCGGATATCGGTCGGAACGGCGAGAGACGGGGTGAGTGGCCGGGCGGGAGTCCGCGCGGAGCTTCGGGGGACCCTCGCGTGAATCGTGAGGAATGGTGACGGATCGTGACGGAGGGCGACGGTCGGGCTGGTGGGACTTGGTCCGGGCCGGTCCGGACGGCGATCGAGCGTGACGGGGCGGGGGTGGCGCGGAGCACCCCTCGGGATGCGGTAATGTTTTCCCTGCAGCCGGGCGATTAGCTCAGCGGGAGAGCACTTCGTTCACACCGAAGGGGTCACTGGTTCGATCCCAGTATCGCCCACCGGATTGCAAGTAAGGCGTAGGACCCCGGTTATTTATTGACCGGGGTCCTACGCTTTTTTGTTGTTCCGCTGCGGATAGCCGAGCGTCCGGGATCCGTCTTGTCGGAGCTGTTCCGAACTGAGGACTCGTCATCAGGCCTTTCCCCGCTGGTTGCTGTCGCCGCGTCGGGTGGCCACCGGCGGGTCGCCGGCCGGACCGAGTTGTACGGCACCCCCCAGGCGGTGCTATTGTTCTTCTCGTTGCCCGGGCGATTAGCTCAGCGGGAGAGCACTTCGTTCACACCGAAGGGGTCACTGGTTCGATCCCAGTATCGCCCACCGGACAACATCGGGCCCCAACTGCCACGGCAGTTGGGGCCCGATGCATGTTCCGGCGAGACCTTCCGGTGGTGCGCCACGGGGAGTTCGGTGCCGGGTCAGGCAGCACTCTCACAGCTGTGCCCGACGCTCGGCAGAGCGCCGCAGACACAGCGGACCGGGCGCAGCGGCCAGGAGCGGTCCACCTGCTCCGGGGTGCCGGACCGGTCGAACCAGTCCTGCAGCCCACGCGCTTGGGCCGCGTGCCAGCGGGCCTGACGCAGGTGCAGCTCGGCCGTCGAGAACTCGCCCAGCGCCGTGCTGTACCGCCGGCCCACCGCACGCACCAGCTGCAGGGCGGCCCAGGCGTCGGCGCATGCGTCATGCGCGTCGGCGAGCGCTATGCCGTAGTGCGCGCACAGGTCGGTGAGGGTGCGGCGGCCCTTGCGGTAGCGGTCCACGTGCTTGTCCAGTACTCGCGGATCGACCACCAGCAGCTCGGCGTCGGCGAGCACGGCGGCCAGCGAGCTCTGCCGGTGGCGGCGCAACTCCCGGTCCAGCAGGGTCAGATCGTAGGGCGCGTTCATCACCACCAGGGGGACCCCGGCCCGGGCCTGCTCGGCCAGCGCCCGGGCGATCTCGGCGGTGACCACCACCGGCGAGCGGCCGTGGGCACGGACCTGCTCGTCGGTGATGCCGTGCACCGCGCGAGCCCCCTCGGGGATCGGGACGCCCGGGTCGACCAGCCAAGTCAGCCGCTCCACCGGTGCGTCGGGCGCGGGCTGCAGGACCAGGGCGGCGGAGACCACCCGGTCCTGCTCCACGTCCACGCCGGTGGTCTCGGTGTCGAAGGAGGCGAGTGGGCCTTCGTACCAGTGGAGGTTCCGCATCGTGACCACCCCTCAACTCCCCTGACGTGCCCCCGGACCCGGCCTGGTGCACCGTCGAGGACTGACGGTGCACCGGCGCACGGTGCGGTTCCGAGCAGGTGATACCCCGCGCCGGTACTGCTTCAATCCCGCCGGGCGCGGGCGGCTGGGAATCGCGACGGCCTTCTGCCGACCCGCTGTCGGGCCGGCGACCGGGCCGGTGGACGCAGGTGTACGGCGAGCACGGTGGGCTCGGTACCATCGGGGAGCGCAGTACCAGCTGCGGCCCCCATCACAGCCAGCACGTCAGGAGAGACCGGTGACGGACGTCCGGGTAATCATCAACCGCGAACCCGATCGGGAAGAGCGCGTGGTGACCACGGGCACTACCGCCGCCGAGCTGTTCGCCGACGACCGCGGCGTGATCGCGGCCCGGGTCGCGGGCGCGCTGAAGGACCTCGCGTACCAGCTGCAGGACGACGACGAGGTCGAGCCGGTCGAGCTCACCAGCCCCGACGGCCTGAACATCCTGCGCCACTCCACCGCCCACGTGATGGCGCAGGCCGTGCAGGAGATCTTCCCCGAGGCGAAGCTGGGCATCGGCCCGCCGATCAAGGACGGCTTCTACTACGACTTCGACGTCGAGAAGCCGTTCCACCCCGATGACCTCAAGGCCATCGAGAAGCGGATGCAGGAGATCATCAAGAAGGGCCAGAAGTTCTCCCGCCGCGTGGTCACCGACGAGGCGGCCCGCGAGGAGCTGGCCGGCGAGCCGTACAAGCTGGAGCTGATCGGGCTCAAGGGATCGGCGGCGAGCGCGGGCGAGGGCGCGGACGTCGAGGTGGGCAGCGGCGAGCTGACCATCTACGACAACCTGGACCCGAAGAGCGGCGAGCTGTGCTGGGGCGACCTGTGCCGCGGCCCGCACCTGCCGAGCACCCGGATGATCCCGGCCTTCAAGATCATGCGCTCGGCCGCCGCCTACTGGCGGGGCAGCGAGAAGAACAAGCAGCTGCAGCGCCTCTACGGCACCGCCTGGCCGACCAAGGACGAGCTGAAGGCCCACCTGGACTTCCTCGCCGAGGCCGCCAAGCGCGACCACCGCAAGCTCGGCAGCGAGCTGGACCTCTTCTCCATCCCCGAGGAGATCGGCTCCGGCCTCGCGGTCTTCCACCCCAAGGGCGGCGTGATGCGCCGGGCCATGGAGGACTACTCGCGCAAGCGGCACGAGGAGGCGGGCTACGAGTTCGTCTACACCCCGCACGCCACCAAGGGCACGCTGTTCGAGCTCTCCGGTCACCTGGACTGGTATGCCGACGGCATGTACCCCCCCATGCAGCTCGACGGCGAGAACGACTACTACCTCAAGCCGATGAACTGCCCGATGCACAACCTGATCTACCGCTCGCGCGGTCGGTCCTACCGTGAACTGCCGTTGCGGCTCTTCGAGTTCGGCACGGTGTACCGCTACGAGAAGTCGGGTGTGGTGCACGGCCTGACCCGCGCCCGCGGCTTCACCCAGGATGACGCGCACATCTACTGCACCAAGGAGCAGATGGCCGGCGAGCTCGACTCGCTGCTCACCTTCGTGCTGGACCTGTTGCGCGACTACGGCCTGACCGACTTCTACCTGGAGCTCTCCACCCGGGACCCGCAGAAGTCGATCGGCTCGGACGAGGACTGGGAGGAGGCCACCGAGACGCTGCGCGCGGCGGCCGAGAAGCAGAACCTCGAACTGGTCCTCGACCCCGAGGGCGCGGCCTTCTACGGCCCGAAGATCTCGGTGCAGGCGCGGGACGCGATCGGGCGCACCTGGCAGATGTCGACCATCCAGGTCGACTTCCAGCTGCCGAACCGCTTCGAGCTGGAGTTCCAGGGCGCGGACGGCAACCGGCAGCGGCCGGTGATGATCCACCGGGCGCTGTTCGGCTCGATCGAGCGGTTCTTCGCGGTGCTGCTGGAGCACTACGCCGGTGCGATGCCGCCGTGGCTGGCGCCGGTCACCGTGGTCGGCATCCCGATCACCGAGGAGCACGTGCCGTACCTCCAGGAGGTGGCGGCCGAGTTGAAGAAGCGCGGGATCCGGGTCGAGGTGGACGCCTCGGACGAGCGGATGCAGAAGAAGATCAGGAACGCTCAGAAGAGCAAGGTGCCGTTCATGATCATCGCGGGCAACGACGACGTCGAGGCCGGCGCGGTGAGCTTCCGCTACCGCAGCGGTGAGCAGAAGAACGGGGTCCCGGTCGCCGAGGCCGTGGCGGAGATCGTGGACGCGGTCGAGCGCCGTATCCAGGTGTGACCTGAGTGACGGATGTGGGGCGGACTCCTTCAGAGGAGTCCGCCCCACTCTGGTTTGGCGGGGGGTCCGGCCGAATATGCTGATCAGCATGACGAGTGAGCCGGAACTGCAGCAGGGTGTCGGGGAGCCGGACGGCTTCCGGCGCCTGTGGACGCCCCATCGGATGGCCTACATCCAGGGCGAGAACAAGCCCACCGGGCCCGCCCCCGATGACGGTTGTCCGTTCTGCTCGATTCCGTCGCTCAGCGACGAGGACGGGCTGATCATCAAGCGCGGGCTGCACGCCTTCGCGGTGCTCAACCTGTACCCGTACAACGGGGGTCACCTGATGCTGGTCCCGTACCGGCACGTGGCCGACTACACGGAGCTGACCGAGGAGGAGACCGTCGAGGTCGCGCTGCTGACCAAGCAGGCGATGACCGCGCTGCGGGCGGCCTCGGGGGCGCACGGCTTCAACATCGGGATGAACCAGGGCGCGGCCGCCGGGGCCGGGATCGCCGCGCACCTGCACCAGCACGTGGTGCCGCGCTGGGGCGGGGACACCAACTTCATGCCGGTGGTGGGGCACACCAAGGTGCTGCCGCAGCTGCTGGCGGACACCCGCAAGATGCTGGCCGAGGCCTGGCCGCAGCAGCCGTAGCGGAAATGGTGCGGGGCCCGGTGCGAACACCGGGCCCCGCACCACACTTCGACGGCTGGTCACCAGGCGTCGTAGACATCCGACTTGAACGGCCGCACGCCCTGCAGCTCGGAGCGCATGATCAGGCCGCGGTTGGTGAAGCGGTCGGTGCTGATGTCGTGGTCGGACAGGAACCCGATGGTGGCGGCGAGCACCGCGCTGACCACCGGGGTGACGATCCGCATGGAGTCGTCGGCCATGAAGCGGCTGCTCCAGGGCCCGGTGGCCCAGGCGGTGCGCAGGCCGAAGGGCTCCGGGAGCTTCATCGTGCCGCCGAGCCAGGCGAGCAGCCCGGGGGACCGCAGGAACGGGGCGCGCAGGGCCTGGCGGACCACCTCGTCGTTGGTGATCAGCGGCAGCTGGATGGTCTCCTCCTCCCAGAACTTGCCCGTCTTGGCCCGGGTCATCTCCTTGGGCTTGGGCTTGTCGTGGAAGACGCCGGCCACCGGCCCCAGGGTGTGGCCGTTGACCGAGACCCGCAGGGTGTTGCCGAGCACGGTGACGGTCACCAGGACGCTGACGACCAGCCGGCCCTTGTTCAGCACGAACTGGGTGCCCAGGTAGTGCCGGGGGCCGTCGAGGCCGAAGCCCTGGCGGTTGGCGATGTTGACCACGGCATGGTCGCGCATCCGCGGGCCGTCCATGTCGGGACCGCTGGGGCGTCCGATCTCGTCGGCCCCGGCGCCGACCTCCATGATCACCCACTGCTCGACGGAGGAGTGCGGCACGCCGCCGTTGCCGACGTCGCTGCGGCCGAGCCCGTTGAGCCGGTCGGTGATCTTCTTGACCAGGTCCCAGGTGTGGAAGGTGCGGAAGTCCTCGTGGCCCTCGGCGGGCCGCAGGTCCTCCACCAGCTCCCAGGAGCCCCAGCGCTTGCCGAGGCCGAGTATCCCGTTGACGCCGGCGTAGTGCAGGACGTTGGTGTCCTGCTCCAGGGAGAGTTCGGTGAGCTTGACCTTGAGCTGGGCGGCGCGCTCGTCCTGGTCGTGGCGCGGGACGGCCTGGGGGACGACGGCGACCGCGTTGCCGTCGATCACCTCGGACCACCGGGCCCGCAGCTCCTTGAGGGTGCGCAGGCAGATCCGCTTGGCGAGGAACCAGCCCACCACCGGGGCGAGCATGACCGCCCGCGTGTACACGCCGAGCGGCCCGCCGAACGGCGGCCGCCAGGCGAGCAGCGCGGCCAGCCCCAGCAGCACGGTCACCACGATCGGGCCGTAGAGCCCCTCGCGGCGCGACTCCGCGGCGCGCAGCCAGATCCGCAGCCGGAAGCCGATCAGCCACAGCAGCGTGCCGGGGAGGAAGAGGACACCGGTGAGCAGCGTCACCAGCATCAGCCTGCGGTCCCGGGTGGCGCGCACCTCCTCGGCGGCGAGGCAGTGCTCGACCACCATCCGGGGCTCGGTGCCGAAGGAGGGCACGATCGGCTTGCGCCCGGCCCCCAGCGTGCGGGCGATCACAGCCTTGCTGTAGGCCTCGCCGAGGTTGGGGCGCAGCAGCTTGAACCGGCCGGTCTTGCCGGTGACGCCTGGCTGGACGGCCTCGACGAAGCCGTCCACCTCGCCGTCGCGGTAGGCGACCGACGCGAGTGCCTGGGTGACCGCGGTCTGCGGTGCGGCATCCGTGCGGGGTATCTGCGCACCCGGGGTCATGTCGAGCTTGCTCATGGCTGCGGCCTCCCCTCCTCCCCTGTCAGCGGCAGGGTATCGCGCCGCAGACCTGTCGCGTCGATGATCGTCTGAAGAGCCGTCACCTGAACGGTGTGGCACGAGTCTTCCCCGTCTGCGGCAGTTCGATCCGGATGGTGCAGGATCGGTGCCATGGTTACTGAGGAAGCTCTGATCCGGGCCGCGGATCCGGTGCTGGTCTTCGACGGGGACTGCGCGTTCTGCACCTCGTGCGTGCGGCTGGCCGAGCGGTATCTGCGCCAGACGCTGGCCTCGGGGGGCTGGACGGCGCGGCCGTTCCAGTTCGCCGACCTCGCGGCGCTGGGGGTGAGCAAGGAGCGTGCGCAGCGGGAGGTGCTCTGGGTGACGCCCGCGGGGGAGGTGTTCGGCGGGTCCCGGGCGGTGGCGAAGCTGCTGCTCCGGTCGGGGAATGCCTGGGCGTACCTTGGCGCGGTGTTGACGCTGGCGCCGGTGCGGCCGCTCGCGGCGGGCCTCTACCGGCTGGTGGCACGGTACCGGCACCGGCTGCCGGGTGGCACCGCGGCCTGTGCGCTGCCGCGCCGGGCGTAGCGGGTCCGATGGCCTGGATACCATGGGTCACGCCGGGTGGGCTGATCCACTCGGCCGCCCGGCGCTGCCGCAGCTGATGGCCGCCGGTGAACTCCCCGAAGTGAGATCGGAGCGGTCGGGAAGGCCATGCTCAACAAATACGCGCGTGCCTTCTTCACACGTGTCCTGACCCCGTTCGCCGCTCTGCTGCTGCGCTGGGGGGTGAGCCCCGATGCGGTGACGCTGGTCGGTACGGCGGGTTCGGTGGCCGGTGCGCTGGTCTTCTTCCCGCGCGGTGAGTTCTTCTGGGGAACGATCACCATCACCCTGTTCATCTTCTCGGACCTGGTGGACGGGAACATGGCCCGCCAGGCGGGCACCTCCAACAAGTGGGGGGCGTTCCTGGACTCCACGCTGGACCGGGTGGCGGATGCGGCGATCTTCGGCGGTCTGGCGCTCTGGTACGCGGGCAGCGGTGACAACGACCTGCTCTGCGCGATGGCGGTGCTCTGCCTGGCGAGCGGCCAGGTGGTGTCGTACACCAAGGCGCGGGCCGAGAGCCTGGGGCTGCCCTGTGACGTGTCCGGGTTGGTCGAGCGGGCCGAGCGGCTGGTGATCAGCCTGGTGGCGGCCGGTGTGGCGGGTCTGCACACCTTCGGGGTGCCGTACGTGGAGTGGCTGCTGCCGGTGGCGCTCTGGGTGGTGGGCATGGGCAGTCTGGTCACGGTGCTGCAGCGGATGCTGACGGTGCGCCGGGAGGCCATGGAGGCGGCGGCGCTGGCCGCGCGGGACACCGACGGCGCACGGAAGAGCTGAGGCGGGCGGATGCGCGAGAAGCTGGTCGATTCCGGATATGCCGCAGGCTGGGCGGCGCTGAAGCTGCTGCCCGAGCCGGTGGTGCGGGTGCTGGGCGACCAGCTCGCCGACTTCACCTGGCGGCGGCGCGGGCGCGGGGTGCTCCAACTGGAGAAGAACCTGGCCCGGGTGCGGCCCACCGCCTCGCCGGCCCAGGTGCGCGAGCTCTCCCGGGCCGGGATGCGCTCGTACCTGCGGTACTGGATGGAGTCGTTCCGGTTGCCGACCTGGAACGACCGCAAGATCGCCGACCGGATGCAGGTCGAGGGCACCGAGCATCTGGTGGCGGCGATGGAGGCGGGCCGGGGTGCGGTGATAGCGCTGCCGCACATGGCGAACTGGGATCTCGCGGGTGCCTGGGTGGTGCGGCACCTGGGGTTCAACTTCACCACGGTGGCCGAACGGCTCAAGCCGGAGTCGCTCTTCGACCGGTTCGTGGCCTACCGCGAGGGCCTGGGCATGGAGGTGCTGGCGCTGACCGGCAGCGACATCTCGGTGATCGGCACGCTGGCCCGGCGGCTGCGCGCGGGCAAGCTGATCTGCCTGGTGGGGGACCGGGACCTGTCGGCGGCCGGGCTGCCGGTGGAGTTCTTCGGTGAGACCACCCGGATGCCCGCGGGTCCGGCGGCGCTGGCCCAGCGGACGGGTGCGGCGCTGCTGCCGGTGACGCTCTGGTACGACGGGCCGGTGATGCGGGCCCGGATCCATCCGCCGATCGAGGTGCCGGACGACCCGGACCGGCAGGCGGCCAAGGCGGCGATGACGCAGGCGATGGCCGATGTCTGGGCGACGGGGATCGCCGAGCATCCGCAGGACTGGCACATGCTGCAGCGGTTCTGGGTGGCCGACCTGCCGTCCGAGGGGGCTGCGCGGCCGCAGGACGCGCAGCAGGAGCAGGAGACGTCGGCCGAGCCGACTTCGCATGCCTAACCGCGGGGGAGCGCCCATGAAGATCGGTATCGTCTGCCCGTATGACTGGGACGTCCCGGGTGGGGTGCAGTTCCACATCCGGGATCTGGCCGAGCACCTGATCGCCCTGGGCCACAAGGTCTCGGTGCTGACACCGGCCGAGGACGAGTCGGCGCTGCCGTCGTACGTGGTCTCGGCGGGGCGGGCGGTGGCCGTGCCCTACAACGGTTCGGTGGCGCGGCTCAGTTTCGGGATCCTGTCCGCCACCCGGGTGCGGCGCTGGCTGCGCGACGGCGAGTTCGACATCCTGCACGTGCACGAGCCGACCGCGCCGAGCCTGTCGATACTGGCCGCCTGGGCGGCCACCGGGCCGATGGTGGCCACCTTCCACACCGCCAACCCGCGCTCGCGGGTGATGGTGGCGGCCTCGCCGATCCTGCAGCCGGCGCTGGAGAAGATCAGCGGCCGGATCGCGGTGAGCGAGTACGCCCGGCGCACGCTGGTCGAGCACCTGGGCGGCGACGCGGTGGTGATCCCCAACGGCGTGGACGTCTCGTTCTTCGCCGAGGCCGAGCGGGACGAGCGCTGGACGGGCGCGACGATCGGTTTCGTCGGGCGGATCAACGAGCCGCGCAAGGGGCTGCCGACGCTGCTCGCGGCGATGCCCGCGATCCTGGCCGCGCATCCCGAGGTGCGCCTGCTGGTGGCGGGCAAGGGCGACCAGGCGGAGGCGCTGGCCGGGCTGACACCCGAGGTCCGGGCCCGGGTGGAGTTCCTGGGCATGGTCAGCGACGTCGAGAAGGCGCGGCTGCTGCGCAGCGTCGACCTGTACGTGGCGCCCAACACCGGCGGGGAGAGCTTCGGGATCATCCTGGTGGAGGCGATGTCGGCGGCCACGGCGGTGCTGGCCAGCGATCTGGACGCGTTCGCGCAGGTGCTGGACGGCGGGCGGGCCGGCGAGCTGTTTCCGGTGGAGAACGCCGAGGCGCTGGCGGCGGCCGCGGTGCGGCTGTTGGACGATCCGGCGCGGCTGGCCGAGCTGCGGGTGGCCGCGGCCGAGCATGTGCGGCGCTTCGACTGGTCGACGGTCGGCGCGGACATCCTGGCGGTGTACGAGACGGTGACCGACGGGATGGGCAGCGCGCCCAAGGTGCGCGAGGACGAGCGCAGCGGCTGGCGCGAGCGGCTGGGGCTGACCCGGGACTAGGACGCGGGACCAGCAGGGGGCGGGCCGGGGGAGCCGTCCGCGGCCGGTAGCGTTACGCCTCGTGACTACCTGGATCTGGGCCGCGGTGGCGGTGGTGCTCTTCGCGGTCTATCTGAGCTGGACCGCGGGCCGGCTGGACCGGCTGCACGCGCGGATCGATGCCGCCCGCGCGGCGCTGGACGCCCAACTGCTGCGCCGCGCCTCGGTGGCGCAGGAGCTGGCCACCTCCTCGCTGCTCGACCCGGCCACCTCGATCGTGCTCTACGAGGCCTCGCACGCCGCGCGGCAGGCCGACGAGGAGCACCGGGAGGTGGCGGAGAGCGAGCTGAGCCAGGCGCTGCGCGCGGTCTTCGCCGAGCCCGAGCAGGTGGCCGAGCTGCGGGCGGCGCCCGGTGGCGAGGAGGCGGTGCGCGATCTGACCTCGGCGGTGCGCCGGGTGCCGATGGCCCGGCGGTTCCACAACGACGCGGTGCGCGCGGCGCGCGCGGTGCGCACGCACCGGCTCGTGCGGTACTTCCGGCTGGCCGGCCGGGCGCCCTTTCCGCTCGCCTTCGAAATGGACGACGAGCCTCCGGCGGCCCTGGTACCGCAGGGCACGGTGGCCTAGACCAGGGCTCGGCGGGGCACCGTACCCTGCTCGTGCGCGGCCCGGAAACGGCCTGATTGTCGTATCGATTCGGTGTGCCTGGACTCGATGGCGCATCGATCAGGTACCCGAACGGCCTACCATAGGGCGATAGCACACCGGTTCGTCTTCGAGTGAGGTCTCACGTGTCCACCAGCACTCCCGCTTCCGCCGACCAGCCGCAGATCGGTACCGCCCGGGTCAAGCGCGGCATGGCCGAGCAGCTCAAGGGCGGTGTGATCATGGACGTGGTCAACGCCGAGCAGGCCAAGATCGCCGAGGATGCCGGTGCCGTCGCCGTCATGGCCCTGGAGCGGGTCCCGGCCGACATCCGCAAGGACGGCGGCGTGGCCCGGATGTCCGACCCGGACATGATCGACGGCATCATCAACGCGGTCTCCATCCCGGTCATGGCCAAGTCCCGGATCGGCCACTTCGTCGAGGCCCAGGTGCTGCAGGCGCTCGGTGTCGACTACATCGACGAGTCAGAGGTCCTGACCCCGGCCGACGAGGTCAACCACTCCGACAAGTGGGCCTTCACCACCCCCTTCGTCTGTGGCGCCACCAACCTCGGTGAGGCGCTGCGCCGGGTCGCCGAGGGTGCGGCCATGATCCGCTCCAAGGGCGAGGCCGGCACCGGCAACGTCGTCGAGGCCGTGCGCCACATGCGCCAGATCAACGCCGACATCCGCCGCCTGACCACCCTGGACGAGAACGAGCTCTACGTCGCGGCCAAGAACCTGCAGGCCCCGTACGAGCTGGTCAAGGAGGTCGCGCAGCTCGGCAAGCTCCCGGTCGTGCTGTTCTCCGCCGGTGGTGTGGCCACCCCGGCCGACGCCGCGCTGATGATGCAGCTGGGCGCCGAGGGTGTCTTCGTCGGCTCCGGCATCTTCAAGTCCGGCGACCCGGCCAAGCGCGCGGCCGCCGTGGTGAAGGCCACCACCTTCTACGACGACCCGAAGGTGATCGCGGACGTCTCCCGCGGTCTGGGCGAGGCCATGGTCGGCATCAACTGCGACACCCTGCCCGAGACCGAGCGCTACGCCAACCGCGGCTGGTAGTCAGCCCGGGTTTGTCGGCCCGCCGCGCACCTGGGGTCGCGGCGGGCCGCTCCGTGCGGATGTGACCGCACCGAACCGCAGTACCGACGTGAAGAGGAATTCCACCGTGTCGAGCAGCACTCCCGTCATCGGCGTCCTGGCCCTGCAGGGCGATGTCCGTGAGCACCTGATCGCGCTCGCCGAGGCGGACGCCCTGGCCCGTCCGGTCCGCAGGGTCGAGGAGCTGGCCGAGGTCGACGCCCTGGTGATACCCGGCGGCGAGTCGACCACGATGTCCAACCTGGCGCTGGCCTTCGGCCTGATGGAGCCGCTGCGCGCCCGGGTGGCGGCGGGGATGCCGGTCTACGGCTCCTGCGCGGGCATGATCATGCTGGCCGAGAAGATCCTGGACGGTCGCGAGGACCAGCAGAGCGTGGGCGGCATCGACATGACGGTGCGCCGCAACGCCTTCGGCCGGCAGAACGAGTCCTTCGAGTCGGCGATCTCCTTCGCGCACCTGGACGGCGAGCCGGTGCACGGCGTCTTCATCCGGGCTCCGTGGGTGGAGTCGGTGGGCGCGGGCGTCGAGGTGCTGGCCGAGCTGCCGGCGGCCGACGGTGCCGAGAGCCGGATCGTGGCGGTGCGCCAGGGCAACCTGCTGGCCACCTCGTTCCACCCCGAGCTGACGGGGGACCACCGGGTGCACGCGCTCTTCGCGCGGATGGTCGAGCAGGCGCTGGAAGCGGCGCGGGTCTGACCGGTGACCGGTGCGCCGGTTCGACACCGGTAAGATCTCCCCTGTTTCATTTCCCTTTGGCGACGTAAAGGAGCTGGTGATGTCCGGCCACTCTAAGTGGGCTACCACCAAGCACAAGAAGGCCGTGATCGACGCCAAGCGCGGCAAGCTCTTCGCCAAGATGATCAAGAACATCGAGGTGGCGGCGCGCACCGGCGGCGGTGACCCGGCCGGCAACCCGACGCTCTACGACGCCATCCAGAAGGCCAAGAAGAGCTCGGTCCCGATCGACAACATCAACCGCGCGGTCAAGCGCGGTTCGGGTGCCGAGGCCGGCGGGGCCGACTACTCGACGATCATGTACGAGGGCTACGGCCCCAACGGTGTCGCGGTGCTGATCGAGTGCCTCACCGACAACCGCAACCGCGCCGCCTCCGACGTGCGCGTGGCGATGACCCGCAACGGCGGTTCGATGGCCGACCCGGGCTCGGTGTCGTACCTGTTCAACCGCAAGGGCGTGGTGATCGTCCCCAAGAGCGACGGCGTGGACGAGGACAAGGTCCTCGAGGTCGTTCTGGAGGCCGGGCTGGACGTCGAGGAGGTCAACGACCTCGGTGACACCTTCGAGGTGCTCTCCGAGGCGACCGACATGGTCGCGGTGCGCACCGCGCTCGTCGACGCCGGTCTCGACTACGACTCGGCCGACGCCAACTTCGTGCCCAGCATGCAGGTCGAGCTGGACGTGGACGGCGCCCGCAAGATCTTCAAGCTGATCGACGCGCTGGAGGACAGCGACGACGTGCAGAACGTCTTCGCCAACTTCGACATCTCCGACGAGGTGGGCGCGCAGCTCGACGCCGAGTGAGCTGAGGTCTCGTCAGCGTGACGTCCACCGGCCCGGCGGTCCTTCAGGGACCGCCGGGCCGGTGTCTTTGGCGGCGCTGTCGCAGCGGGCGGCTATGGTCTGACCTGGTTGGACCGACTCCGGGTCGGTTGTTCCGGTCCGGCAGGACTGACGGAGGGTGGGAGCGTGCGGGTACTGGGCGTGGACCCTGGGCTGACCAGGTGCGGCGTCGGCGTGGTCGACGGTGCGCCGGGCCGGCCGCTGCGGATGATCGGGGTCGGAGTGGTGCGCACCCCGGCCGAGGAGGAGGTCCCGCGCCGGCTGCTCGCGATCGAGCAGGGCCTGGAGAGCTGGCTCGACACCCACCGGCCCGACATCGTGGCCATCGAGCGGGTCTTCGCCCAGCACAACGTGCGCACCGTGATGGGCACCGCGCAGGCCAGCGCCGTCGCCATGCTCTGTGCCACCCGGCGCGGCCTGCCGGTGGTACTGCACACCCCCAGCGAGGTCAAGGCCGCCGTCACTGGCTCGGGCCGGGCCGACAAGGCGCAGGTCACCGCGATGGTGACCAGGCTGCTGCGGCTGGACGCGCCCCCCAAGCCGGCGGACGCCGCGGACGCGCTGGCGCTGTCGATCTGCCACATCTGGCGCGGCACCGCGAACGGAAAGCTCGCCGCCGCACTGGCCAACACCACGTCAACCCGTCTGGTTCCCAAGGAGTACCGCGCGTGATCGCCTTCGTCCAGGGCCCGGTCATGGCCCTCGCCCCCGGCAGTGCCGTCGTCGAGGTGGGCGGCGTGGGGCTCGCGGTGCAGTGCACCCCGAACACCCTGTCCGTCCTGCGGCTGGGCGAGCCGGCCAAGCTGGCCACCTCGCTGGTGGTCCGGGAGGACTCGCTGACCCTCTACGGCTTCGCGGACGAGGACGAGCGGGCCACCTTCGAGGTGCTGCAGGCCGCCCCCGGGGTCGGGCCGCGCCTGGCGCAGGCGATGCTCGGCGTGCACAGCCCCGAGGCGCTGCGGGTCGCGGTGGCCGGCGGGGACGAGCGGGCACTGATCAAGGTGCCGGGGATCGGCAAGGCCAAGGCGGCCAAGCTGCTGCTGGAGTACAAGGACAAGCTGGGCCACCCGCACGGCAGCGTGGTCCCGGCGCAGCAGCCCGTCGCTGCGGGCCCCGCGCCGTGGAGCGAGCAACTGCACGCGGCCCTGGTCGGCCTCGGCTACGCGCCGCGCGAGGCGGACGAGGCGGTGGTCGCGGTCACGCCGGAGGCCGAGGCGCAGCCGCGCACCGACGTCGGCGCGCTGCTCAAGGCCGCGCTGCGCAGCCTGAACCGCACCCGCTAGCCGTCCCCTTATCCCTCTGACGACTCGTCACTTTGTCGACTTGGAGCCCGCCCTGATGAGCCCGTACGACTCCGATCCCGAAGGCCGGCTGGTGGCAGCCGCCGCCGACGATGCGGACCAGGCGGTCGAGGCGGCGCTGCGTCCCAAGCTGCTGGACGAGTTCATCGGCCAGGAGCGGGTGCGCGAGCAGCTCTCGCTGGTGCTGCGGGCGGCCCGCAAGCGCGGGGCGGCGCCCGACCACGTGCTGCTCAGCGGCCCGCCCGGGCTGGGCAAGACCACCCTGTCGATGATCATCGCGGCCGAGCTGAACGCGCCGATCCGGATCACCTCGGGTCCGGCCATCCAGCACGCGGGCGACCTGGCCGCGATCCTCTCCTCGCTGACCGAGGGCGAGGTGCTCTTCCTCGACGAGATCCACCGGATGTCGCGGCCCGCCGAGGAGATGCTCTACATGGCGATGGAGGACTACCGGGTCGACGTGATCGTCGGCAAGGGGCCGGGCGCCACCGCGATCCCGCTGGAGCTGCCGCCCTTCACCCTGGTCGGCGCCACCACCCGGGCCGGACTGCTGCCGCCGCCGCTGCGCGACCGCTTCGGCTTCACCGGGCACATGGAGTTCTACGCGCCCGTCGAACTGGAGCGGGTGGTGCGCCGCTCGGCCGCGCTCCTGGACGTGGAGATCGACCCGGTCGGCGCCGCCGAGATCGCCGGGCGCTCCCGGGGCACGCCGCGGATCGCCAACCGGCTGCTGCGCCGGGTGCGCGACTACGCGCAGGTGGAGCACGACGGGCGGATCACCCAGCAGATCGCCGCGAAGGCCCTCGCGGTCTACGAGGTGGACGCACGTGGTCTGGACCGGTTGGACCGGGCGGTGCTGGACGCGCTGCTGCGGCTGTTCGGCGGTGGCCCGGTGGGCCTGTCCACGCTGGCCGTCGCGGTGGGTGAGGAGGCCGAGACGGTCGAGGAGGTGGCCGAGCCGTTCCTGGTCCGCGAGGGTCTGCTGGCCCGCACCCCGCGCGGGCGGATCGCCACCGCCGCGGCCTGGCAGCACTTGGGCCTGACCCCGCCGCTGCAGTCGCCGGGCGGCCGCTCGGGGGTGCCGGGACAGCAGCACTTCTTCGCGCCCGAACCGGTCTCCGGACCGGGCGGGCAGGAATCCGCCGAGGACTGACCGTGTCGGGGACTCGCCACCTTTGGCGGCAGGATGCGATGCTTGGCGTTGTCCGATCAGAGCGGGTCTCCTAGACTTCGCCGGACCGTCCCGTCTCACCTGCCGGGCCGACCATCGCCACTGGCCATTCATCGGATGGCCTGTTTAAGGACCTTGCTGCTGTGCAACTCATCATTCTCCTCCTCCCGATCGCCGCGATCTTCCTGATGTTCCGATCGCAGAAGAAGCGGCAGGCGCAGGCCCAGCAGATGCAGTCGGCCATGGAGCCGGGCTCGGCGGTGCGCACCATCGGCGGCATGTACGCGCAGGTCAAGTCGATCAACGACAGCACCGTGGAGCTGGAGATCGCTCCTGGTGTGGTGGCCCACTTCGCCAAGAGCGCGATCGCCGCGGTGATCGACTCGCAGGAGTACGACGAGATCATCAACGGCCGTCCCGAGGAGGACGAGTCCGTCGAGCTCGCCGACGCCGAGTCCATCGAGGAGATCGACTCCATCGAGGCCGACTCCGTCGAGGACGCGCGCGAGCAGGAGAGCATCAGCCTGGCGAAGGCCGACGGCGACAAGCCCGCAGCCAAGTAGTACGGACGGTCTGCAGCACTTTCACGGTTGTCCGCGGTCAGCGCCGCCTCCTGCCTCAGCGCGGGCCGGCGGCGCTGGGCCAGCGGCATGGGACAGGGAGAAACGAGCAAGGTGGCAGCACCCAAGTCGCGTCCGCGCGACGGTTATCCAGGAAGGGCGCTGGCCCTGATCCTGGTGGTCACCGTCGGACTGGTCGCCCTCATGTTCGGGACAGGCCACAAGACGCCTCGCCTCGGGATCGATCTCGCCGGCGGCACGAGCATCACGCTGACGGCTTCCTCGCAGGACAAGGCCGCGATCACCCCGTCCAACATGGACATCGCGGTCGGGATCATCCAGAAGCGCGTCAACGCCTTCGGTGTCTCCGAGGCCGAGGTTCAGACCCAGGGCAACGACAACATCATCGTTGACATCCCCAAGGGCACGAACAGCGCGCAGGCTGCCAAGCAGGTCGGTACCACGGCCAAGTTGTACTTCCGCCCGGTGCTGGCCGAAGCGCCCACCGGTGTGACCCTGCCCCCCGCCAGCCCCAGCCCCAGCGCGAAGCCGAGCGCCAGCGGTTCGGCCAGCCCGTCGGCGAGCGGTTCGGCCAGTGCCTCCGCCTCCGCCAGCGGTTCGGCCTCCGCCAGCGCCAGCGCCAGCGCCAGTGCTAGTGCCAGCTCCGGCGCCAGCAAGGCCGGCAAGGCGCTCTCCGCGGGCCTGCTGGCCGCCGACCCGAGCGGTACGCCGAGCGCGAGCGCCTCCGGTAACGCCTCGCCCTCCAGCGCCGCCTCGCCGTCCGGCAGCGCCGCGGCCACCGGCAGCCCCTCCGCGCCCTCGTCCGCGCTCCCCCCCGTGCCGACCAGCCCCGCCGACATCTCGGCCGCGCTGACCGCGGGCACCGTGCCGCCGGACCTGGCGCAGCAGTTCACCGCGCTCGACTGCTCCGACCCCACCAAGCGGGTGGACTACCAGCAGGTCGACCCGACCAAGAACACCGTCGCCTGCTCCTACGACAAGGAGAAGGTCGCCACCGGGGGCACCGGCTGGTACAAGTTCGCGCTCGGCCCGGTCCAGGTCAAGGGCCAGGACGTCACCAAGGCCTCGGCCGGCTTCGACACCCAGCAGGCCGGCGGCTGGCAGGTCCAGCTCGCCTTCAACGACGCCGGCTCCAAGGCGTTCGCCTCCACCACCGGTGCCCTGGCCACCCAGCAGTCGCCGGCCAACCAGTTCGCCATCGTGCTGGACGGCCAGGTCGTCTCGCACCCCATGGTCAACCAGTCGATCACCGGCGGCAACGCGGTGATCAACGGCAGCTTCAGCCAGGACGACGCCACCAGCCTGGCCAACGTGCTGAGCTTCGGCGCGCTGCCGCTGAGCTTCAACCAGAGCGACATGACCACCGTCAGCCCGCAGCTGGGCGGTGACCAGCTGCACGCCGGTCTGCTGGCCGGTGCGATCGGTCTGGCGCTGGTCGTCCTCTACTCGCTGATCTACTACCGCGGCCTGGGCCTGGTCTCGATCGCCGGCCTGGTGGTCTCCTCGATCCTGACCTACACGATCATGTGCCTGCTCGGTGCCAGCATCGGCTTCGCGCTGAACCTGCCGGCCGTCTGCGGTGCGATCGTGGCGATCGGTATCACCGCCGACTCCTTCATCGTGTACTTCGAGCGCATCCGCGACGAGGTCCGCGAGGGCGCCCAGCTGCGTCCGGCCGTGCAGCGCGCCTGGCCGCGGGCCCGGCGCACCATCCTGGTCTCCGACTTCGTGTCGCTGCTCTGTGCCGTGGTGCTGTACATCTGCTCGGTCGGCAAGGTCCAGGGCTTCGCGTTCACGCTGGGTCTGACCACGCTGCTCGACGTCGTGGTGATCTTCCTCTTCACCAAGCCGATGATCACGCTGCTGGCCCGCCGCAAGTTCTTCGCGGACGGTCACCCGTGGTCCGGCCTGGACCCGAAGCGTCTGGGCGCCCGCCCGCCGGTGCGCGGCGGCCGCCGTCGCCCCGCCACCTCCGCCGCCGTCAAGGAGGCCTGACGTCGTGTCACGCTTCAGCAACCTCGGCCACCGTCTCTACCAGGGCGAGGTCAGCTTCGACTTCGTCGGCCGGCGCAAGCTCTGGTACAGCATCTCCGCGGTCATCGCCGCCGCGGCGCTGTTCGGCCTGACCGTGGTCGGCCTCAACCTGAGCATCGAGTTCAAGGGCGGCTCGGTCTACACGGTCAAGAAGCCCGGCCTGACGATCAGTCAGGCGCAGGACTCGGTCAACAAGATCGTCGGTGACTCGACCCCGCAGGTGCAGTCCACCGGTGACGGTCAGATCCGGATCCAGGTCAGCGCCAACGAGAAGATCCCGTCGAGCGAGGTCACCCAGAAGCTCGCCGGCGACCTCTCGATCTCCGAGGCGAACATCAACACCCAGGTGGTCGGCCCGAGCTGGGGGCACCAGATCTCCCAGAAGGCGCTCACCGGCCTGATCATCTTCATGGTCCTGGTCACCGCCTACCTGGCGATCGCCTTCGAGTGGCGGATGGCGCTGGCCGCCCTGGTCGCGCTGGTCCACGACCTGGTGATCACCATCGGTGTCTACGCCCTGGTCGGCTTCGAGGTCAGCCCGGGTACGGTGATCGGCTTCCTGACGATCCTCGGTTACTCGCTCTACGACACGGTCGTCGTCTTCGACACCGTGCGGGAGAACACCAAGGGGATCGAGAAGCAGAACAAGCTCACCTACAGCGAGGCGGCCAACGCGGGCCTCAACCAGACCCTGGTCCGGTCGATCAACACCACCGTGGTCGCCCTGCTGCCGGTGGCGGCGCTGCTCTTCATCGGTGGTGGCCTGCTCGGGGCCGGCACCCTGAACGACATCTCGCTCGCCCTCTTCATCGGCCTGTCCGCCGGTGCGTACTCCTCGATCTGCGTCGCCACCCCGCTGCTCGCGCAGCTCAAGGAGCAGACTCCGGAGATGCGGGCGCTGGCCAAGCGGGTCGCGCTGCGGCGCTCGGCCGACGCCAAGGCGGCGGCCAAGGCCGCCGAGACGGGCGAGCCGCTGGACGACGTGGACGAGGACTCGGCCGAGGGTCAGGCGGCCGGTGTCGCGGCCGGTATGGTCGGACAGCGCAATCAGCCGGTCGGTCGCGCCCGTGGCAAGGGCCGGCCCTCCGGCAAGCACTGACGACCAAAGGACTCCTGTGACCTCCGCTGACACCGCCTTGACCGAGCTGCTCAACAGCCGGATCAAGGACGTGCCCGACTACCCGAAGCCCGGGGTGCTGTTCAAGGACATCGCCCCGCTGCTGGCCGACGCCGAGGCGTTCGCCGCGCTCACCCGGGCGCTGGCGGACCGGGCGCGGGAACTGGGCGCGACCAAGGTGGTGGGCCTGGAGGCACGCGGGTTCGTGCTGGCGGCCCCGGCGGCCTTCGCCGCCGGGCTCGGCTTCGTGCCGATCCGCAAGAAGGGCAAGCTGCCCGGGGCGGTCTTCGAGCAGTCCTACGACCTGGAGTACGGCTCGGCCACCCTGGAGGTGCAGTGCGACGCCTTCGCGCCCGGTGAGCGGGTGCTGGTGGTGGACGACGTGCTGGCCACCGGCGGCACCATCGCGGCCTCGCTCGACCTGGTGCAGCGCGCCGGGGCGGAGCTGGTCGGTGTGGTGGTGCTGATGGAGCTGGGCTTCCTGGACGGCCGCGAGCGGCTCGCCACCCACCTGGCCGGGGCTCCGCTGGAGACGCTGATCACGGTGTGAGCGGCGCTCTCGGACGAGAGCGGTGAACTGATTCGAGAGCGGTGATCGCACAGGCGATCACCGCTCTCGGCATGTCAGGCCCGGGCGGCGGAACACCGGCGGGTCACCCTCGGTACCATGAAGGTTCATCCGGTGCGTACCGAGGAGTGTCCTTGCCCGACGAGGTAGTGCCCACGGCCGCAGCCCAGGACGGCCAGTCCGCCGGCCAACCGCCGACGGGCGACAAGCCCGCGCCCGCCGGGGCCACCCCCATGCGTCCGGCGGCGTCCCCGTCGGGCCTGGCCCGCGCGGTCGCCCCCGCCCTGCGCCAGGCCTCCTCCTCCGGTGGCATGCGGGCCCGCCTGGCCCGCTTCGGCGGCCAGCGCCAAGCGGTGCTCAACCCCGTCCTGGAACCGCTCTTCCGCACCATCCGGGCGGGCGACCCGAAGGCCGACCCGGCCCTGCTGCGCGACATCGAGCGCGCCTACGCGGTCGCCGAGCGCTGGCACCGCGGCCAGAAGCGCAAGAGCGGCGACCCGTACATCACCCACCCGCTCGCGGTCGCCACCATCCTGGCCGAGCTCGGGATGGACGCGTCGACCCTGATGGCCGGCCTGCTGCACGACACCGTCGAGGACACCGACTACGGCCTGGAGACCCTGCGCCAGGACTTCGGCGACTCGGTCGCCCTGCTGGTGGACGGCGTCACCAAGCTGGACAAGGTCAAGTTCGGCGAGGCCGCGCAAGCGGAAACGGTTCGCAAGATGGTCGTCGCGATGGCCAAGGACCCCCGGGTCCTGGTGATCAAGCTCGCCGACCGCCTGCACAACATGCGCACCATGCGCTACCTCAAGCGGGAGAAGCAGGAGAAGAAGGCCCGCGAGACGCTGGAGATCTACGCCCCGCTGGCGCACCGGCTGGGCATGAACACCATCAAGTGGGAGCTGGAGGACCTGGCCTTCGCCATCCTCTACCCCAAGATGTACGACGAGATCGTGCGTCTGGTGGCCGAGCGCGCCCCCAAGCGGGACGAGTACCTGGCCACCGTCATCGACCAGGTCCAGGGCGACCTGCGCGGCGCCCGGATCTCCGCCTCGGTCACCGGCCGTCCGAAGCACTACTACTCGGTCTATCAGAAGATGATCGTCCGAGGCCGCGACTTCGCCGAGATCTACGACCTGGTGGGCATCCGGGTCCTGGTCGACACCGTCCGCGACTGCTACGCGGCGCTCGGCACCATCCACGCGCGGTGGAACCCGGTCCCCGGCCGGTTCAAGGACTACATCGCGATGCCCAAGTTCAATATGTACCAGTCGCTGCACACCACGGTGATCGGTCCCGGCGGCAAGCCGGTCGAGCTGCAGATCCGCACCTTCGACATGCACCGCCGCGCCGAGTACGGCATCGCCGCGCACTGGAAGTACAAGCAGCGCGCGGTGGCCGGCGCCTCCAAGGTGCGCACCGACACCCCCGCCCAGGTCCGCAAGGACGACAAGGCCGGCGCGGTCAACGAGATGGCCTGGCTGCGCCAGCTGCTGGACTGGCAGAAGGAGACCGAGGACCCGAGCGAGTTCCTCGAGTCGCTGCGCTTCGACCTGTCCAACAACGAGGTCTTCGTCTTCACACCCAAGGGTGACGTGATAGCGCTGCCCGCCGGGGCCACCCCGGTGGACTTCGCCTTCGCGGTGCACACCGAGGTCGGGTACCGCTGCATAGGGGCCCGGGTCAACGGGCGACTGGTGCCGTTGGAGTCGACCCTGGAGAACGGCGACCTGGTGGAGGTCTTCACCTCCAAGGCCGAGGGCGCCGGACCGTCCCGCGACTGGCTCGGCTTCGTCAAGTCGCCGCGCGCCCGCAACAAGATCAAGGCCTGGTTCTCCAAGGAGCGCCGCGAGGAGGCGATCGAGCAGGGCAAGGAGTCCATCGCCCGTGCGATGCGCAAGCAGGGCCTGCCGATCCAGCGGATCCTGACCGGCGACTCGCTGGTCACCCTGGCGCACGAGATGCGCTACCCGGACATCTCCTCGCTCTACGCGGCGATCGGCGAGGGCCACGTCTCGGCGCAGTCGATCGTGCAGAAGCTGGTCCAGGCGCTCGGCGGTGAGGAGGGCGCGACCGAGGAGTTCGCCGAGACCGCCACTGTGCCGACCCAGGACGGCCGTGCGGCGCGCAGGCAGCGGGCCAAGGGCGACCCCGGGGTCATCGTCAAGGGCGTGGACGACGTCTGGGTCAAGCTGTCGCGCTGCTGCACCCCGGTGCCGGGCGACCCGATCGTCGGCTTCGTCACCCGCGGCAACGGCGTCTCGGTGCACCGGGCGGACTGCGTCAACGTGGACTCGCTGACCCAGCAGCCGGAGCGGATGATCGAGGTCGAGTGGGCGCCGACCCAGTCCTCGGTCTTCCTGGTGGCCATCCAGGTGGAGGCGCTGGACCGCTCGCGACTGCTCTCGGACGTCACCCGGGTCCTCTCCGACCAGCACGTCAACATCCTGTCCGCGGCCGTGCAGACCTCCCGGGACCGGGTGGCGATGAGCCGGTTCACCTTCGAGATGGGCGACCCCAAGCACCTGGGGCACGTGCTCAAGGCGGTGCGCGGGGTGGAGGGCGTCTACGACGTCTACCGGGTGACCTCGGCCCGCAAGTAGCGGGCGGCGCCCACGCGAAGAGGCCCCGCCGTTCTCCTCGAACGGCGGGGCCCCTTTGGCATCGGCACAGGTCAGCCGCTGAACTCCTGCAGGCTCTTCAGCGCCTGGTCGAGCAGCGCCTGGCGCCCGGCCAGCTCGTTCTCCAGCTTCTTGGCCTTGCCCTCGTTGCCGGCCGCACGGGCCTTCTCCAGGTCGGCCTTGAGCTTGTCGACCGCGCCCTGCAGCAGCCCGGTCATGCCGGCCGCGCGGGCCTTGGCCTCCGGGTTGGAGCGCTGCCACTCGGCCTCCTCGGCCTCGCGGATCGCCCGCTCCACCGTGTTCAGCCGCGCGTCGAGCTTCGGCTTGGCCTCGCGCGGTACGTGGCCGATCGCCTCCCAGCGCTCGTTGACCTCGCGCAGGGCCGCCTTGGCCACCTTGAGGTCGGTGATCGGCAGGATCGCCTCGGCCTCCAGCAGCAGGGTCTCCTTGAGCTTCTGGTTCTCACCCTGCTCGGCGTCGCGCTCGGTGAAGACCGCCGAGCGAGCCTGGAAGAAGACGTCCTGGGCGCCGCGGAACCGTGCCCACAGCTCGTCCTCGGCGTCCCGCTGGGCCCGGCCCGCGGCCTTCCACTGCGCCATCAGGTCGCGGTAGCGGGCGGCGGTGTCACCCCAGTCGGTCGAGTTCGACAGCGATTCGGCCTCGGCGACCAGCTGCTCCTTGAGCGCCTTGGCCTGGTCCCGCTCGGCGTCCAGCGCGGCGAAGTGCCCCTTGCGGTGCTTGGAGAAGACCGACCGGGCGTGCGAGAACCGGTGCCACAGCTCGTCGTCGCTCTTGCGGTCCAGTCGCGGCAGGCCCTTCCAGGTGTCCACCAGCGCGCGCAGCCGGTCGCCGGCCTCCCGCCACTGGGTGGACTCGGCGAGCTGCTCGGCCTCGGCGACCAGCGCCTCCTTGGCCGTGCGGGTCTCGTCGGCCGCCTTGGCGCGAGCCGCCTTCCGCTCCACCTGGCGCGACTCGATCTCGCCGGCCAGGGTGTCCAGCCGCTGGGCGAGCGCGGCCAGGTCGCCGACCGCGTGCGCCTCGGTCACCTGGGCGCGCAGGTGCTCCAGTGCGGTCTGCGCCTCCTTGGCGGCCAGGTCCGTCTTGCGCACCCGGTGCTCCAGCAGGCCGATCTCGGCCGCCAGACCCTGGTACTTGCGCTCGAAGTAGGCGAGAGCCTCCTCGGGGGAGCCCGCCTGCCAGGAGCCGACGACGCGTTCGCCCTCGGCGGTCCTGACGTAGACGGTCCCCTGCTCGTCGACACGGCCCCACGGGTCGCTGCTCACAGCGCCTCCTCCACATGACGGTTCGCCCACGGCTCGGTGGTACGGATCCGTCGTCCACAGTTGAATGTGCGGCGGACCGATGGTCCGCCGTCCCCGCCCGCCCGATCGGTTCGGCTGCCGAGGGTGACGGCGAGCGGGTCAGGGCACCCTATACAACAGCAACATAGGCGACCAGGCCCGGTGCTGTCCGCATCCGGGCCGGGCCAATTCACGCGCCGGTCGGCCCGGGCTCACGCCACCGGTCAGGCCTTGGTCGCGGTCACCGAGTTGAGCACCACGTTCGCGTTCGGCGCACCGTCGCCGCTACCGCCCTGGACACCGCCGTTGGCGATGTTGTTCAGCACGTCCATACCGCCGGTGATCTTGCCGAACGGGGTGTAGCTGGGCGGCAGCTGGGTGTCCTTGTAGACCAGGAAGAACTGGCTGCCGTTGGTGTTCGCGCCGGCGTTGGCCATCGCCACGGTGCCGGCCGGGTAGGTGGCGCCGCTCAGGTTCTCGTCGGTGAACGAGTAGCCGGGGGTGCCGCTGCCGCTGCCGGTCGGGTCGCCGCACTGCAGGACGTAGATGCCCTGGGTGGTCAGCCGGTGGCACTTGGTGTGGTCGAAGTAGTTCTGACCGGCCAGGAACACAAAGGAGTTGACCGTGTGCGGGGCCTTGGACGGGTCCAGTTCGAGGTTCACCGCGCCGCAGCTGGTGTTCAGCGTGACGTCGTACTTGGCGTTGGTGTCCACCGACATGGCCGGCTCGGTCTTCCACTGCTTGCCGTTCGGCGAACCCGCCGCAGGCGTGCTGCACCCCTTGACCGCCACCGGGCTGGCCGCGGGTGCGGTGGCCGACTGGCTGGGGGCCGACTGGGCGTCGGTCTTCTTGGCGTCGGACTTGAACGCGCCGCCCGCCCAGGCGCCGCCGCCCGCGAGCACCACCACGGCGAGCGCGGCGCCCACAATGGCGTTGCGGCGCTTGGCCTTGGCCGCGGCCTCGACGCGGTTGTTCTGCTGCCGCTCGTACTTCTCGCGGGCGAGCTGCCGTCGCCGCTGTTCGCTGCTGACCACCGGCCGTGTCTCCTCTATCGCACCGAATGTGGATGTTCGGGGGATCATCGCATCCACCGGCCGCCAAGTGTAGGGACCTTGTCTGTAAGCACGCGGTCAAGTGGCCCGATGGACGTAGCACGGCGGCCCGCCGACCGGGATCTGGTTCGCTACCGACCCCTTACCGCCGGTAGGCTGCACCGGGAGACTTTTCCGCCCGACCTGCCGTGCCACCCCGATCGATCCGCCAGAGGCCGACCCGTCCGAGATCGACCCCGCCGACCCCGCCTGAGAAGGACTGCCGTGTTCATCGCCGGATTTCCCGCCGGAGCGTGGGGCACCAACTGCTACCTCGTGGCGCCGGCCGCCGGCGAGGAGTGCGTGATCGTCGACCCGGGGATGGACGCCACCGAGGGTGTGGAGGCGATGATCCGCGAGCACCGGCTCAAGCCGGTCGCCGTGGTGCTCACCCACGGCCACATCGACCACGTGGCCTCGGTGATGCCGATCTGCGGTGCCAAGGGCGTGCCCGCCTGGATCCACCCCGACGACCGGTTCATGCTGACCGACCCGGAGAAGGCGCTGGGCCGCTCGCTCGGCGCGCAGCTCCTGGGCGAGCTGACCATCGGCGAGCCGGACGACGTGCGGGAGCTGACCGACGGCTCGGTGCTCGACCTGGCGGGCCTCAAGCTCACCGTCGACCACACGCCCGGCCATACCAAGGGGTCGGTGACGTTCCGGACGCCTGCCACGGAAGAGATCCCTCCGGTCCTCTTCTCGGGCGACCTGCTCTTCGCCGGCTCCATCGGGCGCACGGACCTGCCCGGCGGCGACCACGACGCGATCATGCGCTCGCTGGCCCGGGTGTGCCTGCCCCTCGACGACGCCACCGTGGTCCTGTCCGGCCACGGCACCCAGACCACCATCGGCCGCGAGCGCGCCACCAACCCCTACCTCAGGCAAGCGGCGGGGGCGATCCCCACGGCGGGCGACGCAGCTCCCGCGGCCGTGCGACGAGGAATGTGACGGAAGACCAGTTGAGCACCTTCACCGCCCCCAAGGGCACCTACGACCTGCTGCCGCCCAGCTCCGCGACCTTCCTGGCGGTGCGCCAGGCGCTGGCCGCACCGCTGCGCCGGGCCGGCTACGGCTACATCGAGACCCCGGTCTTCGAGGACGTCAAGCTCTTCTCCCGCGGCGTCGGTGAGTCCACCGACATCGTCACCAAGGAGATGTTCACCCTCACCAAGCGCGGCAAGGAGGACCTCGCGCTGCGCCCCGAGGGCACCGCCTCGGTGGTCCGCGCGGTGCTCGAGGGCAACCTGCACAAGCTCGGCAACCTGCCGGTCAAGGTCTGGTACTCGGGCAACTTCTACCGCTACGAGCGGCCGCAGAAGGGCCGCTACCGGCAGTTCTCCCAGGTCGGCGCCGAGGCGCTGGGCGCCGAGGACCCGGCGCTGGACGCCGAGGTGATCATCCTGGCCGATGACGCCTTCCGCTCGCTGGGCCTGCGCGACTACCGGCTGCTGCTCAACAGCCTGGGCGACAAGCAGTGCCGCCCGGTCTACCGCGCCGCGCTGCAGGAGTTCCTGCGCGGCCTGGACCTGGACGAGGACACCCGCAACCGCGCCGAGATCAACCCGCTGCGGGTGCTGGACGACAAGCGCGAGGCCGTGCAGGCCCAGCTGACCGGCGCCCCGCTGCTGCGCGACTACCTGTGCGAGGACTGCAAGGCCTACGACGAGCAGGTCCGCGCGCTGCTGACCGCGGCCGGTGTGGACTTCGTCGACGACCCCAAGCTGGTCCGCGGCCTGGACTACTACACCCGCACCACCTTCGAGTTCGTCCACAACGGCCTGGGCGCGCAGTCCGCGATCGGCGGCGGCGGCCGCTACGACGGCCTGTCCGAGATGCTCGGCGGCCCCTCGCTGCCCTCGGTCGGCTGGGGCCTGGGTGTGGACCGGATCTACCTCGCGCTGGAGGCCGAGGGCATCGAGCTCGACGTGCCCGCCACCACCTCGGTGTACGCGGTGGCCCTCGGCGAGGAGGCCAAGAACGTGCTCTTCGCCAAGGTGACCGAGCTGCGCCGGGCCGGCGTGGCCACCGACCTCGCCTTCGGCGTCAAGGGCATCAAGAACGCCATGAAGTCCGCCGACCGCTCCGGGGCCCGCTTCGCCCTGGTCGCCGGTGACCGTGATCTCGCCGAAGGGGTCGTCCAGCTCAAGGACCTGACCACCGGCGAGCAGAACCCGGTCGCACTCGAAGCACTCGTCACCACCCTGAAGGAGAAGCAGCTGTGATCCGCACGCACGACGCGGGCACCCTCCGCGCGGAGCACGCCGGCGCGACCGTCACCCTGGCCGGCTGGGTCGCTCGCCGCCGCGACCACGGTGGGGTGGCCTTCATCGACCTGCGCGACGCCTCCGGCACCGTGCAGGTCGTGGTCCGCGATCTGGATTCGGTGCACGGCCTGCGCGCCGAGTACTGCGTCAAGGTGATCGGTGACGTCCGGGTCCGCCCGGAGGGCAACGAGAACCCGGACATCCCGACCGGTGCGGTCGAGGTCGTGGTCAGCGCGATCGAGGTGCTCTCCGAGGCCGCGCCGCTGCCCTTCCAGGTCGCCGAGTACGAGCCCGGCACGGTCAACGAGGAGGTCCGGCTGCGCTACCGCTACCTGGACCTGCGCCGTGAGGGCCCGGCGCGCGCGCTGCGCCTGCGCTCCAAGGTGAACAACATCATCCGCCGGGTGATGGAGGAGAACGACTTCCTCGACATCGAGACGCCGTACCTGACCCGCTCCACCCCCGAGGGCGCCCGCGACTTCCTGGTCCCGGTCCGCCTGCAGCCCGGTCACTGGTACGCCCTGCCGCAGTCGCCGCAGCTCTTCAAGCAGCTGCTGATGGTGGCCGGCATGGAGCGGTACTACCAGATCGCCCGCTGCTTCCGCGACGAGGACTTCCGCGCCGACCGGCAGCCGGAGTTCACCCAGCTGGACATCGAGGCCTCGTTCGTCGACCAGGAGGACATCCTGGCCCTCGGCGAGAAGCTGGTCGCCGCCGTCTGGCGCGAGGTGCACGGGTACGAGATCCCCAACCCGCTGCCCCGGATGAGCTACGCGGACGCCATGAGCCGCTACGGCTCCGACAAGCCGGACGTCCGCTTCGGCCAGGAACTCACCGACCTCACCGAGTACTTCAAGGGCACCGAGTTCCGGGTCTTCCAGGCGCCGTACGTCGGTGCCGTGGTGATGCCCGGCGGCGCCTCGCAGCCGCGCAAGGCGCTGGACGCGTGGCAGGACTGGGCCAAGGCGCGCGGCGCCCGGGGCCTGGCCTACGTGATCATCGACGCGGAGACCGGCGAGCTGCGCGGCCCGGTGGCCAAGAACCTCTCGGCCGAGCACCTGGCGGGCCTGGCGGACGCGGTCGGTGCCAAGAACGGCGACGCGGTCTTCTTCGCGGCCGGCAAGGCCACCGCCTCGCAGGAGCTGCTGGGCGCCGCCCGGCTGGAGATCGGCCGCCGCTGCGAGCTGATCGACCAGTCCCAGTGGGCCTTCCTCTGGGTCGTCGACTTCCCGATGTTCGAGCCGATCGAGGACGACAAGGGCGTCTTCCAGGGCTGGCACGCGGTGCACCACCCGTTCACCGCGCCCACCGCCGAGTCACTGGCGACCTTCGACACCGACCCGGGCAGCGCCCTGTCCAACGCCTACGACCTGGTGCTCAACGGTTCGGAGCTGGGCGGCGGTTCGATCCGTATCCACCAGCGGGACGTGCAGAAGCGGGCGTTCGACGCGATCGGGCTCTCCGAGGAGGAGGCGCAGTCGCAGTTCGGCTTCCTGCTGGACGCCTTCAACTACGGCCCGCCGCCGCACGGCGGGGTGGCCTTCGGCCTGGACCGGATCGTCACGCTGCTGGGCGGCTACGACACCATCCGCGACGTCATCGCCTTCCCGAAGACCTCCACCGGTGGTGACCCGCTGACCGGGGCGCCGACCCCGATCACCCCGGCCCAGCGCCGCGAGGCCGGCGTCGACGCCAAGCCGAAGAGCGAGACCAAGCCCGAGTCCGAGGCCCCGCAGGCCTCCTGACACTTGATCACAATCCACCTCCGGCCGGTGTGCAGTTCGCGCACCGGCCGGAGTGCGTTCCACAGAGGAGTGGGCCGTGAAACTGCGCACCAGAGTCGAGGAGCCCGCGGACGCGCCTGCCGTCAGACGGGTGCACATGGCGGCCTTCCCCGGTCCCGAGGAGGCCGACCTGGTGGACGCGCTGCGCCGCGATCCGGCGTGGCTGCCGGACCTCTCCGTGGTGGCCGTCGACGGGGGCGGGCTGGTGGTGGCGCACGCGCTGCTCACCCGGTTGCGGATCGGCCGGGGCAAGGGTCTGGCGCTGGCCCCGGTGGCGGTGGCGCCCGAGTGGCAGCGCCGCGGGGTGGGCGAGCGGGTGGTCCGGGCCGCGCTGGAGGCGGCGGAGGGAGCGGGGGAGCGGCTGGTCGTGGTGCTCGGCGACCCCGCCTACTACGGCCGGTTCGGGTTCATCCCGGCGGCCCGGCACGGGGTGACCGGGCCGTTCGAGGTCCCCGAGGAGGTCTTCCAGGTGCTGCCGCTGCCGGCCTTCGACGGCAACCCGCGCGGGCACTGCGGGTACCCGGAGCCGTTCGAGACGACGGCTAACGGGAGCTGACGCCCTCTCCGGTGATCCGGAAGGCGCTGGAGTTGCGCACGCCGAGCTGGGCCCGCACCCGCAGCCGGGGCGGCCCGTCGGCGGTGAGGACCGCGCGGCCCTCACCCAGCCGGGCGGCGTGCTGGCCGCGGTAGCGGAAGTACACGCTCAGGCGGTGCTCGCCGGGGGTGAGCCGAAGCGTCGTGGCGGCGCCCCAGGAGGTGCGGTGCTCGGTGTCGTCCACCTCCACCACCGGGAAGGTGAACAGGTGGTGGAAGACGGCGGCGAAGCCCGAGGGGCGCACCGTGATGTCCAGGTGTGCGGGACTGTCTGACATGACGTCAACCTTCGTTCGGATCAAGGGGAACAGCGGCGGTCGGGCGGGTCGGGCCACTCAGTGCGCGGGCACGGTGGTCTTCGGCAGGTCGGTGACCACGGCGAGGGCCGGCGGCTCGGCCGGGTGCGCGGCGGGCCGGCGCGGACCCGGTGTCGCGGTGATGATCGAGGCTCCGATCATCACCAGACCGAAGCTCCACAGCCCCATCGTCATGATGATCATCCCGTGCAGCGCGATGTCCAGCGCCAGGCCCACCTTGCGCCAGCGCTCCGAGGAGAGCACGCAGACGGCGATCGCCAGCTCCATCACCAGGGCGCCCCAGGTCATGCCGACGACCACCAGGGTGTTGCGCGAGAGCGCGTAGAACATCCCGGACAGCGGGTGGGCGACGCCGAACATGTTGTCGCGCAGGAAGTAGTACTCCGCCGTCCCGTTGGCCCAGTCGGCCACCCCGAACTTGCTGATCGCGGTGTCCAGGTAGATGTAGGCGACCTGGAGGCGCAGCGCGCAGAAGGCGGCGAAGGCGAGCACCCGCAGGTCGGGCGCGGGCGCGGTGGTGGCCGGCCGCCAGTGCCAGGGGCGGTCGTCGGCGATCGCGAGCGGGACCATCAGCAGCGAGACGATCAGGGCGATCGACTCGCCGCCGTCGGGCACCGAGATGCTGGTGGCGATCGAGTAGACCGCCCAGAGCTGCGGCAGCACGGTCCAGCGCGGCCGGTAGCCGCTGGCGGCCACGGCCAGGACCAGCACCAGCAGCCAGCGCGGGTACTCGGCGCCGATCGCGTGGTGGCCCAGACAGAAGGCGGAGAGTGCCTGCACCGAGCCGCATTTGGGCCCGTCCGAGATGCCGAGGACCGGCACCAGCAGCGCCTTGGCGGGGGTGAACAGCAGGACCGAGAGCTCGGCCAGGCAGAGCACGGTGCGCCCCACGCCGAACCAGCGGTTGCGGGCGTCGAAGCGCGACAACCTGCGGTCCAGGGCACCGGCGGCGCGGTTCAGGGCTGCTTCGAGGGCGAGGGCTAGGCGCATGTCACGTCCAGATGGGCGATCTTGACGACCCGCTTGCGGTACGCGACGAGGTTGCGGTACTCCCAGGGCACGGTCTTCTCCTCGGTGAGGTAGGCATCACCGCAGACGGTGGGGATCGGGCTGGTGTTGCGCACCCGCTGTGCGGGCGTGCCGGACGCGCTGTGCAAGCAGCTGTCGAGCAGCCCCGCGCAGTCCGTCCAGTCATTGGTCTCGGCATTCACGTAACCGATTTCCGGCCCCTGGGCGCGCTGCTCGCGGGAGAGTCCGAAGAAATTCGACGGATTTCCCTGCGGAGTCCTCATCAGGCTGCGCGCACTCGTTCCGTCAAAAGCGTAGACGCCGAGTTGTACGGTTTCCGGATTCCGGGTGAAGAATGCCCAGTCCTGCGGTGCCAGGGTGTTGAAGAGTGTTCTGGCACCCTTCGAGTGGCGGCTGCTCAGGGCATTGCTGGGCAGCGTGTAGAAGACCGACAGGACGAGGAAGGAGAAGAGGACCGCGCTGCTGGTGGCGAAGAGCGCGAGCCGGCGCCGCGCGGCTCTCGATTCGCCGGCCCGGGCGGTGGGGCTGGCCATGGGAGTGTCCTTGGGTGGGGTCTTGGTGGAAGGGGGCCGGGTGGGCCGGGTGAGGGGCCGGGTCGTCCCGCCGCGCCGCGGACGCGGCGGGACGACCCGGCCCCGGACGTGACGTCCGGTCGGCCTCGGGCCACGGCCCGGGCGTTCGTCAGAGCGCGGCGGCGACCGCGGCGACCAGGCCGTCCTCGTCGAGGGTGTTCGACTGCTTCATGTCGAAGCCGTAGCTGACCGCGTCCGGCACCACGACGAGGGCGACGGCGACCTCGGTGGCGCCCGCCACGTTCGCGTAGCCGAGCACGTTGATCGCGGCCACACCGTTGATCTCGGTGAACACGTTGGCGTCGTGCCAGACGAAGCCGTTCGGGCGCACGGCCGCGTTGTTGCGCGCGGTGCTCGCGCCGGCGTTGCTGATCACCGTCTTCAGGTCGTCGTTGAGCCGCTCCATGCCGGCCTGCACGACGAACGGGTCCTTGGCCTGGACGGCCTGGGTGACCTCGCCGTGGTAGGCCGGGTCGACGGCGGTGAGCTGCTGGGTCAGCTCGGTGACCTGGGCGTCCGACATCGGGGCCAGGGCGCTGTGCACGTTCTTGATCTTCTCGGCCAGTGCGGGGTGCTCGGTGGCGGCCCGGCCGCCGGCGAACAGCAGCAGGCTGAGCACCTCGCCGTCGCTGTACGAGCCGGTGGCCTTGGCGGCGGGCGCCGCGGGGGCACTGCCCGGGGTGGCCGCCATGGCGGAGGTGCCGAGGCCGCCGATCAGGCCGGCGGCGAGGGTCGCGCAGATCAGCGACCGGGTCTTGAGGTTCATTTGTCCACTCACCTTCAGGTGTTCTCCCGGCGAGCGTCAGGGTGCCGCACGGCGGGCACTCAGCCGCGCCGGGCCGCCGAACGGGCGGCCCGGACGGCCGTGGTGGCCGTGACGAGGTCGGCGGCACCGCAGACGATCGCGATGACGAGGAATATCCAGAACGGGCCCCGCAGGATCCCGTTGACCAGTGACGCTCCCGCCGCCAGGGCCAGCAGCGGCAGCACCAGCCGGTACCGGCGCGCTGCCGCGAGCTGGGCGGCCCGCCAGCTGGAGTCGTCGGAGGTGGTGGCTCTGGTCCTGACCCCGACCAGGGGGTTCTTCGGCAGACTGCCGACCGTTGCCTTGCGGCCCACGGTCGTGATCACCGCGCCGGCGCCGGCGAGGGTGAGCGCGAGCAGGATTCCCACCGTGAAGTGTGCGTTCATTTCCACCACTCCCTCGGACTGTCGGATATTCCGGGGAATGCCGAGGAAATGCCACCGGTGCGTTGAATGCACCGGTGCCCCCGTAAAGATCATCCCCCGTTGGTCCGGTGCTCTGGTCACCGGCCGTCCCGAATCATGGCATCGGCCCATCGGGGCGTCAACGAAGTTCGTTCGGAGGCAGTGTGGCGAGGGTGATCCGAGTGGATTTGAGCCGGGGCCGGGAAGGAATTCCGTAAAGATCCGGACCGACCCGTTCCTGTTGCTTGCGCGCTGTTGACGCGATCCCTCGCCCGCCAGGCCGCGCTGCGCGATGGGCCGATCCGCCCTAACGTGAAAGGTCGTCAGCTCCGCTCCCCGGGAGGCGTCGCCGTGACCGATCAGCCCGCCAAGCAGCCCCGCCTCGCCAAGGCGCCCTACGAGGCCGAACTGCTCAGACTCCAGAACGAGCTGGTGAAGCTGCAGGAGTGGGTGCGGGTCGAGGGGATGCGCCTCGTGGTGGTCTTCGAGGGGCGGGACGCGGCGGGCAAGGGAGGGGTCATCAAACGGGTGACCGAGTTCCTCAACCCGCGGATGGCCCGGATCGCCGCCCTGCCCGCCCCGACCGAGCGCCAGCGCGGCCAGTGGTACTTCCAGCGCTACGTGGAGCAGCTGCCGGCGAGGGGCGAGATCGTCCTGTTCGACCGCAGCTGGTACAACCGGGCCGGGGTCGAGAAGGTGATGGGCTTCTGCACCGACGAGGAGTACTGGCAGTTCCTGCACCAGTGCCCCACCTTCGAGCGGATGCTCATCGAGGCCGGCATCGAGCTGCGCAAGTACTGGTTCTCGGTCAGCGACACCGAGCAGGAGCGCCGGTTCCGGTCCCGGCTCGCCGATCCGATGCGGCGCTGGAAGCTCTCCCCGATGGACACCGAGTCGATCAGCCGGTGGGAGGACTACTCGCGGGCCAAGGACGAGATGTTCGTCTACACCGACATCCCCGAGTCGCCGTGGAACGTGGTGGAGAGCGACGACAAGCGCCGGGCCCGGATCAACATGATCGCCCACCTGCTCTCCACGCTGCCCTACACCGACGTCACCAAGCCGCCCGTCGCCCTGCCGCCGCGCCCGGCCTCCAAGGGCTACCAGCGTCCCCCGCGCGACCTGCAGAAGTACGTCCCGGACCGCGCCGCCGCACTGGCGGAGGTCGAGCCCCCGGCGCACAAGGGCAAGCACAAGCACAAGCACAAGCACGACTAGGCCTGTCGGTCCCCTCGCATAGGGTGGCGGGGTGGACGAACCGGACCTCTTCACCGCAGCCGCCGAGGACCGCCAGGCGCAGGAGCCCGGGCGCGCCCCGCTGGCGGTGCGGATGCGCCCGCGCACCCTGGACGAGGTGGCCGGGCAGCGCCACCTGCTGGCCGACGGCTCGCCGCTGCGGCGGCTGGTGGCCGGCTCGCGGGGGCCGGCGGCGACCAGTTCGGTGATCCTCTGGGGCCCACCCGGGACGGGCAAGACCACCCTCGCGCACGTGATCAGCCAGGCCGTGGAGGGCCGCTTCGTCGAGCTCTCCGCGATCACCGCCGGCGTCAAGGAGGTGCGCGCGGTGATCGAGGGCGCGCGCCGCGCGGTGGGCATGAGCGGCAAGGAGACGGTGCTCTTCCTGGACGAGATCCACCGCTTCTCCAAGGCCCAGCAGGACTCGCTGCTGCCCGCGGTGGAGAACCGCTGGGTGACGCTGATCGCCGCCACCACCGAGAACCCGTACTTCTCGGTGATCTCCCCGCTGCTCTCCCGCTCCCTGCTGCTCACCCTGCAGTCGCTGACCGACGAGGACATCCGCGCCCTGCTGCGCCGCGCGGCCACCGACGAGCGCGGCCTGGCGGGCAGCGTGGTCCTCGGCCAGGAGGCCGAGGACCACCTGGTGCGCCTGGCCGGCGGCGATGCCCGGCGGGCGCTGACCACGCTGGAGGCGGCCGCCGGAGCCGCGCTGGAGCAGGGCGAGGCCGAGCTCACGCTGGCCACCACCGAGACCGCCGTCAACCAGGCCGCCGTGCGCTACGACAAGGACGGCGACCAGCACTACGACGTGGCCAGCGCGCTGATCAAGTCGATCCGGGGCAGCGACGTGGACGCCACCCTGCACTACCTGGCCCGGATGATCGAGGCGGGGGAGGACCCGCGGTTCATCGCCCGGCGCCTGATGATCTCCGCCAGCGAGGACATCGGCCTGGCCGACCCGACCGCGCTGCCCACGGCCGTCGCGGCCGCCCAGGCGGTGGCGCTGATCGGCTTCCCGGAGGCCCGGATCATCCTCTCCCAGGCCGCCATCGCGCTGGCGCTGGCGCCCAAGTCCAACGCCGCCTACCTGGCCATCGACGCGGCGCTGGCCGACGTGCGCCAGGGGCTGGCCGGCGCCGTCCCGCCGCACCTGCGCGACGGCCACTACGCCGGCGCCACCAAGCTCGGCCACGCGAAGGGCTACCAGTACCCGCACGACCTGCCCGGCGGAATCGCCGCCCAGCAGTACGCGCCGGACACGGTGCACGGCAAGGCCTACTACCAGCCGACCCGGCACGGCGGCGAGGCCAGGTACGCGGACATCGTGGAGTGGACCAGGGCCCGCCTCAAGGGGGAGCGGCCCAAGCCCGAGGGCGAGTGAGCGGGCGGCCCGCCGGTCATCGGCCGGGTGATCAGCCGGTATACTCGGCCGAAGTGCCTTGTTCCGGGTCCGGCAGCCGCATGGCTGACCGGCCGCACCAGCGGGACAGTGGCCCGCGGCTTCCCTTGCGGGAGCCGCCAGGAGCGTCGCGCACCTTCACAGGTGTCGCGGGCGGCCCGTCGCCTTCACCGGATGACGCGACCGCGCGTGTGCATGCACGTCAGTGCCCGGCCTCGGAGAGCGGCTGACCACCCCGGTGGTTTTTCTCCGGACCGCGAGAGGCGACCTCCGTCAACACCTGGTGAAGCCGTATTCGCACACTGAAAGAGGTAATGGTTCCATGGCGAACCAGAAGCGTCCCAAGGTCAAGATCGCGCGTGCCCTTGGCGTGCCGCTGACCCCGAAGTCCGTCAAGTACTTCGAGGCCCGCCCGTACCCGCCCGGCCAGCACGGCCGTGGCCGCAAGCAGAACTCGGACTACAAGGTCCGTCTGCTCGAGAAGCAGCGTCTGCGCGCCCAGTACGACCTGAGCGAGAAGCAGATGGCCCGCGCGTTCGACCGCGCGAAGAAGGCCGAGGGCAAGACCGGTGAGGCGCTGGTCGCCGAGCTCGAGACCCGTCTCGACTCGCTGGTGCTGCGTTCGGGCATCGCCCGGACCATCTACCAGGCCCGCCAGATGGTCGTGCACGGTCACATCGAGGTCAACGGCGGCAAGGTCAACAAGCCGTCGTTCCAGATGAAGCCGGGCTTCGTCGTCACGGTCAAGGAAAAGTCCAAGGAGAAGGTCCCGTTCCAGGTCGCCCGTGAGGGTGGCTACGCGGGTGAGGGCCAGACCCCGAAGTACCTCGAGGTCAACCTCAAGGCCCTGGCCTTCCGCCTGGACCGCGCCCCGCAGCGTCGTGAGGTCCCCGTGATCTGCGACGAGCAGCTGGTCGTCGAGTACTACTCGCGCTGACCCGCGAGCCCGGTACCCCGGTACCGGGGCGGGAGCCCCCGCGGCCTTCGGGCCGCGGGGGCTTTCGCGTTCCCGGCGCCGCCCGGCCCCGGGCCCCGCGGCGGCGGGCACGACCCGCGCGGCCAGCGCTTTATCCGGTCCGACCACGGTCCGCGGCGCGATAGGGTTCCACTCTGAGGAGTGAAGGGAGCACGCGGGTGTCCGTGGGAGAGCTGGCCGGCCTACTGGTTGCCGTGGGCTGGATCGTGCTGGTCACCCTGCTCGCCGTCGTCCTGGTGCGCCTGTCCAAGGTGCTGCGCGAGGCCACCGTGCTGGTCTCGGCCGTCACCGAGCAGGCCGTCCCGCTGCTGTCCGACGCCAGCGCCGCCGTGCGCAGCGCCCAGGAGCAGCTGGAGCGGGTCGACGACATCACCGCCAACGTGCAGGACGCCGCCGCCAACGCCAACGCGCTCTCCTCCACCGTGGCCGCCACCCTGGGCGGCCCGCTGGTCAAGATGGCCGCGTTCAGCTACGGCGTGCGCAAGGCCGTCGGCCGCCAGCAGGCCGGGCCGACCGTGCCCGCGCAGAGCAGCGAGCGCGAGGCGCTGGCCCAGCTGATCCGTGCCGAGGTGCGGGCCGCCACCGCCCCCAAGGGCGGGCTGCTGTCCCGTGTCCGGCGAGCCGTGAAGGGCTGATGCACCGTGGTACGTCGCATCTTCTGGATGACGGTCGGCGCCGGCGCCGCGGTCTGGGCCATGAACAAGGCCAACGAGGCCACCCGCCGCCTCACCCCTGACAGTCTGTCGGGCGCCGCCGCCCGCGGCGCGCTGCACCTGGGCGACACGGCCAAGCGCTTCGCCCTGGACGTGCGGGCCGGCATGGCCGAGCGCGAGGAGCAGCTGCGGGCCGACCTCGGCCTGGACGGCACCGCGGTGGTCGAGCCCCGAGCTATCCCGGCGGCACCAGGCCCAGGCCAGGTCGCCGCCCTGCCCCCGTCGCGCGTCATCACCCCTTACGTCATCGCGTCAACGCCCCGTCAGCTCGAACAGCGCCGGGACAAGCACCCTTAACCGGAAGGACCACTCATGGAGTCGGCAGAGATCCGCCGCCGCTGGCTGCGCTTCTTCGAGGAGCGCGGCCACACCGTCGTTCCGTCGGCGTCCCTGGTCGCCGACGACCCCACCCTGCTGCTGGTCAACGCCGGCATGGTGCCGTTCAAGCCGTACTTCCTGGGCGAGGTCAAGCCCCAGTTCTCCCGTGCCACCAGCGTCCAGAAGTGCGTGCGCACGCTGGACATCGAGGAGGTCGGCAAGACCACTCGGCACGGCTCGTTCTTCCAGATGTGCGGCAACTTCTCCTTCGGCGACTACTTCAAGGAAGGGGCCATCAAGTTCGCTTGGGAGCTGCTCACTTCCTCCGTCGCCGACGGTGGCTACGGCCTGGAGAAGGAGAAGCTCTGGATCACCGTCTACAAGGACGACGACGAGGCCGAGCTGATCTGGCGGGACGTCATCGGCGTGCCCTCGGAGCGGATCCAGCGCCTGGGCATGAAGGACAACTTCTGGTCGATGGGCGTGCCGGGACCGTGCGGCCCCTGCTCGGAGATCAACTACGACCGCGGCCCCGCCTACGGCGAGGAGGGCGGCCCGGCCGTCAACGGCGAGCGCTACCTGGAGATCTGGAACCTGGTCTTCATGCAGTACGAGCGCGGCCACGGTGACGGCAAGGACGGTTTCGAGATCCTCGGCGACCTGCCGAGCAAGAACATCGACACCGGTCTCGGCCTGGAGCGCCTGGCCGCGATCCTGCAGGACGTCGACAACCTCTTCGAGATCGACACCAGCCGCCTGATCCTGGACCGGGCCGCCGAGCTGACCGGCCACACCTACGGCGCCGACCACAAGTCCGACGTCTCGCTGCGCGTGGTCACCGACCACATCCGCACCGCCGTGATGCTGATCGGCGACGGCGTCACCCCGGGCAACGAGGGCCGCGGCTACGTGCTGCGCCGCATCCTGCGCCGTGCCATCCGCAACATGCGCCTGCTCGGCGCCACCGCCCCGGTGGCCAAGGAGCTGGTCGACATCACCATCAAGGCGATGGCCCCGCAGTACCCGGAGCTGGAGGCGGACCGCAAGCGGATCGACACCGTCGCCGTCGCCGAGGAGTCCGCCTTCCTGCAGACCCTGCGCAGCGGCACCCAGCTGCTGGACGCCGCGGTCACCGAGACCAAGCAGGCCGGCCACGCCGCGCTCAGCGGCGAGCAGGCGTTCAAGCTGCACGACACCTACGGCTTCCCGATCGACCTCACCCTGGAGATGGCCGAGGAGCAGGGCCTGGCGGTCGACGAGGCCGGCTTCCGCCGCCTGATGCAGGAGCAGCGCGACCGCGCCAAGGCCGACGCCAAGGCCAAGAAGATGGGCCACGCCGACGTGGCCGCCTACCGCGAGGTGGCGGACCGGTCCGGCGCCTCCGTCTTCACCGGCTACAACAGCACCGAGGGCGAGGCCACCGTGGTCGGCCTGCTGGTGAACGGGGTTCCGGCACCGGCGGCCACCGAGGGCGACGAGGTCGAGGTCATCCTCGACCGCACCCCCTTCTACGCCGAGGGCGGCGGCCAGCTCGCCGACCACGGCCGGATCCGGCTCGACTCCGGTGCGGTCGTCGAGATCCGCGACGTGCAGCAGCCGGTGCCCGGGGTGGTCGTGCACTCCGGCGGGGTGCTCTTCGGTGAGGTGGTGCTCGGGGCCTCGGCCTACGCCACCATCGACATCGAGCGCCGCCGCGCGGTCTCCCGCGCCCACAGCGCCACCCACCTGACCCACCAGGCGCTGCGCGACGCGCTCGGCCCCACGGCCGCCCAGGCCGGTTCGGAGAACGCCCCCGGGCGCTTCCGCTTCGACTTCGGCTCGCCCGCCGCCGTGCCCGGCAGCGTGCTGACCGACGTCGAGCAGAAGATCAACGAGGTGCTGACCCGCGAACTCGACGTCACCGCTGAGGTGATGACGATGGACGAGGCCCGCAAGCAGGGCGCCATCGCGATGTTCGGCGAGAAGTACGGCGACTCGGTGCGCGTGGTGACCATCGGCGACTTCTCCAAGGAGCTCTGCGGTGGCACGCACGTCGGCAACACCGCCCAGCTGGGCCTGGTGAAGCTGCTCGGCGAGTCCTCGATCGGCTCCGGGGTGCGCCGGGTGGAGGCGCTGGTCGGCGTGGACGCCTACCGCTTCCTGGCCCGCGAGCACACCGTGGTGGCCCAGCTCACCGAGCTGGTCAAGGGCCGTCCGGAGGAGCTGCCGGAGAAGATCTCCGGCATGCTCACCAAGCTCAAGGACGCCGAGAAGGAGATCGAGAAGTTCCGCGCCGAGAAGGTGCTGGCCGCGGCCGCCGGTCTGGCCCAGGGCGCCGAGGACGTCCGGGGCGTGGCCCTGGTCGCCGCCCGGGTCGCCGACGGCACCGGCGCGGACGAGCTGCGCAAGCTCGTCCTGGACGTGCGCGGCCGGCTGGGCTCGCGTCCGGCCGTGGTCGCCGCGTTCACCGTGGTGAACGACCGTCCGCTCACCGTGATCGCCACCAACGAGGACGCCCGTTCGCGCGGCGTCAAGGCCGGTGAGCTGGTGCGCGCCGCCGCCAAGACGCTCGGTGGCGGTGGCGGCGGCAAGGACGACGTGGCCCAGGGCGGCGGCACCAACGCGGCCGCCGTCGGCGAGGCCATCGAGGCCGTGCGCGCCCTGGTCGCGGAGCGCGCCGCCTGATGGACTCGCAGCACTCGCCCGGGCTCACCCCGGAGCCCGAGCCCTGGCGCCGGGGCCGGCGGATCGCCGTCGACGTCGGTGACGCCCGGATCGGGGTCGCCTCCTGCGACCCCGACGGGCTGATCGCCACGCCCGTGGAGACGGTCCCCGCCGGGGGCCGCTCCCAGGCGCGGCTCAAGGCCATCGTCGAGGAGTACGACGCCATCGAGGTGGTGGTCGGCCTGCCGCGCTCGCTCAGCGGCAAGGAGGGCCCGGCGGCCGCGAAGGTCCGCGGCTACGCGGGCCGGCTGGCCGCCCTGCTCGCCCCGGTGCCGGTGCGGCTGGTGGACGAGCGGATGACCACCGTGACCGCAGCTCAGGGCATGCGCGCCGCGGGCGTGAAGGCCAAGAAGGGGCGCTCGGCGATCGACCAGGCCGCGGCCGTGGTGATCCTGCAGAGTGCCCTGGAGGCCGAACGAGTGAGCGGCCGGCCACCCGGTGAGAGTGTCGCACCAGTGGGCTGATCACTCTTCCTAATGTGTGCTCAGGGGCCCGTCCGGACGCGTCCGGACGGGCCTCCTCGCTGACCGGGCAGGGCACACAAGGGGCAGAGGCGATGGACCAGGACGCGGTGCCCGGGCTGAGCCCGGGTCATCTCGGGGCCCCGGCCTTCGAGCCGGCCCCGGCTCCCGAGGGCCCCGTCGGGCCGGACTCCCTCGCCGGGCCCGACGGGGCCGACGAGCTGGCCGAGCCGCCGTCGAAGCACCCCGACCGCACGGGCCTTGCCTGCGGGCTCACCCTGCTGCTGCTCGCGGTGCTGGCCGGCGGCGCGCTGCTGGGCCTGCGGACCGTGTTCGTCCACTCGGGGCCGAGCCGCCCGGCCGACTACGCGGGACCCGGACACGGCACCGTGATCCAGATCTCGGTCCCGCAGGGCGCCAGCCTCACCAGGATCGGCCAGATCCTGCAGCAGAACCAGGTGGTGGCCAGCGTCAAGGCGTTCACCTCCGCCGTGGCCAACAGCACCGCCAGGATCCAGCCCGGCACCTACGCGCTGCGCCACCGGATGTCGGCCGGAGCCGCGCTGGGCGTGCTCGGCAACCCGGCCAACGCCAACGCGCTGACCATCCCGGAGGGCCGCCGGGCCAGCCAGGTCTACACCGCCATCGACCAGCGGCTGAACCTGCCGCCCGGCACCGCCCAGCACACCGCCGAGCAGCACCTGGCCGACCTCAGCCTGCCGGACTACGCGGGCGGCAACCCGGAGGGGCTCTACTACCCCTCCACCTACAGCGTGACCGGCGACACCACGGCGCTCGGCCTGCTCCAGCAGATGGTGGCCCGGGCCGGCCACGAGTTCGGCACCGACGACCTCGACCACCCCGAGATCAGCGGACTGACGGGCTACCAGGCGCTGGTGGTGGCCAGCCTGGTGCAGGGCGAGTCGGACAACCCGGACGACATGGCGAAGGTGGCCCGGGTCATCTACAACCGGCTGGCCCGCTCGATGCCGCTCCAACTGGACTCCACGATCAACTACGCGCTGGGCCGCACCACGCTGCACACCACGGTGAGTGACACCCAGCTCGACTCACCGTTCAACACCTACCGGGTGCCCGGCCTGCCGCCGACCCCGATCGACAACCCCGGGCACGACGCGATCCAGGCCGCGCTGAACCCGGCACCGGGGGACTGGATCTATTTCGTCACAGTGCGCCCGGGCGACACCAGGTTCACCGACAGTGAGCAGCAGCAGCGCAAGAACGTCGACGAGTTCAACGCCTACCAGGCCCGGCACTCCGCCTCCCCCAGCCCCAGCGTTGCCGCTCCGCCCCAACCGACCGGGCACTGACGGGCAGTTGACCGGTCGCCGACGCGTCGCCGACGCGTCGCTGACGCGCGGTCGGGGCGTGACGCGGCAATGAGGGCACAGGGAGTACCGTGCGGTACGGTAACGTCTCCCCTCAGCCGTCGCGCTAGCACGCCGGTTCGAGGTACTGCCGGGACGCCGTCCCGGACGGCCGGTCCGATCAACCGTCCGTCTCCGTCGGCCTAAGGGATTTCATGACTGATCTTGGTCGGGGCTACGGCTCCCAGCCGTGGCAGCCCACCGAGCCCGGCTACGCTGAGCAGTCGGCGCAGGCCGCCACTGCCGGCGAGTCGGAGTACCTCCCGCAGGATCCGTACGGGCAGCAGAACCACCAGTACCAGGCGCAGGGGCAGGAGCAGTACGGGCAGCAGCAGGCCTATGTGCCGCTGGATCCGTACGCCCAGCAGCAGTGGCAGCAGCAGGCGTACCAGCAGCAGTACCCGCAGCAGCAGGGCTACCCGCAGCAGGGCGGCTACGTCCAGCAGGCCGAGTACCCGCAGCAGACCCAGTACCAGCAGCAGGGCTTCCCGCAGCAGACCGGCGGCTACCAGCAGGTGCCGCAGCAGTTCGCCCCGGACCAGTTCGGCCAGCAGCAGGTCAGCCAGCAGCAGACCGGCCAGCAGCAGACCGGCCAGCAGCAGTTCGGTCAGCAGCAGGGTCAGCAGCAGGGCTTCCCGCAGCAGATGCAGCCGCAGCAGCAGACCGGCACGCAGCAGATGCCCCAGCAGGTCCAGCAGCACCCGGCCGCCCAACAGCCGGTCGCGCAGCAGCAGATGGCGCCGCAGCAGGCCGCGCGCCGGCAGCCCGCGCCGCAGCAGGCCCGGCAGCCCGCGGGACCGGGGCCGGACGGCATCGACTGGGAGGCCGAGGCCGCCGCGCTGGAGGCCGGCGCGCACCCGGAGCAGTACACCGAGTCCACCGAGGGCGAGGAAACCGCGTTCGACGAGACCGCCGAGGGCGAGTACGTCGACGAGGAGTACGAGGAGCACGCCGAGGACGGCGAGCACACCGAGGACGAGTTCGCCGAGGAGGACCGCCAGGGCTTCCTCGGCCCGCAGGACCTCAGCCAGGAGGCGGAGGCCGAGCGCAAGGCCAAGGGCAAGAAGTCCGGGCGCCGCAACGGCGGTGCCTGCCTGCTGGTGGCCCTGGTGCTGCTCGGCGGCCTGGGCGGCGCCGGCTGGTGGGGCTACGGCTTCTACCAGACCACCTTCGGCCCGCCGCCGGACTTCAAGGGCAACGGCACCGGCAACGTGCAGATCCAGATCCAGGACGGCTCCTCGGCCGGCGACATGGCGCAGGTGTTGCAGAAGGCCGGCGTGGTGAAGAGCGTGAAGGCCTTCAACAACGCCTACACCAACGCGAACAAGCCCATCCAGCCCGGCTACTACTCGATGCAGTTGCAGATGTCCGGCGACGCGGCGGTGGCGCTGATGATCAGCGAGGCCGGCGGCGACTCGCTGATCATCCCCGAGGGCAAGAAGGCCTCGGACATCTACACGATGATCGACACCAAGCTGAAGCTCTCCCCGGGCACCACCGCGAACGCGGCCAAGGCGAACGTGGCCAACCTCGGCCTGCCCGCCTACGCGAACAACAACCCCGAGGGCTTCCTGTGGCCGACCAAGTACTCGGTGGCCCAGGGCATGAAGCCGGAGGACCTGCTCAAGCAGATGGTGAGCAACGCGGTGGCCGAGTACAGCCAGCTCAACCTGGACACGGCGGCCCAGGCCGTCGGCCTGAAGAACGCCTACGACGTGATCACCGAGGCGAGCATCCTGCAGGCGGAGGGCAACAACGTCGCCGACTTCGGCAAGATGGCCCGGGTCATGGACAACCGGCTCAACGGCCCGCTCACCAAGGACCTCACCAAGCACGTGCTCGGCATGGACACCACGCTGCAGTACTCGCTGGGCACCAAGACGCTGACCTTGGCGCAGATCGACGACGGGTCGAACAGGTACAACACCTACATCAACCCGGGCCTGCCGCCGAGCCCGATCTCCAACCCGGGCGATGCCGCGATCAAGGCCGTGCTCAACCCGACCCCGGGCGACTGGATCTTCTTCATCGCGATGAGCCCGACCGAGACGCGGTTCTCTGCCACCAAGGCCGAGCACTCGCAGAACGTCCAGCAGTACTGCACCGCGCACGGCCAGGGCTACGACGCGGGCAACATGACCTGCAAGTAGCGGGCGCGCGGCGGCGGGTAGGTTGGTCCGGCTCTGTCCGGCAGGAAAGGTGACCAGGCTCGTGACCATCCACCACCGCGCGGCCGTGCTCGGCTCGCCCATCGCGCACTCGCTCTCCCCGGTGCTGCACAACGCCGCCTACCGGGCGCTGGGGCTCGACGACTGGGAGTACGGCCGCTTCGAACTGGACGAGGCCAGGTTGCCGGGCTTCCTGGCCGGCCTCGCACCGGGCGGCTGGGCGGGCTTCTCGCTGACCATGCCGCTGAAGCGGGCGGTGATCCCGCTGCTGGACGAGGTGAGCGAGAGCGCGCTGGCGGTGGACGCGGTGAACACCCTGGTCTTCGAGGCCGACGGCCGGCGCACCGGTGACAACACCGACGTGCCGGGCCTGGTCGCGGCGCTGCGCGAGCGCGGCATCGAGAAGGTGCCCGCGGCGGCCGTGCTGGGCGCCGGTGCCACCGCCTCCTCCGCGCTGGCCGCGCTCGCCCGGCTCGGCGCCGGGCAGATCACCGTCTACGTGCGCAGCCCGGAGCGGGCCCGGCAGATGCGGGAGCTGGGGGAGCGGCTGGGGGTGGCGGTGCTGACCGCCGACTGGGCACGCGGCGCCGAGGCACTGGCCGGCCCGCTGACCGTCTCCACCACCCCGGTCGGCGCCACCGACGGCTTCGCCGAGGAGCTCACCGCCACCCCGGGCGCCCTGTTCGACGTGCTCTACCACCCCTGGCCGACCGCGCTCGCCGCCGCCTGCGCCGAGCGCGGTGCCACCGTGCTCGGCGGCCTTGACCTGCTGGTCCATCAGGCGGTGCTGCAGTGCGAGCGGTTCACCGGGATCACCCCGGGGCCGCTGGCGGCGATGCGGGCGGCGGGCGAAGCGGCACTGGCGAGCAGCTAGCGCCTGTTAGGGGACCCCTACTGGCGGACCCTCTTAGTGCTGCGCGCTCGGTGCCCGGCCGCGCAGCACGGCCACCAGGCCGAGCAGCGAGACCACCGCCCAGACGCCCTCCAGCAGCAGGAACCCCCACTGCGAGGTCAGTGCGGCCTGGGTGGCCAGGATCGCCGAGCCGCACAGGTTCAGCAGCAGGTAGCCGCGCGAGCGCGCGTCGAGCTTGCCCCACTGGGCGAGCGCGAACGGGATCAGGATGAGTATCGAGCCGAAGATCTGCACGGCCTGTTCCATGACGGGGACCCCTCCCATGGGTCTGCGTCGTCTTGTCAGTCCGGGTACGGCGCGTCTCGTCCGGTGGCCGCGGGAAGCGGTCGAACACCATTCTGCCTGATCAAACGCGGGACGAACATGTCCGCTCCCCGGACCGTGGCCCGCGTGCGGGCGAGGTCGTGAAAGGATTCACCACAGGGCTCGCCGCACGGGCCCGCAGACCGAACCCCGGCCGGGAGCGCCGCGCGAGCGCCGTGACCGGACCGCTGACGAAGGAGCACCGTTGGGTACGTTGCGCTGGCTCACGGCGGGGGAGTCGCACGGCCCCGCCCTCGTTGCCACCCTGGAGGGCCTGCCCGCGGGCGTGCCCGTGACCACCGCCGCGGTGGCGGACGCGCTGGCCCGGCGGCGTCTGGGCTACGGGCGCGGCGCCCGGATGAAGTTCGAGCAGGACGAGGTGACCTTCCTCGGAGGGGTGCGGCACGGCGAGACCATGGGCAGCCCGGTGGCGATCATGGTCGGCAACACCGAGTGGCCCAAGTGGCAGCAGGTGATGTCGGCCGACCCGGTCGACCCCGAGATCCTGGCGGGCCTGGCCCGCAACGAGGCGCTCACCCGCCCCCGCCCCGGCCACGCCGACCTGGCCGGCATGCAGAAGTACTCGATCGACGAGGCCCGCCCGATCCTGGAGCGTGCCAGCGCCCGTGAGACGGCCGCCCGGGTCGCGCTCGGTGTGGTGGCCCGGGCGTTCCTCAAGGAGACCTGCGGCATCGAGATCGTCTCGCACGTGGTCGAGCTCGGCGCCGCCAAGGCCCCGGCCGGCGTGCTGCCGCAGCCCGCCGACGAGGCCCGGCTCGACGAGGACCCGGTGCGCTGCCTGGACGCGGACGCCTCGAAGCGGATGGTCGCCGAGATCGACCAGGCCCACAAGGACGGCGACACGCTCGGCGGCGTGGTCGAGGTGCTGGCCTACGGCGTGCCGGTGGGCCTGGGCTCGCACGTGCACTGGGACCGCCGCCTGGACGCGCGGCTGGCCGCCGCGCTGATGGGCATTCAGGCGATCAAGGGCGTCGAGGTCGGCGACGGCTTCGAGCTGGCCCGGATCCCCGGTTCGCAGGCGCACGACGAGATCGTGCCGACCCCGGACGGTGTCAGGCGCACCTCCGGCCGGTCCGGCGGCACCGAGGGCGGCCTGTCCACCGGTGAGCTGCTGCGGGTGCGGGCCGCGATGAAGCCGATCGCCACCGTGCCGCGCGCGCTGCGCACCATCGACGTGCGCACCGGCGAGGAGGCCAAGGCGCACCACCAGCGCTCGGACGTCTGTGCGGTGCCGGCCGCCGGCATCGTCGCCGAGGCGATGGTCGCGCTGGTGCTGGCCGACGCGGTCAGCGAGAAGTTCGGCGGGGACCACGTCAGTGAGACCCGGCGCAATGTGCAGGGCTACCTCGACAACCTGATCGTCCGATGAGCGCTGCCGCATCCGGCGGACCCAGGGTCGTGCTGGTCGGCCCTCCGGGAGCCGGCAAGAGCACCGTGGGCCGGCTGCTCGCCGAGCGGCTCGGCTGCGCCTTCCGGGACACCGACGCCGACATCGAGCAGCGGGCCGGCAAGCCGATCCCGGACATCTTCATCGAGGACGGCGAGCCGCACTTCCGCGAGCTGGAGGCCGCCGCGGTCGCCGCCGCGCTGGCCGGGCACGAGGGCGTGCTCGCGCTCGGCGGCGGCGCGGTGATGACGGACGCCACCCGGGCGCTGCTGGCCGGTCGGCCGGTGGTCTACCTGGAGGTGGCGCTGCACGACGCCGTCAAGCGGGTGGGCCTGGACGCGCCGCGCCCGCTGCTCGCGGTCAACCCGCGCCAGCAGTGGCGCGAGCTGATGGAGCGTCGCCGACCGCTCTACCTGGACGTGGCCGCCGCCACGGTGGCCACCGAGGGGCGCACCCCGGAGCAGGTCGTCGACGCCGTACTGGAATCCCTGGAGTTGAAGGACGCATGAGCAGCACCGACACCGTCACCATCCACGTCGGCGGCTCGGCCGGCCACGCGCCGTACGACGTGCTGGTCGGGCACCAGCTGCTCGGCGAGCTGAGCGGGCTGATCGGCAACCAAGCGCGCCGGGTGGCGATCATCCACCCCGAGGCGCTGTCGGCCACCGGTGAGGCGATCCGCGAGGACCTGGCCGCCGAGGGCTACGAGGCGATCGCGCTGCAGGTGCCGAACGCCGAGGAGGCCAAGAGCGCCGAGGTCGCCGCCTACTGCTGGTCGGTGCTCGGCCAGACCGGGTTCACCCGCTCCGATGTGATCGTGGGCCTGGGCGGCGGCGCCACCACCGACCTGGCCGGCTTCGTCGCCGCCAGCTGGCTGCGCGGGGTGCGCTGGGTCGCGATGCCCACCACGCTGCTGGGCATGGTGGACGCGGCGGTCGGCGGCAAGACCGGCATCAACATCGCCGAGGGCAAGAACCTGGTCGGCGCCTTCCACCCGCCGGTGGGCGTGCTGGCCGATCTGGCCACCCTGGAGACCGTGCCCAAGCACGACTACGTCTCCGGTCTGGCCGAGGTGATCAAGTGCGGCTTCATCGCTGACCCGGTCATCCTCGACCTGGTGGAGGCCGACCCCGCGGGCGCCGCGACCCCTGGCGGGCCGCACACCGTGGAGCTGATCCAGCGCGCCATCCAGGTCAAGGCCGACGTGGTCTCCGGCGACCTCAAGGAGTCGGGCCTGCGCGAGATCCTCAACTACGGCCACACCCTGGCGCACGCCATCGAGCGCAACGAGCGCTACAAGTGGCGGCACGGCGCCGCGGTCTCGGTCGGCATGGTCTTCGCCGCCGAACTGGGCCGGCTGGCCGGGCGGTTGGACGACGTGACGGCCGACCGGCACCGCACCGTGCTGGCCTCGGTGGGCCTGCCGCTGAGCTACCGGGCGGACGCCTGGCCGAAGCTGCTGGACGCCATGAAGATCGACAAGAAGTCGCGCGGCGACCTGCTGCGCTTCATCGTGCTCGACGGCCTGGGCAAGACCTCCGTGCTGGAGGGCCCGGACCCGTCGCTGCTGGTCGCGGCCTACGCGGAGGTCTCCGGATGAGCAGGGTGCTGGTACTGAACGGTCCCAACCTGGGGCGCCTGGGCAGCCGGGAGCCGGACGTCTACGGCGCCACCTCCTACGGCGGGCTGGTCGAGCGCTGCACCAAGCTCGGCCGGGAGCTGGGCTTCGAGGTGGAGGTCAAGGAGACCAACTCCGAGCAGCAGATGATCGAGTGGCTGCACTGGGCGGCCGACGAGAAGACCCCCGTGGTGATCAACCCGGGTGCCTTCACGCACTACTCGTACGCGCTGCGCGACGCGGCCGCCCAGCGCACCGCGCCGCTGATCGAGGTGCACATCTCCAACCCGTACGCCCGCGAGGAGTTCCGGCACAACTCGGTGATCGCCGCGATCGCCTCCGGCACCATCGCGGGCTTCGGCCTGGGCTCCTACGAGTTGGCGCTGCGCGCGCTGGCCGAACAGCTCACCACCCGCTGACGGCGCGCCGGCCGCTCGTCGGCCGGCTCCGCACACGGCCCGGTGCCGGGGCCTGTCCGACAGTTCGCGTCGGACAGGCCCCTGGGCCCGCAACTGGGCTCGGCGCCGGGCCGCCGTGTAGTGTCCCCGCCGGGAGGTGTGTCCGTGACGCAGCAGTACGCAGGGGGAGTGCCCCCGCGCCCGGTAGTGCCGCCGCCGGTGGCGCCGCGCCAGAGCGTGCAGCCGTATCCGGCCACCCAGGGCCGTCCCGTGCCGCCCCCCGCACTGCCCCCGGCCGCCGCCCCGCAGGCCGCGCCCGCCGGTGCCCCGAGCGCTGCGGCGCCGGCCGGGGCCACCGGGCACTTCGTGATGCCCACCGGTGCGCCGGTCCAACTGCCGGCCGCCGCGCCGCCCCAGCACGTGGGGCCGCTGGCGGTGCTGCTGATCGGTCCGGCCGGCGCGGGCAAGACCACGGTCGCCCGGCACTGGGCCGAGCGGCGGCCCACCACCACCGCGCACATCAGCCTGGACGACGTCCGCGAGTGGGTGTGCTCGGGTTTCGCCAACCCGCAGTCCGGCTGGAACAACGCCTCCGAGGCCCAGTACCGGCTGGCCCGCCGCACCTGCGGCTTCGCCTGCCGCAACTACCTGGCCAACGGCATCTCCTGCATCATCGACGATGCGGTCTTCCCCGACCGCCCGGCGATCGGCCTGGGCGGCTGGAAGCGGCACATCGGCCCCGGCATGATCCCGGTGGTGCTGCTGCCCGGCCTGGACTCGGTGCTCGCCCGCAACGCCCGGCGCTCGGGCAACCGACGGCTCAGCGACGAGGAGGTGGCGCTGATCCACGGCCGGATGGCGGGCTGGTACAACTCCGGGCTGCCGATCATCGACAACTCGCAGCTGGACGTCGCCGCCACCGCCGAGGCGCTGGACCGGGTGATCGCCGCCCGGCTGGCCGGCCAGCCGGTGCGCTGAGCAGCCGCCGACCCCCGTGGTCCGAGAACCGAGAACGCCGAGAACCGAGAACGCCGAGAACCGAGGACAGCGAGCCCCATGCCCGAAGGCCACATCCTGCACCGGCTCGCCGCCCAGCACCAGGCGGCCTTCGGCGGCCGGCCGGTGGCCGTCGCCAGCCCGCAGGGCCGCTTCGCCGAGGGCGCCCGGCTGGTCGACGGGCGGCCGCTGGAGCGCGCCGAGGCCGACGGCAAGCACCTCTTCCTCGGCTTCGGCGAGGCCTGGGTCCACATCCACCTGGGCCTGTACGGCGTCGTCACCTTCGGACCGGCCCCCGCACCCGCGCCGGTCGGCCTGATCCGGCTGCGGCTGTCGAACGGGGACCAGTACGCCGACCTGCGCGGACCGACCACCTGCGAGCTGCTCACGCCCGCCGAGAAGGACGCCGTACACGCGCGCCTCGGCCCGGACCCGCTGCGCGCGGACGCCGAGCCCGAGCGCGCCTGGCAGCGGATCAGCCGCAGTCGCAGCACCATAGCGGCGCTGCTGATGGACCAGAAGATCCTGGCGGGGGTGGGCAACGTCTACCGCGCCGAGGTGCTCTTCCGGCACGGCATCGACCCGCACCGAGCCGGTCGCGACCTGACGGCGGCCGAGTGGGAGCTGATCTGGCACGACCTGGTGGAGCTGATGCGCGAGGGGGCGGCGATCGGACGGATCGACACCGTGCGCCCCGAGCACACACCCCAGGCGATGGGCCGCCCGCCGCGGGTGGACGACCACGGCGGCGAGGTCTACGTCTACCGGCGGGCCGGTCAGGCCTGCCTGGTCTGCGGCACCGAGGTGCGCACCGAGCAGCACGCGGCCCGCAACCTGTTCTGGTGCCCGCGCTGCCAGCAGCGCTGACCTGCCGTCAGGAGGCGGAGGCGGCAAGGCGGTTGGACATGTCGGCCGGTGCGGCCGGCGTGCTGGGTGCCGCGGGCGACGGCGCCGCCAGCCGCCGCAGGCAGGCCCGCCGCTGCACCAGGCCGAGCCCCGCGACCGCCGTGCCGAGCGCCAGCCAGCCGGCCGGCCCGGCGGTCATCACCGCGCCGGTCAGCAGCAGCGGGCCGACCGACTTCTGTACGGACTGGGACATCCCGGCCACCCCGAGGTAGGAGGCGCGGGCCTGCGGCGGCGCCAGTCGCACCGCCAGCTCCCAGGAGCTCACCGAGCGCATCAGCTCCGCCAGGGTGACCAGCGCCGCCGCCCCGAGCATGGCGAGCGAGGCGGGCAGGGCCCCGCCGCCGGTCGCGGTCGCCGGCACCGCGCAGCAGGCGAGCATCGTCACCCCGTACACCGCCACCGCCCCCGCGGCCCGGCGCGGCCCCTCGGCCCGGGCCGAGACCCGCAGTTGGAGGGCCACCACCAGCACGGTGTTGAGCAGCAGGAAGGCCGGCACGAAGGCGTGCGGCGCGCGGGTGTGGTCCACCAGCCAGAGCGGCAGGCCGACGCCCAGCACCGAGTCGTCGAGGTTCATCGGAATGTCCAGCAGCACGAAGAGCAGGTAGCCGCGGTCGCGCCATGGGCTCGGTACACCGTCAGGGCCTGTCCTGGGGCCTGTCCTGGGCCGCCCGGCGGCGTCGCCCGCGTCGCCCGCCTCTGGCACGGTCCGCTCCTGCGCCCGCGGTTCCCGGGTGCGCCGGACCAGCGCGGCGGCCAGCGCGAAGGAGAGTGCGTCGCACAGGATCAGCGCCCGGTAGGCGTCCCTGGTGCCCACCGCCAGGCCGAGCGCCGCGATCCCGGCGCCCAGCGCGTATCCGGCGTTGGCCGCGCTGCGCGACAGCGCCTGGTAGGTGGTGCGCCGCTCGCCCGCGACCCGGGTGGCGAAGAGCATCTCCAGGGTCTTGGCCGCCCGCTCGCCGAGGCAGGTCACGGCGACCACGGGCAGCAGCGCCGCGAAGCCGTCGCAGACCAGCAGCAGGCTCATCGTGCCCAGGCGCAGCAGGTGGCACCCGATCAGCAGTCCGCGCACCGGCAGCCGTTCGGCCAGCCATCCGGCCAGTGGCGACCCGGCGATGCCCGCCACCGCGGCGACGCCCAGCAGCAGGCCCACCTGCCGGGCGTCCAGGCGGCTGACGACGGTGAAGTACAGCACCGAGGCCGCACCCCAGACCCCGGTCCCGGTCCGGTCGAGGAACTGGGTGAGCAGCATGGTCCGGGCGTCCCGCCCGCCCGGCGGGTGGCGCAGCTGCGCCACCAGGGTCTGTCCGTTCCCGCTGCGCCGCATGACCGGCCCCCGATCCGCTCCGGACGCCGCGGAGCCACCGTGGCCGCAGGGGAGCACGGAGCAGCCTGTCCGATATCAATCTTGATGTCAAGATACTTGATATCAACAGATCCCAGGATGTCAACAGGTCAGATGCGGCCCTCGATCACCCTCGCGACCAGCGACAGCAGCTGCTCCCGCTCCTTCGGGGCCAGGGGGGCCAGTAGCTCCTCGTTCGCCGCCTCGCCCAGTCGCTCCAGGCGGGTCAGCAGCTCGGCGCCGGTCGGGGTCAGGGCGATCGCGTTCTTCCGGGCGTCCCGCGGGTCCTTGCCGCGCAGCACCAGGCCCTGGGTCTGCAGCTCGTTGAGGATGCCCACCATGTCCTTCGGGTCGATCCGCACGGTGCGCGAGAGTTCGGCCTGGGCGAGCGGGCCGAACTCGGCCACCGCGCAGAGCACCGCGTGGTGGCCCATCCGCATGCCCTCCTCGCTCAGCGCCTCGGTGACCAGGCGGTGGGCGAGGGCTCCGGCGCGGCCGAGGAGCCAGCTGGGGAGGGTCTGCAGGCGGGAGAACGGGGCTTCGGTCATGGGGGCATCCTAAAGTCGTTGGGGCTCCCAATGGAACTCTGATAACGTTGGGACCACCAACGGTTCTCGAAGGGGGAGCGCGCCATGCGCAAGGTCAGGTTCCACCGGTACGGCGGCGCCGAGGTGCTGCGGCTCGACGAGGTCGCCGCGCCGGTGGCCGGGCCGGGCGAGGTGCTGGTGGCGGTGGAGGCGGCCGGGGTCAGCCTGATGCTGCTGAAGATGCTCGCCGGCGTCGGCCACCCCCCGCTGCCGGGTTCGCCCGGTGGCGGCTTCGTCGGCCGGATCACCGCACTCGGATCCGAGGTGGCGGGGTACCAGGTCGGCGACCGGGTCGGCGGCGTCGCCGCCGAGGTCTACGCCGACCAACTGGTCGCGGCGCCCGCCCTGATCACGCCGGTGCCCGAGAGCGCGAGCGCCGCCGACGCGCTCAGCCTGGTCCACGGGGGACTGGTGGCGCTCGCGGCGCTGCGGGTCGGCGCCCTGGAGCCGGGGCAGTCCGTCCTGGTGACCAACGCGGCCGGCGGGGTCGGCCACCTGATCGTCCAACTGGCCAAGGTCCTCGGCGCCGCCCGGGTGGTCGCGGCGGTCGGCGGCCCGGGCAAGGCGGACTTCCTGCGCTCGCTCGGCGCCGATGAGGTGGTCCGTTACCAGGAGCCGCACTGGGGCGAGCCGGTTGACCTGGTCCTGGAGGGGGCCGGCGGCGAGGTGCTGCCGCGGGCGCTGGCCGCGCTGGCCCCGTTCGGCCGCCTGGTCACCCTGGCCGGTTACGGCGGCACCCTGGACGCCGGCGTCGTCCTCGGTTCGGCGGCCACGGTCACCGGCCTGTCGATGGGTCAACTGGCCCGTCACCGGCCCCAGGTGGTCGCCGACTGCCGCGCCGAGCTGTGGCGGCTGCTCGCCGAGGAGCGGCTGCGGCCCGCCTGCCAGGTACTCCCGCTGGCGCGCGCGGCCGAGGCGGCGGCGCTGCTGGAGTCCCGGAGCAACCTCGGCAAGGTGGTCCTGGAGGTCCGCGGCTAGCGCCCGGCCGGACAGGCCCTAGCGTGGGCGCGTCATCGGGGCCAGGTAGACCCGCAGCCGGGTCCGGTGCCACCAGGCGCCGGTGGCCCGCCGCTCCTGCCGGGTGGTGAACCGGTAGCGGTAGAGCACCGCCCGCACATGGGCCGGAGGCGCCTCGGGGAAGGGGTTGTGCCGCAGCAGCCGCAGGGTCGTCCGGTCGCCGGCCAGCAGCCGCTCGGCGAACGGCCGCAGCCAGGGGCGCGCGTAGGCCGGGGAGATGCCGGCGAACCACATCAGCCAGTCCAGCCGCAGGTGGTAGGGCGCGTACTGGCGGGGCCGGCGGCGCACGTCGCCCGGCTTGCCCCGGAACTCGTACTCGCGCCACACCGTGTGCGCCGTCAGCCGCTCCTCGTCGGTGCCCTCGACGACGACCTCGAAGCGGATCCGGTTGATGCTGCCGAAGGCGCCGTAGGTGTTGACCAGGTGCAGCCGGTTGAAGGAGTAGTTCATCAGCTGCCCGCGCGAGAGCAGGTTGCGGGCCGGCCAGTAGCTGAGCCAGACCACCAGCGCGGTCGCGGCCAGCACCAGCACCTCGTACCAGAGCGGCGCCCGCGCGGTGGCCAGGTGTCCGGCCCCGGGCAGCCGCAGCACGCCGAAGGCCAGCGCGATGGTCAGCCAGTTGAGCCAGGCGAAGTTGCCGGAGGCGACCAGCCAGAGCTGGGTGACCACCATCGCCCCCGCCGCCCAGGAGGCGATCGGCTGCGGGGTGAAGAGCAGCACCGGCAGGCCCAGCTGGGCCAGGTGGTTGGCGGCCACCTCCACGCGGTGCAGCGGCATCGGCAGGTGGTGGAAGTACCAGCTCAGCGGGCCGGGCATCGGCTGGGTCTCGTGGTGGTACTTCAGGCAGCTCAGGTCCCGCCAGCAGCGGTCGCCGCGCAGCTTGATCAGCCCGGCGCCGAACTCCACCCGGAACAGCAGCCAGCGGAACAGGAAGAGCACCAGGACGGGGGGCGCGACCTCGGCGTTGCCCAGGAAGACCGCCAGGAACCCGGCCTCCAGCAGCAGCGACTCCCAGCCGAAGGAGTACCAGGTCTGTCCGACGTTGACGATCGACAGGTAGAGCAGCCAGAGCAGCGCCCACAGCAGCATGGCGGCCCACAGCGGCACCAGGTCGGCCAGCCCCGCCGCCACGGCGGCCGCGAGCAGCGCCCCGCCCCGGGCGACGGCGGCGAAGGCGCGGTCCGAGTAGCCGAACTGGAACAGGCTCGGCGCCTCCCGGAAGGACCGGTAGCGCAGGTAGCGCGGCACCGGCAGCATGCCGTGCTCGCCGATCAGTGCCCGGAACTGCCGGGCCGCCGCCAGGAAGCCGACCAGGTAGACGAGGGCCAGCAGGCGCAGCAGCACCAGCCGGCTGAGCGCGTACCCGGGCGCGGTGAACCACTCCACCCGTCCATCTGACCACCCGGCGCCCCGACACGCCGTCCGGGTGGAGCGCGCGGCCCACGCATGAGGACGGCCCAGTAGAAGAGGCGGGCCCAGGGCGGCATCCCTAGGCTTCCAGACATGTCAGATGCGCACGCGGCCCGCCGGGAGCGGCTCAGCGAGTACTGCAGCGCCAGTGGGGCGGACGCGGCGCTGATCAGCAGGTCCGCCAACGTCCGGTACCTGACCGGCTGCACCCCGTGCGGCGCGGCCCTGCTGCTGACCCGCGAGCGCGCGCTGCTGGTGCTGCCCGCCGAGCTGCCGCCCGACGACAGCGGCGAGCCGCCCCTCGACCCCGGCCTGCCGAGGCTGGCCGCCGACCCGGGCCAGGACACCGTGGCGGCCGCCGCCACGGCCGCCACCCGCCTCGGCGTGGCGGACCTGGCGGTGGAGGAGCACGACCTCACCGTCAGCCGGCACCGCGCGATCGCCGACTCGGCCCCGGGGGTGCGGCTGGCCGACGTCAAGCGCGCGGTCGAGCGGCTGCGGGTGGTCAAGGACGAGCAGGAGCTGGCCGGGCTGCGGATCGCCGCCGAGATCGGCGACCAGGCGCTGGGCGAGCTGCTGGAGTCGATTCTGGTGGGCCGCACCGAGCGCCATCTGGCGATGGAGCTGGAGCGCCGGATGATCGACCACGGCGCGGACCGGGCGGGCTACCCGGTCTCGGTGGGCACCGGCAGCCACTCCGGGCGGGCCGACCACCGGCCCACCGACCGCAGGGTCGAGGAGGGCGACTTCCTGACCGTCTCGCTCGGCGCCCAGTACCGTGGCTACTCGGTCTGCACCACCCGCACCTTCGTGATCGGCGCGGCCCCCGCGGCCTGGCAGGTGGAGCTGCACCGGCTGGTCTTCGAGGCCCAGCGGGCCGGGCGCGAGGCGCTGGCCCCGGGCGTGCCGGGCAGCGAACCGGACCGCGCCGCACGCGAGGTGCTGCGGGCCGGCGGGTACCAGGAGGAGCGGCCCCAGCCGTTCGGGCACGGTGTGGGTCTGGAGGTCAGGGAGGCGCCGCAGCTGGGGCCCGCCGAGATGGGTAAACTGGACAACCGCGTGCCGGTCACCGTCGGTCCAGGGGTTCACCTCCCGGGCCGCGGCGGAGTCCGGATCGAGGACACGCTCGTGGTGCGCCCCCTCGAAGAGGGCGGACCCGAGCTGCTCACCATCACCACCAAGGAGCTCCTCGCCCTGTGACCACCGCTCCCGGTGGGGGCAGGCCCGCACCCTTGGTTCCTTGACAGCTATATCAGGAGTTAGTGCGCCCGTGGCTTCCACGAACGATCTCAAGAACGGCATGGTCCTCAAGCTCGACAACGACCAGCTCTGGTCCGTCGTCGAGTTCCAGCACGTCAAGCCGGGCAAGGGCCCCGCCTTCGTGCGCACCAAGCTCAAGCACGTGCTGAACGGCAAGGTCGTCGACAAGACGTTCAACGCGGGCACCAAGGTCGAGACCGCGAACGTCGACAAGCGCGGCATGCAGTACTCGTACAAGGACGGCGAGTCGTTCGTGTTCATGGACATGGACACCTACGACCAGCTGTTCATCAGCAAGGAGGTCGTCGGCGACGCGGCCAAGTACCTGCTGGAGGGCTTCGAGGCCCTGGTGGCGGTCTACGAGGGCGCCCCGCTGTACGTCGAGCTCCCGGCCTCCGTCGAGCTGGTCGTCGAGGAGACCGAGCCCGGCCTGCAGGGCGACCGCTCCACCGGTGGCACCAAGCCCGCCAAGCTGGAGACCGGCGCCGAGATCGCCGTCCCGCTCTTCATCACCACCGGTGAGAAGATCAAGGTCGACACCCGTGACGGCAGCTACCTCGGCCGGGTGAACAAGTAACCGTGGCGTCAGCACGCACCAAGGCGCGCACGCACGCCTTCCAGATCCTCTTCGAGGCCGACGGCCGGGGCGTCGACCCGTTGTCGGTGCTCGCGAGCTGGGTGGCCCGCGCCCGCGAGCCCAAGCCCGACGAAGGTGTGCCGCAGGTCGGCGAGTACACCATGCAGCTGGTCGAGGGCTATGTGCAGCACGCCCGCCGGATCGACGAGCTGATCTCGACCTACTCCGTCGGCTGGACGCTCGACCGGATGCCGGTCGTGGACCGCAACGTCCTGCGGCTCGGCGCCTACGAGCTGATCTGGGAGGACGGCGTCCCGGACGCGGTCGTCCTGGACGAGGCGGTGGAGATCGCCAAGGAGTTCTCCACGGACGACTCGCCGGCCTTCGTGAACGGCATGCTGGCCCGCTTCATGGAGCTGAAGAGCACGATCCGCCGCGACTGAGGCGGTCTGTTCTGCATCGCCCCAGCGCCCCCTTCGATGGCCGTCGGACCTTCCGGTCCGGCGGCCATCGCGCGTATGTTGTTACTGATCAGTAGCCAATTGCGAAGGGCGTTCCGCCATGACGACTGCGACCCGGACCGACAGCGAGTTCGATCAGGCGATCGCCCTGGAACCGGACCCCGGCACCCCGGGGCGCCACCTCGGTGAGCTGGGCGCCGGCTGGCAGATCGGCGGCGGGGTGAACGGCGGGCTGCTGCTCGCGGTGGCCGCCAACGCGCTGCGCCAGGAACTGCCCGAGCACCCCGATCCGCTGTCGATCAGCGGCTACTACCTGGCGACCTCGCACCCCGGCCCGCTGTCGGTGCGAACCGAGACCGTGCGCCGCGGCCGGTCGCTCTCCACCGCCACCGCCTCGCTCTACCAGGACGGCGCGGACGGCACGCCGGTCGAGAAGCTGAGAGTGCTGGCCAGCTACGGCGAGCTGGCCGCGCTGACCGACGAGGTGCACACCTCCGCCGTGCCCCCCACGCTGCCGCCGGTCGAGGCGTGCGTGGGCATGGAGCACGCGCCCCGGCCGCTGCTGGAGCAGGCCGCGTTGCTGGAGCGCTTCGATCTGCGGCTCGACCCGGCCACCGTCGGCTGGGCGCTGGGGCAGCCGGCCAGGGCGGGCCGGATCCAGGGCTGGTTCAGGCTGGCCGACGGGCGCGAGCCGGACCCGCTGGAGCTGCTGCTGGTGGCCGACGCGCTGCCGCCGGTCACCTTCGACCTGGGGCTGCCCGGCTGGGCGCCGACCATCGAGCTGACCGTCCACCTGCGGGCGGTGCCGGCCGCGGGCTGGCTGCGGGTCAGCCACGCCACCCGGAACCTGGCCGGCGGGTACTTCGAGGAGGACTGCGAGATCTGGGACTCGGCCGGCCGCCTGGTGGCGCAGTCGCGCCAGCTGGCCCGCGCGCCCCGCGGACAGGGCTGAGGGCCGGCCGGCCCGGCAGCCGGATACGCCGACGGCGCGGTCCCCCCGGGGACCGCGCCGTGACGTTTCTGCAGCCTGCGAGGGTGTCCCGCGCTCAGCTCGCGTCCTCGTCGCGCACCGCGCGACGAGCGTCCGAGTTGAGCACACCCCAGCTGATCAGCTGCTCGGTGAGGATGGACGGCGACTGGTCGTAGATCACGGCCAGCGTGCGCAGGTCGTCCTGGCGGATCGAGAGCACCTTGCCGTTGTAGTCCCCGCGCTGGGACTGGATGGTGGCCGCGTAGCGCTGCAGCGGGCCGGCCTTCTCGGAGGGGACCTGGGTCAGTCTCTCCAGGTCCAGCACCAGGCGCGGCGGCGGCTCGGCCGCACCGCCCGGCGTGCCGCCCGGAAGCAGCTCCTGCACCGGGACACCGTAGAACTCGGCCAGTTCGGCCAGCCGCTGCACCGTCACAGCACGGTCGCCACGCTCGTAGGAGCCGACGACGACCGCCTTCCAGCGTCCCTGGGACTTCTCCTCGACACCGTGCAGGGAGAGACCCTGCTGAGTGCGGATAGCGCGGAGTTTTCCTCCGAGCTGCTTCGCGTAGTCGCTGGACATTGTTCTCCCCGGACGAGAATTTCTTGATCATGACGGTCACGGGGGAGTGGGGATGATCCCGTCTCCCAAAGAGCGTCCTACCGGTGGGTTCGACGTCTGTTCCGTAACTCACTGTGAGGTTACGTAGAGTAAGGTAGCTGCGTCAAGCCGAATGGGGCAGTCGTGCGAATGGTCTGCTACCTCTGCGTGAACACGACACGACGGATGGCGGGCGGCCCATGATCGCCCTGGTAGCATGGGCACGGCTCCGGGTGCGACCCGGCGGCCACTCCCGACATCCTTTAAGACCCGTCCCGTGAGGCGGGGAAGGAGGTCCGCTTCGGCATGACCACACCACAGACCGACATTCCGCGTCCGCCGCACCAGGTGCTGGACGGCGCCGACATCTCCCGGGTGATCACCCGGATCGCGCACGAGATCGTGGAGCGCGCGAAGGGCGCCGAGGACGTCGTCCTGCTCGGCATCCACACTCGCGGTGTCCACCTCGCCCGCCGGTTGCACGCCAAGCTGATCCAGATCACCGGGCGCGAGATCCCGCTCGGCACGCTGGACATCACCATGTACCGCGACGACCTGCGGCTCAAGCCCGCCCGGGCGCTGGAGCACACCGAGATCCCGGCCGGCGGCGTCGACGGCCGCCTGGTGATCCTCGTCGACGACGTGCTCTTCTCCGGCCGCACGGTGCGCGCCGCGCTCGACGCGCTGGGCGACATCGGCCGCCCCCGGGCCGTGCAGCTGGCCGTCCTGGTCGACCGCGGCCACCGCGAGCTGCCGATCCGTGCCGACTACGTGGGCAAGAACCTGCCGACCTCGCTGCGTGAGGCGGTCCAGGTCCGGCTCGCCGACGCCGACGGGCAGGACGCCGTCCTGGTCGGTGACCGCGACTACGCCGCCCGCAGCTCGCAGGCACTCGCCAACCCGAACCGCCCGGACCCCCAGATTTCGGAGTAATGGTCCCGTGAAGCGCCACCTCGTCTCCGCCGCCGATCTCAGCCGCGACGACGCGCTGCTGATCCTGGACACCGCCGAGGAGCTGGCCCAGCTCTCCGGACGGGCCGTCAAGAAGCTCCCCACGCTGCGCGGCCGCACCGTCGTCAACCTCTTCTTCGAGGACTCCACCCGCACCAAGACCTCCTTCGAGGTCGCCGAGAAGCGGCTGAGCGCCGACGTCATCAACTTCGCCGCCAAGGGCTCCTCGGTCTCCAAGGGCGAGAGCCTCAAGGACACCGCGCTGACCCTGCAGGCGATGGGCGCCGACGCCGTCGTGATCCGCCACCACGCCTCCGGCGCGCCGGCCCGCCTGGCCCAGTCCGACTGGCTGCACGGCAGCGTGATCAACGCCGGCGACGGCACCCACGAGCACCCCACCCAGGCCCTGCTGGACGCGCTCACCATGCGCCGCCATCTCAACCCGGGCCTGGGCAACGACCTGAGCGGCCGCCGGATCACCATCGTCGGCGACGTGCTGCACAGCCGGGTGGCCCGCTCCAACGTGCTGCTGCTGCAGACGCTCGGCGCGCAGGTCACCTTCGTGGCCCCGCCCACCCTGCTGCCGATCGGCATCCCGAACTGGCCCTGCGAGGTCAGCTACGACCTGGACGCCGCGCTCGCCAAGACCGACGCGCTGATGATGCTGCGCGTCCAGCGCGAGCGGATGAACGCCGCGTTCTTCCCCACCGAGCGCGAGTATGCGCGCCGCTACGGGATGAACGCCCAGCGGATGGCCAAGCTGCCCGAGCACGCCATCGTCATGCACCCCGGGCCGATGGTGCGCGGCATGGAGATCACCGCCGAGGTGGCCGACTCCCCGCGCTGCACCGCCGTCGAGCAGGTCGCCAACGGTGTCTCGATCCGGATGGCCGTCCTGTACCTGTTGCTCGGCGGCGCCGTCTTCAACGACGGTCCCACCGACGCCCCCCGCACCGAAACCAGTGAGGCCGCCCAGTGACCAGCTACCTGATTCGCAACGCCCAGCTCCTCGGCGGCCCCGCGCAGTCCATCCTGATCACCGACGGTGTGATCAGCGAGATCGGCACCGGCCTGACCGCCGAGGCCGACGTCGACATCGACGCGCACGGCCTGATCGCCCTGCCGGGCCTGGTCGACCTGCACACCCACCTGCGCGAGCCGGGCCGCGAGGACGCCGAGACCGTGCTGACCGGCACCCAGGCCGCGGCCAAGGGCGGCTACACGGCCGTGCACGCGATGGCCAACACCTTCCCGGTGGCCGACACCGCGGGCGTGGTCGAGCAGGTCTGGCGGCTCGGCCGGGCCTCCGGCTACTGCGACGTGCAGCCGGTGGGCGCCGTCACGGTGGGCCTGGAGGGCAAGAAGCTCGCCGAGCTCGGTGCGATGCACGACTCGGCCGCCGGCGTGCGGGTCTTCTCCGACGACGGCAAGTGCGTGGACGACGCGGTGATCATGCGCCGCGCGCTGGAGTACGTGAAGGCCTTCGACGGCGTCGTGGCCCAGCACGCCCAGGAGCCCCGGCTCACCGAGGGCGCCCAGATGAACGAGGGCCAGGTCTCCGGCGAGCTCGGGCTCGGCGGCTGGCCGGCGGTGGCCGAGGAGGCGATCATCGCCCGCGACGTGCTGCTCGCCGCGCACGTCGGCTCGCGCCTGCACGTCTGCCACGTCTCCACGGCCGGCTCGGTGGAGATCATCCGCTGGGCCAAGGCCAAGGGCTGGAACGTCACCGCCGAGGTGACCCCGCACCACCTGCTGCTCACCGACGAGCTGGTGCGCAGCTACGACCCGGTCTACAAGGTCAACCCGCCGCTGCGCACCGCCGAGGACGTGCACGCGCTGCGCACCGCGCTGGCCGACGGCACCATCGACGCGGTCGCCACCGACCACGCCCCGCACCCCGCGGAGGACAAGGACTGCGAGTGGGCCGCCGCCGCGATGGGCATGGTGGGCCTGGAGACCGCGCTCTCGGTGGTCCAGCAGGCGATGGTCGACACCGGCCTGCTGACCTGGGAGGGCGTGGCGGACCGGATGTCGCACCGCCCCGCCCGGATCGGCCGGCTCAGCGGTCACGGCCGGCCCGTCTCGGTCGGTGAGCCGGCCAACCTGGTGCTGTTCGATCCCGCGTACCGTGGCAGCGTGAATCCGGACAGTTTCGCCTCCCGCAGCCGCAACACCCCCTACCGCGGGCTGGACCTGCCCGGCCGGGTGCACGCCACCTTCCTGCGCGGGGTGGCCACCGTCCTGGCCGGCGAGCTGGTCGAGCAGGGCGAGCTCGCATGAGCGCGGTACCCACCCTGCTGGCCATGGAGAAGGCCAAGGTGCACGACTGGCCGAACTACATCGGCTGGTCGGTCGGCCTGCTGATCGTGATCGCGGTCGTCTACTGGCTGATGCGCCAGGGCTGGAACTGGCGGCGCACCCTGCAGTCCGACCTGGCCCAGCTCCCCGCTGTGCCGGGCGAGACCGGCACGCCCATCCTGGAGAGCAGCGGCCGCTACCACGGCAGCACCCTCGCCGGGAGCTGGCTGGAGCGGGTGGTGGCGCACGGTCTGGGCGCCCGCAGCCTGGCCGACCTGACCCTCACCGAGCGCGGACTGCTGGTCCGCCGCCCGGGCCGGCCGGACCTCTGGCTGCCCGCCGAGGACCTGACCGGCGCCCGGACGGACTCCGGCATCGCCGGCAAGGTGGTCCCCGCCGGCCTGCTGGTGGTCGGCTGGCGACTGGCCGGCCCCCACGGGGAGGCCGGCACCGAGCTGGACTCCGGCTTCCGGCTGGACCACCCGGACGACCACGCGGCCTGGGTCACCGCGATCGCAGAACTTGCAACACGGCCGGCCACGGCCGGTACGACGAAGACGGAAGGCGTAACACGATGACCGCACCTGCCCCCACCGCGCCGCGCCCCTGGCGCGACCGCGTGCCCGCCGTGCTGGTGCTCGAGGACGGTCGCACCTTCCGCGGCCAGGCGTACGGCGCGATCGGCGAGACCTTCGGCGAGGCCGTCTTCAACACCGGCATGTCCGGCTACCAGGAGACCCTCACCGACCCCTCCTACCACCGTCAGGTGGTCGTCATGACCGCCCCGCAGATCGGCAACACCGGCGTCAACGACGAGGACCCGGAGTCCAAGCGCATCTGGGTGGCCGGCTACGTGGTGCGCGACCCCGCCCGGGTCCCGTCCAACTGGCGCTCGCAGCGCTCGCTGGACGCCGAGCTGATCGAGCAGGGCGTGGTCGGCATCAGCGGCATCGACACCCGCGCGCTCACCCGACACCTGCGCGAGCGCGGGGCGATGCGGGTGGGCATCTTCTCCGGACCGGCGCTGGCCGAGCCGGCCGAGCTGCTGAGCCGGGTGCTCCGGGCACCGGAGATGAAGGGCGCCGACCTGTGCGCCGAGGTGGCCACCACCGAGCCGTACATCGTCCCGGCGATCGGTGAGAAGAAGTTCACCGTGGCCGCGGTCGACCTCGGCATCAAGGCGATGACCCCGCAGCGGATGGCCGAGCGCGGCATCGAGGTGCACGTGCTGCCGGCGAACGCGACGGCCGAGGACATCTACGCCGTCCAGCCCGACGGTGTCTTCTTCTCCAACGGCCCTGGCGACCCGGCCACCGCCGACCACCAGGTCGCGGTGCTGCGCGAGGTGCTGAGCCGCAAGACCCCGTTCTTCGGCATCTGCTTCGGCAACCAGATCCTGGGCCGCGCGCTGGGCTTCGGCACCTACAAGCTCAAGTACGGCCACCGCGGCATCAACCAGCCGGTCCAGGACCGCACCACCGGCAAGGTGGAGGTCACCGCGCACAACCACGGCTTCGCCGTCCAGGCCCCGCTGGACCAGGTGAGCGACACCCCGTTCGGGCGCGCCGAGGTCTCCCACGTCTGCCTCAACGACGACGTGGTCGAGGGCCTGCAGTGCCTGGACACGCCCGCCTTCAGCGTGCAGTACCACCCCGAGGCGGCGGCCGGCCCGCACGACGCCGCCTACCTGTTCGACCGCTTCGTCGAGCTGATCGCCGCTGCCCCGACCCGCACCACCGCAGGGAGCTGACCCGTGCCGAAGCGCACTGACATCAAGTCCGTCCTGGTCATCGGCTCCGGCCCGATCGTGATCGGCCAGGCGGCCGAGTTCGACTACTCCGGCACCCAGGCCTGCCGAGTGCTGCGGGCCGAGGGCCTGCGGGTCGTGCTGGTGAACTCCAACCCGGCCACGATCATGACCGACCCGGAGATCGCCGACGCCACCTACGTCGAGCCGATCACCCCCGAGTTCGTCGAGCGGATCATCGCCAAGGAGCGCCCCGATGTGCTCCTGCCCACCCTGGGCGGGCAGACCGCGCTGAACACCGCGATCTCGCTGCACGAGAACGGCACGCTGGAGAAGTACGGCGTCGAGCTGATCGGCGCCAACGTCGAGGCGATCCACAAGGGCGAGGACCGCCAGCTCTTCAAGGGCGTGGTCGAGGCCGTCAACGCCAAGATCGGCCACGGCGAGTCGGCCCGTTCGGTGATCTGCCACTCGATGGACGAGGTGCTCGCGGGCGTCGGGACGCTCGGCGGCTACCCGGTCGTGGTCCGCCCCTCCTTCACCATGGGCGGCGCCGGCTCCGGCTTCGCGCACGACGAGGAGGACCTGCGCCGGATCGCCGGTCAGGGCCTGGCGCTGTCGCCGACCACCGAGGTGCTCCTGGAGGAGTCCATCCTCGGCTGGAAGGAGTACGAGCTGGAGCTGATGCGCGACCGCAACGACAACGTCGTGGTGGTCTGCTCGATCGAGAACTTCGACCCGATGGGCGTGCACACCGGCGACTCGATCACGGTCGCGCCGTCCATGACGCTCACCGACCGCGAGTACCAGACGCTGCGTGACATCGGCATCGCGATCATCCGCGAGGTCGGCGTCGACACCGGCGGCTGCAACATCCAGTTCGCGATCAACCCGGTCGACGGCCGCGTCATCGTGATCGAGATGAACCCCCGGGTCTCCCGCTCCTCGGCGCTGGCCTCCAAGGCGACCGGCTTCCCGATCGCCAAGATCGCCGCCAAGCTGGCCGTCGGCTACACGCTCGACGAGATCCCCAACGACATCACCGAGGAGACCCCGGCCTCCTTCGAGCCGAGCCTCGACTACGTGGTGGTCAAGGTCCCGCGGTTCGCCTTCGAGAAGTTCCCGAGCGCGGACGCCACGCTGACCACCACCATGAAGTCGGTCGGCGAGGCGATGGCGCTGGGCCGCAACTTCCCCGAGGCGCTCAACAAGGCGCTGCGCTCGCTGGAGAAGAAGGGCTCGCAGTTCACCTGGATCGGCGAGGTGGGGGACAAGGCCGAGCTGCTGACCCTGGCCCAGGTGCCCACCGACGGCCGGATCAACACCGTGATGCAGGCGATCCGGGCCGGCGCCACCCAGCAGGAGGTGTTCGAGGCCACCCGGATCGACCCGTGGTTCGTCGACCAGCTCTTCCTGCTCAACGAGATCGCCGTCGAGCTGGCCGAGAGCGACAAGCTCGACGCCGAGCTGCTGCGCCACGCCAAGCGGCACGGCTTCTCCGACCAGCAGATCGGTGAGATCCGCGGCCTGAAGCCGGACGTGGTCCGCGAGGTGCGCCACGCGCTCGGCATCCGCCCGGTCTTCAAGACGGTCGACACCTGCGCCGCCGAGTTCGCCGCCAGGACCCCGTACTTCTACTCCTCCTACGACGAGGAGAGCGAGGTCGCCCCGCGCAGCAAGCCCGCGGTGATCATCCTGGGCTCGGGTCCGAACCGGATCGGCCAGGGCATCGAGTTCGACTACTCCTGCGTGCACGCCTCCTTCGCGCTCGCCGACGCCGGCTACGAGACCGTCATGGTCAACTGCAACCCGGAGACCGTCTCCACCGACTACGACACCTCCGACCGGCTCTACTTCGAGCCGCTCACCCTGGAGGACGTGCTGGAGATCGTCCACGCCGAGCAGCAGGCCGGTCCGCTGGCGGGCGTGATCGTGCAGCTCGGCGGCCAGACCCCGCTGGGTCTGGCGCAGGCGCTGAAGGACAACGGCGTGCCGATCGTGGGCACCCAGCCCGAGGCGATCGACCTGGCCGAGGAGCGCGGCGCGTTCGGGCGGGTGCTGCGGGACGCCGGTCTGCCGGCGCCCAAGCACGGCACCGCCTTCTCCTTCGAGGAGGCCAAGGCGATCGCGGACGAGATCGGCTACCCCGTGCTGGCCCGCCCGTCCTACGTGCTCGGCGGGCGCGGCATGGAGATCGTCTACGACGAGCCCTCGCTCGCCTCCTACCTGGAGCGGCACGCCGGTCTGATCTCCGAGCACCCGGTGCTGATCGACCGCTTCCTGGACGACGCGGTGGAGATCGACGTCGACGCGCTCTACGACGGCACCGAGCTCTACCTCGGCGGCGTGATGGAGCACATCGAGGAGGCCGGCATCCACTCCGGCGACTCGGCCTGCGCACTGCCGCCGATCACGCTGGGCGGCCACGACATCAAGCGCCTGCGCACCTCCACCGAGGCGATCGCCAAGGGCGTCGGGGTGCGCGGTCTGATCAACATCCAGTTCGCGCTCTCCGGGGACATCCTCTACGTGCTGGAGGCCAACCCGCGCGCCTCGCGGACCGTGCCCTTCACCTCCAAGGCGACGGCCGTGCCGCTGGCCAAGGCGGCGGCCCGGATCTCGCTCGGCGCCACCATCGCCGAGCTGCGCGCCGAGGGCCTGCTGCCGGCCGAGGGCGACGGCGGCACGCTGCCGGCCGACTGCCCGATCTCGGTCAAGGAGGCCGTGATGCCGTGGAGCCGCTTCCGCGACATCCACGGCCGTGGCGTGGACACCGTGCTCGGCCCGGAGATGCGCTCGACCGGTGAGGTCATGGGCATCGACAAGGTCTTCGGCACCGCCTACGCCAAGGCCCAGGCCGGCGCGTACGGCGCGCTGCCGACCAAGGGCAAGGTCTTCGTCTCGGTGGCCAACCGCGACAAGCGCAACCTGGTCTTCCCGGCCCGGGCGCTGGTCGAGCTGGGCTTCGAGGTGCTCGCCACGGCCGGCACCGCCGAGGTGCTGCAGCGCGGCGGGATCCCCTCCACGCTGGTGCGCAAGCACAGCGAGGGCGAGGGCCCGAACGGCGAGCGGACCATCGTGCAGCTGATCCACGACGGCGAGGTCGACCTGATCATCAACACCCCGTACGGCACCGGCGGCCGCCTGGACGGCTACGAGATCCGCACCGCGGCCGTCTCCCGCGGGGTGCCCTGCCTGACCACCGTGCAGGCGATGGGTGCGGCCGTCCAGGGGATCGACGCCCTGACCCGTGGCGACGTCGGGGTGATGTCGCTGCAGGAGCACGCGGCGCTGATCAACTCCGCCCGCCAGTAACGCGATCCTGTGTGGGGGGCACCGTGCCTCGGTGCCCCCCACAGCCATGCGAGGAGCCACCTGTGTACAAGCTGCTGTTCAATCTGGTCTTCCGGAAGATGGACCCCGAGAAGGCCCACCACCTGGCGTTCTTCTGGATCCGGCTGGCCGCCTCGGTGCCGGGCCTGCGGCAGTTGGTCGCCCTGGTGCTGGCCCCGCGCGACAAGGCGCTGCGCACCACCGCGCTCGGCCTGGACCTGCCGGGCCCGTTCGGCCTGGGCGCCGGGTTCGACAAGAACGCGGTCGGCATCGACGGTCTGGCGATGCTCGGCTTCGACTACGTGGAGATCGGCACGGTGACCGGTGAGCCGCAGCCCGGCAACCCGACGCCGCGGCTGTTCCGCCTGGTGGACGACCGTGCGCTGATCAACCGGATGGGCTTCAACAACCAGGGCTCGACCCGGATCGCGGCCCGCCTGGCGCAGCGTCAGCGCGGCTCGCTCTCGCCGGTGGTCGGCGTCAACATCGGCAAGACCAAGGTGGTCGAGGAGGCCGACGCGGTGGCCGACTACGTCAAGAGCACCGAGCGCCTGGCCAAGTACGCGGACTACCTGGTGGTCAACGTCTCCTCGCCGAACACCCCGGGGCTGCGCAACCTGCAGGCCGTCTCGCACCTGGGCCCGCTGCTGAGCGCCGTGCGCCAGGCCGCCGACCGGTCCACCCCGCACCACGTGCCGCTGCTGGTGAAGATCGCGCCCGACCTGGCCGACGAGGACGTGGACGCGGTCGCCGACCTGGCGCTCGAACTGGGCCTGGACGGCATCATCGCCACCAACACCACGATCGGCCGCGAGGGGCTGCGCGAGCCGGCCGCCCGGATCGAGGAGATCGGCATGGGCGGGCTCTCCGGGGCGCCGCTGAAGGAGCGCTCGCTGGAGGTGCTGCGGCGGCTGCGCAAGCGGACGGACGGGCGTCTCACGCTGGTCTCGGTCGGCGGGATCGAGACCGCCGAGGACGCCTGGCAGCGGATCATCGCCGGGGCCGACCTGGTGCAGGGCTATAGCGCCTTCATCTACGAGGGGCCGTTCTGGATGCGCCGGGTGCACAAGGGCCTGAGCCTGCGGCTGCGCCGCGCGGGCTTCAAGAGCCTGGCGGAGGCCGTGGGATCGGCGGCCTGAACGAGCGGGCCCGCCAACAGGGCCCCTCTTTCAGTACGAAAATCTGACGGTATGTCATAAATCGGGGGGATGTGACAGCCGACAGCCTGGTTTGGGAGAGTTCCGGGAGCCAGCCAACCCAGAAGCAGCCAGAGCGGTCGAAAGGGGCCTGACCATGGCCAACCCCCTGCAGCTGCGGGCCGAGGTGCTCGCCAACCACTCCGAAGGGGCTTACCACCGCCTGGTGCTGCACGCGCCAGGGGTACCGCAACGGGTGCGGCCCGGCCACTTCGCCACCCTGGCGGTGGGCGGGCCCAGCTCGGCGCTGGTGCTGCGCCGGCCCTTCGCGATCCACCGGGCCGACCCGCACAGCGGCACCGTCGAGCTGGTGATCGCCCCGCGGGCGGCGGGCAGCCGGGAGCTGGCCGGCGCCCGGGTGGGCGAGCACCTCGACCTGATCGCCCCGCTGGGCACCCCTTTCCCGCTGCCCGAGCAGCCGGTCAGCGCCCTGCTGGTGGCCGGCGGCTACGGCAGCGCGCCGCTCTTCGCGCTGGGCGCCGAGATCCGGCGGCGCGGCGGGCGGATCGGCTTCGTCCTCGGTGCGGCCGGCACCGAGGGGCTCTACGGCGTCGAGCAGGCGCGCGCGCTCACCCAGGACGTGCTGCTGCTCACCGAGGACGGCTCGACCGGGCTGGCCGGGCGGGTCACCGACCCGCTGGCCGAGGCGATCCGGGCGATCGGGGCCACCGTGCTCTACGCCTGCGGGCCGATGCCGATGCTGCGGGCCGTCACCGAGATCGCCGTCGCGCACGAGGTGCGGGTGCACACCGCGGTCGAGGAGGCGATGGCCTGCGGGGTCGGCATCTGCATGACCTGCGTGCTGCCGGTGGTCGGCGAGGACGGGCGCAGCCGGTTCGTCCGCTCCTGCACCGAGGGGCCGGTCTTCGACGGGGCCAGAGTGCGCTGGGCGGACATCGGCAGCGTCCCCGACGACCTGGAGGGCGCCGCCGCGATGGGAGGAGGGCTCCGATGACGGCACGACTCGAACCCCGGGCCATCGACCCCGAAGGCATCGACCCCCAGGACGTGGATCTCAGCGCCCCGCTGGGCACCCTCACCCTGCCCAACCCGCTCAGCACCGCCTCCGGCTGCGCCGGCTACGGGCGGGAGCTGGCCCGGTTCGTCCCGCTGGACGCGCTGGGCACCGTCACCACCAAGACGATCATGCCGTACCCGCGCTCCGGACAGGCCACCCCGCGGCTGGCCGAGACGCCCTCCGGCATGCTCAACGCGATCGGTCTGCAGGGCGCGGGCATCGAGCACTTCGTGCGCCACGAACTGCCCTGGCTGGCCGAGCGCGGCGCCCGGGTGCTGGTGTCGATCGCGGGGGAGCGGCTGGAGGAGTTCACCGAGACCGCCGAGCGCCTGAACGGGCAGCCAGGCGTGGTCGGGCTCGAACTCAACATCTCCTGCCCCAACGTGGCCGACCGCGGCCTGGTCTTCGCCCGCAACCCCGCCACCTCCTACGACGTGGTGCGCGCGGTGCGGAAGATCGCCGACGCCGAGCTGCCGGTCTACGCCAAGCTCTCCCCCGATGTCACCTCGATCACCGAGATCGCGGCCGCCTGCGTGCAGGCCGGGGCCGACGGTCTGTCGATGATCAACACCTCGCTCGGCCTGGCCATCGACCTGGACACGATGCGCCCCGCGCTGGCCGGCGGCACCGGCGGCCTCTCCGGGCCCGCGCTGCGGCCCATCGCGCTGCGCTGCGTCCACGAGGTGCACGCCGCGATGCTGGCCGGCCGGATCCCGCGCGTGCCGATCCTGGGCATGGGCGGCATCCGCAGCGGGCGCGACGCGCTGGAGTTCACCCTGGCCGGCGCCAGCGGGGTGGCCGTGGGGACCGCGCTCTTCCAGGACCCGGCCGCGCCCCAGCGGATCCTCGCCGAGCTGCGCGCCGAACTCGCGATCCGCGGCTTCGCCAAGTACACCGATGCGGTGGGGTACGCCCACCGCCCCTCCTCGCCCGCGGGCTCGCCCCGCCGGCCCTCTCCCACCGAAAGGCCCTCATGACCCTCGCTCCCTTCGGCGCCCGGCTGCGCCACGCCATGGACGACCGCGGCCAGCTCTGCGTGGGCATCGACCCGCACGCCGCCCTGCTCTCCGCCTGGGGCCTGGGCGACGACCTGGCGGGCCTGGAAACCTTCAGTCGCACCGTGGTCGAGGCGCTCGCCGACCGGGTGGCCGTGCTCAAGCCGCAGGCCGCCTTCTTCGAGCGGTTCGGCAGCAAGGGCGTCGCCGTCCTGGAGCGGACCGTGGCCGAGGCCCGGGCGGCCGGCGCGCTGGTGCTGATGGATGCCAAGCGCGGCGACATCGGCTCCACCATGGCGGCCTACGCCGAGGCGTTCCTGCTGCCCGACAGCCCGCTGTTCTCCGACGCCCTCACGGTCAGCCCCTACCTGGGCTTCGGCTCGCTGCGCCCGGCCCTGGATCTGGCCCGCGAGCACGGCTGTGGCATCTTCGCGCTCGCCCTGACCTCCAACCCCGAGGGTTTCGAGGTGCAGCGCGCGATGGGTGCGAACAACGTCAGCGTGGCCCAGCAGGTGCTGCGGCACCTGGCCGCGGAGAACGCCGACGCCCGGCCGCTCGGCTCCTTCGGTGCGGTGGTCGGTGCCACGCTGGCCGACGCGGGGGTGGAACTGGCCATCAACGGACCGCTGCTGGCCCCGGGGATCGGCGCCCAGGGCGCGACGATGGCCGACCTGCCGCGGGTCTTCGGTGCTTCGGTGCCCGACGTGGTGCCGAGCGTGAGTCGCGACGTACTCAAGCACGGACCCTCCGTGACAGCACTGCGGGAGGCCGCACAGCGCTTCGTCGACGATGTGAGGGCTGTCACACTCGCTTGACCATGAGGGCCCAAACCGGGCCGTTTTCTCCCGAAAAGTCCTGGCCTACCTGTGCTGACCAGGACTTTTCGGCTTCTTTTCCTGACGTGGGCGCGCAATACGGGTAGTGTCCGGCGGTAGGTGCCCTCGGTGGTGCGATTCTCGTTGCTCTCGCAGGTCAGAGCGGCTGGGTTGCACTGCGGTCGCAGCCCGAACGGGCTGTGGCAGGCGCCTGGTTCGACCAATGTCCTAGCACTTCATTTCCTTCCAGACCCTGAGGTGAACGGCGTGGCTCTTCCGCCCCTTACCCCTGAACAGCGCTCCGCCGCGCTGGCCAAGGCCGCCGAGGCTCGCAAGGAGCGCGCCGAGGTGAAGAACCGGCTCAAGCACTCGGGAGCCTCCCTGCACGAGGTCATCAAGTCCGGCAAAGAGGACAACGATGTCATCGGCAAAATGAAGGTCTCCGCACTGCTGGAGAGCCTTCCGGGCGTCGGCAAGGTCCGCGCCAAGCAGATCATGGAGCGTCTCGGCATCAGTGAGAGTCGCCGGGTCCGTGGTCTCGGCACGAACCAGATCTCCGCGCTGGAGCGGGAGTTCGGCGCCGCGTCGTCCTGACGCGCGCCGGTTCGGCGCCGGGTGGTCCCGGGTCCGTCCAGGATCCGGGATAATCGGTGCATGAGTGAACGTCCGCGGCTGACCGTGCTCTCCGGCCCTTCGGGGGTCGGCAAGAGCACGGTCGTCGCTCATATGAGGCAACAGCACCCCGAGGTCTGGCTCTCGGTGTCGGCGACCACCCGGCACCCGCGGCCCGGCGAGAAGGACGGGGTCCATTACCACTTCGTCGACAGCGACGAGTTCGACAAGATGGTCGCGAACGGCGAACTGCTGGAGTGGGCCGTCTTCGCCGGCAACAAGTACGGCACCCCGCGCGCGGCCGTCGAGGCCAAGCTGGAACGCGGCGAGCCCGTGCTGCTGGAGATCGACCTGCAGGGCGCCCGCCAGGTGCGGGAGTCGATGCCGGAGGCGCAGCTGGTCTTCCTGGCTCCGCCGAGCTGGGAGGAGCTGGTCCGCCGGCTCACCGGGCGCGGCACCGAGGCCCAGGCGGTGATCGACGAGCGGCTGGCCGCCGCCAAGGTCGAGCTGGCCGCCGAGCCGGAGTTCGACACCACGCTGGTGAACACCTCGGTCGAGCAGGTGGCGACCGAGCTGCTAGCCTTGCTCGGTGTAGACTGATCCGATGTTCTTCTGCTAGCGATCGCACATGATCGGCGGCAGGGGATCCGGTTATCAGGGTTCTGTTTTTTCCACCCTTTCGGAAGGTTTTCGCGTGTCCTCTTCTATGACCGCGCCCGAGGGCATCATCAACCCGCCGATCGACGAGCTGCTTGAGGCCACGGACTCCAAGTACAGCCTGGTGATCTACGCCGCCAAGCGCGCGCGTCAGATCAACGCCTACTACTCGCAGCTCGGCGAGGGTCTGCTGGAGTACGTCGGCCCGCTGGTCGACACCCACGTGCACGAGAAGCCGCTGTCGATCGCGCTGCGCGAGATCAACGCGGGCATGCTCACGGCCGAGGCCGTCGACGCCGCGTGACGTGACTGTGTGAAAGGGCCCGCCGGATTCGTCCGGCGGGCCCTTTTGCGTGCCCTGTCTGCCGGTCGGTCCAACGTGCCGCTCGGTCTAAGGTGAACACGCATCTCTTGAGTGAACGGAGTCCCATGAGCCAGCCCCGGGTGGTCCTCGGTGTGAGCGGTGGCATCGCCGCCTACAAGGCGTGCGAGCTGCTGCGGCGTTTCAGCGAGTCCGGTCACCAGGTCACCGTGGTGCCCACGGCGGCGGCGCTGCACTTCGTGGGGGAGGCGACCTGGGCGGCGCTCTCCGGCCGGCCGGCCGCCACCGAGACCTGGGAGCGGGTGCACGAGGTCCCGCACGTGCGGATCGGGCAGCAGGCCGACCTGGTCGTGGTGGCGCCGGCCACCGCTGACCTGCTGGCCAAGGCCGCCCACGGCCTGGCCGACGACCTGCTGACCAACACCCTGCTGACGGCGCGCTGCCCGGTGGTCTTCGCCCCGGCGATGCACACCGAGATGTGGGAGCACCCGGCCACCCAGGAGAACGTGGCCACCCTGCGCCGGCGCGGCGCGATCGTGCTGGACCCGGCGGTGGGCCGGCTGACCGGGGCGGACACCGGCAAGGGCCGGCTGCCCGACCCGGACGCGATCTTCGCCGCCTGCCGCCGGGTGCTGGCCCGCGGTGCGGCGGGGCCCGACCTGGCGGGGTGTCATGTGGTGGTCTCGGCCGGCGGCACCCGCGAGCCGCTGGACCCGGTGCGCTACCTGGGCAACCGCTCCTCCGGCAAGCAGGGCTACGCGCTGGCCGTCACCGCCGCGGCGCGCGGCGCCCGGGTGACGCTGCTGGCCGCCAACGTCGGGCTGCCGGACCCGGCCGGGGTCGATGTGATCAAGGTCACCACCGCGCTGGAGCTGCGCGAGGCGGCGGTGAAGGCGGCGGCCGAGGCGGATGTGGTGGTGATGGCCGCGGCCGTGGCCGACTTCCGGCCGGCCGAGTACGCGGCGGTGAAGATCAAGAAGCGGGACGGCGTGGAGCCCGCGCCCGTCGCCCTCATCCGCAATCCGGACATCCTGGCGGAGCTGTCCGCCCACCGGGCCCGTCCGGGGCAACTGGTGGTGGGCTTCGCCGCCGAGACCGACCAGGTGCTCGCCAACGGCCGGGCCAAGCTCGCGCGCAAGGGGTGTGACCTGCTGGTCGTCAACGAGGTCGGCGAGGCCAAGGGCTTCGGGGCCGACACCAACGAGGCCGTGGTGCTGGGCGCCGACGGCTCGGAGCACCCGATCGCGCCGGGGCCGAAGGAGGACCTGGCCGACGCGATCTGGGATCTGGTCGCGGCCCGGCTGGGCGGCGCCGGGCAGCCCTGAGCGGAGCCGGGCCGGGTGGCGTGATCTGGCGCACCTGTTCGACCGCGCAGACGCTCGGCCCGCCGGTCGGCCAGGCGGTGGGCCGATGGTTGGCGCGCCCACCAAGTGAGACGCAGCGTCCATGAATCGGTGAAAGGAGTGTCGAAGGTCGATAGCCGACCGTTACACTCCAGAACATCAAGTCTTTCCGGATGCCCTTCGATCGGGGGCATTCAGTCAGCAGCCGCTGCAACCCCAGGGAGCGCTGTGTCTCGCCGCCTGTTCACCTCGGAGTCCGTGACCGAGGGACACCCCGACAAGATCGCTGACCAGATCAGCGACACCATTCTCGACGCCCTGCTCAAGGACGACCCGACCTCCCGGGTCGCCGTCGAGACGCTGATCACCACCGGCCAGGTGCACGTGGCCGGTGAGGTCACCACCAAGGCGTACGCGCCGATCGCGCAGCTGGTGCGCGAGAAGATCCTGGAGATCGGGTACGACAGCTCGAAGAAGGGCTTCGACGGCGCCTCCTGCGGCGTCTCGGTCTCGATCGGCTCGCAGTCGCCGGACATCGCGCAGGGCGTGGACACCGCCCACGAGCACCGGGTCGACGGCGAGGACGACGAGCTGGACCGGCAGGGCGCCGGCGACCAGGGCCTGATGTTCGGGTACGCGTGCGACGACACCCCCGAGCTGATGCCGCTGCCGATCACCCTGGCGCACCGCCTGGCGCGCCGGCTGACCGAGGTGCGCAAGAACGGGACCATCCCCTACCTGCGCCCCGACGGCAAGACCCAGGTCACCATCGAGTACGACGGCGACAAGGCCGTGCGGGTCGACACCGTGGTGGTCTCCACCCAGCACGCCAGTGACATCGACCTGGACTCGCTGCTGGCGCCCGACATCCGCGAGTTCGTCGTCGAGCCGGTGCTGACCGGCCTGGACATCGACACCTCGAACTACCGCCTGCTGGTCAACCCGACCGGTCGTTTCGAGATCGGCGGCCCGATGGGCGACGCCGGTCTGACCGGCCGCAAGATCATCATCGACACCTACGGCGGCATGGCCCGCCACGGTGGCGGCGCGTTCTCCGGCAAGGACCCGTCCAAGGTCGACCGCTCGGCCGCCTACGCGATGCGCTGGGTCGCCAAGAACATCGTCGCGGCGGGCCTGGCCACCCGCGCCGAGGTGCAGGTCGCGTACGCGATCGGCAAGGCCGAGCCGGTGGGTCTGTTCGTGGAGACCTTCGGCACCGAGACCGCCCCGGTGCTGAAGATCCAGGAAGCCGTCACCCAGGTCTTCGACCTGCGTCCGGCCGCCATCATCCGCGACCTGGACCTGCTGCGGCCCATCTACTCCCAGACCGCCGCCTACGGCCACTTCGGCCGCGAGCTGCCGGACTTCACCTGGGAGCGCACCGACCGCGCCGAGCAGCTGAAGGCGGCTGTCGGGGCCTGACGCCCAGCACCACGCGGGGGCCGGTGAGCCCTTCGCGCCGACCGCGGCGGCGGCGTCCATCCATCGGGTGGGCGCCGCCGCCGCGGTCTGTCCGTGTCGCGTGGTACCACTGGACCCGGGTGATCCACGGTGGCGGCACGGGAAAGGGGGCCGGCGAGCCCATGAGCAGCGACGACACGCCCCCGGGCGGGCCGCCGGAGCAGCTGGCGCTGATCCGCGAGACGGTGCGCCGGGCCAAGCCGCGCACCTGGCACGGTGCGCACCTGGCCGAGGAGCTGCCGGTGGCCCGGGTGGTGGTCGACAAGGGCCTGCTCCACCTCGACCAGTTCTTCGACTACGCCGTGCCGCTCGCGATGGCCGAGGCCGCCCAGCCGGGTGTCCGGGTCCGGGTCCGGTTCGGTGCCCGGGTCAGCGCCGCGGGCCGGCGTGAGGGCGGCGAGCTGCACGACGGGTTCATCGTCGCGCGGCTGGCGAGCAGCGACTACCGCGGGCCGCTCGCCCCGCTGGCCCAGGTGCTCTCCGCCGAACAGGTGCTGACACCGGCCCTGCTGAAGCTCAGCCGCACCATCGCCGACCGCTACGCCGGCACCCTGGCCGACGTGCTGCAGCTCGCCGTGCCGCCGAGGCACGCCAAGGCGGAGGCTCAGGCCTCGCCGGCCCCGCTGCCGCCGCCCGCCGCACCGGCCGCCGACAGCTGGCAGCGCTATCCGCAGGGGCCCGAGTTCCTGGCCGCACTGAAGGCCGGGCACACTCCGCGCGCGGTCTGGACGGCGCTGCCCGGGCCGAGCTGGCCGCGGGAGATCGCGCTGGCGGTGGCTGCCACGCTGGCCGGCGGGCGCGGCGCGCTGGTGGTGCTGCCCGACGGGCGGGCGGTGGCCCGGGTGGACGCGGCGCTCACCGAGCTGCTCGGCGGGCCCGGGCACCACGCGGTGCTCACCGCCGATCTCGGCCCCAAGGAGCGCTACCGCAACTGGCTTGCCGTCAGCCGGGGTTCGGTGCGCGCGGTGCTCGGCACCCGGGCCACCGTCTTCGCGCCCGTGCACGACCTGGGCCTGCTGGTGGTCTGGTCGGACGGCGACAGCAGCCACAGCGATCCGCGGGCACCCCATCCGCATGTGCGCGAGGTCGCGCTGCTGCGTGCCGCCGAGGAGGGGGCCGCCGTGCTGGTCGGGGGGCTCGCGATGACGGTGGAGAGCGCGCAGCTGCTGCGCACGGGCTGGGCGCGCCCGCTGGCCGCCGACCGCGCGGTGGTGCGCGAGGTCGCGCCGCGGGTGCGCACCGTCGGTGAGGCCGACCAGGCCAGGGACGCCGCCGCGCAGGTCGCCCGGCTGCCCTCGGTGGCCTGGCAGGCGGCGCGCGAGGCGCTGCGCAGCGGGCCGGTGCTGGTCCAGGTGCCGCGCCGCGGCTATGTGCCGCGGCTGGCCTGCGGGCGCTGCCGCACCCCGGCGCGCTGCGCGCACTGTGCCGGGCCGCTGGAGGCCGTCGGCGCGGGGGAGGCGCTGCAGTGCGCCTGGTGCGGGGTCGCCGCGCTGGACTGGCACTGCGAGGAGTGCGGCTCGTTCCGGCTGCGCGCGCAGGTGGTGGGCGCCCGGCGGACGGCCGAGGAGCTGGGCAAGGCGTTCCCCGGGATCCCGGTGCGGACCTCGGGCCGGGACGCGGTGCTGGGCGGGGTGCCGGCCGAGCCGGCGCTGGTGATCTCCACGCCCGGGGCCGAGCCGGTGGCCGAGGGCGGCGGATACGCGGCCGCGCTGCTGCTGGACGGGTGGGCCCTGCTCAGCCGGCCCGACCTGCGCTCCGGTGAGGAGACGCTGCGGCTGTGGCTGGCGGCGGCCGCGCTGGTGCGTCCGGCCACCGAGGGCGGTCTGGTGGTGGTCGTGGCCGAGCCCACCGCGCGGCCGGTGCAGGCGCTGGTGCGCTGGGACCCGGCCGGGCACGCGGACCTGGAGCTGGCGGAGCGGGCGCAGCTGGGCTTCCCGCCGGTCTCCCGGATGGCCTCGGTCAGCGGGACGCCCGCTGCGGTGGCCGATCTGCTCGGGCTCACCCGGCTGCCCGAGGGGGCGGACCTGCTCGGTCCGGTGCCGCTGCCGCCGCTGCGCGGTCAGGAACAGGAGCGTGCGCTGCTGCGGGTGCGCCCCGGGCAGGGCGGGGCGCTGACGGCGGCGCTGAAGGCGGCGCAGATCGCGCGGGTCGCGTTGCGGGGGGCGGAGCCGGTGAAGGTGCGGATCGATCCGACCGACATCGGGTGACGGGCGGGCGCTCAGGGGGCGGGGCCCGGGGTGCAGGAAGTCGGGGAGGCCGACTTCCTGCGCACTGGGGCTCGGTCGTAGCGCCGACGTGAGGCGAGTTGGTGACGGGGTGACTGGGTGCCTGGGTGACTGGGCGTCAGGTGGTGCGGGGTCAGGCCGTGGCAGGTCAGCCGCGCAGGGGCACGCCGGGCCGGTCGAGGCCGCCCTGGCGGGCAGCCGGGACGGAGCGGGCGAGCGGCGCGGCGGCCGGGGCCTGGTTCGCCGGGGCGGGGGTCTCCTCCGCGCGCAGGTCGTCGCGCGGTGCGGCCGGGGCGGGCAGCGTGGCGCCCAGTGGCGCCGAACCGCCGGGCACCCCGCTCGCCGCCGCCGCGCCGAGCAGCTCGGTCGCCGAGCGGCGCATCCCGTACCTGCGGTGCACCGCCTGCTTGGTCACCCCGAGGGCGGAGCCCACCGAGTCCCAGGAGAAGCCGAGCGCCCGGTCGAACTCCACCGCCGCCGCCACCAGGGTCTCCACGCTCTCGCGCAGCTCCTGGGCCAGGCGCACGGTCGGGGCGGGCGCCCGCCCGTACACCACGAAGCCACCCGAACTGCTGGGCCGCCGGGGCCGGTAGACGTTGCCCAACTGGGCGGTGAGGGTACGCAGGGCGTCGACCTGGCGGCGGACCCGCTCGATGTCGCGCACCAGCAGGTGCAGACTCGCCCGTGCCCGGGTGTCGTGGTTGATCTGCTCGGCCATCGTGCTCAGGCCACCTTCCGTGCAAATGATGGGGCCTCGCGCCGGCCCGGTGAAACTCACGGTCAATCTCTTTTGACCAACGCCGAAGCGGGGTCCGGGGTCACGCGTGAGTGCGTTCCGGGATCCGGGAGGCGGGATCCGGCCTCCCGGCCGCGCCGCATAGACTGACGTGCTGTCCGCGTGAACGCCGTCCTGAGACACCGACCTGAGACACCGACCTGAGACCTCGACCTGAGAAGGAGCCCGCCGCCGTGGCGATCCAGCCGATCCGGATCTTCGGTGACCCGGTCCTGCGCGCCAAGGCGCAGCCGGTGACCACCTTCGACAAGGAACTGCGCACTCTCGTCAAGGACCTGACCGAGACCATGCTCGACGCCCCCGGCGCCGGCCTGGCCGCGCCACAACTCGGCATCTCGCTGCGGGTGTTCACCTACCACGTGGACGGCGTGACCGGTCACCTGATCAACCCCGACCTGTCGCTGACCGAGGAGGAGCAGGACGGCCCCGAGGGCTGCCTGTCGCTGCCCGGGCTGCGGTTCGACACCAAGCGGGCGTTCGGCGTGGTGGCGCGCGGCTTCAACGAGTACGGCGACCCGGTGACCGTCGAGGGCACCCAGCTGCTGGCCCGCTGCATCCAGCACGAGACCGACCACCTGGACGGGATCATCTTCATCGACCGGCTGGACCGGGAGACCCGCAAGGAGGCACTGCGGGCGATCCGTGAGGCCGAGTGGGGCGACGGCCCGGCGCCCGAGGTGCGGATATCGCCCCACAGCACCTTCGGGCCGATCCGCTGAACGCCGCTCTCCGTCTCCACTGATCCGCCTCCACTGATCCGAACCGATCCGAAGGATTACTGCCTTGCGTCTTGTCTTCGCCGGAACCCCCGAGGTCGCCGTCCCCGCGCTGGAGGCGCTGCTCGCCTCGGAGCGGCACGAGGTGATCGCGGTGGTCACCCGTCCCGACGCCCCCGCCGGGCGCGGACGCAAGCTGGTCGCGAGCCCCGTCGGCCAGCGGGCGGCGGAGGCCGGCATCGAGGTGCTCAAGCCGGCCAAGCCGAGCGAGCCCGAGTTCCTGGCGCGGCTGGCCGAGCTGGCCCCGGACTGCTGCCCGGTGGTCGCCTACGGCGCGCTGCTGCGTGAGCCGGCCCTGGAGATCCCCGCACACGGCTGGGTCAACCTGCACTTCTCGCTGCTGCCGGCCTGGCGCGGGGCCGCCCCCGTGCAGCACGCGGTGCTCGCCGGCGACCAGGTGACCGGCGCCTCGACCTTCCGGATCGAGCGCGGTCTGGACTCCGGCCCGGTCTTCGGCGTGATCACCGAGGACATCCGCCCCAGCGACACCAGCGGTGAGCTGCTCGACCGGCTGGCCCGGGCCGGCGCCGGCCTGCTCACCGCCACCATGGACGGCATCGAGGACGGCAGCCTGATCGCCGTCCCGCAGCCGGGCGAAGGGATCACCCTGGCGCCGAAGATCAACGTCGAGGACGCCCGGATCGAGTGGCGCCACCCCGCCCTGGCGATCGACCGCCTGGTGCGCGGCTGCGCGCCCGCGCCCGGGGCGTGGACCACCTTCCGCGGCGAGCGGCTCAAGCTCTCCGGACCGGTGAAGCTGCTGGCCGGCAGCGCGGAGCTGGCCGTCGGCGAACTCGCGGTGAGCAAGAACGCGGTGCGGGTCGGCACCGGCAGCCACGAGGTCGAGCTGGGCGAGGTCCAGCCGCAGGGCAAGAAGCCGATGCGGGCCGCGGACTGGGCGCGCGGGGTGCGGATCGAGAGCGGCGAACTGCTCGGCGGCTGAGGGCCGCGCGGCGGCCGGGCACTGCCCGGCCGCCTGCCGGTGCGATCCGGCGTTACTGTTTCTGATATCCCCGTAGCACTTTTGAGGTCCTCATGAGCACCCCCGCGTCGAAGCCCGCCAAGCGCGCCCCCCGCCCGCACCGCCGTCCCAAGAAGGACCCGGCGCGCAGCGTCGCCTTCCGCGCCCTGCGTGCCGTCGACGAGCGGGACGCCTATGCCAACCTGATCCTGCCCTCGCTGCTGCGCGAGGCCGAGCAGAAGGGCATGGACCGGCGCGACGCCGCGCTCGCCACCGAACTCGTCTACGGCACGCTGCGCCTGCAGGGCACCTACGACGCGATCATCGCCGCCTGCATCGACCGGCCGCTGCGCGAGGTGGACCCGCCGGTGCTGGACGTGCTCTCGCTCGGCGCGCACCAGCTGCTGACCACCCGGATCCCCAGCCACGCCGCCGTCTCGGCCACCGTGGAGCTCGCCCGGGCGGAGATCGGCGACGGGCGGGCCAAGTTCGTCAACGCGGTGCTGCGCCGGATCAGTGCGCAGGACCTGGAGGCGTGGATCGCCCAGGTCGCCCCGCCGTACGAGGAGGACGCCGAGGACCACCTGGCCGTGGTCCACTCCCACCCGCGCTGGGTGGTCGCCGCGCTCTGGGACTCACTCGGCCGCTGGCAGCCCGGTGCCGCTGGGCGGGCCGCCGTCGAAGAGCTGCTGCGGGCCGACAACGAGCGCCCCGAGGTCACCCTGGTGGCGCGCCCCGGGCGGATCGCCACCGAGCAGCTCTCCGCCGAGCTGCCGGACAGCTTGCCCGGGCGCTGGTCCCCGTACGCGGTGCGGCTGGCCGAGGGCGGTGACCCCGGCTCGCTGCCGGCGATCCAGCAGAACCAGGCCGGTGTCCAGGACGAGGGCAGCCAGCTGGTCGCCCTCGCGCTGGCCGCGGCCCCGGTGGACGGCCCGGACCGGCTCTGGCTGGACGGCTGCGCGGGACCGGGCGGCAAGGCCGCGCTGCTGGGCGCGCTGGCCGCCCGGCGCGGTGCCGCCCTGGTCGCCTCCGAGCGGCAGCCGCACCGGGCCCGGCTGGTGGCCCGCGCGCTGGACGGCAACCCCGGCCCGTACACCGTGATCACCGCCGACGGGACCAAGCCCGCCTGGCGGCCCGGCAGCTTCGACCGGGTGCTGGTGGACGTGCCGTGCTCCGGTCTGGGCGCGCTGCGCCGGCGGCCCGAGGCCCGCTGGCGCCGGCGGCCCGAGGACGTGGCCGGCTTCGGCACGCTCCAGCGCGACCTGCTGCGCTCGGCGCTCGACGCGGTCCGGGTCGGTGGCGTGGTCGGCTACGCGACCTGCTCGCCGCACCTGGCGGAGACCCGGGCCGTGGTGGACGACGTGCTGCGCGGGCGCGGGGACGTCGAGTGGGTGGACGCCCGACCGCTGCTGCCCGGCGTGCCGGCGCTGGGGGAGGGGCCGGACATCCAGCTCTGGCCGCACCTGCACGGGACGGACGCGATGTACCTGGCGCTGCTGCGCCGCACCGCCTGACGGATGCGCCGCACCGGCTGGGCGATGCGCCGCACCGCCTGACGGATCGTCAACGGGCGGGTAAGGCACTGGACAAGAGGCCGGTCGCGGCAGAGGCTTGGATCATGGAGTACACCAACCTCGGCCGGACCGGCCTGCGCGTCTCCCGTCTCTGCCTGGGCACCATGAACTTCGGCCCGCATACCGAAGAGCGTCGCCGCTGCACGGCGGACTGCTCGGCGGCGTGCTGCGCAAGGACCGCGAGGGGGTGCGGCGGCTGAGCGGGCGGGCGGCCGACGCGGTGGCCGGCAAGCGCGAGCAGCTCCAGGCGTACGAGGACTTCGCGGTCGAACTGGGCCACGAGCCGGGCGACATCGCGCTCGCCTGGCTGCTCACCCGGCCGGCCGTGACCGCGCCGATCGTCGGGCCGCGCACCCTGGAGCAGCTGCACGCGGCCGTGCGGGCAGTGGAGTTGACGCTCGATCAGAAGTCGCTGGACCGGCTGGACGAGATCTTCCCCGGGTACCGGACGGCGCCGGAGGCGTACGCCTGGTGAGCGGGCCCGGCTCGGGTCAGCAGAGCGCGCCGGCCATCAACTCCGCTGAGAGCGCACGGAGTCGGGTGCGCGCCTCGGGATCGTAGGCCTGGTCGTCCGCGGTGGCGGGCCGGAGTCCGTCGAAGTACCGGCCACTGCGGGCGCCGGCCGGGCCGGTGACCAGCTGGAGGGTCGCCTCGACCCCCTGGGCCACCGTGCTCAGGGGGGGCACCGCGGCCTCCTGCCGGCTCCGAGGGCGCGTCGGGGCGGGTGCGCCGGGGGGTGTGCCGCCCGAGGCTGGTGCTCAGGGGATGATAGGGGCAGGCGACCACGTCGGTGGCCGGTCGGTCGAGTGGTGAAGGTTTCGGAAATGGCGCAGATCAACCCCAGCATCCTGTCCGCGGACTTCGCCCGCCTGGCCCAGGAGGCCGAGGCGGTGCGCGGAGCCGACTGGCTGCACGTCGATGTGATGGACAACCACTTCGTGCCCAACCTGACGCTGGGCGTCCCGGTGGTGGAGTCGCTGGCCCGGGCCACCGACACGCCGCTGGACTGCCACCTGATGATCGAGCAGCCGGACCGCTGGGCCCCGCAGTACGTGGAGGCCGGCGCCGGTTCGGTGACCTTCCACGTGGAGGCCGCCGCCGCGCCGGTGCGCCTCGCCCGTGAGATCCGGGCCAAGGGCGCCCGCGCCTCGATGGCGCTCAGGCCCGCGACGCCGATCGAGCCGTACGAGGACCTGCTCCCCGAGCTGGACATGGTGCTGATCATGACCGTCGAGCCCGGTTTCGGCGGCCAGTCGTTCCTGGACATCATGCTGCCCAAGATCCGCCGCACCCGGGAGCTGATCACCAAGCACGGCCTGGAGCTGTGGCTCCAGGTGGACGGCGGCGTCGCGCCCGCCACCATCGAGCGCTGCGCCGAGGCCGGGGCGGACGTCTTCGTGGCCGGCTCCGCCGTCTACGGCGCGGCCGACCCCGCGGAGGCGGTGCGCTCGCTGCGCGCGCAGGCGCAGGCCGCCACCGCAGGGGCGGGCTGGGCCTGCCGGCACTGAGGCCGGCACTGAGGCCGGTGCTGGGGCCGGTGCTGGGGCCGGTGCTGAGGCCGGTGCTGGGGCCCGGTGCTGCCGCGCACCACTGGATTGTTCTCGTGTGATTGTTCTCTTGGAGGGGGAGCGCGTGTCCCAAGCGGTTGGGGTCGGGCGTCGGGCGCTGGCCTGGTTGGTCGACTTCGCCCTGGTCCTGGCCATCGCCACGCTGCTCGTGATCGTGACGATGCACCGGATCGGGCTGCTGCTCACCAACGTGCCCGGGCTGGCCGGCCAGAGCGCCTGGCAGCTGGTCAAGTCGCACGGGCACCTGGTCGGTGCCGCCGAGGGCCTGGGCCGCTCGCTCTGGCACTCGGCGCTCTCCGACGTCCAGCAGGGCCTGGGCGCCCTGGTGCTGCTGACCTTCGCGTACCAGTTCGGGGCGCTCGCGCTGTCCGGCCGGACGCTCGGCAAGGCCCTGCTGCGGCTGCGCGTCGGCGGCCGGCACGAGCCGTGGGTGCCAGGGCCTGTCCGCCAGGCCCTGGGTGGGCGGCGGGCCGCGATCCGGGGCGCCGTCACCACGGTGGCCGACATCGGCTGCTTCGCGCTGGCCTGCTCGCTGCTGGTCGGCGGATCGTTCCTGCTCGCCGCGGTGTGCTGGGCGCTGGCCGTCGCGCTGTTCTGGGCCAACGCCGTCCCCGCCCTGGTGGGTACCCGGCGCTCGCTCGCCGACCGGCTGGCGGGCACCGGCGTCCGCCGCGCCCCGGTCGCGGGGGCCACGGGGGCGGACGCGCAGGTGGGCAGCGGCGGTCCGTGGGTGAGCCCGGTGGCGGCCGGTCGCCGCTGACTGACCGTCAGGACGCTACGGTGGGACGGTGAGCAACCTCGATCTCAAGCCCGTCGCAACCCGCTGCGGTGGTGACGCCAGTACCGGCCCGGTCCGTGACCTGCTGACCGGCCGGGCCGTGCGGCTCGGCGAGAGCACCGAGGTGCGCCGGCTGCTGCCGACCATGGGACGGCGGATGGTCGGCGCCTGGTGCTTCGTGGACCACTACGGCCCCGACGACATCGCCGACGAGCCCGGCATGCAGGTCCCGCCGCACCCGCACATGGGCCTGCAGACCGTCAGCTGGCTGCACCAGGGCGAGGTGCTGCACCGCGACAGCCTGGGCAGCCTGCAGACCCTCCGCCCGCGCGAGCTGGGCCTGATGACCTCGGGACGGGCCATCTCACACTCGGAGGAGTCCCCGCGCTCGCACGCGCGCCTCCTGCACGGCGCACAGCTCTGGGTCGCGCTGCCCGACGCCCACCGCCACACCGCCCCCGCCTTCGAACACCACGCCCAGCTCCCCGAGATCACCGCCGCCGGCCTGCACGGCACCGTGATCCTCGGCTCCCTCGACGGCGCCACCTCGCCCGGCACCACCCACACCCCACTGGTCGGCGCCGACCTCACCCTCGCCGAAGGCGCCGCCGCCCGCCTCCCGCTGGAGCCCGAGTTCGAGTACGCGGCGCTGGCGATGAGCGGCAGCGTGGACGTGGACGGGGTCCGGGTGGAGCCGGGCTCGATCCTCTACCTCGGCTGCGGCCGCCGCGAACTCCCCCTGCTGGCCCGCACCGACGCCTCGCTGCTCCTCCTGGGCGGGGAGCCGTTCGCGGAGGAGATCGTTATGTGGTGGAACTTCGTTGCCCGTTCCGGTGAGGAGATCGTGCGAGCACGAGAAGAATGGGAGACGGGATTCCGTTTCGGTGCGGTGCATGGATATGCCGGTGAGCGGTTGGCTGCGCCAATGCTGCCGCCGGGGGCGCTGAAGCCGCGGGGGCGGCAGCGCTGAACTGCACAAAGCCGTGGCCAGGCCCTGAATGGCGGTGACCTCTGCTCGAACGGGCAGTTCGCCTGTAAAGATCGAATTTACGGCTCAAGCACTAGTTGATCATTAAATGTCATTGACCTGCATAGCTGATCACATTAGTCTACAGCTGTTTGGGGGCGTAATTTGTGATCTAAGTATCGCGCGACTTCCGGGGGGCGGCGATGGATCAACAGGCGGCGAAGGTTCTTGAACCTCAACTCTTACGACAACACTCTGGTCGGCGAAGACTGCCCCATGCGGGGCCACGGAAGACTAAATCGGCGCTCAGCGTGCTCGTGGTCGAAAGCGATGTCCAGGCTGCCGGAAGCCTGGTGCGGGGGCTGCGCCGGCACGGGTATCAGGCCGATAGCGTGGACACCGGCACCAAGGCTCTCCAGGAGTATCGGAACGCCGATCTCATACTGATGGATCTGGATCTCCCCGACCTGGACGGTATCGAGGTCTGTCGCATTATCAGGTCCGTGTGCAACACCGCGATCATCGTCGTCACCGCCCGCGACAGTGCGCTGGAGCGGGTGCTCGGCCTCCAGGCGGGGTCGGATGACTATGTCACCAAGCCCTACTGCTTCCCCGAGCTGATGGCCCGGATCGAGGCCGTCATGCGCCGGGTCCACCCACAGGGCCCCGCCGCGGGGGACATCATCAACGACCCGTTGAGCATCACCCTGAACACCAGGGAGGTCCGCCTCGACAACCGGCGCATCGATGTGACCCGCAAGGAATTCGATCTGCTGTACCTGCTGGCCTCCCAGCCCGAGAGCATCATCTCCCGCAGGCAGATCATGACCCAGGTGTGGGAGGACTCCCGCTCCCAGCCGGGTCGCACGATCGACACCCACGTCAGCAGCCTGCGCAGCAAGCTCGGTTCGAGCAGCTGGATCACCACGGTCCGTGGTGTCGGCTTCCGCCTGGGGCATCCGGGTCCCGCCTAGCGTTCCGGTGGAGATGGCTGCGGCCATCGGTGATCGCCGTCAGGTCCGCGGACCGACGATGACCACCGGTGGCCGCTCGGCCCGGGCGGTCGGGGGACCGTCAGGCCGCCACCCGCCAGCTCGGCAGTGCGCCGGCCGCCCACGAGGTGGCCACCCGGCGCCGGGCCTCGGCCGGCAGCCACTTCGCATCGACCCGTCGCTGTTGGGCCGGGTGCTCCGCCGGCACGCTCACGCGACCGCAGCAGCGGAGCAACACGGCTGTCAGGGCCGCGAGTTCATCTGCATCCAGGGTGCCGCCGGTGATCCGCCAGGCCTGCTCGGGCAGCATCTCGGGCGTGTCCTGCGCCGTGTTCGCCGCTCCCATCTCAGGGGCTCCTCCCTTGACCGGTCGCTCATCGGGTTCGCCGGGGCCGACTGTGCGGCAGAGGGCCCACCGGGGGTCGGGCCCTCTGTCATCGTGTCGGGCCCGGCCCCGCCGCGCCGCTGGAGAGCCCCGACCGGTCTCGACGGGGGTGAGCGGGGGGCAGATCAGGCGGGGTCGATCGACAGCGGGTTCTGGAAGACGTTCTTGGGGTCGTAGGCCCGCTTGACCCGCTGCAGCCTGGGGTAATTGTCCTTGTAGTACAAGGTCGACCACGGCACGCCGGTGGCGTTGAAGTTCGGGTCCCTGGAGTCCACGTCCGGGTAGTTGATGTAGAGCCCGTCCTGCTGGTCGTTCGGGACCGGGAAGCCGCCCGTCGAGGCGTGGACGCTCTCGCGCAGCGTCCGGATCCAGTCCACCTCGGCCTGGTCCCGCGCCGGGTCCGCCCAGTTGGACGCGTACCAGAGCTTGATGATGGAGTCCCGCTGCGCCATCGCGGTGTCCGAGGAGCCGACGGTGTTGATCTTGCCGCCGTAGGCGGCCAGGTACACCAGACCGCCACCGGTGTGCGTCGGGTCGGTCAGGCTCTGGTAGAGCGCGCTGACCTGCGCCTGGGTGAACGGCTTGCGCAGGTATCCGCCCATGGACTTGTGGCGGGTCCAGTTCTCGTAGTGGACCGACGGAATCAGGGCGAAGTCGAGCCAGGCCAGATCCTGACCGGCGACCGTCGGTGTGGCGGACACCCCGGCCGAGAGCGCGGCGAGGTAGGCGTCGAGCAGGCTCTGCGTGTGGGGCAGCGTGTTGTCCATCGTGATGTCCAGCTGGACGATGGTCGCCATCGAGGACATCAGCTGGAACGAGCTGTGCATCATCGCGTACGGCGAGTCGGCCGAGCTGTTGGCCGCGTGCCAGGCGCCGTGGTTCATGACCAGCCGGGTGAAGTTGGCCTCGGTCAGGTCGGCCCACTGCCAGGTGACCATGGTCTTCAGGACGCGCGCCGGGGGCTTCGGCAGGAACCCGGTGGGATCGGTGCCGGTGCTGCCCGGCGTCCGGAACCAGTACTTCGTCACGATGCCGAAGCTGCCGCCGCCACCGCCGGTGTGCGCCCACCACAGGTCGCGGTTGGGGTCGTCCGCCCGTCGGGTGGCCACCACGGTCCGCGCCTGGCCCTCGCAGCCCGGTACGACGACCTCGACCGCGTGCAGGTGGTCGACCGACAGGCCGAACTTGCGGGACAGCGGCCCGTAGCCGCCGCCGGCGACGTGGCCCCCGACGCCGACCTCCGGGCAGACGCCCGCCGGCAGCCCGACCCCCCACCCCTGGTACAGGGCGGCGTACACCTGGCCCAGCGTCGCGCCGGACTCGACCGCGAACGCCTGCATGTCGGCGTCGTAGGAGATGCGGTTCATTTCCTTGGTGTCGACCAGGAGACGGAACTCCGGATTGTCGACCAGGTCCTCGAAGCAGTGGCCGCCGCTGCGGACGGTAATCCGCTGGTTCTTGCCGACCGCCTGGTTGATCGCCTTCTCGACCTGGTCGGCGGAGTGCACCAGCCAGATTTCGTCGGGAGTGGCGACGAAACGGGTGTTGTAGCCGCGCGAGGCCAATGCGGCGTACTGAATGTCGCCCGGCCGGATAATCACCAAGGGCGCTGGTGGCGGGGTGTCATTCCGCCGCGCCGCGAAAGCCGGCGTCGCCGCGCCGGACAGGCCCACGGCGGCGCCTGTCGCCGCCGCCGCCGCGGAACCTATGAATCCGCGTCTCGAAACCATGTCGAACACCTATCTGTCTGAAGGCCGAACGAATCCCCGGGTGATCGCTCTGGGTGCCGGGGTCTGCCACAGCCAAGCAGTCCGAAGGCGGTATCGCTACGCAGTTGACGCGGATCTGTCGTAGGGCGATCCGAAAATTAGCAAATGCAGCCCAATAGGGTCCGGTGCGGCGGAAGCCTCAGGAGCCGTACGGGCGGATGGCCTTGGCATCCCGCAGGGCCCGTGCCCACCAGGTCACCTGGTCGAGGAGGGTCTTGGCCGCGGCAGCGGGCGCCTCCGGGTTCAGGAGCTTGCCGTCGCCGTCGAACTGCTCCCACGGCCCGTGGAAGCTCACGGTGTCCCGGGTCGTGACGGCGTGCAGCTCCGCGAAGACCACCCGCAGGTGCTCCACGGCCCGCAGGCCGCCGGAGAGGCCCCCGTACGACACGAACGCGACCGGCTTCGCGTGGAACTGGGAGTTGTGCCAGTCGATGGCGTTCTTCAGTGCGGCCGGGTAGCTGTGGTTGTACTCCGGGGTCACCACCACGAAGGCGTCGGCGGCTTCCAGGCGCGGTGTCAGTCCGCCCAGGGCGGTCAGCACCTCGGTGGGCGCCGAGGCCGACGGGGCGGCCTGGCCGATCGGCACCTCCGCCAGGTCCACCAGGTCCACCAGGACGTCGTCGCGGCGTTCGGCCTCGCCCACGAACCAGTTGGCCACGGTCGGGCCGAAACGCCCCTCTCGGACGCTGCCGATGATGACGGCGAGCTTCAGTTGGTTGTCGGACACGGGGTGCTCCTTCGGCCGGTGCGGCAGTGGATGGTGATGGTCGGGCTGGTCGGGCTGGTCAGGAGGCGGGGGTGGCGCCCGCCGCGTTCGAGAGCGCCGCGAACAGCGCGCTCTCGGACTGGGATCCGGTCAGTGGCGGCAGGCCGTCGATGAAGAAGACCGGGACGGAGGTGATGCCGCGGCGGCGCACCTCGTCGAGGCGGGCGCGCAGCTCCTCGGCGCCGGGACCGGAGGTGGCGCCGGCCTCGGCTGTGTCCGCAGCCGCGGCCGTCCGGACGCCGGCCTCGGCCGCGAGCTCGGCGAGCGTGCCGGCGTCGCCGATGTGCAGTCCGTCGGTGAAGTGGGCGCGGAAGAGACGCTCCACCATCTGCTCGGCCCGGCCCTGGGCGGCGGCGCGGGCGATGAGCTGGTGCGCCTCGAACGTGCCGGTGGCCACGGCCCGTTCGTAGTGGAGGTCCAGGCCGTCCTGCTTCGCGCTCTCGGCGAGCTGGACGATCCCGGCCACGGCCTGGGGGCCGAAGGTGCGCTCCAGCACCTCCAGCAGCGGCGCCCCCACCGTCCCGGCGCCGGGGGCGAGTTCGAAGGGCAGGAAGTCCACCTCGACCTGCACGCCGGTGGCACGCAGCCGCTCGGCCGCGCGGGCGAAGCGGGTGTAGCCGAGGTAGGAGTGCACGCAGATCACGTCCAGGACGATCTCCGCACGCACGGTGGTGTGCCGCTGCTGCGTCATTGCTGCTGCCTTCCGGCTGGTAGTGGCTCGGACGGGGGACCGGTGGGGTGCCCGTCGGTCGGGTGCCCGTCGGGAGGGTCAGGCCTGTTCCGGTGCCGAGACGGCCAGTTCGGGGGCCTTGGCGCCGGGCGTCGGCGAACTCCGCAGCGGGGTCTCCTTGATGAACCACGCGGCCACGATCCCGGTTGCGGTGATCGCCGCGCTGACCAGGAAGACCAGGCTCATGCCGGAGGTGACCGCGTGCGCGTACACCGCGCGCACGGCCGGCGGCAGGCCGGTGACGTCCAACTGCGCAGACCCGGCCGGGATCCCCGATGCCGCCCCGGAGTGCGCGCTCAGGCTGCTCTGCACCCGCTGGGCGAAGAGCGAGCCCATCACCGCCACGCCGATCGAGCCGCCGACGGTGCGGGAGAGCGTCACGGTGGAGGAGGCGACGCCCATGTCCTTCATCTGGACGCTCTCCATCGCGATGAGCATGGCGGTCTGCATCAGGCAGCCCATACCGGCCCCGAACACCGCCATGTACGGCACCGACAGCAGCTTCGAGGTGCCGGCGTCCATCTGGGCCATCAGCACCAGGCCCAGCGGGAGCAGGATGCTGCCGGCGACGATGAACACCTTGTACCGGCCGGTCTTGGTGATGACCTGCCCCACGAGCAGGTTGACGCCCATCATGGCGCCGAACACGGGCAGCAGCAGCAGGCCGGAGCCGGTGGCCGAGGCCCCCTGGGCGGCCTGCTGGAACAGCGGCAGGAAGGTCATCCCGACGAACATCCCGATCCCGGCCAGGAAGCCGATCACGGTGCCCAGCGAGAAGTTCGCGCTGTGGAAGATCTGCAGCGGCAGCACCGGCTCGGCCGCCCGGCGCTCCACGAAGAGGAAGACGGCCCCCGACACCAGCGCCAGCGCGATCAGGCCGATGACCGTCGCGGAGTCCCAGGCGTAGCGGTGGCCGCCCCAACTGGTGACGAGCACGATCGTGGCGATGGCGACGGTCAGCAGTGCGGCGCCCAGGTAGTCGGCCCGCGCCTGGGAGCGCCGCTTCGGCAGGCGGATCCCCGTGATGACCATGACCAGGGCCAGGACGCTCAGCGGCAGGTTGAGGTAGAAGCCCCAGCGCCAGCCGAGATGGTCGGTGATCAGGCCGCCGGCCAGCGGACCGCCGACCATGGCCAGTCCCATCACACTGGAGAACAGGCCCTGGGCCTTCCCGCGCTCCCGGCTCGGGACCAGGTCGGCCATGATCGCGTAGGAGCCGACCATCAGACCGCCGCCGCCGAGCCCCTGCACGGCGCGGAAGCCGATGAGTTGACCCATGGACTGGGACGAACCGGCCAGCGCCGAACCGATCAGGAATACGACGATCGCGGCGACGAAAACACCTTTGCGACCGTACATGTCGCTCAGCTTGCCCCAGATGGGCGTCGAGGTGGCCGTCGCGAGCGAATAGGCCGTGACGACCCAGGAGAGATTCGCCAGGCCGCCCAGCTGGCGGACGATGGTCGGCATCGCGGCGGAGAGGATGAGATTGTCGAGCGTTGCCAGGAGCATCGCAATCAGCAGCGCGATCAGGGAAACCCAGAGACCGCGCGGTTGGGATAACGCTCCTTGGGGCTCCGCCGTGACATTGTCCTGGGACATCGCCCTCTCACCTTCCGTCAATCGGCAGCGCCGGCGCCAGGCGCTCAGCTGCCGATGGTGCTACGCCACGAGCTTAGCTGACGATATGTCACTCAAGCACATTGACACCTTAGTTGACCTCAATCATGCTGATCCGTCCGGTTCGTCGTCAAGGATTGCCCGATCGTCCCTTGGACCTAGGTCGTCCGATGGAGCGGCATCGTCCGTCGACGATCTGCCCACCTCGGCGGCCCAGTCGGGAAGCCTGCGAACCGCCACCGACGACGGCCTCGCGCCCCGGATCGCGGCGGCCGCCGCATGGCCCTCGCCGCACGGCACGTCCAGCAGGCTCCAGTTGCCCGGTGGGCGCGGTGCGCCCGGGCCGCCGTCGCCGAGGTACGTCTCGGACGTCCAGGGGCCGATCCCGCTGCCGACGCCCTTGAGGTAGGCCTCCTTGCGCGCCCACAGCCGCGCGAAGAACGCCGCCCGCTGCTCGCCGGGGCGAGCGTGCAACTCCGCCCGCTCGTACGGGTGCAGAGCCGGTTCGCAGAGTTCGACGCCGGCCGGCGCCGGCAGCCGCTGCACATCGACGCCGACCGGGGCGCCGGCCACGCCGATCAGGGCCAGGCCATGGCTGTGGGAGAGCGAGAAGTGCGTGGCCGGGTGCAGCCCGGCGAGCACCGGCCGACCGTGCGGACCGCCGCAGCGCGGGCAGTTGGCCCGGGCGAAGGCCACCTGCCCCGGAGGCACCCGCAGGTGCGCGCCCAGCAGCCGCCGCAGTGCGACGTGCGCGGCCACGTACAGATCGCGGTCGGCGGGCCGGCGGAAGGAGTCCGCGCGGCGCCGCTCGGCCTCGTCGAGTTCGTGGCGCGCGAGCGGCGCCGCGCGCCCCTGCGGCTGCGGCTGTGGGAGCAGCCAGAGATCCAGCCGCCCCCGCATCACCGGAGCGTTCATCCGGTTCCGGTCGCGGTCCCGGGTGAAGCGGCCCGGCGCACCTCGTCGAGCAGCGCCGCCTGCCGGAGCGTGTCCTGGGCCGGGGCCGCCTTGGCGCGCACGGCGGTGACGAACGCGGCGACCGTGGCCGCGACCTGGTCGCACGGGTCCAGCCGGATCTCCTCGCTGTCCAGGCCGCGGTGGAGCCCGATCACGGGGATGTGATCGGCAGGTGGGGTGAAGGCCCGATCGACGGTGATCCGGCCCTGGCTGCCCCACAGTTCGTACGCCGAGCGGTAGGCGTGGTCCATGCCGAAGGTGATCTGGGCGGCGACCCCACCGGGCGTCCGCAGCAGGGCGGCGCCGGCGGTCTCCACCACCCGCCCGCGCCCCACCGTGAGTTGGGCGCCGACGACCTCCAACGCGGGCCCCAGGAAGTGCAGGGCGGCGCGCAGCGGGTAGACGCCGATGTCCGCGAGTGCCCCGCCGCCGAGCTCGGCGGCGTACCGGATGTCGCCGTCCGGCGGTGCGGGGATCGCGAAGGCCCCGTGGAACGAGCGGAGTTCGCCGATCGCGCCGTCGGCGACCAGGCGCCGCACGGCCTCGTGCCGCTGGTGGTGGACGAACATGACGTTCTCCATCAGCGCCAGGCCCAGCTCCCCGGCCCGCTCCAGGAGTTGCCCGGTCCGCAGCCGGTCGGTACTGAGCGGCTTCTCCGCGAGGACGTGCTTGCCCGCGTCCAGGGCCGCCTCGACCCACTGGGCGTGCATCGAGGCCGGCAGCGGCACGTAGACGGCCTGCACCTGTTCCAGTTCGAGGAGTTCGGCGTATCCGTGCACGGGACGGCAGTCGAAGCGCCTCGCGACCTCCGCGGCCTTGCCGGGGTCACGGCTGGCCACGGCCACGATCTCGGTGTCGGGGCAGCTCTCGAAGGCGGGGAGCATCCGGCGGACCGCGATGTCCGCGCAGCCGATCACCCCGATCCGCGTCGGCCCGCTCATCGGGCCCTGACCCCGGCGGCCTCCAGGCAGGCCAGCAGGGTGCGGGCCTGGACGTTGAGGAAGTGGCCGTGCCGGACCAGCGAGGTGAGCTGCGCCGGGGTGACCCAGGCGTAGCCGGGCGGCGGGTCCAGCGGGGCGGTCTCCTCGTCGGCCTCGATGATCAGGTAGCGGCTCTCCGCGTTGAGGAAGCGGCCGCCCTCCTCCGAGTGCACGGCTTCGTAGCGGATCCGGTCCGCCGCGGTCGCCAGCACCTCGTCGAGGTAGCGCGGGCGGTCCTTCCCTTGCAGGTGGGCGTAGTTGGTGGGGGTGTACTGGACGGTGGGGCCCAGCTCGATGGTGTCCAGGAAGCCGCCCTCGACCCGGGCGTGCACCAGCAGGTGCGGGACGCCGGCGAACTTCCGGGTGAGGAAGGCGGCGACGCCCAGGCCGACCGGTTCGAACAGGGGCTGGGTCCAGCCGGTCACCTCGCGGTTGCCCGCCGTCACGGCCACGGCGACGACCTTGAAGTAGCGGCCGGCCTCGTGCTCGATCGTGCTCTCGCCGCGCTTCCAGCCGGGAACGGTGTCCAGCGGGACGCACTCGGCCCGCACGGCGTGCCGGGAGCGCTCGTTGGTGATCCAGGAGAGCAGCTCGATGTCCGACAGCAGCGCTCCCGTGCCGGTGTCCGGGTAGGGCAGGCAGGAGAGCACGGTCCGCGAGTCCATGTTGACGACGTTGTCCTCGCGCAGCAGTTCGTTGATCTGGCCGAGAGTGAGCCAGCAGAAGTCGTCCAGCAGCGGGACGTCGCCTTCCGCTTCGACCAGCATGTTGCGGTTGGACTTGCGGAAGAACCACGAGCCGTGCTCGGACTGGAGGACGTCCGCGATGACGCGGCCGCGGCCGGGGCCGACGAAGTACTCGATGTACTTGACGTCCCCGCCCTGGTGGGCCTTGGTGTAGTTGCTGCGGGTGGCCTGGACGGTGGGCGAGAGCTGGAGCAGGTTCGGGTTGCCCGGCTCCATCTTGGCCTGCATCAGGAAGTGCAGGACCCCGCCGAACTCCTTGACGAGGATGCCGAGGATCCCCACCTCGGGCTGCTTGATGATGGGCTGGTGCCACTGGGCGTACGGGCCGTCGCCGTACGGGCCGTCCTCCTCGGTGACCCGCAGGCCCTCGACGGTGAAGAACCGGCCGCTGCGGTGGACGAGATTGCCGGTGGACTCCTCGAACGACCAGCCGATCAGTTCGGCGAACGGGATGCGGTCCACCCGGAAGGTGTTGGCCCGGCCCCGCTCCGCCAGCCAGCCGCGGAAGTCCTCGGTGCGCAGCTGCGCGCCCTGGGCGGTGGTGGCCGACACGGCGATGCGGGCGGACAGGTTCCCGTCCTCGCGCGGCTGCACCGCGACGCCGGCGACGCTCGGGCGGTCGGGTTGGGACGGCATCAGAGAGCTCCCTGCTTCTGGGACGTGAGTTCGGAGGTCGGGTACGTCATGACCCTGCTCGCTTCTGTTGGACCGGCCGGGGTCATACCCGGGTTCCGGCGGTGAAGGTGTCGAGGATCCGGCGGTAGTAGTCGGGTCCGAAGCCCATCCGCTCGACCTGGGGCACGAGGGCGCGCAGCTTCTCGATCGAGATGTCGTGCTGGCGGCCCGCGTACTGGTACTGCCGATGTGCCGTCAGCCCGAGGCTGTGCTGGAGGTGGTCGACGATCCGCTCCACCGGGATGGCGACTCCCGAGGCCACGTTGACCGTCTCGGCCCGCAGGTCCAGCGCGAGCAGCCGGTCGACCACGGTGACCACGTCGGTGACGTCGATGAGGTCGCGGGCGGCGCCGCGCTGGATGCGGATCGTTCCCTCCCGCAGCTGGCGCAGCAGCGTCGGGAGCAGCTGGTGCTCCGGCTGGTCGGGTCCCACGAGATGGCCCAGCCGCAGGATCAGGTGGTCGGCACCGGTGTCGCGCAGCAGCTCTTCGAGTGCGAGCTTGTGCGCTCCGTAGGGCGTGCAGGGCGTCACCGGGCCGTCCTCCCGGCCGGGGCCCTCGGCCAGGCCGTACATCCCGGTGGCGGCGGTCGAGAAGAACAACAGCCGCAGGCCGTCGGCCGCACACCGGAGCGCGGTCCGCCGCAGCAGCACGGCCTCCCTGGCGAAGTCGGCGTCAGAGGTTCCGCTCGCCCAGGAGACGCCGGCCGCGAGGGCGACGGTGTCCGGATACCTGTCGGCCAGCGGACGCAGATTCCGCGCGAGGAATCCGGTTCCCACAATTTCCATACGCCGTCCTGTACTTCTGGGAGCCAGTGGCCCGGGTGGTCAGCTGTGCGCGGCCAGGAACTCCTTGATCGAGGAGGTCATGTAGTCGAGCATCTCGTCGGTGAGTCCCGGGTAGACGCCGATCCAGAAGGTCTGCTCGGTGATGATGTCGCTGTTGGCGAGGTCGCCGACGACGCGGTGCGGCTGGTCGATGTAGGCCGGGTGCCGGGTGAGGTTGCCGGCGAACAGCCGCCGGGTGCCGATCTTCCGCTCCTCCAGGAAGTCGACCAACTCGGCCCGCTCGAAGGTGGCCTGGGGATCGACGGTGATCACGAAGCCGAACCAGCTCGGATCCGAGCCGGGCGTCGCCTGCGGCAGCAGCAGGCCCGGCGCGCCGTCCAGGCCCTCGCGCAGCCGCCGCCAGTTGCGCCGGCGGGCGTCGATGAAACTGTCCAGCTTGGCGAGCTGGGTGAGCCCGAGCGCCGCCTGGATGTCGGTGGCCTTCAGGTTGTAACCGACGTGCGAGAAGATGTACTTGTGGTCGTACCCGGCCGGCAGGGTGCCCATCTGGTACTTGAAGCGCTTGAGGCACTTGTCGTTCTCGCCGGGCTCGCACCAGCAGTCCCGGCCCCAGTCACGCAGCGACTCGACGATGCGGGCCAGTGCCAGGTTCGAGGTGAGGACGCAGCCTCCCTCGCCCATGGTGAGGTGGTGCGCGGGGTAGAAGCTGACGGTGGTCATGTCGCCGAAGGTACCGGTGAGTTGGCCGTTGTAGGTGGAGCCGACCGCGTCGCAGTTGTCCTCGATGAGGAACAGGTCGTGGTCGGTGGCGAGTTGGGCGATCTCGGCGACCTCGAAGGGGTTGCCGAGGGCGTGCGCGAGGATGATCGCGCGGGTCCTGGGGCCGATCGCCTGCGCGACCCGCTCGGCGGTCGCGTTGTAGGTGGTCAGGTCGACGTCCACGAAGACCGGGATCAGGCCGTTCTGCAGGATCGGGTTGACGGTGGTCGGGAACCCCGCGGCGACGGTGATCACCTCGTCGCCGGGCTTCAGCCGCCGGTCCTCCAGCAGGTGCGAGGTCAGCGCCGAGACGGCCAGCAGGTTCGCCGACGACCCCGAGTTGGTCAGGTGGGCCTTGCGCCGCTTGAGCCTGCGGGCAAAGGACGACTCGAACTTGCGCGAGCTGCGACCCGCGGCGATGCGCATCGTCAGGGCGGCCTCCACCAGGGCCACCCGGTCCTCCTCGTCCAGTACCGCGCCGGACGGCCAGATCTCGGTGGTGCCGGGCACGAACTCCCCGCTGGGCGCCGTCTCCTGGTGGTAGCGGCGGACCTCGTCCAGTACGAGTTCCTTGCGGTCGCTCATCGTCAGTTCCTTCGGTCGAGTGGCGGCGTTGCGGCTTCGAGCAGGTGGAGCAGTGAAGCGTCGAGAGTGCGCCGCGGTTGCCAGCCCAGGAGCTTGCGCGCCCGGGAGACATCCATCTGCTGCCACTCCACGTCGGCGCGGGCCGGCGCCTGGTCGCCGATGTCGACCACCGGGACCTCCAGGCCGCTGAGCGTGATCATCCGCTCGATCAGGCCGCCCATCGGGACGGCCTCGCCCCGGCCGATGTTGATCACCTGGCCCGGGACGTCCGCTCCCGGCGCGGTGGCCGCGGCCACGATGGCGTCCACGGCGTCGCGCACGTCCACGACGTCCCGGCGCGCGCGCAGCGGTGGCAGCCGGAGTTCGGCCGGCCGCTCTCCCCGGGCGTGGGCGAGCGCGGCCTCGCCGAGGTGCGCGGCGACCATGCCGAAGAGGCTGCCCCGGGGGGCGCCGGCGCCGATGGCGTTGGCGAGCCGGAGCACCACCACGTCCACGCCCTGGTCCTGAGCGGCCCGCAGGGCCGCCTCGGTGCCGAGGAGCTTGGTGCGCCCGTACGGCGTGACGGGAGCCGGCGGCTGGTCCTCCGTGGTGCCGAAGCCCGGCGTGCCGGCCCCGTACTCGTGGATGGTGCCGAGCTGGATCAGCCGTGCGGGGCGGGGCAGCGCGGCCAGTGCGTCGGTGACCCGGCGGACCAGTTCGCCGTTGCCCGCGGCCATCTCGGCCTCGTCGGCCCGCCAGACCCGGCCGGCCGCGTTGACCACCACATCGGCTCGGAGCGAGCCGAGGAGTCCGGCGATCTCCTGCGGGCGGGCCGCCAGCAGGTCCAGCCGCAGCGAGCGGACGTCCGCCGCCGGGTCCTGGGCCGCGCTGCGGGACACCAGGTGCACCCGGGCCCCGGTCGCGCCGAACGCCGCGCTGATGTGGGGGCCCAGATAGCCGGTGCCGCCCAGGACCACGACCGAGAGCCCGGCCGCTGCCCCGTCGTCAGTTCGCGCCACGGCCCGCTCCGTACTTGACGGACTTCCACCAGTCGGGGTTGTCCTGGTACCAGGCCACCGTGGCGGCCAGGCCGTCCTCGAAGTCGATCCTCGGGGCGTAGCCCAGCTCCTCGCGGATCTTGGTGTCGTCGATCGAGTAGCGCAGGTCGTGCGCCTTGCGGTCGGCGACGTGGCGGAGCATCTCGGGGCCCGCACCGTGCAGTTCGAGCAGGCGCTCGGTGATGGCGAGGTTGGTCCGCTCGTTGCCGCCGCCGACGTTGTAGATCTCGCCGACGCGGCCGTGGTCGAGCACCAGGTGGATGGCGCGGCAGTGGTCGTCCACGTGCAGCCACTCGCGGATGTTCTGGCCGCTGCCGTACAGCGGGACCTGCTTGCCCTCCAGGAGGTTCGTGATGAACAGCGGGAAGAGCTTCTCGGGGTGCTGGTACGGCCCGTAGTTGTTGGAGCAGCGCGTGACGGAGAGGTTGACCCCGTGCGTGCGCCAGTAGGCCCGGGCGACCAGGTCGGAGCACGCCTTCGAGGCCGCGTACGGGGAGTTGGGCTCCAGCGGCCGCTCCTCGGTCCAGGAGCCCTCGGCGATCGAGCCGTACACCTCGTCGGTGGAGACGTGCACGACCCGCTCGACGCCGCTGTCCTTGACGGCGTCGAGCAGCGTCTGGGTGCCCAGCACGTTCGTCCGGAAGAACTCGCCCGGGCCCTGAAGCGACCGGTCCACGTGGGACTCGGCGGCGAAGTGGACGACGGCGTCGTGACCCGGCATCAGGTCGCGCAGCAGATCGCGGTCGCAGATGTCGCCGCGGACGAACACCAGGCGCGGGTGCGAGGCGGGCAGGTTCTCGCGGTTGCCCGCGTAGGTCAGCTTGTCCAGGGCCGTGACCTGGGCGTCCTCCCAGCCCGCGTACGCGTTCGCGAGCAGGCTGCGGACGAAGTGCGAGCCGATGAAGCCGGCTGCTCCGGTGACCAGGATCCTCATGCCGAAACCTCCACTCGGGTGTGGTCTCCGATGACCAGGCGGTAGTGGTCGGCACCACGGTCGGTGGTGCCGACGGAGGCGGAGCGCCCGAGGAGGGAGCTGCGCAGGCCGCGGACGCCGTCGACCGAGGCACCGTCCAGGGCGATGGAGTCCTCCAGTTGACTCCCGGTCACCAGGCAGTCGCGGCCGATGGCGGTGTGCGGGCCCACGTCGCTGTTCTCGACGACCGTCCCGGCGCCGATGATCACCGGGCCCTCGATGCGTGAGCGCACGATGCGCGCCCCCCGCTCGATGACCACCGCGCCGGTCAGCACGCTGGTGGCGTCGACCTCGCCCTCGATGGAGGGCCGCAGCTCCGCGAGCATGTGGCGGTTGCACGCCAGCACGTCCTCGACGTTGCCGGTGTCCTTCCAGTACCCGTCGTACCGGCTGGCCCGCACCTCGGCGCCCGAGGTGACCAGCCACTGGATGGCGTCGGTGATCTCCAGCTCGCCGCGGGCGCTGGGCTCGATCGAGGCCACCGCCCGGTGGATGGCCGGGGTGAAGAAGTACACGCCGATCAGGGCCAGGTCGCTGCGCGGGTGGGCCGGCTTCTCGACCAGGCGCAGCACCTCGCCGCTCGGCCCCAGCTCGGCGACGCCGAAGGAGCGCGGGTCCTGGACCTTGCACACCACGACCTGGGCCGCCGGGCGCTGCGCGGTGAACTCCTCGGCGATGCCGACGATGCCCTCGGGCAGCATGTTGTCGCCGAGGTACATCACGAAGTCCTCGTCGCCGAGGAAGTCCCGGGCGATGGCGACGGTGTGGGCCAGGCCGTGCGGCGCGGCCTGCGGAATGTAGGTGAGGCGCACGCCGAACCGGGAGCCGTCGCCGAGCACGGCGGAGATCTCGGAGGCGCGGTTGCCGACGATGACGCCGATCTCGGTCACGCCCAGGTCCCGGATGTTCTTCAGAACGTGTTCCAGTACCGGGGTGTTGGCGATGGGTATGAGCTGCTTGGGCATGGAGTAGCTGAAAGGTCGCAGGCGGGTGCCCGACCCGCCCGACAACACCAGAGCCTTCATCAGAGGTCCTCTCGACTCATGTTCCTGCCTTGCCTTTCCGGTGCGGGACGGCTTTCCCCGCACGGCGTCGTACGGCAGTTGCTCAGCCGCTCACCAGCTCCTCCAGTGCGGCCACGACCGACGCGGGCCGGGGCATCTCGGAGATCTCCGTGGAGAGCTCCTGCGCGCGCTTGCGGTAGCCGGGTTGTGCCAGCAGGTCCTGGCAGGCCGCCGAGATGCCCTCGGCCGAGTCCTGGCCCGGCAGCAGCGTGATCGCGGCTCCGTAGTCGGCGATGCGGCGGGCCGGGGTCTCCAGCACGGCTCCCTTGGGGATGAGCAGTTGGGGCACGCCGGCGTTGAGTCCGGTCAGGGTGCTGACGCCGCCGGCGTGGTGGACCAGCAGGTCGCAGGTGGTCGCGACGACGTCCAGCGGAATCCAGCCCGCCCGCAGGCCGGCGTCCGGCAGTTCGGTGCGCAGGGCGGCGGCCACCTCCTCGGGCGCCGCGACGATCAGTTCGACGTCCCAGGCGGCGAGGTCGCCCGCGAGGTCGCGCAGGAACTCGTAGTTCTTGTCGTAGCTCTCCTTGGCGACCCGGCTGCCCGAGGTCACGCACACCCGGCGCCGCTTGCCCCGGGTGTACATCCAGGGTTCGAGCCGGCGCTGCTTGTTCGCGGGGATGTACCGCATCATCTGGGCCGGGGCGGCGTGCGCGGGACGCAGGCTCGGCGGGCAGATGTCGATGAACAGGTCCGGCTCCGGCAGCCGTTCCAGGCCGAGTTCCGCCAGCTCCGGCCGCAGCTCGGCGTCGGCGCCGGGGTGGATGCCGTCGGCGTCGATGGCGTCCCAGGCCTGCCGCACGTGCGGGACGCCGAGGTGGGCCGCGAGCAGCGGTGCGACGTAGGACATCGTGCCGCCGACCACGAGGTCGGGACGCCAGTGGCGGGTCAGCTCCAGCATGCCCGCCAGGCTCGCGGCGGCCATCCGCGCGAACCAGCGGCCGGTGAAGAGCGCCTGTCCGGCCGGGTCGGCGGGAATCGCCTCGGGATCGCCGTTGCGGTCGGTGGTGATGAAATGCCGGATCGGCAGCTCGGTGGTCGGGAGTCCGGGGAGGCCGGCTTCCACGACAACCGGCATCATGTCCGCGTTCGCGGCCATGAAAACCTGGTGCCCGGCGTTGCGTGCGGCGGTGGCCAGGGGGGCCAGGGCGAATACCGTCGCCGGACTTCCAGCGGCGACGAAAAGAATCTTCAAGGTCTCTCCTTGTCAGGTGGCGCCACCGGCTCAGACCACGCTGAACTCGGGCAACAGGCCGGCCGCCACGGCCTGGGCCACGGTGGGGGCCCGCAGATCCTTCGCCGAGATCACGGGTTCCTCCGGACACTCCCAGGGCAGGTCGAGGAAGGGATCCAGCGGATTGATGTCGATCTGCGTTCCCGGCACATAGGCACTGGAGACGACGTAGCAGATGCAGGCGTCGTCGGTGAGCGCGAGGAATCCGTGGCCGACGCCCTCGGGAAGGTAGAGGGAGCGGCCCTCGGCGGCGTCCAGTTCGGTCACCTGGTGCTTGCCGAAGGTGGGCGAGCCGACGCGCAGGTCGACGACGATGTCGCGCAGCACCCCCCGGACACAGGTGATGAGTTTCACCTGCCCCGGCGGGATGGTCACGCTGTGGATACCGCGCAAGGTGTGGCGTTTCGACACCGAGTAGTTGATCTGCTCGGCCCGGAAGGGGATTCCGGTGGCCTTCTCCAATTCGTCGCGCCGGACCGACTCGTAGAAGGTGCCACGTTCATCGGGGATATGGTTCGGTGTGATCAGAAATGTGCCGGGGATGGTCATTTCCTCGATGTGCACGACTTGCTCACCTCATTTGTTCCAGGGCCAGTTGTTCCAGGTCCAGCGCGACCTGGGCGGGCGAAGGCATCCGGCGGATCTCGTCGGCCAGTTCGCGCGCCGCCGCGCGGTACCCGGGGTCGGACAGCAGTTCCTCCAGCGCCGCACCCACCACCCGGGGGTCGTCCTGCTGGTCGGCCTCCTGGTAGGTGAGACCGACACCGACCGCGGTGAGCCGGTCGCCCATGGCGAAGTGGTCGGTCAGCTGGGGCAGCGTGAGCTGCGGCAGCCCGAAGTAGCTGCCGGACATCGCGGTGCCGGAGCCGCCGTGGTGCACCATCACGTCGCAGCTGCCGAGCAGCAGTTGCAGCGGCAGCGGGTCGATCATGCGCACCTGGGCGGGCACCGCACCGATCAGCGCCCGGTGCTCCGCGCCGACCGTGGCGACGATCTCCGTGTCGGGGACCGCCGCGAGTGCGTGCAGCAGCCGGCGGGTGAACGGCGCGCCGTTCAGTTCCAGGGTGTTGCCGAGGGAGACGGCCACCCGCCGCGGCCCGCCCGGCGCCCGCCGCTCCCACAGCCAGGAGGGCTGCTGGCCGCTGCCGCTGAACGGCAGGTACCGGATCGGCGCGCCCTGCTCGACGCCCGGCACCTGGAGGCTGGGCGGGCACGGGTCGAGCAGCAGGGCGGGGTCGGGCAGGGCGGGCACGCCGAGGCTGTCGCACAGCTCCTGGAGGTCCGGGCGGATCGACCGGCGGGCCACCCCCGAGATCTCGTCGACGCTCCAACGGTGGTGGACCACCGGGACCTCCAGCACCGCGCCCATGATCAGGGAGCAGTACTCCAGCGGGTCGGCGATGATCAGGTCCGGGCGGTACGCCTCGGCGTATTCGAGATACCGGGCGAACACGGCCTTCGCGTGGTACATCCAGAGCCGGCCGTAGCCGCCGAGCACCTCCGCGGCAGGGCGCGGCCGCACCTGGAGCGGCCGCTGCTCCTGCCCCAGACCGTCGAGCAGCATGTCGTCACAGTTGAAGAGCTCCCCGATGGTCACCGTGGTCTGGCCGCCGGCCCGCACCGAGCGCAGCACGTCCGGCTGGCCGAGCACCATCACCTCGTGGCCCGAGGACCGCAGGGCCCAGGCCAGCGGGACCAGTGGCAGGAAGTGGTTCGCGATCGGGGTGGAGACGATGAGTACACGCATGGCAGGGAGTCCTCTCGACGCGGAAGTGCCGCGTCATGCCGGCACGTCGGTCCCGTGTGGTGGCAGGGAGTCGGCTCAGCCGCGGTGCTGCTCGGCCAGCCGCTCCAGGACCGGGACGATGTCCTTCGGGGCCGGGGCGGAGAGCATGTCCTCGTACAGGCCGCGGGCCCCGGCCTGGAAGGAGGGCTCCTCGATCAGCCGGACCAGCTGCTTGGCGATGTCGGCCACGTCCAGCCCCTCCGGCTCGACCACCAGCCCGGCACCCCGCTCGACCACGTAGCGGGCCGTGACCATCTCGTCCCACATCGGCAGCGGCACCACGAGCTGCGGCACCTTGAACGCCACGGCCGAGGCGAAGGTGCCGCCGCCGCCGTGGTGGATGACCGCCGCGCTGGTCGGCAGCACCTGGTTGAGCGGGATGTACTCCATGGTGCGGACGTTCTTCGGAATCGGTCCCACGGTGGCCAGTTGGTCGCTGTTCAGGGTGGCGACCAGCTCCAGGTCCAGCTCGGCCACCGAGTCGAAGAGCTCGCGCATCGGGAAGCCGCTGTACTTGCCGAAGATGTTGCGGCGGCTCATGCCCAGGGTCAGCACCGCACGGGGCCGCTCCGGGCGCGAGTGCAGCCAGGACGGGAACTCGGCCGCCCCCGTGTACGGGACGCGGCGGACCGGGACGTAGGTCAGGTCGAGCGGCTGGCGCATCCGGGACTGGGTCAGGTCCAGGCTGAACTGGCCCAGCAGCATCTCCGCGCTGAACTCCAGACCGTGGGCCTCAAGGATCGGGCGCATCCACGCCTCCAGCGGATCCTCGGTCAGCCACAGCCGTGGGTCCTCGCCCGGCTGCTGCGGGATCGGGTCGGCCAGTTCCGCCCGCGTCCGGGAGTGGATCACGCCGATGTTGTCCGTGCCCCACAGGAGACGGGCGTGCGCGGCACCGCAGGCCTTCGCGGCGATCGGGGCGGGCAGCACCAGCGGGTCCCACAGCACCAGGTCGGGGCGCCAGGCGCGGGCGAACTCCACCAGGTTGTCGACGATGGGACGGCGGCCGTCCTCCGTGAGCTTGGTGGGATAGTGCAGGTTGAGCATCCCCGCGACGAACCACCGGGCCAGGCGCCAGGTGTCCGGGTTCTCGTCCAGCGGGTCGAACGCCAGGGTGGGACGGTCCGGCTTGATCTCGCTGGTGTGGCGGCCCAGCGCGTCGGGCAGCTCCTCCTTGCGGCCGAGCGACAGCGCGGTGAGGCCGGCCTTGGTGATGTTCTTGATCACGTCCGGGTCGACCACACCCTCGTGGGCCGCCACGACGACCTCGTGCCCGGCGGCCTGCAGCGCCCACGCGAGCGGGACGACCGGATAGAGGTGGGCCGATGCCGGGAAGACGGTGAACAGGACACGCATCGATGAGCTCCATTCGTACGGTCGGCCGGGTCCGGCCGGTGGAGGGTGGATCAGGAGGCGGCGGGGCGCCGGCGTCGTACTCCGGTGAGCGCGACGAGCGAGCCGGCGGCGCCGACGGCGGTGATGAGCAGGAGCGCGGGCCGGTACCCGCCGTGACCACCGATCAGCGCGGCGACCGCCGGCAGCACCAGCACGGCGCCGAGTTGGACGGCGGTCTGGTAGAGCGGCACGGCCAGCCGCTTCTCCGCGGCCGGGATCGCGGAGGTGGCCTGCATGTTGAGGGCCGCGAAGGAGAGGACGAAGCCCGCGCCGACGAGCAGCATGGTCGGCAGGACGCCGGTGGGATACGAACGCGGCGTGCCCTGCCAGAGGTAGAGGGCGTCGCCGAGGGTCGCCGAGAGGGCGCCGGCCACGATCAGCCGGTCCGTGCCGAGGCGTCCCACCAGCCGCCCCGCGAAGGGCAGCGAGAGTGCGAGCGGCACGCAGGCCGGCAGGTAGGCCAGCGCCGTCTGCCAGGAGTTCCAGCCCAGTTGGGCGTGCAGCTGGAAGGTGACCAGGAGCAGCAGGCCGAGGTAGGCGCCGTTGAGCGAGGCCGCACAGAGCGCGGAGCGCAGCAGCGGGCCGTTGCGCAACAGCGCCGCCTTCACCCGCGGCGCGCTGCCGGTGGCGTGCTGGTCGCCGGGGACGAGCCGCAGACCGAAGACCAGCAGCACCAGCGCCACCGGCGCGGAGCAGACGACGCTCCAGCGCCAGCTCAGCTCGGTGAGCAGCCCGGAGCAGAGCAGGCCCGCGGTGAAGCCGACCGCTCCGAAGAGCGAGTAGACCGACACGGCCCGGCGCTGTTCGGGCCCCTCCCGGAAGGTGGTGCTGATGATCGCCAGCCCGGTCGGGGCGGTCAGCGCGGCGCACATCCCCTTGACCACCCGGGTGAGGATCAGCAGCGCGCCCTGGTCGGCGAGTCCGCCGAGCAGTGAGGCCGCCACGAAGACGACCAGGGCCGCGAGGTAGACCCGGCGCCGGCCCCAGCGGGCGGTGATGGCGGGGCCGAGCAGCAGCAGCGCGGCGAAGCCGAGCGCGAAGCCGCTCATCACCCACTGGGTGTTCCACAGCGACAGGCCGAGGTCGTCCTTGACGGCCGGCATCGCGACCAGCAGCACCGACACCTCCAGGGCGTCGATGAGCATGTTGCCGGCCAGCACGAACAGCAGGGCCCGTTGCCTGCGGCTGCGGCCCGCGCCGGCCGTGGTGGTGGCGGGATCGACGGGGAGCGTGGTCATCAGCCGAGCAGCGTGCCGCCGCTGGCGTCGAGGTAGGAGCCGGTGATCCAGCGGGCGTCACCGCCGGCCAGGAAGGCCACCACATCGGCGACGTCGGAGGTCTGCGCGACCCGGTTGAACACCGACAGCTGCGCCATCTGCGCCACGGCCTGCGGGTTGTCGAAGATCGGGGTGCCGTTGTCGGTGATGCCGGGGCCCACGCTGTTCACGGTGATGTTGCGCGGGCCCAGGTACTTGGCGAAGTGCAGCGTGAGCTGGTCGATGGCGCCCTTGGTCATCGCGTACGCCACCTCCTGCGGGTTCGCCACGCGGGTCAGTCCGGAGGAGATGTTGATGATGCGGCCGCCGTCCGGGATGAGGCTCAGCGCCCGCTGGACGATGAAGAACGGCGCCCTGGCGTTGACGGCGAAGAGCCGGTCGAACTGCTCGGGGGTGACGTCCTCGGGGGCGACCCCGCCCATGACCCCGGCGTTGTTCACCAGGATGTCGAGCGTGGTCCGCCCGGTGCGCTCCTTCAGGCCCCGCTCCACGGCCAGGAAGAGCTCGTGGACATCGCCGGGGACGCCCAGCTCGGCCTGCACGGCGAAGGCCCGGCCGCCGTCCTTCTCGATCGTCGCCACGGTCTCGTCGGCGGCCTGCTTGTTGTGCGAGCAGTGCACCGCGACCAGCGCACCCTCGCGTGCCAGCCGCACCGCGGTCGCCCGTCCGATGCCTCGGCTGGAGCCGGTGACGAGCGCGGTCCTGCCGGTGAGCTTGCCCATGGTGGTGGTCCTCCTGTGCGTGGTCCGTTGACGGTCGGCGTGGGGCCGGGCGGAGCCGGGACGGTCGGCGTGGGGTTGGCCGGCGTGGGGTTGGCCGGCGTGGGGTTGGCCGGCGTGGGGCCGGGCGGAGCCGGGACGGTCGGAGCGGGGGCGGTCGAGTCCGGCGATCGTGGCGGCGAGGTGGCGGCGGGCCGCGCCGGTCGCCAGCAGCTCCCTGAAAACCGTTCGCAGCGCGTCCATCTCGGGGCCTGCGAACATCAGCTGGGCCTGCGCCTCGATGGTGCCGAGCACGCGTGCGCCCACCGGATGACGCTCGGCGTGGTAGGTGTCGAGCAGGTCCTCGGCCGCGCGCCCCGTGGTGTGCGCCGCGAGCTTCCAGCCGAGGTCGGCCGCGTCCTGGAGCCCGAGGTTGAGCGCCTGCCCGCCGACCGGCAGTTGGACGTGGGCGGCGTCCCCGGCCAGGAACACCCGGCCCTGTCGGTAGCGGGTGACCTGTTGGCGGGCGTTGTGGAAGGCGTTGACCCAGACCGGTTCGGCACCGCTGATGTCCTCGCCGGTGACGCGCGCCCAGACCCGGCCGACCTCCGCGAAGTCCACCGGCGGCCCGCCCGGTTCGGGGGCCCGGCCGAACTCGTGCACCATGACGCGGGTGATGCCGTTCGGCCCCCGGCGGGCGTTGGCCACCCCCTTCGCGTTCCGTTCGAAGCGGCGGTCGGGTATCTCGATCCCCGCGAGGTCCGCGCGGAGCAGCTCCTTGGTGGGGCGGTCGCCGACGAGGTCGAAGCCGGCCAGCCGCCGCACCGTGCTCCGCTCGCCGTCGCAGCCCACCAGGTACGCGGCGCTCAGCCGCTGCCGCACACCGCCCGGCCCGGTGGCCGCGACGAGCACCCGGTCGGCTCCCGCGGCCAGACCCGTCACGGTGTGCCCGCGCCGGACCTCGGCCCCGAGCCCGGTGGCCCACGCCTGGAGCACCGCCTCGATCAGGGTCTGCGGCGCCTTCCACTGCCCGGCGAAGGGACTGGGGCCCGCGGCGGTCAGGTCGAGCGGGATGCCGCCGAAGTGGCCGGGGCCGGCGTCCGGCGGCGGTCCCAGCCGGTCGAGCAGGCCCCGGTCGTGGAGGATCTCCATCGTCCGGGCGTGCAGGACCGAGGCACGGGACTCGGTGGTGGGCGAGGCCAGCTGTTCCAGGACGATCACTCGCGCGCCGCCGGTGCGCAGCTCCCCGGCGAGCAGCAGTCCGACCGGGCCGGCGCCCACCACGATCACATCGGTGTCCAGCACACCGTTGCTCTGGTCGCCCACCGCTCAGCGCCGCGCTTCCGCGTACTCCTTGGCGTGGCCGAGCGTCGCCCGGCTGTTGGTGCCCAGCGCGTGGCGGATGAACTCGCGTGCCTGCGCGATCCCGGCGTCCTCGCCCAGGACCTTGGCGATGTTCTGCGTGTTCAGCACCACCGTGTGCTGGGAGGTGGCGGTGGTGACGCCGTCGGCCCCCTCGTCGAGCTGCCAGTACCCGGTGTGCAGACTCATCAGCGCCGGCAGCGTCGTCTGCTTGTAGGCGATCCGGTGGTGCGCGAAGCAGACCCGGACGGACTCGGTGGTGTGGACGGAGCCGTCCTTGGTCGTCGTGTCCATCCGCAGGACCTGGAGCCCCGGGGTGTTCTCCGTCAGCGAGACCTGCGCGACGTGCGGCAGCCGCTCGCTCCAGAGCTGGGCCTCGTTGATGAAGTCGTAGACGTCCTTGGCCGAGCCCTTGATGTCCACGCTGTCGGTGAAGGAGAGGGTCAGCTCGGCGGCGCCGGTGACGCGCTCCACGTTGCTCTTCAGCGAGGCGAGCTCGGAGCGGCTGTTGCGGTCGACGGCCTGGTCGATCCAGGCGAGCTTCTCGGCGTCGTCGTCGATGGCCCGGTAGTCGTGCAGCAGCCTGACCCGGGACTCGTCCGTGCCGAGCGGCTCGATGATCCAGGTCCCGCCCATCGCCGCCACCGGGGGTGCGGGCACCTCCTGCCGGAAGGTGATCCGCAGCGCCTGCGGGTCCAGGGTGCGGCGTGAAGTCCAGCCCTTGGCCTCGCCGTTGGCGGTGGCCCAGATCCGGATCCGCTCCTCGCGCTCGCCGCGTTCGACGTGGTCGACGTAGACGGACGGGGGAAAGATCAGCGGCCAGTTCTCGACCTCCGCGATCAGCCGGTACACCTGCTCCGCGGCCGCGGCAATGGTGATCTCGTGCTCGACCTCGCGCACGGTCATCGCTCTCTCCTTGTCTGGGGCTTGTCTGGTACGGGTCCGGGCTGTCCGGGGGCTGTCCGGGGGCTGTCCTGGGACTTGTCCGGGGCTGGTCCGGGCTCAGAAGTTGCCCAGGCCGCCGCAGACGTTGAGCGCCTGGGAGGTGATGGAGGCGGCGGTGTCCGAGGCGAGGTAGCCGACGAGGCCGGCGACCTCCTCCGGGGTGGAGTAGCGGCCGAGCGGGATCTTGGCCTGGAACTTCTCCAGCACCTGGTCCTCCGTCACCTCCCAGGCGGCCGCGTAGCCCTGCCGCACCCGGTGCGCCATCGGCGTCTCCACATAGCCCGGGCAGACGGCGTTCACCGTGATGCCGGTGGGGGCCAGCTCGTTGCCGAGCGCCTTGGTGAAGCCGACCACCCCGTGCTTGGAGGCCGAGTAGGGGGCGCCCAGGACGACGCCCTGCTTGCCGGCGGTGGAGGCGATGTTGATGATCCGGCCGCGGTCCTTGGCCGCCATGCCGCCGGCGTTCAGCACCTCGCGGGTCATCAGGAAGACGCTGTTGAGGTTCGTGTTGATGACGTCGAACCAGAGCTCGTCGCTGATACCGGCGGTGGGGCCGCCGCCGCTCCGGCCCGCGTTGTTGACCAGCACGTCGATGGTGCCGAAGCGGTCGACCGCCTGCCCCACGAAGCGCTGGATGTCCGCCGTGGAGCGGATGTCACAGGGCGCACCGTCGACGTCCAGCCCCTCGTCCAGCAGCTCCTTGACCGTCCGGGTCACGCTCTCCTCGGTGCGGGCACAGATGAACACCCGGTGGCCCTGCTGGGCGAGCAGCCGGGTGACCGCGAGGCCGATGCCACTGGTCGCACCGGTGACGACGGCGGCTTTCGGATTCTGCTGCGTCATGTCCTTCTCCTGGAAACATCGATGGGCGGCGGCTGGTACTTCCGCTGCCGCGGTGCGCGCGACCGGGCACGGCGGCAGCGGAACGGGACGCACGGGCCGGCCGGGCGCGGCGGCGCGGCGGGACTCAGTGGATCCGGCGGGACTCAGTGGGTCGGCGCGGGCACCAGGTGGGCGTTGACGACCTCGATCAGGGTGCGCGGTGTCCCGCTGCCGGTCAGCGTGTCGTCGTCCAGGACGATGTCGAACTCGCGCTCGATCCGGCCGCCGGTCTCCAGCAGCGCCAGGGATTCGTAGCCCAGCGACTCGAAGTCGGTGTCGAGGATGTCACCGTCGAGGTCGACGCTCTCGTCCGCGCCGGCGGCCTCGTGCAGGATGCGCTTGAGGTCGTCGAGGGTGAATTCACGGGCAGGCATGGCTGTCCTTACGTTGTAGGTGCTGTCGCACGTAGCGGGTCCGGTGGTCACTGGTCGACGGCACGCACGACGACGGCCGAGTTGAAGCCGCCGTAGCCGCGGGCGAGGACCAGCGCGGAGCGCACCGAGGCGGTCCGCGGCCGGTCGGTGACCAGGTCGATGTCGTAGTCGTCGGACGGGGACACCCGGATGGACGGCGGGATCACTCCGTCCCGCAGGGTGAGGAAGGCCGTGGCCAGGTCCAGCGGAGCCGCGCCGGAGTACAGCCGCCCGGTCATCGTCTTGGGCGCGGTGACCGGCACGCCCCGGGGCCCGAAGACCCCGGTGATCGCCTCGGCCTCGATCCGGTCCAGCTCGGGGATGGCCGCCGCATCGGCGAACACCACGTCGATCTGCTCCGGCCGCATCCCGGCGTCCTCCAGTGCCAGCTCGATGGCCTTGCGCAGGCCGGGCGCACGCTCGCTGCCCGGCTTGGGGTCGAAGGTGGACCCGTAGCCGGCGATCTCCCCGTAGATCCGCTGGGCGCCGCGCTCGCGGGCCCGGTCGAGGTTCTCCAGCACCAGGAGCGCGCCGCCCTCGCCGGGCACGTGCCCGCGGGCACCGGAGTCGAACGGCAGGTAGGCCCGCTCGGGGTCGTCGCTGGTGCTCAACCGGTTGCCGGCCAGCTGGGCGACCCAGCCCCACGGGCAGATCGAGGCGTCGATGGCACCCGAGACCATCAGATGGGTGCCCTTGCGGACCTGCCGCCGGGCGTGGGCGACGGCGTCCAGCCCGCCGGCCTGGTCGCTGACGACCACGCCGCTGGGACCGCGCATGCCGTTGCGGATGGATATCTGGCCGCTGTTGACCGCGTAGAACCAGGCGAAGGACTGATAGGCGCTGACGTACCGGCTGCCCTGGCTCCACAGCGCCTTCAGCTCGCGCTGGCCGAACTCGAAGCCGCCCGAGGCGCTGGCGGTGATCACGCCCATGTCGTACTCGGGCAGCGTCGCCAGGTCCACACCGGCGTCGGCGAACGCCCAGTCGGTGCTCGCCAGGGCGATCTGGGTCATCCGGTCGGTCTGCGGGAGGAGCCGGCCGGGCAGGTGCTCCTTGGCGTCGAACCCGGTGATCTCGCCGGCCAGTTGGGCCGGGTAGCCGGAGGCGTCGAACCGGGAGATGCGGCCGATGCCGCTGCGGCCGGCCCGGGTGGCCTCCCAGTAGTCCGCCACACCGAGGCCGTTGGGGGCGGCGACGCCCATTCCGGTGACGACGACCTTGGCGGTGCCGCCGGTCATCCGGCACTCCTCTCGGGACGGGCCAGCACCACCGCGCTCTGGAACCCGCCGAAGCCGCTGCCGACCGAGAGGACGGCGTCGGTCCTCCAGTCGCGTGCGGTGATCGGCACGTAGTCGAGGTCGCACTCGGGGTCGGGGGTGTGCAGATTGGCCGTCGGGGGCACGACGTTGTGCTCGATGGCGAGCGCGGAGGCGGCGATCTCGATCGCTCCGATGGCCCCGAGCGAGTGGCCGACCATCGACTTGATGGAGCTGACCGGCACCGCGTAGGCGTGCTCGCCCAGACTGCGCTTGAAGGCGGCGGTCTCGTGCCGGTCGTTCTGCTTGGTGCCGGATCCGTGCGCGTTGATGTAGTCGATGGACTCGGGGTCGAGCCGGGCCTCGTCCAGCGCGACCCGGATGGCCTCGGCCATCTCGCGGCCGTCGGAGCGCAGCCCGGTCATGTGGAAGGCGTTGCTCCGGCTGGCGTAGCCGACGATCTCGGCGTAGATGCGGGCACCGCGCTTGCGGGCGCTCCGCAACTCCTCCAGGACGAAGACGGCCGCGCCCTCGCCCAGGACGAACCCGTTGCGGGTGCTGTCGAAGGGGCGTGAGGCGTGTTCCGGGTCGTCGTTGCGCGGGGTGGTCGCCTTGATCGCGTCGAAGCAGGCCACGGTGATCGGTGAGATCGGGGCGTCCGCCGCTCCGGCGACCATGACGTCCGCCGTGCCCTCGCGGATCAGCTCGGTGGCGTACCCGATCGAGTCGAGACCCGAGGTGCAACCGGTGGAGACCACCGTGCTCGGCCCTTCGGCGCCCACCGCCCAGGAGACCTCGGTCGCGAAGGAGCTGGGGACCAGGAAGTTGTAGAGGTGCGGCACCGCGTAGGTGTGGTCGACCAGGTCGAGCCGGCCGCTGTCGCTGACCGTCCGGTACTCCCGGTCCAGACCCATGGTCGCGCCGACCGCACTGCCGATGGTCACCCCCAGCCGGTGCGGATCCAGGCTGGCGAATTCGAGCCCGCTGTCCGCCACCGCCTCCCGGGCGGTGAGCACCGCGAACTGCGCGGCGCGGTCCATCCGCCGGATCTCCTGCGGGCTCAGACCGAGCAGATCGGCGTCGAAGTCGACCTCCGCCGCGACCTGGGAGCGGAAGGGGGAGGGGTCGAAGAGGCTGATCCGCCGGGTGGAGGTGCGGCCGTCGGTCAGCAGGCTCCAGAAGGCCTTGGTCCCCACCCCGCCGGGCGCCATGACGCCGATGCCGGTGATCACGACCCGCCGGTCGTGCGGCGCGGTCACAGCGCCGTCCACTGGTAGAAGCGCTGCGCCATCGCATCCGCGGGGGAGCGCCAGGTGGCCGGGTCGTAGGCGGTGATGAACGGCTTGAGATCCTCGCTGATGCCGACGAACCGTGGGTCCGTCTTGGCCTCCTCGATCCGCTCCTTGCCGTCCTCGGAGTCGAAGTCCTGGAGGTGGAAGTAGAGCCCCTTGTACGAGAAGAGCTGACGGCGTCGCGTGCCCATCCGGTGCGGCATGTCGCTACCGTCGAACTCGCTGAAGAGGCGGGCGACGTCCTCAGCCGAACGGGGCTCCATCCGAGCCACGATCAATGTGCTGTGCATCTGTCTCTCCTTGTCAGGCCTACTGGATTCGAGAGGGCCTGGTCAGGCCTGCTGGATTCGAGAGGGGCCGAACCAGCGCTCCAGTGCCATGGGCAGGTCGTGATGGCTACCGGGCGCGGCCCATGCCACGTGTCCGTCGGGGCGGACCAGCACGGCCGCGGTGCCGTGGAGCGGGCTGTCCTGCGGGACTCCGTGCGGCGCCGCCGTCACGATGTCCACCCGGTCCGACCAGCCCGCCGCCCGGTTGCGGAGTTCGGCGTTGTCCTCGAGGTCCAGGAGCACGCCCCGCGCCGGGTGCAGCAGCGCGGTGCTGCTGGTCTTGCGCGTGTCGTCGACCAGTTCGAGGTGCGGCATGCGCAGGCCGAGCAGCGGGTGGCTGCCCCGGCCCACGTCGTAGCGGATCTCCAACCCGCTCACCATGCCGGCGAGATGGCGGCTGACCTCCTCGTAGCGGATCAGCTCGCCCAGCACGTCACGCAGCGGCTGGATCTCCGGGCCGCTGAGGAAGAGCAGCCCCTGGGCCTTGGTGTTCAGCATCAGCCGCTGCCCGACCGGGAAGCGCTCGCCGTGGTAGGTGTCGAGCAGCGTCGCCGGGGCGGTGCCGCGGACCACCGCCGCCAGCTTCCAGCCGAGGTTGACCGCGTCCTGGATGCCGGTGTTCATGCCCTGGCCGCCGGCCGGCAGATGGATGTGCGCGGAGTCCCCGGCCAGCAGGACCCGGCCCCGCTGGTACTCGGTGACCTGGCGGGTCGCGTCGCCGAAGGCGCTGACCCAACCGGGCTCGGCGTGCGAGATGTCGATGCCGGTGATCCGCTGCCAGGCGGCGGCCACCTCCTGGAAGGTGGGGGGTTCGGTCCGCTGCCGGGGCTGGGCCCCGTGCTCGCAGACGATGATGCGGGTGAAGCCGCCGTCGCCGAGCGGGCCGGCCATGACCATGCCGCCCGGCAGCGTCTCACCGATCAGGCGCGGCTTGAGGTCGACGCCCCGGACGTCGGCGAGGAACATCTCCATGGTGGCCGCGGTGCCGGGGAAGTCGAAGCCCGCGGCCTTCCGCACGGTGCTGCGGCCGCCGTCACATCCCACCAGATAGGCGGCCGTCAGCTGCTGCTCGCCCTCCGGCCCCCGGACCACGACCTCGACGCCGTCCCCGTCGTCCCGCAGTGAGAGCAGCTCCCAGCCGCGCCGGAGGTCCGCTCCCAGGCTCACCGTCCACTCTTCGAGGATCGTCTCGGTGGTCGACTGCGGAACGGTCTTCGCTGCCTGGTGGACGCTGTCGAGAACCCCGAAGTCCACTGGCAGGCCGCCGAAGTGACCCGCGTTGCTGGTCCCCATGTCACCGAACCGGGACAGCAGCCCGCGCTGGTCGAAGACCTCCATCGTGCGTGTGGTGAACCCCAGCCCGCGGGACTCCCCGGTCCGCTCCGCGAGGCGGTCCAGGACGATGACATCGACGCCCGCGAGACGCAGCTCGGCGGCGAGCGTGAGTCCTGCCGGGCCAGCACCGGCGACTATGACTGAAGCATCCATGTACCTGTCCTCGGGGTCGGAATGGTCTGGACGTCAACGCAGCGCACCGGAGCCGGTCTTCGGTGGGCGGGGCTGCAGAGGCGGCACGTGATTCCGCGAATGAGCGGGGTCTCGCAGGGAGCGGCCATTCAGACAGGCCGACAAGCGCTCATCGGTGAATCCATACAGTGCTGCGGAGACTAATAACCAGCCTCTTCGGAAGAGCGATCCATGTCAAGGTCACTCTTTCAAGGGAGCAACAAGCTTGCGTCAGATCAATGTCAAGTCCGCACTTCCGGCCGCTCTTGCAACTCGGCCGACCGGCCGGCCGGTTGACTGAAGGGTCAGCCAAGTCCCGTTTGTTTCAGGAGAGTTACATGACGTTCGCGAGGCCGGCCGCAGGTCGCCGACGCTGCGCCCGGCCCCACCGGGGAGGGTCGCGGTGGCGGGCCATTGGCCCCCGAAGGCCAGGAGGGTGCTGTGCCGGCGGGCTTCGGATCAGAGGCAGGACAGGTTTCCCAGGGGAAGGAGAAATCCACTACACAGAACCTACAGAAAACGGCCTCCCGTCTTGCTCGTTCACGAATCGGCGAATTACCTTCGCGGTACACGGAGAAGTGGGGGGAGACCATGACCCGGGACCTGGCGCACGCGCCGGCGGCGGGAACGGCGACGGCGACAGCGGCGGGAAGGGCGACAGCGGCGGGAACGGCGATGGCGCTCTGCGAGGGCGTCGCGTGCCGTGGAGCGGAGCGGACGGGCCGGGCCCGGCGTCTCGCCGTCACCGGGACCCGGCTCTGCCCGGCCTGCGGCGACCGCCTGGTAGGGGAGTTGAGGAGACTGCCCCGGCTGTACGACGAGTGCGGCCTGCGACTCGGCGGCTCCGACCGGCGTCGCGAGAAGATCTCCGGCGGCCCGCTGCCCGGCATGCCCTTCAACACGGCCGCGGCCGATGCGCGAACGTCGATCGTCTCGGTGCTCCGCTCCTGGGCGTCCTTGGTCGTCGACGAGCGGCAGGTCGGCGTGCCGCCGGTCGCGGTGACCGGTTCGGCGGCGGGCGCGGTGACCGGTGCGGCGGCGGATGCGGCGGCGGGTGGGGTGGCCGGTGCGGCGGTTGGTGGGGTGGCCAGGCTCGCCGAGTTCCTGATCCGGCACTCCGGTTGGCTGACCTCCCACTGCGCTGCCGGTGAACTGTCCGACGAGGTGGCGACGTTGGTGCGCCAGGCACAGCGGGTGATCGACCCCTCCCAGCTCCGCCGGGTGCCGATCGGTGACTGCGTCGAGGCGGACTGCCGCGGGGGGCTGACGGCCGTCACGCAGGTGCGGCGGCCCGGCGCACCGGCCGAGATCAGCTGTGACGCCGTGCCGTCGCACCGCTGGGCGGCGGACGAATGGCTCAAGCTGAGCAGCCGTCTGGCGCAGGGTGGGGCGCAGGGTGGGCCGGCTGCGGAGGTCTCCGAGGTCTCCGAGGTCTCCGAGGTTTCTGAGGTCTCCGAGCAGAACGTGCGCTGGGTGAGCGCCGGCCAGATCGCCGAACTGTGGGGCATCGCGCCCGGCAGCGTCTACCGCCACGCCAGCGAGCAGCAGTGGCGCCGCCGCAGTGCGCGGGGCCGTACCTACTACCACGACGTCGACGTGCGCCGAACGCTCGATGCGCGCACCCGGACCTGACACCGTGTCAACCAGCCCGGAGCAGTGACTTCCCTGATCAGCGTGCCCGTCGCCGTCCAGGTCCTGACACATCATCAGGAGGACCAGCTGGAGCGGGAACTGTGGCGCAGGTTTCGCAGTTAGCGGAAGAGGACCAGGCCGTACCGTCAGAGGTGTGGCCACCCCTCGATAGAGAGTGAATGTCTTGCCTTCCAGTGACTCGACCGCGCGCACCACGAGTGTTCTAGACCGCCCCTTCTCCCTGGGCGGCCTCACTCTCCGGAACCGGATCGTCATGGCCCCGATGACCCGTGAGTTCTCGCCCGGCGGGGTGCCGGGCGCCGATGTGGCGGAGTACTACGCCCGCCGGGCGGCCGGTGGGGCGGGCCTGATCGTCACCGAGGGGACGTACATCGGGCACGACTCCGCGGGCAGCAGCGACCGCGTCCCCCGGTTCTACGGCGAGGAGGCGCTCGCCGGCTGGGGCAACGTGGCGCAGGCGGTCCACCAGGCGGGCGGGAAGATCGCGGCGCAGCTGTGGCACGTGGGCATGGCGCGCGTCGCCGGTGCGCCGCCGGTCCCGGAGGCCCCGCGGGTCGGCCCCTCGGGCATCTCCATCGACGGCTCGGAGCCGGGCAAGGAGATGACCCTGCAGGACATCGACGACGTGGTCGCGGCCTTCGCCGCCGGCGCGGCCGCGGCCGAGGCCCGCGGCTTCGACGGCATCGAACTGCACGGAGCCCATGGCTACCTCATCGACCAGTTCCTGTGGGCTCGGACGAACCAGCGCACCGACGCCTACGGCGGCGACATCGCCTCCCGGGCCCGGTTCGCCACCGAGGTCGTGGCCGCCTGCCGCCAGGCCGTCGCACCGGACTTCCCGATCCTCTTCCGGCTCTCCCAGTGGAAGGTGGGCGCCTACGAGGCGAAGATCGCCGAGACGCCGCAGGAGCTCGACGAGCTCCTCGCCCCGCTCGCCGAGGCGGGTGCCGATGCCTTCCACTGCTCGACCCGCCGCTTCTGGCAGCCGGAGTTCGAGGGATCGGACCTCAACCTCGCGGGCTGGGCGAAGAAGGTCTCCGGCAAGGCGGCGATCAGCGTCGGCTCGGTCGGCCTCGACGTCGACTTCACCAAGGCGCTGTTCGAGGGCGAGCGTTCCAGCGTCACGGACATCGAGGCACTGCTGGACAGGCTGGAGCGCAACGAGTTCGACCTGGTGGCGGTCGGCCGCTCGATGCTGGGCGACCCCGAGTGGGCCGCGAAGATCCTCAGCGGTCGCGCCGACGAGGTCAAGCCCTTCGAGTTGCAGGTCCTCGGCTCCCTCCACTGAGCCGCGGAGGGGCCGGCGACGTGGGTCGCCCGCCCCTCCCGTGCAGCCCGTGGGTGGCGGGCGCGCCCGTTGGTGGGCATGCAGACGGCCGAGGTGGACACGCCAGTCACGGGCTGCAGACCCAGGCGAGCCAGGTGCCGCCGCCCGCATGGTCGATGGCCGACTCCTCGGCCTCGGCCTGGGTGGCTCCCTGGCCACCCCAGTACACGCGGGTGGCGGGGTTGTACGCGATCGCGCCGCAGCTGTTGGCGAACGTCACGAGGACCTTGCAGTCGGAGCGGGGGCACTGGGCCAGCGCTCCTTGATCGGCGGCGTTCGCGGACGGGTAGTCCCATGCGCGCCCGGTACTGCCGTCGTGGCTCGCGGCGATGGCGCCGTAGTGGGCTGGTGGTGGCGGAGGCGGAGGCGGTGGCGGTGGTGGGGGAGGAGGAGGAGGCGCCGGCGGCGGGGGTGGTGGAGGTGGCGGCGGTGGAGGTGGTGGTGGTGGCGGCGGCGGAGGTGGTGGCGGCGGAGGTTCGGGCAGGGTCGGTGGGTCGATGTTGGGCGTTGCGAGGGGCGGCACCGTCGGTGGGTCGATGTTGGGCGTTGCGAGCACCGGCACCGTCGGCGGGTCGAAGGCGGGTGTATCGGCCGCCGGAGCGACCGTGGGCACCGTCAATCTCGGTGTGGGATCGCCCTGTTGACCGTCCGAGTGCCGGCTGCTGATCACGGCCGCGCTCCCGAGGGCGACCAGCACGATCGTGCCGATGACCCCACCGACGCGGCGGGGCCGCTGCCGGTGGGTGCGGGCCGGCTCCTGCGGGGGCTGAACCCGGCGGCGCGGCGGGAGTTGATCGGGCCGGCCGCGGACGTTCCGGTTGGTGGGTATCGGGTCAGCCATGAGAGCCGTCCCCGACGGCGGTCAGGCGGGCGGCCGGTGGCGAGGCGGGAGGGGCCGCGCTCTGCAGCGGTGACAGGTCGCCCAGCGCGGTGACGCCGTCGGCCCCGCAGGTCGGGCAGCCGTCGACGGCTGCGGCTGTGACCGGGGTGAGGGAGGGAGTGAGCAGGTCGTAGAGCGTGATCGCGGGGACCGATCCGCCGTGCCGTGTGGGCAGTGCACCCGAGAGCAACTGCACGGCCTGTGCCACCAGGAGGGAGGCGACCACTCCGTTCAGGAACACCACCGACGGTGCCGGCGTGCGGGTGCCGTACCCGTGGGCGAGCTCCCGGGACCGGACGTGCGGCGGCGCGAGATCGAACGCCGCCTGGCGTGCGTCGATGAACCCTCGGCACTCCAGGCACCCCAGGCCGGGCAGGACGGCCTGGACCTGCCCGCCGACGTGGGTGACCCGGAGGTCGGTGTCGAGTCGTGTGCCGCTGCCGGCGTCGAGGTAGGGGATGACGTACTGGACGGCGAGCTGGTTCAGGACCAGCCGGGCGCCGTGGCTGTCGACGCAGCCCAGGACCAGGTCGGCGGTGCGCACCAGGGCCAGGGCCTCGGCACTCAGGATCTCGTCGTGCACGGCTTCGACGGCTCCCACGGCTGCGCCGTCTGCGCCGTCTGTGACGCCTGCGCCGTCTGTGACGCCTACCGAGCCTGCCACGGCTGCGACGGCGCTCGTCGGCGCGATGGCGCGCACCAGGTCGGCGTACACCTCGACCTTGGGACGCCCGACATCCGCCTGCGTCGCGCCGAGCAGCCGGTTGAGGTTGGAGCGTTCGACCGTGTCCGGGTCGACGAGGACGAGCCGGCCGAATCCGAGGTGCGCGCATTCGAGGGCGGCGAAGGAGCCCAGCCCCCCGAGTCCGACGACGGCTACCGTCGTCTCCGCCAGCAGCTCCTGTGTCTTCTTGCCGAGCAAGGGGAGTTGGCGGCTGTAGCGGTCGTCCTCGGCAGTGGCGTCCGGGTTCCCGGACCGCCGCCCCCACAGCCGTCTCCGTGCGGGGCCCGGCGGGTTCGCCGCCCCCGTCGGAGTGATCCTCATCAGCTGCGGGGTGCCGGCCTGGACGCCGAGCACGCGGATCCGGTGGATCGGCCGGATGCTCGCCGATCCCCGGTCGTAGTAGTGGGCATCGAGACTCGACCGACCGAGGACCATGGTCGCGTGCAGGGTGTGCTCGGGCAGCAACTCGGCCACCCGGGGCATCTTCGCGCGATCGCTGGACCAGTCGACCCCGCTGAACGTGGTCCCGGGGCCGTGGCTGAAGGGATGGGAGTGGACCTCGACCAGGCTCCACCCCTCCTGCCTGCAGCGGGACAGGGCGGCCGCGACGAACTCGGCGGTGGGGGCGATCGCCACCGGCGACCGGTGTTCCAGGTCCTGCGGCCGGGCCGGAACGACCTCACGGATGGTCAGCCGCACGCCGGTTGGCGACTGGACGGGAGCGGCCAGGGCGAACGCGAGCTGTTCGTCCGATCCATGGCCACCGGGGTCCGGTGCCGCTTCGAACAGGTGCCGCTGGAGCAGTTCCCACTGCGGGCTCGGGAAGACGATGTCAACGTTCACGGGTCGCGCTCTGTTCACGGGTCACGCTCCGGCGAGCCGCTTGCGGTCGCGGAACACCGCCGCGATCAGGTCGAGGTAGGAGAGCAGGGTGTGGCCCTCGCGCAGGCGCAGGCCGTTGGAGGAGTGCCACGACGTGACGTGGATGCAGAAGTGGCCCCAGCCCTTGTCGAGGTAACTCTGGTCCGCGAGGCTGTAGTCGGCCGAGGTGAAGAAGTGCTGGATCGATCGGCCGTCGGACGTCCGGAGGTCGCGGTCGGTCCAGAACCACTGCGGGGCCACCGACGGGTACCCGGGGTTGCCGTGCGGGACGTCGATGAGGATCTCGACATGCGGCCGGTTCCAGCCACGTGGCACCGGAAACCTCCCGACGTGCAGCCAACTGGCGTCCTTCGTATCGAAGTTGACTTCGCGATAGTGTTGGGCGATCAGTTGTACCTCGGCCTGCAGACGGCTTCTGCGGCGGCCTGCCGCGGTGAGGTCAGCAGCCATATTCGTAGCGGGGGACGATCGTCACGTCGGTCACGCCGTTCGGCAGCGGATCCTGGTCCGCCACCCGCTTGATCTCGCCGTTCGGCAGGGTGGCCATCACCCAGTCGTCCTCCCTGATGCCGGTCGCCAGCTTGAGCTGGCCCCCGGTCGGCCGGTCCTCTCGCACATCGACCACTTCACCGTTGATCACGTAGCGTCCCATCTCCTGCTTCCTCTGGTCTGGTTGATGAGTTTCACATCGGAGGTTCGGTCGCCGCCGGCCTCGGAGCGGGGCCCGGGCGTCCGTGGTGCACGAAGGCCGCCCAGACCGCCGGCTCGGCCAGTTGCGGCTCGCCCGCCTGGCGCAGCAGCTCCGGGCTCAGTCCCGGGGGCGGGACGCGGTGTGGATCGAGCATCCACTGCTGGGCCGCTCGCAGGGCGTGCGCCGGAGTCAGCCCGCGCACGGCCAGGTGGTGGTGGAAGACGGCCATCATCAGCGCCGACGTGGCGTCCCGGGTGGCCCAGCGCGAGCCCACCACGTCCGTGGCCCCGGCGGCGAGGAAGGCGGTGGCCAGGGTGAGTGCCTCGTCGTGATCGCGGGTGCTCAGGTCCGTCTCGCAGGCACTGAGCACCACCAGCGGACCGGGCGCGGCCGGCTCGCTCGGCGCGGGCCGCTCCAGCAGCCGGGCCACGGTCAGCTGTCCGGCGTCCGGCCCGTCCGGCCCGTCCGGCCCGTCCGCCGGCTCCGCCCTCGCCAGGTCGGCCAGGTACAGCGCCGAGACGGTCGGGCGCACCCCGGCCGACCCGTGCGAGGCCACGTGCAGCAGCGATGGCGGCCGCTCCGCCGCCCGGCCGCCGCCCGGCAGCAGGGCGAGCACCTCCTCCGGCGTGCCGATGGCCACCGGTTCGTCCGTCAACTCGTAGTACTCGCCGTAGAGTTCGGCGGACGGATAGCAGCTGTCGCGCAGCGCCAGTACCTCTTGCTCGGCCCAGGTCAGGTCCATCCGGGGATCGGCGAGCAGCACCGGGCGACTGGCCGGGGCGAGCCGCCGCCGAGCGGCCGACCGCAGGAACTCCCGGCCCGACGCGGCATAGGAGAGCACCATGAGTTCGCAGACGTAGCGCTGCTCGCCGCCCTCGGGCAGCCGGGCCGCGTGCCAGGGCACTACGCCGAGGTTGCCGCATGGGACCAGCACCAGGCGCGGCGGCCCGTCGGGCCGGTCGCCCGGCCACCCGGGGACCTCGGCCAGCTTCTCCGCGATCCCCTGGATCATCGGCCTGACCGCCGCCGGCCAAGCCCAGCCGCACAGCTCGGTGAGCGCCTGCTCCCAGCGCGCCTCGGCCTCCGCCAACCGGCCGTCCGGGTCGTCCTCGCGGAGCCGGGAGCGTTCGGCGCAGACGTCGACGTAGGCGTCCAGCGGGTCGCGGCCGGCCCTGCCGAGCTGCGGCAGACTGAGCGCGCAGGGCTCGATGTCCGGGCCCAGGATGACGGCCAGCCCGTGCTCGGTGGCGCCGCCCGGCACCAGGTACACCAGGGCGTCGGCGTCCGCCGAGCGCAGCGCGGACCTGATCTCGGGCAGCGGCGGCGGCTTGAACGGCCCGCTGCCCGCCCGGTATCCGAGCGCGGCGAGCGCCTGGCCGCGAAGCCGGCTGGGGACCGCGGCCTTCTGTGCGTCGCTCTGCTCGGCCGCCCGCCACTGGCGGGCCAGCTCCGGATGGCCGGCGGCGGCCAGCCGCTCCGGCACCCGGGCCGACACCGCCGCTGCCTGGAGCACCATCGAGCGGCCCAACTCCAGCATGGTGATCGCGTGTTCGGCCCGCCCGTTGGCGCCGGACCACCAGGCGCCCTGGACCGCCCGCGCCGCGCCGTCCCTGGCCTGCTGCAGACGGTGCTCGGCATCGGACTCCAGCAGGACGGCGGCGGCGGTAGCCTCCAGGGACTGGATCATCGCCTGCGTGGCCGGGGCCTGGTCACCGGAGTCCTGGGCATCTCGGCGGCGGTAGAGCTGTGCGAGGTCCCAGAGCAGCATGCCGTCCGGCCAACTGCTGTCGCCCCGGGCCGGATCGGGGCGGACCTGTTCCAATGCCTCGATGGCGTGGTGGAGATCGGCCGGGTCATCGGTGAGGCCTGCGAGGAGCCCATGAGCCATCGCCTCGCTCGTCCGGCCCCACCACGTCCCCGGCGACGCGCCGCTCCGCTCGGCCGCAGGCGCCGCCAGCGCCTCTCGCAGCTCTTCCGGATTGCCATCGATCAGCGCCTGCAAGCTCGCGATCTGGGTGCGAAGGCTCCCCGACCCCAGGACGGATGCCAGGTGGGGGACGATCGACTGGGCCTGCTCGATCTCGCTGAGAAGGCGGATGGTGCGGCGGCCCGCCTCGGGGTCGTTGGTGATCCGCCAGAGCTCGCCGTTGAGTACACCGAGCATCATGGCGGCCGCCGCCTTGTCGTCATCCTTGGCGAGGGTGTCGCGGATCGCGACGATCGTGGCGATGCACTCCCGCAGACCGTCGGCGTTCCCTTCGCGGGCGTGACGGCGCCCGAGCAGAACCGCCCTGAAGATGCCGGCCAGGTCGGCCAGGGGATGCTCGGGACTGTTCAGCGGCGACCCCTGGAGCTGTTCGATCCCCTTGGCGAGCTGCTCCTCGGCGGCTGCGGCGTCCTGCAGGCTCCCCGTCAGGCTGTGAGACCCGCCGATCAGGGTCGACAGCATGGTGCCCAGCGCGGGGAGCCACCCGTTCGTCGGTGACACACGATCCGCTTCCTGCCGCACGGACTCGGCGGCATCGGCGAGTTGTTGCAGGTCACCGGGCTGCCGCACTTGCGCCACCTGGGCCATGGCGTGGATCAGGGCGCCGAACGGGGCGGCCTCGGGGCCTGCCGACCTCTGGGCGGTCCCGGCGAGTTCGGCGAGGGCGGCCAGCTGGTCGGCCCTCGCGTCGCCCCGCAGAACCGGTGCCAACAGGTCCAGCAGGGTGGCTTCGGGCTCCTGTTGGCCGGTCGTCGGGACCGTCGGATCGGCCGGTCCGGACGGCGTCCCGCCGGTTGGCGCCGTCCGGAGCGGACCGGTGCTCAGCAGCGTCCGCAGCTGTTCCGCGATGGGGAATCCCGGCGGTAGCAGGTCGAACATCGTCTTCAGTTGCGCGACCATCTCGTCGGGCCCAGGCGGCGCCGTGCGGAGGGCGGCGGACATCACGCCGAGCTGCCGGCGCAGCTGCGGCGGCAGCGGAGCCTCGTCGAGTTCGGCGAGCAGATCGCCGAGTTCGTCGTGCGCCGGGCTGTCGGGGCTCAGGACCGTGGCGTACCTGCGGCCCCACTCGGCCAGGCCTCCGAAGTCGCTCACCGCCTCGCGCGGATCGCCATGCGGCAGCGGAATCAGCAGGGTGTACAGGTACAGGGCGGCCCGCTGCCGGTCCCAGCGGGACAGACCAGCGCCGTCGGCCCGTGCGGCACGCAGCAGGTGCAGGGCCCGCGACCGGTCCCCGGGCGTACCGGGGCGCTGCTGCTGCCGGATGGCCAGCAGCCCGCCGAGCCGCGCCGCCAGCACCGGCCAGAGCACCTCGTCCCGCTCCAACAGACGTACCAGGTCGTTGAGTTCGGCGATCAGCTCGTCCTCGGCCGCCGGGTTGGACAGCTGGAGCCGGAACGGCCCGTTGGGGTCCGGCAGCAGAACGAGCTCGGCCCGCCCCAGTGCCGCCTCCGCCCAGGCCCGGACTCCTCGAAGTCCCCCGTCGTCCGTCATGAACGACCCTCCTGAAGAAGAATTCTGACTGATCATCAGGCTCCAGCCCGGTCGGTTGGAGCAGCGCCAAACAGCTCACATCATGCCCCGCTCGCCGCTCCAGCGGGTCGGGTTCGGCATGCTCAACCGGATGGCAGCCAGGAATCGACCAGGAACCGGCCAATCCGGCGAGCACAGCGGCCGTTGCCCCGTGCCCGTCCCGGAGAACGCCACCTTCGGCCGGCGAGCGCTTCCGCAGGAGGTGGCCAACGCCCAGCGGATCCACGGTCTGTACACCGCTGCCCCCACCCGACTCGCCTGACTGTTACGACCGTGCCCGGCCCCGGGCGGACGCCTGGGGCCGGGCACGGTCGAATGGTCCAATCATCGCGCAGCCGGGGCTACTTGATGGTCCAGCTCTGTGCGGCGGACTTGTTGCGGACATAGAGCTGCAACTGCGTGCCGGCTGTGGTGCTGCCGTTGCAGCCGAAGATCTGGATCCGGTTGCCGTCGCTCGTGTTGGCCTGGCTGTTGTCCACGCACTTGTTGCTGCCGCTGATGTTGCTGCTGATCTGCTGGCGCGGCACGTTGTAGAGGCCGGCGACCTGCTGGCTGGTCAGCTGGAACGGGTAGCTGCGGACGTCGGAGACCTCGCCGTTGAGCTGGTTGATGATCTTGCTGTGGTCGTTGTTGGCGTAGCAGCCACCGATGGTCGTCTCGCGGTTCGCGACCCACGGCGAGGTCATGGGTGTGGAGCTCACCGGGTAGCCGTTGAGAGAGAAGGTCAGGATCTGGTTGTCGGCCGAGTGGGTCGCCGTGATGTGCGTCCAGGCTCCGGTGTAGCCGCTCCAGCCGGCCGAGCCTGTGTAGATCCAGCCGGCGTTGCCGCTGTCCTGGCTGGTGGTCATGACGGCCCACGAGTGCGTCGCGTCGCGGTACTGCAGGTTGACCGAGGGGACGCTGTTGCCCTGTTGGCAGACCGCGCTCTGGTCGGCGCCGGTGCCCCCGGTGAGCTTGACCCAGGCCGAGACGGAGTAGCTGCCGTTGCTCGGGATGCCCGGTGCGGCCTGCTGGTAGGTGTTGCTGTTCCAGAGCGCGGCGCCCGTGCTGCTGTACAGCACGAGGTTGCGGTCGTTCTGCACGGTGATGGCGGCGCCGGTGTGATGCTCGTCTTGGGTGCGAAGTGGCCGATGATGTCGTCGGCGCTGGTGCCACCGCGGGTGGATCCGCGGTGGGTCAGCTGGTGGACGTTCGACCAGGACTCGCCGTCCGGGCTGTCGGACGCGTACGAGAGGACCGAGGTGGACGGGCTGGTCGCGGTCGCGTTGCCCGGCACGGGGACCCGACGCGAGCAGGCCTCGCTGCTAGCGCCTGGCTCCAGCCGTAGATCGTGAGCACGGATGGGAAGGTCAGGCCCGGGACGCTCCGAGGAACCGCAGCACGGCCAGGACGCGGCGGTGGTCCGCGTCGACCACGGGCAGGTCAAGCTTGGCGAAGATGTTGTTGATGTGCTTCGCCACGGCGCTCTCGCTGACCACCAGCGCCTGCGCGATGCCGGCATTGGAGCGCCCCTCGGCCATCAGGCCGAGCACCTCCCGTTCGCGGGGGGTCAGCCGCGCGAGCGGGTCGCTGTCGCGCCGCAGCAGCAGCAACTGGGCGACGACCTGCGGGTCCAGGGCCGTGCCCCCGTCCGCCACTCGCCGGACCGCCGCCACGAAGTCGGCGACATCGGCAACCCGCTGCTTGAGCAGGTAGCCCACACCGCTGGTGTTCGCAGACAGCAGGTCAGCCGCGTACCGCTCCTCCACGTACTGCGAAAGCAGCACCACCGGCGTCCCCGGCCAGCGCCGACGGATCTCCAGCGCCGCCCGCACCCCCTCGTCGGTGAAGCCGGGCGGCATCCGGACGTCGATCAAGGCGAGTTCGGGCCGGTGCTCCGCCACTGCCGCCAACAGCCCCTCCGCGTCGCCGGCTTCTGCGACGACCTGGAACCCGCCCATCTCCAGCACCTTGATCAGGCCGACCCGCAACAGCACCGAATCCTCGGCGATCACCGCGCGCACGGCAGCTCCGCGGTGATGGTGGTGGGCCCGCCAACGGGGCTGCTGACGTGGAAGGCCCCGTCGAGGGAGCCGACCCGCTTGGCCAGCCCGGTCAGCCCCGTGCCGGCGGCGGCGTCGGCACCGCCCAGCCCGTCGTCGGTAACGCGCACGCGCAGTACCTCGCCGACCTGACGGACTATCACCTCTGCATGCATCGCGTTGGCGTGCTTCGTTGCATTGGTCAGCGCCTCAGAGATCACGAAGTACGCGACTGACTCCACGTTGGGCGCCACCCGCTCCTCCAGATTGACCCGCAGCCGCACCGGCAGGGGCGTGCGGGCGGCCAGGCCGGACAACGCCGCGTCCAGACCTCGGTCTTCGAGCACGGCCGGGTGCAGCCCCCGCACCAGATCATTGAGTTCGGTGATCGCCTCCTTCGCCTCCAGGTGCGCTCTCGCGATCACCTCGCGGTCATCACTCGGCAGGTCCGGGCGGGTGGCAAGGGCCAGACCCAGGTTGACCGCGAGAGACACCAACCGCTGCTGGGTGCCGTCGTGCAGGTCGCGCTCGATCCGGCGGCGCTCCGCGTCGACGGCCTCGATCAAGTCGGTCCGGCTCACGGCCAGCTGATCGACCCGCTCCTGGAGCCGCTGCGCCCGGCTGGGCCCGAGCAGGCCCAACGCCAGCCGCGCCTCGGCCCGGGCTACTGCCCGCGCGGTCCAGGGCAGGGCGCACAGGAGAAGGAGTCCGGCCGCTGTGTAAGCCGGCAGCTGGGTCAGGTAGCCGAACCAGTCCTGGCGGATTCCGGTTGGCAGCGCCCATGACCAGGCGGAGGCGATGACGCCCGCCAGGCACGCCGCTGCCACCGCGAGCACCAGCAGCTCCAGCAGCGCGAGCAGCGGGCCCAGCAGGAGGTGGTAGCCGATCTTGCGCCAAGGCCGCGTCGCCGCGAGCCACCGGGCGGTCGAGGCCAACGTCCATTGTTCCGGCGCGGTGGGGGTGAGCCGGGGGACGTCCACACCGATGAGCACCCGGTAGCGAGCCCGCTGAACGGCCGTCAGCACCGGGGTTCCGAGCAGGACCAGGGCGGTCGACATGGAAACCGTAAGGAGCCAGTTCCCCGTCCTGGCGGTAGTCGCCGCCGCCCAGGCCCACACGGGCACCAGCGCCAGGTGCGGCAGCACACCAGCGGCAAGAAAGCAGGTGTCCCGCCGGGCCCGGAGGGCCGTGCGTCTCAGTCGAGCTGGAATCGTCATGGCACGACGCTAGGGCACCGCAGGAGGACGGTGCCATGAAACCTGTACCCGATCTCATGGTGAACCTAGTACCAGCTGTAGATCTTGATCTTGGCCTGTGGGCGGACAGCATCTCGGGTCGGTAGGTCGGCCTCTGCTGCCACGGAAGAACTGCTGGACGATCGCGGAGCATGCCGGTGACAGCAGTCCGGCCGGTGTGCAGCACCTGCTCAGCCGCGCGTCCTGGGACGCGACGGAGTCCGCCGCTGGACCTCCTGGCATCGCGGGACCACGCCGGCCATGCTCGCGCACGCATTCCTCGTGGTCACGGCCGCCATCGAACGGACCACCGTGACCACGCCGCCAGGGCTCGCCCCGCTGACCTGCGGCGAGATCCAACGTCTCTTCACCGCCTTCGCCGCACCGCAACCACACGGCCTGGCGCACTGGCTCAGTTGGTCATGCCGGCGTCGACGACACCAGGCCCGTGCACGGAGCAGCCACTACCAACGTCAGGCCCTCCAACAGGCGTGATCAAGATCTACAGCTGGAGTACTAGCTAGTGCTGGAAGAGTACTTCCGGATTGTTCGGCGAGGGGCCGTCCAGCAGCGGACTGTGGATCCCCTTCAGCGTCTGATCGAAGAACGCCGTCACGTACTCACGCGTGATCACGATTCCATGTTCGGGGTCGAGGGGCGGCGTCGGGAACCCGGCCTCCTCCTCGAGCAGGTCCACGTCGGTGAAGCTGGGGTGGTTGGCGCCTGCGACCGCCAGCCACTTCTTGTAGCCGCCGAGGGCGGCCCAGGCCTGCCCCCAGTTGTCGCCACCGCCGGCCGAGTGGTAGGCGGCCGCACCCAGCATGAGGAACGGCCGGTTGATCTGGCCGGGCATCGGGGCCGGGTCGAAGCTGCCGTCCATGTTCACTCCGGCCAGAACTCGCGGGTCGGCGATCATCGTGGTGGCGGCCGCCGCTCCGCCGATGGAGTGTCCGGCCATGCCGATCTCGTGCTTGTCGATGAGGTGTGCCAGGCGCCACGCGGTATTGCCATGCGTCAACTGGTCGATCACGAAGGACACGTCCAGCGCGCGGCTGGCGGCGACCGTGTCCATGTCGAAGTTCGGGTCATCGCAGATCGCGCACGGCGGCGTCTGGCCGTTCGCCAGCGTCTCGCCGCTGTCCTCGTGGGTGTGGCCGACGAGCGCGACGACGTAGCCGTGACTGGCCAGGTCGGTCGCGAGCGAGGTGAGCACCATGCGCGGGTCCCCGAACCCGGGTGAGAGGACCACCAGCGGATACTTGCCCCTCTGCGGCCGCGCGCGGTCGAAGGCGTGAGTGGTGACGCTGGAAAGGTTCTGCGGGGTGATGCCGGAGCTCGCCGGTATCTTCACGTGCTGGATGTGTCCGGCTGCCTCGGCGAGGGTCATGTAAGGGGCCGGAGTCCCGGTCCCCGGGACGGCCGGGTAGACCATCGTGACGGTCAGTTGGCGGGGGCCGGACGACGGCACCCACGGGTCGGGACGGCTCGCGTCGGTGAGGTGGATGACGTCCTCGCCGGCGGCGTAGGGGCCGGTCGGCGCGGGGAGCGTGCCCTGGAAGGACCGCGGGGGCGCGGCGGCAGCTGTGGCGGCGGTCGCGTGCACGGTGGACGGCGGGGTCGTGGCGGCGAGTCCGGTGCCGGTCGCGGCCACTGATGCGGCGAGACCCAGGATTGCGACAGCGCTGATACGGCGCTTGCGGTTCGAGGTAGTGTTCACGGGCACGATCCTGCCCGGCCCCGCCCTGACGCTCGATCATGCGGGCTTCCGTCTTGAGGGTGGTGCTGGCTACACCCCGCGCGGGCTGATGACCAGCTACGGGCAGGAGTACGGCACGCAGTGGGAATACGACAAGGCCACCGCCTATGACGCCTACGGCCGCCCGATCCGCACCACCGTGAACCCGTGGGGCACCGAGATCGTGGTGACGAACTCCTACGACGAGCCGACCGGCCGTCAGGTCTACCAGTTCGTCGACGCCCAGCCGAACCCGACCGGCGCGGTGCAGCAGACCCGCTACGCCTACAACCAGGTGGGTCAGGTCACCTCGATCCTCTCGATCCCGAACAACACCCCGGCCTCGACGGACAACCAGTGCTTCAGTTACGACCACCTGGGGCGCCTCACCACGGCATGGTCGGACACGGGGGGAGTCAACATGACTCCGCAGCCCTCGGTCGGATCACTTGGCGCGTGCAACAACAGCACCCCCACCAGCGGCGCCCAGGTACCCAACCGCACCACGGTGGGCGGACCGTCCGCCTACTGGCAGTCCTACAGCTACGACCTCACCGGCAACCGCACCCAGCTGGTCCAGCACGACACCGGCGGTGACACCAGCAAGGACCTCACCACCAACCAGTCCTTCTCCGCTGCCGGCACCGTGAACAACGGCAACGGCAACGGCAACGGCGGCCCGCACGCCCTGACGAGCAGCCAGAACACGGTCACGGCGCTGCCTCTCCGGCGGGGAACGACCAGTACGACGCCGCGGGCAACACCACGAAGACCGTCACCCCCTCGGGCGTCCGCACCCTGGCAGGCGGCGCGGTCCTCGGCTCCGGCCAGAGCATCGCCTCCAACAGTTCCCGACTGTCGATGCAGCCCGACGGCAACCTCGTCCTGGTCTCCCTGCGCACCGGCGCGGTGACCTGGAGCAGCCACACCAACGGCCACTCCGGCGCCTGGGCCACCATGCAGCCCGACGGCAACTTCGTCATCTACGACACCAACCACAACGCCCTCTGGTCCTCCGTGACCTGGGGCAACAACGGCGCCTACCTGGCTCTCCAGGACGACGGCAACCTGGTCGTCTACAAGTCGTCGCAGAACCCGAACCAGAACCCCCTCTGGAGCACCTCCACCTGGAACGGCACGGACAACGCCACCGCCAACGGCAACGGCGTCACCCTGACCTGGGACGCGGAGGGCAAGCTCGCCTCCCAGACCCAGGCCGGCCAGACCACCACCTACCTCTACGACGCCGACGGCAACCTGCTGCTGCGCCGCAGCCCGGACAAGACCACCGTCATCCTGGGCGACACCAACGACGAACTGACCTACACCCAGGCCACCAAGACCCTCACCGGCACCCGCTACTACTCCATGCCCGGTGGCGTGAGCATGGTCCGCACCGCCACCGCCAACACCTACGAGATCGCCGACCAGCACGGCACCAACACCCTCTCCCTCGACGCCACCTCCCTGTTCCAGACCCGCAACCCCGTCGACCCCTTCGGCAACCCGCGGGCGACGAACACCGACACCAGCAACTGGGCCGGCGACCGCGGCTTCGTGGGCGGGGTCAAGGACACGACGACGGGCCTGACCAACCTGGGGGCACGGGAGTACCAGCCGAGCACGGGGCGCTTCCTCAGCGCTGACCCGATACTCTCAACCACCGACCCACAGCAGCGGAACGGCTACGCCTACAGCAACAATGCCCCTGTCAATCTTGAGGACCCGACCGGCCTGAAGGCTTGGGACCCCGACACCGGAACCGAGGCAGGAATTGCCTCGAAGCTCCAGGACAGCGTCAACACGATCCGCTCCAACCCGAATTTTGTTGAATCTGCTCCAGCGCTCGATGACGACACGCGGCCGCAACCGCAATCGCAACCGCAGTACAGTAACGAAAAGTGTGGATTTGAATGCCATGCCTCTCTTGTGAAGCCGGACTCTGTCAGGAAGTGGCTGGCGCCGTCCAAAAAGTACGGAGAAGAGGCTGACGTCGACCCTGCTCTCCTGTTGGCATTTGCGATGAAGGAGACGTCGGGAAAAATGGAATATGTAGGCGAGGAATCCTACTCGTATCAGAGCTGGGAGCTGGCTGGTATTGTCGGCACAAAGCTAAAGGTCTGGCCGAATGGCGGAGCGTCCCTCGGTGTCACCAATGTGAAGCCAGACATATTTGGTACGGTACGGAAGAACTTCCCTGATCAGTTCGGCGGGGAGAAATGGTCCGACCTCTCCCTTGATGACAGCCTGGCTATCAAGGTGACTGCATACTACGTTAAATATCTTCGCGCGAAATACATCCAGAGTGCGCCAGTCAAGATAAGTCGCGACTATAGCCCGGCGCAGATCGCAGAGGGTTTGTACAATGCCGGGGAGAGTAACTACCGTGGTAGTGTTGTGCCAAATGGTCAGTTCGGTCCGAGGGCAACCGACTACATAGAGAGTATGACCGGTTGGGTTGGCCAGGCGCAGGCCATCTTTCGGGGATATGAAGATGATAACAGAGGGGTGAATTCCTAGTGTCGAGGCGTCGACGGCGACTGATCATCCTGGCCTCCGCAGTATATGTCACTGTAGGCCTTGGTGGCCTTGGGTACTGGGCCTATACTATCTATGGTCCAACCGCGGCAGATAATTACCTGGACAAGGTGTCAATCTCACACTTCACTCTGGTGTCGACTCATGGCCGGGTCGATCCTGGAAGCTCCTCTGCCACAGGCATTTTCATCGGATCAGGGTCCAGTGGGGCACTGACATCCATCGTGTCGGCTCCCGGGCTTTCGTTGCGCCAATCCAGTAACAGTGATCTCGGAATTGCCACCCAGAGCGGGGATGCATTCGAAGCTGCCGCTATCGGATCAGGTCCGGATCAGTGTGGAGTCGTGGTAGAGACCTTTCGCCGCGGTTTGGTGTCGACTGATGGATTGGGATTAACGACTCGGCAGCAGGCTGCAGTGGCTGACGGGAGCCTGGAACTTTTGCAGGTTGACGTCAGCTGTGGCTCTGGATAGGGGGCGCTGCCGGAGTGGCCTCAGCTGTGGAGCGGGGATGATCGATCGCCAGTCTTCCCTACTTTGCGCCGGGCCTGCTCGGTGCTCAGGGCGAAATCAAGGGTGGCCTCCGGCGATATCATGTCGCTCTGGGCGAGCGAAACGGTGACAGCTATGCGCTGTATTTCTATGCGCATCGAGACTGAGAAATCGCTTACTTGACAGGCATGTCATGGATGCGAGTGCTGTGCTCGAAGGTGCGCCTGCTTACCTGGGGGCGCTGCCCTTGCTTTCGCGCTCGGTGGCGCCTGCGCATGTTCCGGGTCTCAACCTGTAGGACAGGTGAGTGTCTTGTCTGGTGAAGTCGCGCTGCGAGACCTTGTGGCTGAGGGCGCAACTTTTTTGGAATTGCTCGAATTCCTCTCTCGGCGAGGGTCACAGGCTCTTACGCCGCTTGAGTTCCTCAGAATGTTCCAGGAGGAGCTTGGAATCTCGTTCATCGAATCGCGGAACATGTTGGAGTATTTTGACCCCAGCATGAAACCGATTGTCGATGTGGAGGTCATCGACGAGCGTTGGTGCCTCCTCCTGCAGAGGTTCAATCTAATTGACTGACAGGCCCTGAGTCGAGATGTCATCTCTCGGCCCGCATCGTGATCGGCGCGTCATTGGTGCGGACGCTCTGTTAAAATGCCGCGAATTGGCCAGGTGAGCCACAAGGGAAGGGCCTCGTCGAACGTTTCGGCGAGGTCCTTCTGGTCATCTTGACGGCAGTACCTGACGGCAAGGTCAATGGACGGGTGCTGCACAAAGTGGTGGGTCGTCGCCGTCGTCGGGCTCAGAGGTCGGCTCCGCGACGTCACGGAGGGCGTGGTCGAGAAGCTCCTTGATCACGACGAGTTCTGCTCCTTGCTCCAGGGGGAAGGGGCTGCTGAGTGCCGGAGGTCGTGGGTGCGCCGTGAGGCGCTGAACTCTGTCGGCCGGGCTCCGATTATGAGCCTTCTCGCCGCAAAGGCGCCGCGTGATCTTGAGATCTGGCAAGAGTAGGGCTAATGAGATTGTTGTTGATCTGCGGCTGTTAGGAGGTCTCGCCGGATTTAATTCCGGCGGGGCCTCTTGAATGTTTGACGTCGCCAGTCGGCGTCGGTTGGTCGGGAGGGCGATCCCACTCTATGCGGATCAGAGGCGATCCTGACACGCAATCGTTGCCAAGGATGTTGGCCGGGCCCGGGGGTGGGGCGGTCTTTCGGTCGGCTGTTGCCAATCGCTCGGTTCGTACGGTTGGGTCTCGGGGCAGCCGGGGCGGGATGGTTGTGGTGTTGGTCGGGGGGTGCGTCAGGGGCTGATCCCTGTCGTGCACAGGGGAGGGGTAGGTCTCCCGTGCGAGGTGTGCCGGGCGTACCGGTCTGCGGTGACAGCCCCAACGTGGATGCTGAGGAGCTGGCCGCCCGCTCTGGCTCCGGACGTCCCCAAGGTGCTCGAAGTCGGAGCTGGGGATTACTCCAGTGGTTGCGCCGCCGCCTCTCGTCCCATGGCTGATCCCGTGGGCCGCGCTCGCGATCATGACCGAGTACACGCTGTCGGCGACCGCGCCGCGTGCAGGGGGATCGGGCATGGGAGCGGCGGGGATGGCGGGTAGGTGCGATCACTCCCGGGAGCGTCGGGGCGGCGTGTGGGATCAGGAGGTCACCGTTCCGCTTCTGAAAGATCACGGATCGGTGTAACCAAACGTCAGGTACGGCGCGTTCTTAGTTGTTGAGCGGCGTGGGAGTCGCCGGCCTGTCCCTGGTGTGGGGTGGGTCCCGCCCAGTGGGGGAGTGTGAGGCCTTGCACGAGCAGGTCGGTTTCCGGTCTGTCCGACGGCTGTGGGTGGGTCGGGTGCGGGTGGGCGAGGTGGGCTCCGGGGTGGTCGGCGTGGGCGGTGGCGCGGGCGGTCGGCGAAGACCGGTTCGGTAGTCGCGACGTTCGTGCGTCGGTGTGTCCGGCGCTGACCCTGCGGATGTCCGCGGGGTGCTGCGTGCTGCCCGCGTCCGGGGGGTCTCGCGGGGGCGCGTTCGGCGGCTGTTTCATGATCTTTCGCGCATTGACAGGTCCGTTGGCGGGCTCCTAGGTTGAAAGTGCCGCACGACTGCTGATGTGACGTCAACTGGGGGGTTGATGTGAGGTCGTGGGCATTCGAGGGGGGTTGGCGGGCCGGCGTCGTGCGCACTGTGCCGGTCGGTTCCGCGGACTCTTCGGATTCCTTCCTGCCGCCGAGTGCGCGGCGCTGCCGCATTCCTGATTCCTGCCGGCAGAAGACGAAAAGGTGAAGCATGACCAATCCGTTTGAGAACGACGACGCCCAGTACTGCGTTCTGGTCAACGACGAGGGACAGCACTCGCTCTGGCCTGCGGTGATCGAGGTGCCGGCCGGCTGGACGGCGCGGTTCGGACCGTCGTCGCGCGGGGCGTGCCTCGCTCATGTCGAGGAGCACTGGACCGACATGCGTCCGCTCAGCCTGGTCCGCGAGATGGATGCGCGGTCGTGATGGATGCGCGGTCGTGATGGATGCGCGGTCCTGATGGACGCGCTCTCCTGACCCGCGGTTTCCCGATGTCCGACCGGGGTCTCCCGATGTCGCGGATTCGCCGATTCGCCGAACCAATGGGGTGTAAGAAAAGCCATGCCTGCGCATGAGTCGGCCCTGGTGCCGCTTTCCCGAGCACAGCACGGAATCTGGCTGGCCCAACAGCTGGATCCGCAGAGCAGTGCCTACAACGTGGCCCAGTACACCGATATCCGGGGGCCGTTGACGCTCTCGGTGCTCGACCGGGCGGTGCGCCGACTGGTTGGTGAGGTGGAGACCGCGCACGTGCGGCTGCGGCCGGACGGGGTCAGCGCGCTGCAAGTGCGGCATGACGGACCGGTCCGCCCCCTGGACTCGGTCGACCTGAGTGGTGAGCGGCTGCCGCGGGAGGCCGCCGAGCGCTGGATGCGCGAGGCGGTCGAGCGGCCGGTCGACCTGCTGGCCGGGCCGCTGTTTCGCACCGTCGTGCTCCGGCTCGCGCCCGACTGGCACTTCCTCTACGTGGGCGGCCACCACATCATCACGGACGGCTTCAGCGGCTCCCTGGTGAGCACCCGGATCGCGGAGCTCTACACCGCGCTGGAGCGCGGTGAGGAGCCCGCTGCCCACTCCTTCGGCACCCTCGGCCAACTGCTGGAGCAGGACGCCGCCTACCGGGCCTCGGAGCGCTTCGAGGAGGACCGGGCCTACTGGCAGGCGCACTTGAGCGACCTGCCCCGGCCTGCCACGCTCTCCGCCCGGCCGAGCGGTTCGACGTACACGGGTGGCGCGGCCAGTGCCACGCGGCGGGTGGGGCGGATCGGCGCCGCGCAGACGGACACCGTGCGCGCCGCGGCCCGCCGGGCCAGGACCGCCCTGCCCGCGCTGGCGGTCGCCGCGGTCGCCGCCTACACCCAGCGGATGACCGGCGAGTCGAGCGTGGTGCTCGGCCTGCCGGTGACCGCGCGGAGCAACGCGGTGCTGCGCGCCACCCCCGGCATGGTGTCCAACATCGTGCCGCTGCGCCTGGAGGTCGGCGCGGACCTGCGCTGGACCGACCTGGCGCACCAGGCCGCGGCCGAGATGAAGCGGGCGCTGCGCCACCAGCGCTACCTCCACCAGGACATGCGCGCCGATCTGAGCCGTGCCGAGGGACTGAGTGGTAGCGAGAGCCTGTTCGCGACCCAGGTCAACGTCCTGCCGGCCGGCAGCGGGCTGCGCTTCGGCGCCGCCACCGGCACCCAGATCTACCTGGCCGGGCCGGTCGACGACCTGTCCGTGCTGTTCCAGGACCATGGCACCGAGGGCCTGATGGTGGAGGTCGAGGCCAACGCGTCGCGCTACCCGGCCGATGAGGTGGCCGGTCACCAGCAGCGGATCTCCGCCTTCCTGTGCACGGCCGCGGCGGACCCCGAACGGACGGTCGGCCGCACCGAGTTGCTGATGCCGGCCGAGCGCCGCTGGGTGCTGGTCCAGGGCAGGGCGACCCCGCACCGCGAGGATCCGACGGCGACCACGCTCACCGGGCGGTTCGCCGCCCAGGTGGCGCGCACGCCGGAGGCGACCGCGCTGAGCGCGGACGGTGTCCGGTACAGCTACCGGGAGCTGGACCAGCGGGCCAACCGCCTGGCGCACCGGCTGCTCGCCTCGGGGGTGACGGCCGAGACGCCCGTGGTGCTGCTCCAGGAGCGGACCCCGGACCTGGTGGTCTCGATGCTGGCCGTGATCAAGGCGGGCGGCGTCTACCTGCCGCTGGACATCCGGCACCCGGTGCAGCGGCTGCGGAGCACGGCGCGCGACAGCGGCGCGCTGCTGGTGCTCTGCGACGCCGCCACCCGGGAGCTCGCCGAGCGGCTGGAGCTGCCCGCGGTCCCGGTCGACGCTCCGGGGACCTGGCAGGACGGCCCGGCGACCGATCCGGCCGTGACCTGCGCACCGGCGCAGCTGGCGTACGTGATGTACACCTCCGGCTCCACCGGCACGCCCAAGGGCGTCGCCATCACGCACGAGGACATCCTGGGGCTGGCGCTGGACCAGGTCTGGGACGGCGAGGCGCACCGGCGGGTGCTGTTCCACTCGCCCGCGGCCTTCGACCTGGCGACCTACGAGGTGTGGGTGCCGCTGCTGAACGGCGGTCAGGTCGTCGTCGCGCCGCCCGGCGAACTGGACATACCCACCCTCGGCGCCGTGCTCGACCGGCACCGGGTGACCGCGCTCTGGCTCACCGCCGGGCTGCTGCGGCTGGTCGCCGAGGAGGACCCGGGGTGCCTGGCCGGGCTCCGGGAGCTCTGGGCGGGCGGCGACGTGGTGCCCGCCGCGACGGTACGCCGGCTGCGCGAGGCCTGCCCGGCGCTGGTGATCGTCGACGGCTACGGCCCCACCGAGGCGACGACCTTCATCACCTACCACCGGCTGGCCGCCGCCGACCCGGTGCCCGACCCGGTGCCGATCGGCCGGCCGTTCCAGGGGATGCGCTGCTACGTGCTGGACGAGCGGCTGCGGCCGGTCCCGGCGGGCAGCGTCGGCGAGTTGTACGCCGGCGGCATCGGACTGGCGCGCGGCTACGTCCGGCACCCGGGCCGCACGGCCGAGCGCTTCGTGGCGGACCCGTTCGCCGGCGACGGTTCGCGGATGTACCGCACCGGGGACGTGGTGCGCTGGAACAGCGGCGGGGAGCTGGAGTTCGTCGGCCGCAGCGACGACCAGGTGAAGATCCGCGGCTTCCGGATCGAGCCGGGCGAGATCGAGTCCGCGCTGGCCGACTGCCCCGGTGTCGGCCAGGTGGCGGTGGACATCCGCACCGGGCCGCGCGGGGACAAGCGCATCGTCGCCTATGTGGTGGCGCAGACCCCCGAGCAGGCACTGCGGGCCCACGCGGCCGCCACCCTGCCGAGTTACATGGTGCCCGCGGCCTTCGTAGGGCTCGACGCGCTGCCGTTGACCGGCAACGGCAAGGTGGACCGACGGGCGCTGCCCGCACCGGACTTCGGCGCGCTGGAGGTGGCCGGGCAGGCCCCGGCCAGTGCGGCCGAGGCGACGCTGTGCGCGCTCTTCGCCGAGATCCTCGGCCTCGCCTCGGTGGGCACGGACGCCGGGTTCTTCGAGCTCGGCGGGGACAGCATCATGGCGATCCAGCTGGCAGGGCGAGCCCGGCGGGCCGGCCTGGTGTTCACGCCCCGGGAGGTCTTCGACCACCGCACGCCGGCCGCGCTGGCCCGGGTCTGCCGCACCGAGCAGGCCGAGCCTGCCCAGGAGCGCGACCCGGATGCCGGCGTCGGCCCGGTCCCGGCCACCCCGATCGTCCACCACCTGCGCGCCCTCGGCGGGCCGATCGACGGCTACCACCAGTCCGTGGTGCTGCGCAGCCCGGCCGGTCTGGACGAGCCGACGCTGCACCGGGCGGTGCAGTACCTGCTGGACCGGCACGACGCGCTGCGGCTGAGGCTGGCCCCGGCCGACCGGGACGGTAGCTGGCAGCTGTCGGTCGCCCCGCGCGGCGAGGTGTCCGGCAAGGCGTGCGTGACCCGGGTCGACGTCGAGAACGCCGCCGACGTCGAGAACGCCGCCGACGTCGAGAACGCCGCCGACGTCGAGAACGCCATCGACGTCGAGAACGCCGCCGACGTCGACCACGGTGAGGCCGCGATGGCGGGCCCGGTGCGCGAGGCCCGGCTGCGGGCCGCGCGCGAGCTGGCGCCGCAGGACGGTGCGCTGGTCCGGGTGGTGTGGCTGGACCGCGGCCCCGACCTGCCGGGCCGGCTGGTGCTGGTGCTGCACCACCTCTGCGTGGACGGCGTCTCCTGGCGGATCCTGGTGCCCGAACTGCTCGCCGCCTACCATGCGGAGAGCGCCGGTGCCGCGCCGCGGCTGGACCCGGTCGGCACCCCGCTCAAGGAGTGGGCCGAGCACCTGGTGGCCGCCGCCGACCAGCCCGGGACGGTCGACGAACTCGCCTACTGGCAGCAGGCGCAGGCCGGCGACGACCCGCTGCTGGGCTGCGGCAGACCGGACCCGGCGCGCGATGTCGTGGCCACCGAGGCCCGGCTGACCCGCACCCTGGCGCCCGAGCTGGCCGAGCCGCTGCTGACCACCGTGCCGGCGGCCTTCTACACCGGCACCAGCGAGGTGCTGCTGGCCGGCCTGGCGCTGGCGGTGACCGACTGGCGCGAGCGGCACGGCCGCCCGGACGGCCCGGTCCGGGTGGACCTGGAGGGCCACGGCCGCGAGGGCGAGCGGTACGGCGCCGACCTGACCCGCACGGTCGGCTGGTTCACCTCGCTGTACCCGGTGCGGTTGGTCGAGGACGCCGCGCAGACGGCCGGCGCCTGGGCGGCGGGCCCGGCGGCCGGCGCGCTGATCAAGCGGGTCAAGGAGCAGCTGCGGGCGGTGCCCGGGCACGGGCTGGGCTACGGCTTGCTGCGCCACCTCAACGCGCGGACCGGGCCGCTGCTGGCCGCCGCGCCGACCCCGCAGATCTGCTTCAACTACCTCGGCCGCACCGCCGGTCTCGGACTCACACCCGAGGGCCGCACGCCCGCGGACCTCAGGTCTGAGGGCCGCACACCCGAGGGCCGCACGCCCGCGGGGCTCACGCCCGGGGCCGACTGGTCGGTGGCCGTCGAGGACGGCGCGTTCGCCGGCGGCGGTGATCCGCTGATGCCGCTCGGCCATCTGCTCTCGATCGACGCGGTCGCCCAGCAGGGGCCGCACGGCGACGAGTTGAGCGTCAGCTGGCGCTGGCCGCGCGCCCTGCTGGAGGAGCACGAGGTGGCGGACCTGGCCGACACCTGGCAGCGGGCGCTGGAGGTGCTGGTGCGCCACGGGCAGTCGCCACAGGCGGGCGGGCACACCCCCTCCGACCTGGCGCTGGTGGAGCTGGCGCAGGAGGAGATCGAGGGCTTCGAGGCCGACTTCGCCGCTGACTTCGCCGCCGACGCGGCCCGGGGCGACGGCTGGGGCGCCGGCTGGGGCGAGGACACGGACGAGGCCACGGACAAGGACGAGGACGAGGACGCATGGGGGACCGGCCGGTGAGCACGAACGCGATCGAGGACATCCTGCCCGTCACATCCGTCCAGGAGGGGTTGCTCTTCCACGCGCTGTACGACCGGAGCGCGGCCGACGTCTACACCGCGCAGTTCGTCTTCGAGCTGCACGGTCCGCTGGACGGTGCGGCGCTGCGGGCCGCCGCCGAGGCCGTGGTCCGCCGCCACCCGGCACTGCGCAGCGCGTTCCGCCAGCGCGCCACCGGCGAGTGGGTGCAGGTGGTGGCGAGCCAGGCCCCGCTGCTCTGGCGGGAGCTGGACCTGAGCACGCTGCCCGAGGCGGAGCGCGAGGCGCGGCTGGAGCGGCTGCTCGCCGACGACCGGGCCCACCGCTTCGACCTCGGCCGGCCCCGGCTGGTCCGGTTCAGCCTGCTGCGCCTGGCCGAGGACCGGCACGTGCTGGTCCTGATGAACCACCACTTGGTGCTGGACGGCTGGTCCACCGCGCAGCTGATGGGCGAGCTGTTCAGGCTGTACGCAAGTGGCGCAAGTGGCACTGCGGGCACTGCGGGCACTGCGGGCGCCGCGGGCGGCGCGCTACCCGCGGTCCGCCCGTACCGGGACTTCCTCGGCTGGCTGGGCGGGCAGGACCGGCAGCAGGCGCTCGACGCCTGGCGCTCCGCGCTCGCCGGGGTCGAGGAGCCCACGCTGCTGGGGCCGGCCCCGGCCGGGCAGCAGCACGCCGCCGTGGCCGAGCAGCCGGAGCGGGTCGAACTGGAGTTCTCCGCCGAGCAGACGCAGGCGCTGCTCGACATGGCCCGCGGCCACGGACTGACCCTCAACTCGCTGGTGCAGGGCGCCTGGGGCATCCTGCTGGGCACCCTCACCGGCCGATCGGACGTGCTCTTCGGCGCCGCCGTCTCCGGCCGTCCGGCGGAGCTCGCGGGGGCCGAGGAGATCGTCGGGATGCTGGTCAACACCGTCCCGGTCCGGGTCCGCCTGGACCGGAACGAGACGGTGGCCGAGCTGCTCACGACCGTGCAGGCCGAGCAGGCGGCGCTGACCCCCTACCACCACACCGCCCTCACCGACCTGCACACCGTCACCGGCCAGGGCGTCCTCTTCGACACCCTGCTGGCCTTCGAGAACTACCCCGTGGACCTCGCGGCGCTGCGGCTGCCCGGCGGTCCGGCCGTCGCCGACGTCCAGGTCCGGGACGGCGCCCACTACCCGCTGCGCCTGCTCGTGGTGCCGGGGACACGGCTGCGGATCGCCCTCGACCACCGGCCCGACCTGCTCGACCGGGCGGCGGTGGAGCGGATCGCGCAGCGCCTGCGCCGGCTGCTGCCGGCCATGGCGGCGGACCCGCAGCGCCCGGTCGCCCGGCTGGACCTGCTCACGGCCGAGGAACGCGAGCTGGTCCTGACGACCTGGAACAGCACCGCGCACCCGGTGCCCGACACCACCCTGCCCGCGCTGATCGAGCGGCAGGCCGCCCGCACCCCCGACGCGACGGCCCTGGACGGCGAGGGCGGCAGCCGCACGTACGCGGAACTCAACGCCGACGCCAACCGGTTGGCGCACCTGCTGGCCGAGCTGGGCGCGGGCCCGGAGACGACGGTCGGCGTCGCCCTGCCGCGCTCGCCGGACCTCGTGCTCGCGCTGCTGGCCGTGCTGAAGAGCGGTGCGGCCTACCTGCCGCTCGATCCCGACTACCCGCCTTCGCGCACCGCCGACATCCTCGCCGACGCCGCACCGCAGCTCGTGCTGACCAGCCAGGCGCTGGCCGCCGCGGTGCCCGCCCGGCTGCCGGCCCTGGTCCTCGACGACGAGCAGGTCCGGGCCCGGCTGCGCGTGCGGCCGGCGACCGACCCGGCGCTCGGCCGGCCGCACGGCGGCTCGCCGGCGTACGTCATCTACACCTCCGGCTCCACCGGCCGCCCCAAGGGCGTCGTGGTCGAGCACCGCGCGATCGTCAACCGGCTGCTGTGGATGCAGGACCGGTACCGGCTGGACGGCACCGACCGGGTGCTGCAGAAGACCCCGGCCGGCTTCGACGTGTCGGTGTGGGAGTTCTTCTGGCCGCTGATCAGCGGTGCGGCCCTGGTGGTCGCCCCGCCCGGCGTGCACCGCGAGCCCGACCGGCTGGCCCGGCTGATCCAGGACGCCGGCGTGACCACCGCGCACTTCGTGCCCTCGATGCTGCGCGCCTTCGTGGACGAGCCGCAGGCCAAGGCCTGCACCGGCCTGCGCCGGGTCTTCTGCAGCGGCGAGGCGCTGCCCGCCGAGCTGGTCGGCGACTTCCACGCCGTCTGCGCCGCACCGCTGTTCAACCTCTACGGGCCCACCGAGGCGGCGGTCGACGTCACGCACTGGAGCTGCCCCGCGCAGGGCACCCCCGAGGCCGTGCCGATCGGGCGTCCGGTCTGGAACACCCGGATCCACGTCCTGGACGCGGCGCTGCGCCCGGTGCCCCCGGGCGTCGTCGGCGAGGTCTACCTGGCCGGCGTCCAGCTCGCCCGCGGCTACCTGGAGCGGCGTGGCCTGACGGCGGAACGTTTCGTCGCCGACCCGTACGGCCCGCCCGGCACCCGGATGTACCGCACCGGCGACCTCGGGGCCTGGGAGCAGGACGGCTGCCTGCGCTACGCCGGCCGGACCGACCACCAGGTCAAGATCCGCGGGCAGCGGATCGAGCTGGGCGAGATCGAGGCGGTGCTGGGCCGCCACCCCGGCGTCGCCCAGGCGGCCGTGACCGCGCAGGACGCCCGGCTGACGGCGTACGTCCGGCCCGCGGACCAGGGCGCTGAGGGCAACGAGCAGGTCGCGGACAGCGCCGAGCAGTTGGTCCCGACGCTCAGGCACTACCTCGCCGAGCGGTTGCCGGCCGGCTGGGTGCCGAGCGCCTTCGTGCTGCTGGAGCAGTGGCCGCTGACGCCCAGCGGCAAGCTGGACCGCAAGGCCCTGCCGCGCCCCGAGCTCGCCGCCTCCGCCGCCGGCCGCGCTGCGCGCACCCCGCAGGAGGAGCTGCTCTGCGGGCTGTTCGCCGAGGTGCTCGGCGTTGACCGGGTCGGCATCGACGACGACTTCTTCCACCTCGGCGGCCACTCCCTGCTCGCCGCCCGGGTGATCGGTCGGATCCGTACCGCGCTCGAGGTGGACCTGCCGCTCAGCGCCCTGTTCGAAAACCCCACCGTGGCGCGCCTCGCCGAGGCCGCCGCCGCACAGTCCGGTATCCCCAAGCGCCCCACGCTGCGCCGGATGCCGCGTCCCGAGGAGGACGAGTGATCCCGCTTTCGTACGGACAGCGCCGGCTCTGGTTCCTGAACCGCCTGGAGGGCGGGGGCGCGCACTACAACATGCCGTTGGCGCTGCGGCTGACCGGAAAGCTGGACCGCTCCGCGCTGATCGCGGCGCTGGACGATGTGGTGGAGCGGCACGAGAGCCTGCGCACGGTCTTCCCCGAGCGCGACGGCGAGCCGCGTCAGCGCATCCTGCCGATGGCGCGGGTGGCGCTCGTGCTGGACGAACAGGACTGCACCGAAGAGGAGTTGGGGAAGCGGCTGGCTGCCGAGGCGGAGTACGCCTTCGACCTGACCGGTGAACTGCCGCTGCGACCGGTGCTGTTCTCGCTCGCCGGGGACACCCATGTGCTGCTGCTGGTGCTGCACCATGTGGCGGGTGACGGCTGGTCGTTGGCGCCGTTGGCGCGCGATGTCTCGATGGCGTACGCGGCGCGGGTGGCCGGCGGGGCCCCGGACTGGGAGCCGCTGCCGGTGCAGTACGCGGACTACACGCTGTGGCAGCGCGAGCTGCTGGGTGAGGAGGGCGACCCGCAGAGCTTGATGATGCGTCAGGTCGAGTTCTGGCATGGCGCGTTGGCCGGTCTGCCGGACGAGGTGTCGCTGCCGGGTGACCGGTTGCGGCCCGCGGCGGCCGGCGGAGCGGGCGGGAGCGTGCCGTTCGCGGTGCCCGCCGGGGTGCATGCGGCCATCGTGCGGCTGGCCCGCGAGTGCGGGGTGAGCGTGTTCATGGTGGTGCAGGCGGCGCTCGCCGCTCTGCTGGCCCGGCTGGGCGCGGGCGACGACATCCCGATCGGCTCCCCGGTGGCGGGCCGTAGCGAGGAGGCCCTCGAAGACGCGGTCGGGTTCTTCGTCAACACGCTGGTGCTGCGCACCGATGTGTCGGGCGACCCGACCTTCCGGGAGCTGCTGGGGCGGGTGCGGCAGGGTGACCTGGCCGCGTTCGCGCACCAGGACGTGCCGTTCGAGCGGCTGGTCGAGGTGCTGAACCCGCCGCGCTCGATGGGCCGCCACCCGCTGTTCCAGGTGATGCTGGCGTTCCAGAACACCGAGCTGCCCGAACTCGATCTGCCGGACCTGCGGGTGGCAGTGGAGCCGGTGGCGCGCTCGGCGGCCAAGTTCGACCTGTCGGTCGATGTGGCGGAGCGCTTCGAAGCCGGTGCGCCCGCGGGCATCGAGGGGTGCGTCGACTACGCCGATGACCTGTACGACCGGGGGACGGCGGCCGCCTTCGCCGGTCGGCTGGCCGCCTTCCTGACCGCGGTGACCGCCGAACCGGACCACCGGATAGGCCGGTTCGACCTGGTCACGGCGGATGAGCGCGAGCTGGTGCTGCATCGGTGGAACGACACGGTGCGCCCGGTGCCGGAGGGGCTGATCCACGAGCACTTCGAGCGTCAGGTTGGGTTGGCGCCGGATGCGGTGGCTGTGGCATGCGAGGGTGTGGAGCTGTCGTATGCGGAGTTGAATGCGCGGGCGAACCGGTTGGCGCGGTTGCTGATCGCGTGTGGTGCCGGTCCGGAGCGGTTCGTCGCGTTGGCTTTGCCGCGTAGTGAGTTGATGCTGGTGGCGTTGCTGGCGGTGTTGAAGTCGGGGGCGGCGTATCTGCCGGTGGATCCCGAGTATCCGGCCGACCGGATCGCCTACATGCTGGAGGATGCCGCACCGGCGCTGGTGCTGACGGTCTCGGCGGTGGCGGATCGGCTGCCCGCGGGCGACCGGACGGTCCTGGTGCTGGACGAGTCCGCGGTCGAGGCGGAGTTGGCGCAGTGGTCGGAGGCGGATGTCGACGATCTGGAGCGGGCCGCGCAGCTGTTGCCTGATCACCCCGCGTATCTGATCTATACGTCGGGGTCGACGGGTCGGCCGAAGGGTGTGGTGATTGCGCATCGTGGGATTCCGAGTCTGGCGCATGCGAA
>NZ_JBIBIJ010000018.1:0-204324 GCF_042957465.1 Kitasatospora sp. NPDC008050
TTCCAGGCGGGGCACTGCGACTGGCAGCGGCCGCACTCGGTGCAGGTGGAGAAGTCGAGGATGCCCTTCCAGGAGAAGTGCTCGACCTGCGAGACGCCGAAGACGGCGTCCTCGGCCGGGTCCTCGAAGTCGATCGGGGCGCCACCGCTGGTCATCGGGCGCAGCGCGCCGAGCGCGACACCGCCGTCCGCCTCGCGCTTGAAGAAGATGTTGAAGAACGCCAGGAAGCGGTGCCAGGCCACGCCCATCGAGGGGTTGAGGCCGATGGTGGCCGCCCAGCCGAAGGAGATGCAGATCTTCAGCGTCGCGAAGAGGTAGATCAGGTTGACCAGGGTGCCGTGCGAAAGGCCGTGGAAGGCGGCGACCAGCGGGTACGAGACCAGGTAGCGCACCTCGTACGAGCCGACACCCGCCATCGCGCCCTCGATGCCGCGCAGCGTCAGGATGCAGATGCCGATGCCGAGGATCACGTACTCGACGAAGAACGCCTGCCAGGCGATCGAGCCGGCGAACCGCGACTTGCGCCCGGCCCGCGAGGGCAGGCTGAGCAGCCGGATCACGATCAGCACCAGGATGCCGAGGGTGGTGAAGGTGCCGACCAGCTCGGTGAAGAGCTCGTAGGGCAGCCAGCCGCCGAGCACCGGCAGCACGAACTCGGCGTCGAAGACCTGGCAGAGCGCGGTGAGCAGGGTCAGGCCCAGGGTGAGGAACCCGACCGCGACGAACCAGTGCGCGACGCCGACCACGCCCCAGCGGTTCATCCGGGTGTGGCCGAGGAACTCCACGCCGACCGTCTTGGCCCGCCGGACCGGCTGGTCGGTGCGGGTGGCGTCCGGTTGGCCGGTCTTGACGACCTGGTAGATCTGCATGCCCGCGCGGGTGGCGAGCGCGATGCCGATCACAGTGGTGATCAGCGAGATGACGATCGCTGCTAGCTGCATCGGCTCTCCGTCTCCTGCGGGTGCGAGGGGCGATGTCGAAAGGGGGGTCCAGAGGTACAGCTGTCCCCACCCGGCAGTGTACTCGCCGGTAACTTAATCCAGGGATCGGGGCGGACACTACCGCGCGTTAACGCTGGTTCAGAAGATGCGCAAGGTATGGCGGCGATCACGCCGGGCGATGCTCACCCCTCCGGGGGATGGCGCGGCACCCGTTCTTCGCAGGTGGGAGATAAGCGCGCAATAAAGTTGAGCCTGCCGAACTCATGGCTGTTGACGCTCCGGAAAGCGTCAGGCATGCTTGAGCGCGTAAAGCTCAACTTCTTCCTGGAGGTATCCACGATGGCACGCGCGGTCGGTATCGACCTCGGCACGACGAACTCGGTCGTCAGTGTTCTCGAAGGCGGTGAGCCCACCGTCATCACCAACGCCGAGGGCGCCCGGACCACGCCGTCCGTCGTCGCCTTCGCCAAGAACGGCGAGGTGCTGGTCGGCGAGGTCGCCAAGCGCCAGGCGGTCACCAACGTCGACCGCACCATCCGCTCGGTCAAGCGCCACATGGGCACCGGGTGGAAGATCAACCTGGACGGCAAGGACTTCAACCCCCAGCAGATCAGCGCCTTCATCCTGCAGAAGCTGAAGCGGGACGCCGAGGCGTACCTGGGCGAGACGGTCACCGACGCCGTCATCACCGTCCCGGCCTACTTCTCCGACTCGGAGCGCCAGGCCACCAAGGAGGCCGGTGAGATCGCGGGTCTGAACGTCCTGCGCATCGTCAACGAGCCCACCGCGGCCGCCCTGGCCTACGGCCTGGACAAGGACGACCAGACCATCCTCGTCTTCGACCTCGGTGGCGGCACCTTCGACGTCTCGCTGCTGGAGATCGGCGACGGTGTCGTCGAGGTCAAGGCCACCAACGGTGACAACCACCTCGGTGGTGACGACTGGGACCAGAAGGTCGTCGACCACCTGGTGAAGACCTTCCAGGCCGGCCACGGTGTGGACCTCTCCAAGGACAAGATGGCGCTGCAGCGCCTGCGCGAGGCGGCCGAGAAGGCCAAGATCGAGCTGTCCTCGTCCTCCGAGACCTCGATCAACCTGCCCTACATCACGGCCTCCGCCGAGGGCCCGCTGCACCTGGACGAGAAGCTCACCCGGGCCCAGTTCCAGCAGCTGACCGCGGACCTGCTGGACCGCTGCAAGGTCCCGTTCCACAACGTGATCAAGGACGCGGGCATCAACCTGTCCGAGATCGACCACGTCGTGCTGGTCGGTGGCTCGACCCGTATGCCGGCCGTCGCCGAGCTGGTCAAGGAGCTGACCGGCGGCAAGGACGCCAACAAGGGCGTCAACCCGGACGAGGTCGTGGCCATCGGTGCCGCGCTGCAGGCCGGTGTGCTGAAGGGTGAGGTCAAGGACGTCCTGCTGCTCGACGTCACCCCGCTGTCCCTGGGTATCGAGACCAAGGGCGGCATCATGACCAAGCTGATCGAGCGCAACACCACGATCCCGACCAAGCGCTCGGAGATCTTCACCACCGCCGAGGACAACCAGCCCTCCGTGCAGATCCAGGTCTACCAGGGCGAGCGCGAGATCGCGGCGTACAACAAGAAGCTCGGCATGTTCGAGCTGACCGGCCTGCCGCCGGCCCCGCGTGGCCTGCCCCAGATCGAGGTCACCTTCGACATCGACGCCAACGGCATCATGCACGTCGGTGCCAAGGACCTCGGCACCGGCAAGGAGCAGCGGATGACCGTCACCGGCGGCTCGGCGCTGCCGAAGGACGACATCGAGCGCATGATGCGCGAGGCCGAGCAGTACGCGGAGGAGGACCACAAGCGCCGCGAGTCGGTGGAGACCCGCAACCAGGCCGAGCAGCTCGTCTACTCGACCGAGAAGTTCATCGCGGACAACACCGACAAGCTCCCGGGCGACGTCAAGACCGAGGTCGAGACGGCGATCGGCGAGCTCAAGGAGACCCTGAAGGGCGAGGACATCGCGGCCATCCGCGAGGCCACCGAGAAGGTGTCCACCACCGCCCAGAAGCTCGGCCAGGCGCTCTACGCCAACGCTGACGCGGCCGGTGCGGCCGGCGCCGCGGGTGGTGCCGACGCCGGTGCCAAGCCCGAGGACGACGTCGTCGACGCCGAGATCATCGACGACGAGAAGCCCAAGGGCGGTGCCGCATGACGGAGAAGGCGCAGGGCGTGGAGCCCGGCGACGACTCCGGCGCCGACCAGGCCGACCTGCCGACCGCCGAGGAGGCGCCGGCCGGCGCCGAGGCCTCGGACGAGCTGGCCACGGCCAAGCGCGAGCTGGCCGAGCGCACCGCTGACCTCCAGCGGCTGCAGGCCGAGTACCAGAACTACCGCAAGCGGGTCGAGCGCGACCGGCTGACGGTCCGCGAGATCGCGGTCTCCAACATCCTGGAGACCCTGATCCCGGTGCTGGACGACATCGGCCGTGCTCGTGAGCACGGCGAGGTGACCGGTGGCTTCAAGTCGGTCTCCGACAACCTGGAGACCGTCGTCGCCAAGCTGGGTCTGCAGCAGTTCGGCAAGGAGGGCGAGCCCTTCGACCCGAACCTGCACGAGGCGCTGATGCACAGCTACTCCTCGGACGTCACCGAGGACACCTGTGTCCAGGTCCTGCAGCCCGGCTACCGGATCGGCGAGCGGATCATCCGCCCGGCGATGGTGGCCGTCGCCGAACCGCAGCCGGGTTCCCCGGCCGGCGGTGGAAGCTCCGCCTCCGGAGGTTCGGCCGGCAACGAAACAGCCCCCGAGGCTGACGGTGCGGGCGACAACTGACACGCTGTGCGCTGCGGGGTCTCCCGTCACCTCTGGTGACGGGCGGCTCCGCAGCGCCGTATCGACCCACGGCACCGTTTCGACCCACCCCGGGAGGTGGCAGCAGCCATGAGCACGAAGGACTACGTGGAGAAGGACTACTACAAGGTCCTCGGCGTGCCCAAGGACGCCACCACCGCGGAGATCAAGAAGACCTACCGCAAGCTCGCCCGCGAGTTCCACCCGGACGCCAACAAGGGCGACACCAAGGCCGAGGACCGCTTCAAGGACATCTCCGAGGCCTATGACGTGCTCTCCGACGAGAAGCGCCGCAAGGAGTACGACGAGGCCCGCAGCCTCTTCGGCTCCGGCGGGATGCGCTCGGGCGGCCCCGGCGGCAACGGCTACAGCTTCGACTTCGGCGACCTGTTCACCGGCGCGCAGTCCGGCGGCAGCGGTGGCATCGGCGACGTGTTCGGCGGCCTGTTCAACCGCGGCGGCCGCCAGGCCCAGCCGCGTCGCGGCGCCGACGTCGAGACCGAGGTCACGCTCAGCTTCGAGGAGGCGGTGGACGGCGCCACCGTCCCGCTGCGGATGACCAGCCAGGCCGCCTGCCGGGTCTGCTCCGGCACCGGCGCCAAGGCCGGCAGCACGCCCCGGGTCTGCCCGACCTGCGTCGGCGCCGGCACCGTCAGCCGTGGTCAGGGCGCCTTCGCGCTCTCCGACCCGTGCCGCGACTGCAAGGGCCGCGGCATGATCGTCGACGACCCCTGCACGGAGTGCCACGGCAGCGGCCGGGCCAGCTCAGCCCGCACCATGCAGGTGCGCATCCCGGCCGGGGTCCAGGACGCCCAGAAGATCCGGCTCAAGGGCAAGGGCGCCCAGGGCGAGCGCGGCGGCCAGCCCGGCGACCTCTTCGTCACCGTGCACGTCAGCACCCACCCGGTGTTCGGGCGCAAGGGCGACAACCTGACGGTGACCGTGCCCGTCTCCTTCCCCGAGGCCGCGCTCGGCGGCACCATCGACGTACCGACCCTGAACGGTCCGGCCGTGAAGCTGCGGCTGCCGGCCGGCAGTGCCAACGGCCTGACCCTGCGGGCCCGCGGCAAGGGTGCCACCCGCAAGGACGGCACCCGGGGCGACCTGCTGGTCACCGTCGAAGTGACGGTTCCTCAGGAGACCAGCGGCGAGGCCCTGAACGCTCTGGAGCAGTACCGCGAAGCCACCGCAGCCGAGGACCCGCGAGCCGCCCTCTTCAAGGCGGCGGAGGGAGCGTGATCTGACATGCGTGATTCCGACAAGAGGGCCGACTCCATCGGTGTCGGCCTGGGCGAGGGCCTGCCCGGCGGCCCCGCCCCCCGGCCGCGCCGGGCCGCCGGGCCGGGCGCGCACTACGTGCTCACCGAGGAGACCCCGGTCTACGTGATCTCGGTGGCCGCGGAGCTGTCCGGGCTGCACCCGCAGACCCTGCGGCAGTACGACCGCCTCGGCCTGGTCTGCCCCGACCGGACCGGCGGCGGCGGTCGGCGCTACTCGGCCCGGGACATCCAGCAGCTGCGCGAGGTGCAGCGGCTCTCCCAGGACGAGGGCATCAACCTGGCCGGGATCAAGCGGATCATCGAACTGGAGAACCAGGTCGCCGCCCTGCAGGCGCGGGTCGCCGAGCTGGCCACCGCGGTCGAGGGTGCCGGCGCCGCCCTGCAGGCCCGCGAGGCCGCGGTGCACGCCTCCTACCGGCGGGACCTGGTGCCCTACCAGCCGACGCAGCAGTCCAGCGCCCTGGTGGTCTGGCGGCCCCGGCGGTAGCGCAAGTGGAACGGACCGGAGCGCTTGGTAGCCCACCGATTGATGGGGTGCCAAGCGCTCCTGCACTTGCGTAGAGTGCTGACGTCTGGATAAGGAACGGTTTCCCGGGAGGGAGCGCCAGGGATGGGTTCAATGGGCGGGGGCGGTGGCGAGGTGGATAAGGAGAGCATCGATTTCGTATCCGCCGAGGCCAAGTCTCTGTATCTCCGGGTCATAGCCGCAGGTGGGAGCAGCGAGCTCGAGGAAGCGGACCGTGGCAGACCGTATGCGGAACTGGTCGAGCTGGGTCTATTGGTTCCCAGCCAAGGAAAACAGTTCCTGGTGACGGCCGCCGATCCCGGTCGACTGGCGAATCGGCTTAGTTCGGCATGGCAACGACAAGCGCTTTCTCTGCTCTCCCAAGCCGTAACCGTGCCCAATGCCCTCAAGGGGCTGAGCCAGGCTTATCAATCGCTGGATCAGCAGCCCCACCCCGGCGGACCGGTGGAGCACATCCACGGCCCGGTGGAGATAGGCCAGCGGGTCGATGCCCTGCTCGACGGCGCGCAGTACGAGGTGCTCACCGCACAACCCGGCGGCAGCCGACGGCAGTCGAACGTCGACGACGCGGCGCTCGCCGACGACCTGGCCCTGATCCGGCGCGGCGTGGCCCGGCGGGTCCTCTACCACCCGAGCGCCAGGTACTCGGCGCCCGCGCGGCACTACGTCGAGCGCATGACCGAGGGCGGCGGGGAGGTCCGGACCCTGGAGGAGCCCTTCACCCGGCTCTTCATCATCGACCGGCGCATCGCCGTGATCCCCGTGCAGGGCGACCTGCACAAGGCCGCTTTCGTCAGCGACAAGGCGATCGTCGCCTACATGCTGGACTCGTTCGAGCGGATGTGGGAGCGGTCGAGCCCGTTCCTGGGGGCCACCGAGGTGCCGCCGGAGGTCATCTCCCGGATGCGCGCCAACATCCTGCGCATGATGATCCAGGGCGTGGGTCACCGGGTCATCGCCCGCAACCTCGGCATCAGCGAACGGACGCTCGCCAGGCACATCGCCGACTTCCGCGAGGAGTACGGATCGGAGACCCTCTTCCAGCTCGGCTGGCGCATGGCGCTGACCGCTCCCCTCGGCCTCTACGGCGAGAAGGGCGAGAACTCGGCCGAGGAGGAGCAGTCGCTCCTTCCGGACGCCTCCCCCCACTGACCGATGCCACAGGCAGCCGGCCGGAGCGCCCGAACGGTATGTCAGACCGTGGCAGGAGCAGCGCCGGCGAGCCCGGCAACGCCATAACCCGCGACAACGGTCGCCACCGCCGGCTGGGTGGTCCACCTGGTGTCGTTGGGAGAGGCGGAAGCGTTCAAAAACGACTGAACCGGAGCAGCACCGGGAGCAAGCAGTGCAGCGCCAAGAAGAACAGTGGTCGCTATGGCACGGATCCCGGGGCGAGGTGCACGACGCATGCGGCGCCTCCTTTGTCATGAACCTGATATAACTGGCGTGGGGTGTTACCTGCCGCACTCTGCAACGGCAGTCGCGAACAAGTCTTTATCAAAGCCATACTCGGGGCCCGTTGCAAGATCAGGCATCCACGCAGCCCTGTCATCGTGCTGCCAGTCATAAAAATGACACCGGGTATAGGTACCGACGGCACCATCGCTCCTGTGTCATCCAAATGCCAGTCAGCGAGATGACACCCCGGCTCTGTGGACCACACCCGCCGCCAGCAGTGACGATCAAACGGCGAAGACAGTTCCGACCTCTGGACCGCGGCTCACGACGGCGAGGCGGAGGACACGCCGTGTGCCTCCTATCCACGCTGTTCGTGCTCGCCCCGTCCCGGTCGCCCCCCATCGCGTGCAGCACTGCTTCACCGGCCGAGACCACACTCGGCAAGGCCGACCATCTCCCCCGGAGCCATCACCATGAGTGAGCCGTACATGCGCCAGCACGCAGTCCAGGCCCCCGAAGGCCGTCGGGCCCGTGTCTTCCTCGCCGCGCCGCTCATGCGGCTGACCGGGCCGGCCGACAGCGTCGTGACGCTGGCCAGCCGCACCCGGCTGACCGCGCTGCGCAGCTCGCTGCTGCACAGCGGTGCCGCCGTCTTCAGCGCGCACCACAGTGACGCCTGGACGGTGGACGGCCGGGCCCCGGAGCCCCGGGTGCCCTCGGACTTCCGCGCCATGCAGACCGCCGACCTGGTCTTCGCCTACGTCGGCTCGCCGCTGTCGGCCGGCGTCTCGCTGGAGCTCGGCTGGGGATCGGCGCTGCGCAAGCCGATCGTGCTGCTGGTGGACGAGGCGATCACGCACAACCCGCTGATCGCCACCATCGAGCAGGTCGCCCCGGTCCTCCCGCTGGTCTTCGACGACACCTGGTCGCAGGAGAGCCTGCGGCACATCGTGGAGACCGCGCTCGACTGGGCCGGCATGGCGCTCTCGCTGCGCGAGGGCTTCTGGACCGCGCCCGGCGAGCAGTTCAAGCCGACCGCCGCCCCGCGCGTCTCGCACGCCGACCAGTACGGCGCCTGGCCGAGCAGCGGCGCGGCCACCGGCTGATCGCCCGGGGCCCACACGGTCCGCCGACGGCGGCGGCGGACTGCGATCAGCCCTGGCTGTCCGGGTGCCCGTCGGCACACATCAGCCAGCCCAGCTCGAAGAGGGTCTGCGCGTCGTACTCCTCGCGCAGCGCCGCGATCTGCGCCGCCACGGTCCGTTCGCTCAGCCCCAGCCGGTTCGCGATCGCGCCCTGGGTGAGCCCCCGCGCCAGCAGCGCGGCCAGGGGCCCCTCGGCACCGGTGGGCGGCTCCCAACGGACCCGCTCGGCACGCGCCCAGTCCCGCTCGAAACCGGCCACCACCACGTCCACCAGCACCGGGTCATCGATGAACGAGGCCAGCTGGTTGTGCTCGTAGCCCGCGATGACGACCACCTCGCGGTCGAGGATCAGCGTCCGCAGGAACGGCTCGTCCAGCACCCGGATCCGCGCGCCCAGCCCGGTGGCGTACGCCGCGTAGGCGGCCGTGCCCGGATCGGTGCGCGCTCCCGGTTGATAGATCGTGCGCAGGGCGATGCCGCGCTCGCGCCACTCGCGGGCCGAGGAGCAGGCGTACGGCAGGATCTCCGTCGGCCGGGCACCGCCGGGCTGCATCGTGAGGATCTCCCGCCGGCACTCCAGCGCGAGGTCCTCCAGTCGCCACTGGATCTGCGTGTGGTCGCCCAGGTGTTGAATCCCCGTGCCGCGGGCCGGGACACGCCGCGCCTGGTCATAGGCCCGCGTCAGGTCGGCGAGCGCGGTTGGCGCCTGGTCGGCCTGGGCCAGCAGGGCGACACCGGCCGCGCGCAACTCGGCGCCGAGCCGGGCCGCGGCCGCGCGCGGATTCACCACCCAGCACATGCCGTTGGCGTTCTCGGCCACCAGGCCGGTGGCCCGCAACCGCTCGAAGGCCGGCCGCAGGTCGTCCGTCACCTCCCCGGTCGGGAACAGGCCGCCCCGCGCCAGCAGTGCCACGTACAACTCCCGCGCCTCGGCGTCCGGCACGGGCGGGAGGGCCTCCCCCGCGCCCCCGGACAGCGGACTCACCGCCCCGGATCGCCCTTCGCGTCGCCCGCCGCGGCCCGCATCAGCCAGCCCAGCTGGAAGAGCGTCTGGGCGTCGTAGAGTTCGCGCAGCCGCGAGATGTGGCCGGCCACGGTGCGCTCGCTCAGGCCCAGCCGGCCGGCGATCATGCGCTGGGTCAGCCCCTGCGCGAGCAGCCGGCCGACCTGGGCATGGATCGGCAACCCGACGGTGTCCGGCGCGGCCCCGTTCCACTGGGCGGGCTCGGCGCGCTGCCAGTCGCGTTCGAACATGCCGACCAGGAAGGCCACCACGGCCGGGTCCTCGACCAGGGCGGCGCCGCGGTACTCGGGGCCGTCGGGGATCACCACGGTGCTGCGGTCGAAGATCAGCATCCGCTTGAACGGCTCGCCCAGCACCCGGAACCGGACACCGAGTTCGGTGGCGGCCAGCACATAGGCGGCGGTCGGGGGATCGGAGCGGGCGGCGGGGTCGAAGAGCGAGCGGACCACGCCGCCGTTCGCGAGGCACCAGCCGATCCGGGCGTAGGCGCCCTCCGTCACCCGGACGGAGAGCGGGCCGCCCGGCTGGGCCGAGAGGATCTCGTCGTGCGACGCGGCGCTCAGCCGGTCGAGCAGCCGGGCGATCTCCGCGGCGCCGTGCAGGTGCCGCACCTCGCCGGAGCGGTCGACCTTGCGGGGCGTCAGGTCATAGGCCCGGGTGAGGTCCTCCAGCAGCGCCGGCATCTCCTGGGCCTGGACCAGCAGGCGGGTGCCGGCCGCCCGCAGCTCCTCGCCCAGCCGGCTGCCGACCGCGCGCGGATTGACGGCGGTGTAGCTGCCGAGCTCGGGGACGGCGGTCAGCAGGCCGAGGTCGAGCAGCTCCGCCACCTGGGCCTGCTCGGCGGCGCTCACCTCGCTCATCGGCAGTCGGCCGCCCTCGGCCAGGATCGCGAGGTACAGCGCGCGCGAGGCCTCACCCGGCAGCGGGCCTCCCGGGGCCGTCGGCGCGACCTCCGGAGCCGCGCCCCGGCCGGTTCCCGCTCCGGTGTCCGCCGCTGAGCCGGCTGCCTCGGCCACCCCGTCCCCCCTGCGCGCTGCACCGGCGGTCGATCGACCGCACGGGTCGCATCATCTCATCAGGAGTCGGCCGGTGGCCTGCCCGGGTCGATCACGGGCGGCGGGAAACCACGAATCCGGACTGCCCGCCCCCGTACGGGACAGTCCGGTGCTTCGCGGACAGCGGATCCGTCCCGGAGCCAGGGACTCGAGGTCTCCTGCGCTCCGGGCGGATCCACCACATCGACGCCAAATCCAAGGTGCTTCCAGCGAGGCGGAGCAGCAACGCCTCGCTGGTACCGGGCCCGGTCGTCATCACCACAAATGACGGACCACCCGGCGTCCGACGGTTCTTCGCACAGATACCTCTGCCCCTGTGCGAGGAGGACGGACGAGTCACCACCGACGGGCTGCGGTTGCCCGGGCGGCTTGGCGTACCCACAGCCTCACAGCGCGTGGGCTCTGGGACAAGGTTGTTTCGGCTTCAAGTTCCCGCAACTGCACGAACGTGCAGAATCGACTCGCCCAGCACCCTTCGCATACCGCATGAGCTGGGAGAATGAGAGAACGTTCGGTCTACGCGCGGTGCTCGCCAGGACGCGTCGGGGCGCGTCGCGGATGCTCCGCTCCGCTCCCACCTGTTCGTTTCGACCCGGTTCGGTGCAGCTCAGTGCAGCGTGACCCGCCCGTTCGAACCGCGCACCGCACCGTCCAGCGCCTCGGCCGCCTTCACCCGCACATACGGCGACAGCCGGGTGGCCGCCAGCGCGCGATGGGTGAGCGACTGGTCGTCGGCCCAGACCTCCGAGCCGAGCTCGACCAGCCGGGCCAGTTCGGGTACACCGTCCGAGACGGCGGCGAAGACGCCGTCCTCGACCAGGTAGAGGATCACCCGGTCACCGGCCTCGGCCAGCGTCACGGCCTCGCGCAGGAAGCCGTCCGCCCCCGGTTTGCCCCAGACCGCCTGACTCTCCACCAGCACATGTGACTGTCTGCCCACCGCACACTCCTCCCCGTCCTGCCCGCGGGGAGGCCAGCACCGCGCTCGCGCGCGGAGCCCCCGATGTGCCACCCCGACAAGCTGCCTGACTGTCCATCAGACAGATCGACAGGCCAAGCCCGCCGACCATAGTCCGACAATCAGGCTGGCTCCTGGGCGGGCCCACGGCAAGGCGCCCGACCGTGCACATTCCCGCAGCTGCGTAATCGTGCAGCGTGCGGGCCGACCGCGCGCTGCGGATATGCGCCCGTACGCGGCTGGACACGACCGCTCGGGGTCACCCCGCCTCGGCGTCCCGCTCGGCTCCCGGTCCGCCGCGCTCGCCCGTGCCGCGCATCAGCCAGCCCAGCTGGAACAGCGTCTCCGCGTCGTACTCCTCGCGCAGCCGGGCCAGATGCCCGGCCACGGTGCGCTCGCTCAGGCCCAGCCGGGCCGCGATGCCGCGCCGGCTCAGCCCGCCCGCCAGCAGCCGGGCGATCCGGTGGGTGACCGTGCAGTTGTCCGGGATCATGTGCGGCGCCCCCCAGGCCACCCGCTCGGCCCGCCGCCAGTCCCGCTCGAAGAGCTCCACCAGCATCTCCACGGCGGTGGGGTCGCAGACGAAGGCGGCGCTGCCCATGTCCGCGGAGGCCGGGATCACCGCCACCAGCCGGTCGAAGATCAGCATCCGCTGGAAGTCCTCGTCCAGCACCCGGATCCGCGCCCCGTACGGGGCGACGGCGGCGGCATAGGCGCTGGTCGCGGGGTCGGTGCGGGCCACCGGCTGGTACAGCGTGCGCATCGCGCCGCCGGCCCGCAGGAACGGGACGTCCTGGGCCATCGCCCAGGCCAGGTGGTCCGGGGGACGGTCGCCGCCGGGCTGCGCGGTGAGGATCTCGGTCTCGGCGTCGGCGACCAGCTGGGCGATCCGGTGCCGGATGCTGTCCCGGTCCTGGACCGTCTCCACCGTGCCGGTGCGGTCGATCCAGCGCGGCGCCCCGTCGTAGGCCTGGGCCAGCTCGTCCAGTGCCGCGGGCAGCTCCTCGGCCTGCTGGAGCAGCCCGGCCGCCCGCCGGCGCAGCGTCCAGGCCGCCCGTCCGAGGTAGGCGCGCGGGCTGACCGCGGAGTAGAAGGTGCCGCCGGGCAGGCCGCGCACCAGGCCGAGTTCCAGCAGCCGCACCAGCGCGGGCCGGTCGGCCGGGCGCACCTCGGCGGACTTCACCCAGCCGCCCTGGGCGACCACGTCGAGGTAGAAGGCCCGGGCGGTGGGGTCGAGTTCCAGATCCGCCGGCAGGACGCCAGGCTCGGCCCGCGACATCCGCACCACTCCCCCTGTCGCCACCACCCGTACGGTGTCAGCGCGTCACCGGCCTTTGACTGTCCGCTGCCATACTGCCAGTCGACTCCGGCGGGCGCGAGGGTGGCCGGTCCGCTGGCCCGCACGGGCGGCGCACACACCGTCTGCGCTGGTCCGGCTCACGCCGCCCGCAGCAGCCGGCCGCCCGCCAGCGCCGCCACCGTGCGCACGCCGACCACGGCCCACAGCACGAGCAGCAGCCCGTACAGTGCCACGGTCAGCCACCCGAAGCCGGCCAGACCGGTGTGCCGGGTCAGGCCCGCGGCGCCGGTCACACAGGTCCCGACCGGGAAGGTGAAGGCCCACCAGGTCATCGCGAACGGCATCCGCGCACCGCGCAGCGCCCGCAGGTTGGCGGCGCCCGCGATCAGCAGCCAGAGCAGCGCGAAGCCGATCACCGCCACGCCGTAGAGCACCGCGAGGCCGAACGCGGCCCCGGCCAGGTGCGGCGCCGCCGCGTGGGCGGCGTCGGCCAGGTTGCCGGCAGCGGTGGTGGACTGGCCCAGCGGGCCCAGCACCAGGAAGAGCGAGGGGGTCAGCAGCAGCGGCAGCTTGCTGTGCACCAGGCCGGCGAAGACCACCGGCAGCAGCACCAGGGTGGCCAGCAGGCTCGCCCCGAAGAGCGCGTAGCAGCCGTAGAAGAGCCCGGGGCGCAGCGCGGCCGGCAGGTGCGGCAGCAGTACCGGGCCGAGCGCGGCCGACACCATCGGGGCGACCACCGGCAGCAGCCAGGTCGGGTTGGCGCGCAACGCGGACAGCTCGTGCCGGGTGACCATCAGATAGGGGATGCCGGCCGCCACCAGCACCGCGTAGAGGGTGCCGAGGCTCCACAGCGCCAGGTCGAGCGCCGCCGCCGGGCCGGTGCCGATCAGGTGGCCGCCGACGGCCAGGGTGCCGTAGCCGACCGCGAGCAGCGCCATCGGCGGGCAGCCGTAGAAGACGGCGGTGGCCGGGTTCACCAGCAGCTGCTCGCGGGCCGCGGCCCGGTGGCGGGTCAGGTGCACCAGCCGGGCCGCGACCAGGGTGAGCAGCGCCAGCACGGCCAGCGCCCAGAGGGCCTCGGCGAGGACGAGCCGGCCCGGCACCCGGTAGGGCAGCGCCACGGCGCCGTTGGCCACGATCGCGGTGCCCATCACCGCGGCGTACCAGTTCGGGCCGAGCTGCCCGAGGTCCCAGCGCGGGCGGCTGGTGGTGATGCCGGCGGCGGGGCCGGTCTCTGCGGGTGCGACGGTGACGGTAGCCATGACCCCACCCTGCGCCGCCCCACCGCCGGCCGGTAGCCGTCCGCGCTCTATGCGGGCATAACCTGGACCTATGACTCTCTCGAACCGGGTCCCCGAGCTCGGCGCGCTGGAGCTGCTGCTCGCGGTGGCCCGGCACGGCAGCCTGGGCCGGGCGGCGGCCGAGCTGGGCATCAGCCAGCCCGCCGCCAGCGCGCGGATCAAGGGCGTGGAGCGCCAGCTCGGCGTCCCCCTGCTGGAGCGCTCGCCGCGCGGCTCGCGGCCCACCGCCGCCGGGCAGCTGGTGATCGGCTGGGCCCGCCAGGTGGTGGAGGCCGCCGAGGCGCTGGACGCCGGCATCTCGGCCCTGCGCGAGGACCGCGACGCCCGGCTGCGGGTGGTGGCCAGCCTCACCGTGGCCGAGTACCTGATGCCCGGCTGGCTGCTCGCGCTGGCCGCCGCCCGCCCGCAGACCGTGGTCACCCTGCGCACCGCCAATTCCGCCACGGTGGCCGAGCGGCTGCTGGCGGGCGAGGCCGACCTCGGCTTCGTCGAGGGGCCGCGCGCGCCGGCCGGGCTGACCGGCACGGTGGTGGCCACCGACCGTCTGGTGGTGGTCGTCGCCCCCGGCCACCCCTGGGCCCGGCGCCGCACCCCGGTCACCGGCACCGAACTGGCCGCCACCGCGCTGGTGCTGCGCGAGCCCGGCTCGGGCACCCGCGAGGTGCTGGACCGGGCGCTGGCCGACTGCGGGCCGCGGGCCGGCGCGCTGCTCGAACTGGACTCCAGCACGGCCCTGAAGGCCGCCGCGATGGCCGGCGCCGGTCCGGTCTGCCTGAGCGAGCTGGCGGTGGCCGACGAACTCGCCACCCGCCGGCTGGTCGAGGTGCCGCTGACCGGCCTGGACCTGCGCCGCCCGCTGCGCGCCGTCTGGCCCACCGGACGCCGCCCCGCAGGCCCGGCGCGCGACCTGCTGGGCTTTACCAAGAAAACCTGAGCGGGTTAGACTCAACTTAGCTGATGGCCCGGCTGGCTATCGGCGACAGAAACCGAAGCAGCTGCACAGCAGGAGGAGCAAGGACCAGTGGCCATGGACGCGAGCAAGTTCACCACCAAGACGCAGGAAGCCCTGTCCGCCGCGATCCGGCAGGCCGGCGGCGCGGGAAACCCGGACGTCAGGCCGGTGCACATCCTGCTCGCCCTGCTGGAACAGCCCGAGGGCATCGCCCGTCCGCTGCTCGACGCGGTCGGCGCCGACGCCGCCCAGCTGATGGCCGGCGCCCGCCAGCAGTTCCGGGCGCTGCCCAGCGCCCAGGGCTCCACCGTCGCCGCCCCGCAGCTCGGCCGCGACACGATCGCCGTGCTGGAGGACGCCGGGCGCCGGGCCGAGGCGCTGGACGACGCCTACGTCTCCACCGAGCACCTGCTGGTGGGCCTGGCCGCCGAGGGCGGCCAGGTCGCCGAGCTGCTCAGCCGCCAGGGCGCCACGCCCAAGGCCCTGCTGGACGCCTTCACCGAGGTGCGCGGCAGCGCCCGGGTCACCTCGCCGGACCCCGAGGGCACCTACAAGGCGCTGGAGAAGTACGGCACCGACCTCACCCAGGCCGCCCGGGACGGCAAGCTCGACCCGGTGATCGGCCGCGACCAGGAGATCCGCCGGGTGGTCCAGGTGCTCTCCCGGCGCACCAAGAACAACCCGGTGCTGATCGGCGAGCCCGGCGTCGGCAAGACGGCCGTGGTCGAGGGCCTGGCCCAGCGGATCGTGGCCGGCGACGTCCCCGAGTCGCTGCGCGGCAAGCGGCTGGTCTCGCTCGACCTGAGCGCGATGGTGGCCGGCGCCAAGTTCCGTGGCGAGTTCGAGGAGCGGCTGAAGGCCGTCCTGAACGACATCAAGCAGAGCGACGGCCAGGTCGTCACCTTCATCGACGAGCTGCACACCATGGTCGGCGCGGGCGCCGGCGGCGACTCCGCGATGGACGCGGGCAACATGCTCAAGCCGATGCTGGCCCGCGGCGAGCTGCGGATGGTCGGCGCCACCACGCTGGACGAGTACCGCGAGCGGATCGAGAAGGACCCGGCCCTGGAGCGCCGCTTCCAGCAGGTGCTGGTCGGCGAGCCCACGGTGGAGGACACCATCGCGATCCTGCGTGGCCTCAAGGGCCGCTACGAGGCGCACCACAAGGTGCAGATCTCGGACGCCGCGCTGGTGGCCGCCGCCACCCTCTCCGACCGGTACATCACCGCCCGCTTCCTGCCCGACAAGGCGATCGACCTGATCGACGAGGCGGCCTCCCGGCTGCGGATGGAGATCGACTCCTCCCCCGTCGAGATCGACGAACTCCAGCGCGCGGTGGACCGGTTGCGGATGGAGGAGCTGGCCCTCGACAAGGCCACCGACCCCGCCTCGGTGGAGCGGCTGGCCCGGCTGCGCCGCGATCTGGCCGACAAGCAGGAGCAGTTGGCCACGCTGACGGTCCGCTGGGAGCAGGAGAAGAAGAGCCTGAACCGGGTCGGCGCGCTCAAGGAGCGCCTCGACGGCCTGCAGAGCAGCCTCGAACGCGCCCAGCGGGACGGCGACTTCGAGCAGGCCTCCAAGCTGAAGTACGCCGAGATCCCGGCCGCCGAGGCCGAGCTGGCCGAGGCCCAGGAACGGGCCGAGGACGAGCACGCCAGCGCCACGATGGTCAAGGAGGAGGTCGGCCCCGACGACATCGCCGACGTGGTCGGCTCCTGGACCGGCATCCCGGCCGGCCGGCTGCTCGAAGGCGAGAGCGCCAAGCTGCTGCGGATGGAGGAGGAGCTGGGCCGGCGCCTGATCGGCCAGCAGGCCGCCGTGCAGGCCGTCTCGGACGCGGTGCGCCGCACCCGTGCGGGCATCGCCGACCCGGACCGCCCCACCGGCTCCTTCCTCTTCCTCGGCCCCACCGGCGTCGGCAAGACCGAACTCGCCAAGGCGCTCGCCGACTTCCTCTTCGACGACGAGCACGCCATGGTCCGGATCGACATGAGCGAGTACGGCGAGAAGCACTCGGTCTCCCGGCTGGTCGGCGCCCCGCCCGGGTACGTCGGCTACGAGGAGGGCGGGCAGCTCACCGAGGCGGTGCGGCGCCGCCCGTACAGCGTGGTGCTGCTGGACGAGGTGGAGAAGGCCCACCCCGAGGTCTTCGACGTGCTGCTCCAGGTGCTGGACGACGGCCGGCTCACCGACGGCCAGGGCCGCACGGTCGACTTCCGCAACGCGATCCTGATCCTCACCTCCAACCTGGGCTCCCAGTACCTGGTGGACCCCACCGTGCCGGAGGCCGCGAAGAAGGAGCTGGTGCTGGACAGCGTCCGCTCCGCCTTCAAGCCGGAGTTCCTCAACCGGCTGGACGACATCGTGGTCTTCGACCCGCTGGGCTCCGCCGAGCTGAGCCGGATCGTCGACCTCCAGGTGGCCAAGCTGGCCGGTCGGCTGCACGAGCGCCGGCTCACCCTGGACGTCACCCCCGCCGCCCGCGACTGGCTCTCGCTCACCGGCTACGACCCGGCCTACGGCGCCCGGCCGCTGCGCCGCCTGGTGCAGTCGGCGATCGGCGACCAGCTGGCCAGGGCGATCCTCTCCGGCCAGGTGCGCGACGGGGACACCGTGGTGGTCGACCGCGACGAGGCCAACGACCGGCTGACCGTCGCCACCGGCTGATTCCGCCCGCCCGGGCCCGGTGCCCCTTAGGGCTGCGCGGTGCCGTCCGGGGCCCTTCCGGGCCCGGGACGGCCTGTGCCCGAGGCGCCGGATGAGGCAGGATGGAGACATGGAAGGGCGGCCCCAGATCACCAGCCACCCTCGTGCACTGTGAAGGGACCTCCCGTGAGCGTTGACCCGTCGTCGATCCCGTTCTTCGGCGCGCCGCAGCCCCAGCCCGGCGACCAGCCGGCCGGGCCGCCGCCGATCGTGGTCCCGGACCAGTCCCTGGTGACCCAGTTGCTCGACCGGATGCAGCTCAAGCACGTCGTGGACGAGGAGGGCGACCTCACCGCCCCCTGGGACGGCTTCCGGGTCTACTACATGTTCCGTGGCGAGCAGAAGGAGCTCTTCGCGGTCCGCTCCTTCTACGACCGCTCCTACCCGCTGGAGCGCAAGGGCGAGATCCAGGACCTGATCGACGAGTGGAACCGTGAGACCCTCTGGCCCAAGGTCTACACCCACACCCACGAGGACGGCGTGGTCCGCCTGATCGGCGAGTCCCAGATGATCGTGGGCACCGGCGTCAACCTGGACTACTTCGTCACCACCACCGCCAACTGGACTCAGGCCGCCGTCGGCTTCGAGCAGTGGATGGTCGAGCGCCTCGGCCTGCAGCAGGACATCGAGGGCGAGGACGGCGAGGACACCCCCGACACCGACGAGGCCTGAGCCAGGCCCCACCCGACGCAGCCGGTCCGCCCCCGTGGCGGACCGGCTGCGCTGTTCCCGGTCACCGTCGGGTGTCCCCCGGTGCTGTCCGGTGCTTGTCCGGTGCTCGTCGCGCGGCGGAAGATGGGCGCGACTACGAGTTGCGAGGAGCCACACATGGGTGCGAGGCCGCTGCTGAACCGCCGACTGGCCGGGATGGGCACGACGATCTTCGCGGAGATGTCCGCACTGGCCACCGCGACCGGGTCGATCAACCTCGGCCAGGGTTTCCCGGACACCGACGGGCCCGCCGCCATCGCCCGGGCCGCCGCCGACGCCGTGCTGACCGGCCGCGGCAACCAGTACCCGCCCGGCCCCGGGATCCCCGAGCTGCGCGCCGCCGTCGCCGAACACCAGCAGCGCTTCTACGGGCTCTCGTACGACCCCGACACCGAGGTGCTGGTCACCGCCGGCGCCACCGAGGCCATCGCCGCCGCGCTCCTCGCCCTGCTCGAACCCGGCGACGAGGTGATCGCCTTCGAGCCGTTCTACGACTCCTACGCCGCCTGCATCGCGATGGCCGGCGCGGTGCGCGTTCCACTGACGCTGCGTCAACCCTCCTTCCGTCCCGACCTGGACGAGCTGCGCGCGCTGATCACCCCGCGCACCCGGCTCCTGCTGATCAACACCCCGCACAACCCCACCGGGCTCGTCCTGGATCCCGCCGAACTCGCCGCCATCGCCGAACTCGCCGTCGAACACGACCTGTTGGTCATCACCGACGAGGTCTACGAGCACCTCGTCCTGACCGGCGCCCACCACCCCATCGCCGCCCTGCCCGGCATGCGCGAGCGCACCGTCGCCATCTCCTCGGCCGGCAAGACCTTCTCCTTCACCGGCTGGAAGGTCGGCTGGGTCACCGCCGCCCCGGAGCTGGTCGCCGCCGTCCGCACCGCCAAGCAGTACCTGACCTACGTCAGCGCCGGCCCCTTCCAGTACGCCGTCGCAGAGGCGCTGCGCCTGCCCGACGACTACTTCACCGAGTTCCGCGCCGACATGCTCCGCAAGCGGGATCTGCTCGCCGACGGGCTTCAGGCAGCCGGGTTCGGGGTCTTCCGGCCGGCGGGCACGTACTTCATCACCACCGACATCACCCCGCTCGGCGAGAAGGACGGCATCGAGTTCTGCCGCACCCTGCCCGAGCGCTGCGGCGTCGTCGCCATCCCCAACGTGGTCTTCTACGACAACGCCGACGCCGGTCGCCCGCTCGTCCGCTTCACGTTCTGCAAGAAGGACGAGGTCCTCCAGGAGGCGGTGAGCAGGCTCCAGCGGCTCTGACCCGCCCCGGGAGCCCGGGGCTCCGACAACTCCATCATCGATCTAATGTCCTGATTCTGTGACAGTCGCATTTTCAGCACCACCATTTCGGCCCCTCCAAGCGTCAGACAGACCGAGCCGATCAACACCCCGATCACCAGGGAGGCCCGGCTCACGCACTCGGTGGAGCCGGACGGACAGGGGAGAAGAGCGATGCGGTCGATGTGGGCGGGGTCCATGGGTGGACGGACGACCGGTGAGGGATCCTGGCGGCGCACCGGCCGAGCGGGCCGGCGGGCCGGGGCGGCGCTGCTGCTGGGCAGCGTCCTGGTGCTCACGGCGGCCTGCGGGCCCGACAGCGGCGGCAAGCCGGCCGCGGCGAACGGCGGGGGCGGCAAGCCGGCCGCGACGGCGCCGGACAGCCCCACCGCCAAGCCCTCGGCGGCCGTGGTGGACGTGGAGCCCAAGGACGGCACCAAGGACGCGGCGCCGAACGGCGCACTGAAGGTCTCGGTCGCCAGTGGCAAGCTGACCGACGTCTCGGTGACCGGCCCGAACGGCAAGACGGTGGACGGCACCCTCGCCACCGACGGCACCAGCTGGACGCCCTCGGCCGCCCTGGCGGTGGGGACGGCCTACCAGGTGAGCGCCAAGGCGGTCGACGCGAACGGCGTGCCGACCAGCACGACCAGCGGCTTCAGCACGCTCACCCCGAGCAAGACGGACCGCCCGACGGACAACCTCGCCAACGGGGATCCGACCTACGGCGTGGGCATGATCGTCAGCGTCATCTTCCCGACGGCGGTCAAGAACACCGACGCCGCCGAGAAGGCGATCACCGTGGAGGCCTCCGACGGCAGCCCGGTCAAGGGTCACTGGTTCGGCAACAGCCGACTGGACCTGCGCCCGCAGAACTTCTGGAAGCCCGGCACCAAGGTGACGGTGCACTACCGCACCTCGAACGTGGAGCTCGCCCCCGGCGTCTACGGCGCCGGGGACCGCGACGAGTCCTTCACCGTCGGCCGCTCGAAGATCAGCACGGCGGACGCCGCCGCGCACACCATGACCGTCCAGAAGGACGGCGCGGCACCGCAGACCATCAAGGTGACCGCCGGGGCGAACGACAACCCCTCGTGGAACGGCACCATGGTGATCTTCGGGAAGGAGCGGATGGTCCACATGGACTCGAGCACCACCACCATCAAGGGCGCGGCCTACGACGTCTACGAGCCGCACGGCCTGAAGATCACCGACACCGGCTCCTACGTGCACGGCAACCCCGCCGCCGTCGAGGCCGCCGGCAACTCCAACATCAGCCACGGCTGCATCGGGCTGCCGGACACCGACCAGGGCGACGACAACTCGGTGGCCGGCAAGTTCTTCGCGGACTCGATGATCGGCGACGTGGTGATCGTCAAGAACTCGGTCGGCGAGCAGGTCAAGCCGGACAACGGACTGAGCGGCTGGAACATGGCCTGGTCCACCTGGTAGCAGCCGGGCCGGCCCCGGCGCCGGCCCCCAGGGGCGCGGATCTCCCAGGCGGTCCCCTCCCGTCGGTAGGAGAAGACCACCTGGAACTCCGTCAGCGACTGGATCACCCGCGCCGCTCCTGCTCGTCCTGCATCGCGTCGGGCCACTCGTTCGTCCCGGGCCAGTTGTTCCCGTCCGGCCCGCTGTTCGCCTCGGGCCAGGGGTTCAGCTCGCCGATGTCCGGGACCGCGCTGAGCGCCGTCGGACAGAGCGAGCGCAGCTGCCCCGCCGCATCCGCGTCGCTGCCCTGGTAGGCCTTCACGGTCGCGTCCACCTTGCCGGACACCAGCGTCATGCCGCGCCGGCACTGGCTGATCTTGCCCTCGAAGAAGTGCGCGACATCCGGAACGATCCCGCTGATCAGCGCCAGCAGCCCCTCCAGACCCGCGGCGTTGGAGCACTGCCCCGTCAGGCAGGGTGCTGTCGCAGCGCTGTTCAGTGGAGAGGAAGCTCTTCGATTGCGGTGAGCGCTCGACACCCCCCTGGGGGTGCGGGTGGGTCGGGTCACTCGAAGCGGACGGTGTCGGGGAGGGTGTAGCCGAGCTCGGCGAGACGGCGAGCGACTTCGGTGGGGGTGCGGCCGGTGCGCTGGGCCGCGGAGAGGATGTGCGACAGCGGTACCGGGCGGGAAGCCCTCAACCACATCGGCAGTTCGTGATTGCCGCTCTTCAGCAGTTCAAGGTCCGCGGGCACCACACACTCAAGTGCGCCGGCGGGCTCGACCGCATCCCAGCCAAGCTCCAGGAATCGCGCGGCCACCTCCGCCGGACTTCGGCCCAAGGAGTTCGCTGCTCTCAGCACGGAGACGATTTCCACTGGCCTGTCGACCGCCGACACCCTGAACCCAGTGATCATTGCGACGTCATCGTGCCGCACCTCCAGAGGCAGCCTCGCGATATCGGCCACTGGGATACCCAGTTCGGCCAGACGTCCGACCACCTCCACAGGGCTCCGTTGCAGAGCGTACGCGGCCAGCAGTACGTCTCTCAGGACCAGCGGCTTCCCGGACGCGAGCCTTCGCACGATGCCGCGGTTATCACCGGTGACCAGCCGAACATCCTCATCTCGTAGCCATCCCGCGGCCAACAGATCGTCGACCATCTGAGCACCGAGTTCCAACAGCCGCTTGATCACCTCCCCCGGTGTCCAACCCAAAGTACTTGCCGCCACCAGGACATGGGCAGCCCCAACGGGCGATCCTGCCTCCAACCACGGTGCCGCGCCGTCGAGATGCTGGCTGAGCAGCCGAGTGTCATCAGGTCGAATCGGGTCAGAGAACACCACGTCGACCGAACGGAATCCAAGTTCCGTCAACCGGGCAGCCAGCACCACCGGGCTGGTGTCAAGGACCTGTGCGGCCTTGACCAGATGACCGAGGCCCACCACCTCGCCAGGCTCCAGCCACGGCCAGCCGCCGTCGAGTCTGCAGCTGAGCAGTCGGGCGTCCTCAGCACGCACCGACTCCGGAAACACCACATCGGCCACCCGGAAGCCCAGCTCCACCAACCGTGCAGAAACCTGGGAAGGACTCCATCCCAGCATCCAGGCCGCCGAGAGAACATGGCCTAGCCCACCCACCTCATCCTGCGTCAGCCAGGGCCACCCACCGCTGAGATCGCGACTGAGCAACCGGGAGTCCTCCACGCATACCGATTCCGGAGACACCACGTCGACCACCCGGAATCCCAGCTCGGTCAAGCGCCCGCCAATGTCGGAAGCGCTGAGGCCCAGCCCGACCGCCGCCCCCAGCAGGTGGCCCAGCTCAACTTGATCAGCCACGGGGAGCCATGGCGGCTCGCCATCGAGTCTGCAGCTGACGAGCCAACGGTCTTCGGCCCGTACCTGCTGCGGGATCAGCACATTGTCGGCCAGCTGTGGGCCGAGCTCTGCCAGACGCGCGACCACCTCAGCCGTGCTGGCACCGATTCCCGACCCAGCCTTCAACGCATGCCCCAACTCGAACTGCTCATCCCGAGCCAGCCAGACCCTGGCATATTGGCCGCTCAGCACTTCGCTGGGCCACTCAGCGGCAGCGGCAAGCAGTAGCTCGTCCGTTGGTCGCGCCCGCGCAACGGACGAAGGATCGATAACCGACACACCGGGAATGCGGCCCGCCTTCGCCCAGGCCAGCAGACGCCAGTCCGCCAGCCAATCGGGCCAGCGGGGCAATCTGCCAGGCAGCCGGATACCGCTGTCGAGCGCCTCGCCATGGATGATCTTTGTGTCCTGGGAAAAGCAGCCGACCGCCGCCACATCAGCATCCACCAAGCCAACTCGCCACACCGGCCGGCCCACCGCAACGGTCTGCGCGACGATCTCGTCGGCCAACCACGGCTGGCTTTCCACCAGATCACACACCCACCCGTGACTGAGCACCGCCGCACCTTCGTCCATCAACGCCGGGATCTCGGCCCGCAGAAGCGCCACCACGTGGTCCGGGTCGTGACCCAGCATCCGCCTTCGGTCCACCGTCAGCACAGGTGTATCCCGGCCCGTCAGATTGACCACCGCGCCGAACAGCGGCTTTCCCGCCCACAACCCGTCGGCCAGGACCGCACCCGAGGCACCGCACCACCAGACCTCGGCCCGTGAGGTCGGATCCACCCGGACTCCGTCCCTGCGAACGGCCCGCCCGTTATGCGGATCGCCGCCCCCCAACGGCGCCGCCTGCGACAGCACCCCCGGTTCCCACTCCAGCCTCGTCACCGCGTCGCTCGCCGTCACCCGGTAGTCCGAGATCCACAGCAGCCGCCGCAGCACGCCCGTGCACGAGGGCTGCGTCGCCGACGGGGTCGTCGAGGGGCGTAGGTAGAGCCGCACCGTGGTCCCGGCGTCGTACCCCCGGCCCAGGTCGCGGATGTAGAAGAGTGAGCCCGGTCCGGCGATGTCGACCTGGAGCCGCTGTCCCGGGTGGCCGTCCCGGTCCAGCCGGCAGGTGGTGACCGTGATGTCGTCGGCGATCATGAAGTAGCTCAACACGCCGATACCGAAACGGCTGTTGGGGTAGACCTGGATCCCCTCGGCCTGCCAGTCCGCCTGCTCCTCCAGGTACTCGGGCAGGTCGGCGAAGCGCATGCCGGCCTGGGAGAACAGCTCGCGCAGTTCGCGTTCGCCCATCCCGATGCCGTTGTCCGTGCACTCGATGTACGCCCGGCCGTCCTCCTCGCCCTGGGTGAAGGTGATCCGGCCCGACCAGTGGGCCGAGTGGCCGGTCCGGATCGTGAGCAGCTCGGTGCGGGCCTCGCGGTAGCGGCAGGCGTCGAGCGCGTTCTGGTACACCTCGCGGATCGCCAATGCCGGGTCGCCGTAGAGCTGTTCGCCCATCAGGAGTTCCTGGATCCGGTGGTCGGCGAGGCGGAACCGCAGCACCATGGGCTCGTAGACCGGTTTCCCGGCCGGGTCCGGTGCGGCATGGACCTGGTCGGCCGTCGCATGGGCCGGCAGGTCCTGGAGCGGGGCGAGTTGTGCCTCGCCGCCCGCCTGGACGTCGATCGCGCTGAGCAGGCCGTCCAGCGCCGCGACGTGCTCGTGCAGGGCCAGGCTCACCGACGGGTGGTGGCAGGCCGCGTTCAGCACCCTGGTACGGCCGCGGGGGTCCCACCGCGCGGTCTCCAGGGTCCGGTGCAGCTCGGGGAGTTCGACCGCGTAGCTGATCCCGAGGTGCTCCACCACGACGTCGGGCAGCATGGCCGGCTCGATCGCCAGCCGGTGCGCGACGCTCAGCAGCGCGACCAGCAGTTGGTCACGGACGTGCTGCTCGACGGCCGTCGAGCCGGCCACCTGCCGGACCGGACCGACGGAGTTCAGGTCGGGCGCCATCCGCAGCGCCCGCAGCAGCGCCGACAGGCCCTCGGGGCGCAGCACCTCGGCGGCCAGCCGGTCGTCGGCCGAGCCCGGACCCGAGAGCACACCAGCCCCCGCCCCATCCCCCAGCAGGCCGCCCAGCACGTCGTCCTGCCGGGCCAGCGACTTGCGGGCCAGCCAGCGGTGGAAGAGCCACCAGCCGATGCCCGCGGCACCCACCGCGTCCCCCTGGTCGGTGGCCCGCCGGCCGCGGCGCACCAGCCTGGGCTGGCTCTCCAGGAACTGCTCGTAGCCGATCAGTTCCTCCGAGGGCCGCACCTCCCGGAAGAAGTTCGTCGGATCGACCGCCAGCGCCCGCGCGGCCATCCGGCTCCAGTAGGCGACGTACAGGAACGGCGCGACCACCAGCAGCGCCGTCTCCGCCGGTGAGAGCGCCAGCTTCTCGAGGTTGAGCACCTTGGAGAGCAGCCAGCTCACCCGGTCGGTCATCCGCTCGGCGAAGCCCGGCGCCCGCCACGGATCGGCCTCCAGCAGGCGCTCGTCCTTCTCGCCGCCGCACACCAGGCGTTCGACCACGGCGACGGCGGCCTCCCGCAGTGCGGCCGTGCCGGGCCCGTCCGCCACCAGGGCCCACGCCGGGTGCTCCCGGGCCGCCGGCACCCAGGGGTGCTCCCCGGTCGGCTGCGGCGCGGCCTGCTCGGGGCGGTCGAAGAGGACGAAGTCCTCCAGGTCGGTCTCGGTACTCACCCGCACCTGCTGGCGCGGCGAGCCGTGCTCGGCGGTCAGCGCGTCCACCGCGCTCTGCAGGTGCTCCTTGAGGTCCCGCAGGGTGCGCGGCCCGTCCTCGGCGGCCACCACGGTGCTGAGCGCGCGGGAGAAGAGGCTGAAGGTGCTGCCGCCCGCGGTGGTGTAGCGCGCGCGTTCGCCCGGGGAGCAGGCGTAGACGTGGCAGTAGTGCCGATCGCCGACGCGCCGCGCCCGCATGTCCGACCAGGCCGCGGCGTTGACGCCGGACATCTCCCGCAGCGTGATGCCTTCGCGGCAGGCGTCGACGAAGACCGCGACGTCGCCGGCCCGGCTGCGTTCGACGTAGCCGCCGAAGTCGAGCGAGAGGCACCGGCGGCGGAAGTCGTGCGACCGCAGCAGCGCGCCCGCGGGGACCAGGTAGTCCACCTGGTCGTGGTGGATGCCGTGGCCGCTCAGGTAGAGCAGCAGGGTCTGGCCGGGTTCGGCGTCCTGGAAGAAGGCCTCGACCGCCGAGTCGATGCCGTCCCGGTGGGTCTCCTCGACGCTGTGGACCACCACCTCGTAGCCCACCGCCTCCAGCACACCGGCCAGTTCCGCCATGTCGTCGGCCACGAACGGCAGGTCGTCGATGCTCTCGTCCTGGTACTTCGGCACACCGATCAACAGGGCCCGGAACGGCACGTTCATCGCGCGGATCTGCCGGTCAGGAGCCGACGGTGAACGCGAGGGCGCCCTTGGCACCCAACTGTCCCCGGGCCCCCAACTGTCCCGGGGCGCCCAGCTGTCCCGAGGTGCCCAGCTGTCCCGAGGTGCCCACCCGTGCGACTCCCGCACCCGGTTCGGCTTCCTGCGTGGCCTCGAACATGGGTCCCCTCCCGGTTCCTGCGGCTCTGCGGAGACACATCGTAGAGCGTGGCCGGGGAGATCGACTCCGCATCTGCCCTTGCCCCGACCGGGCTTGACCGAACGTCACGGATAGGGCCGTTCCCGGCGGACGAAACGGAATACCCCCGCCCCGTCCCAGCACGGTTCCTCATGGAACCGCGGTCACCCATTTCACCAAACCGATTTATCCGAGCCGAATCCCGCGTGGCGCATCCGTTCGACCGGGCCCGCGCCCGGCACCGTTTCCGACCCCTTCGCACTGACGCGCGCGAGCTCGTACGGACGCACGTACGCTCGTACAGAGGGCGGGCCCCTCCGCTCAATTCGCACCACCGCGGAACCGCCGGACAAGGCACCGGCGCGCAACCGGCCCGAGGGGCGCGCGCTCCGGCCCGGACGGCGCGTGGCGAGCAATCTCGTTCACCGGTCCGGTCAGACCCGACCAGGCACTACGCCCAGAACGGTGAATGTGCAACAAGAATGGGTAAATCCCTGACGGACCCGGAGAATTCGTGCTTCTCTGCTGCTGAATCTCCAGCCGGAATCCTTCCTTCCACGGTCGGCCGCGTCTCGGACCGCACAGCCACGAACCTCCTCGCCTTCGGCCGAGTCGGACGTTGCACGGCGCAGGGCGCGTACGGAGCTGAAATGCGGAGCCAGCATGCTCACCACACTGCAGACCTCCTATACCGACACCCGCGCCGGTGACCTGGCCTGGTGTCTCGGCGGCGGACCGCTGCCCGCCCTGGCGGTGCGCGACCTGCCGCTGCCGGGGCCGGACGGCCTGACCGACACCCCGAGCCGCTACGGCACGGCCACCCGCGGCACCCTCGGCAGCTCGGCCACCGCCATCAGCTCCGCCGGCAGCGGCGGCAGAACCCGGACCACGAGCGCGGGCGGCGCCACCGCCGGCACCCTGCAACTGCGCCTGCTGGGCGCCTCGCACCAGGTGGTGATCACGGCCGGCCCCGGCGAGTGCCTGGAGACGGTGGCCTGCATGCCGGGCCGACGCACCCCGCTGCCGGCCCGGGTGGCCGAGCAAGTCGCGGGCTGGGAGTACGAGTTCGCGGCCCGGATCGAGTCGCTGCCGCCGCACGTCTTCGCCGCCAGGGCACAGGAGATCCTCGCGCTGGTGGACGAGCACCCGCGCGGCCTGGCCGGGGTCTTCCCGGGAGACCCGAGCGCGTTCACCGCCCTGGTCGCCCAGGGCAGCGCCGAGCGGGTGCTCTGGCGCACCTGGCACGCCTATCCGCAGGAGGGCCGGCTGGTCTGCACCCGCTCCTCGCTGGTGGTGCGCGGGCAGCTGACGGCCGCCTCGCCGCGCGCCGGCGGCCGCTGCGCCATGGCCCGCCCCACCGTCCCCTGACGTCCCGAAACGCCGCCACCGGCAGCCACCAGCAGCCACAACCGGCCGGGCCCAGGCCGCCACCAGCCACCCGACAGCCCGTCCATCGGCCCACCCGAAAGCCCACCCGAAAGCCCACCCGAAAGCCCGCCCGACAACCCGCCCGACAACCCGTCGGCCCCGAACATCATGACGATCCGTCAACTTAAACCGGAGCGCTATCCCTCGGACGAGTACACCTATGCGCGCCATGCGTCGCCTAGCGTTTCTTCGTGATCAACCAGCCGGCGGACCCGCCCACACAGCGCGGCCTCGACCGTGACGGACCTCCCCCGGTCGACGGGCCTCCCCCGGTCCTCGGGGGCTCCCCGGCCAGAGGCTGGGTGCGGCCACGCACCGTCCGGGTCAGGTCCCGCGCCCGCGGCCCGGTCAACGGCCGCTTCGCCCGAGCGCGCGCCCAGTCCGAACGCCGCGGCCAGCCCGAACCCGCGCGCCGATCCCTGCCCGCGCGCCGGGCCCAACCCGACCGCCGAGCCCAACCCGACCGCCGAGCCGGCTCCGATCGCCGTGCCGAGACCCAGCCGGGCCCGGCGCGGCACCCCGGCCCCCGGGTCCGTCTGCGCCCGCGCGGCGACCGCGGGCCACGGGAGGCCACCGGCCGGCCCACCACCGCCCGACCCACCGCCGGACCCCCGTCCGCACGCGGCCGAACGGACGATCGCGCCGTCGACTCCCCCGGCCCCAGGTCCGCCTGCCGGGCCCGGCTGACCCGGCTGCTGGTCCTGCTGGCCGCGTTCGTCTGCGCCGCCTGCGGACTGGTGTACGAGCTGGAGCTGGTCGCGCTCGGCGGCTACCTGCTCGGCGACCCGGTCACCCAGACCTCCGTGGTGCTCTCCGTGATGGTCTTCGCGATGGGCGTCGGCTCGCTGGCCGCCAAGCGCTTCACCCACCGCCCCGCCACCTCCTTCGCGCTGGTGGAGTGCGCGCTGGCGCTGTTCGGCGGGCTCTCGGTGCTCGCCCTCTACAGCTGCTGGGCCTGGCTCGGCCGCGACCAGCTCGCCCTGGTCGTCCTGACCTGCCTGATCGGCATACTGATCGGCGCCGAGATCCCGCTGCTGATGACCCTGCTGCAGCGGATCCGCCGGGAGGAGGCCGGCCGGGCCGCCGCCGATCTGTTCGCCGCCGACTACGTGGGCGCCCTGGTCGGCGGGCTCGCCTTCCCGTTCGTGCTGCTGCCGCTGCTCGGACAGGCCGCGGGAGCCCTGCTGACCGGGGCGGTCAACGCGCTGGCGGGCGCGGCGGTGGTGCTCTGGCTCTTCCGCGAGGAGCCGGGCCCCCGCTCCAGGGGGCTGCTCTGGACCGGCTGCGGCGCCGTGCTGGCCGCCCTGGCGCTGGCCGGCGCGTTCAGCGGCGTGATCGAGCGCGCCGCCCGGCACGCGCTCTACGGCGGCCCGCTGCGGCAGGCCGTGCAGAGCCGCTACGGGGAGGTGGTGCTGACCGGCGGCCCGCAGCGGGTCGACCCGACGACCGCCCTGGCGCCACTGGCACCACTGACGCCGCGCAATCCACCGGCCCAGCAGGCGCAGCACGCCCAGCACTCCGCACGGACCCCGCAGGCCCAGCAGGCCTCGCAGGCCGGCGCGCCGCCCCTGCGCCTCTACCTCGCGGGCCGGCTCGCGGCCTGCGGCCAGGACGAGTACCGCTACCACGAGGCGCTGGTGCACCCCGCGCTGGCGGGTGCGGGGGACAGCCGGGTGCTGCTGCTGGGCGGCGGCGACGGCCTGGCGCTGCGCGAGGTGCTGCGGCATCGCGGGGTGCGCGCCGTCCTGGTGGTCACCGCCGATCCGGCGGTGCCCGCGCTGGCCCGCACCGATCCGGCGCTCGCCGCGCTCAGCGGGCACGCCTTCGCCGACCCCCGGGTGCGGGTGGTCACCGCCGATCCGCTGGCCTGGCTGCGCCGCAACGGCGGCGCCGAGCGCTACGACGCGGTGCTGGCCGACCTGCCGGCGCCCGAGCGGGCGGCCCGCAGCGAGTACCACGCCGGCGAGTTCTACCAGCTGGCCGGCGCGCGACTGGTCCCCGGCGGCCGCCTGGCGGTGCCTGCCCCGGCCGGCCCCGGCCTGTGGACGGTGGCGGCCGGGCTGCGCGCGGCGGGGCTGTGGAGCGTGCCGTTCCCGGTGCCGGGCCGCGGTCCGGCCTGCGACCCGGCCGGCAGCGGCGATCTCGCGGCGGTGCTGCTGGCCGCGCACGAGCAGCGACCGGTCCTCGCGCTGGCCCCGGACGCGCCCCCGCCGCGCTCGATGACCGTCGAACAGCTCACCGCGGCCGCCGCCGCGCTCGACGCCGACCGGCCGCATCCGCTGCCCCCGCCGAGCACCCTGCTGCACCCCCGCTGACCGCCGCCGGTGCCGGGCGGGCCGCCGCAGAACCGCCGGCCCCGACACCGAGCGGGTCCGCCGGGAGAGGGCCGGCCCCCTCCCGGCGGACCCGCTCGGTGTCGGCACCGGGCCGAAGCCCCCACCGGCGGGCGACGACAGTAGGCTCACAGGCATGGAGCATGAGGTTGTCATCCAGCTGCCGGCCGAACTCGTCCAGCCCGCCCTGGCCGACCCCGCGCTGCTCGCGCGGTGCGTCCCCGGCCTGAGCACCGATGCCTCCGACGCGCCCGAACGGCGCACCGGCGCCAAGCGTCCCGCCACCGACGGCCCCGAGGAGATCAACGGCCGGCTCCGGCTGCGGATCGGCGGCTCCACGATCACCTACCGCGGCGTCGTCTCGCTGATCCGCAGCGGCGGCTCGGGCGTGCTCACCGCCTTCCTGGAGGGCCAGGAGGCGCGCGGCGACGGCGAGGTGCTGGCCACCGTGCGGCTGCGGGTCGAGACGGACGGCGCCGACGGCGTGCTGCTGCGCTTCAGCGGCGACCTCACCCCCGGCGGACGGCTGGCCGAGATCGACGACGAGACCCTCGCGACCACCGGCCGGCGCCTGCTCGACCGTTTCGCCGCCGCGCTCGCCGTCGAGCTGGGCGGCGCCCATGCCCCGATCCTCACCGTGGTCCCCGACGAGGAGGCCGACGAGTCGGACCAGCCGCCGGCCGAGGACACGGACGGCCCCACCACCCCGGACGACACCCCGAGGGCCCGCTCGCACGACATCCCCGACGAGCTCCCCGACGACCTCTTCTCCGACGACCTCTCCGGCCTGATCGCGTTCAGCTCCCCCGACTCCGCCGAGCCGCTGGAGGCCGTCGAAGCCGCCGGGTCCGACGAGGGCACGGAGCCCGACGAAGCCGCACCGAGCGACCCCGACACCGGCGCCGAGCCCCTCGATCCGGCCGCCCGCCTGGAGGTCCCCTACGGCTACCCGCGCGCGGTGGAGGACCCGCTCGGCTCCGACGACCTGCTGGCCGGCCCGGTCCGCCGCAGCATCGTCGGCCGCTCGGCCGAGGAGGTGGACCACGCCCCACCGCGCGGCCGCTACGCCCCGACGCTGCCCGCCCGCAGCGCCCGGGCCCGCGCCGCCAGCCGCTGGTACGGCGACCAGCACGCCGCCGCACCGGTGGCCGCCCGCGGCGCGGGTCGGCTCAGCACGCCCTGGATGATCGGCGGCGGCGTCGCGCTGCTCGGCGGCGCGGTCATCGTGGCCCGCGCCCTGCGCAGGCGCTGACCGCCCGCCACTGCGGGTCGGCCTGACCGTGCGTCACCCCAGGCCTCCGCTGGACCGCGCCACCTGCGGTCTCCCCTAGACCGCGTCGGCCCAGGTCGGCCCTAGACTGGCTGTCCATGAGCAACGAGCCGATCACCGCCCCGAGCAACGACCGCGACGCCCTGCTGGCGCAGATCAAGACCAAGGCCGTGGTGCACGGCAAGGTCATCCTCTCCTCCGGCCGCGAGGCCGACTACTACGTGGACCTGCGGCGGATCACCCTGGACGCGCAGGCCGCGCCGCTGGTCGGCCGGGTCCTGCTGGACGCCACGGCCGAGCTGGACTACGAGGCGGTCGGCGGTCTGACCCTGGGCGCCGACCCGGTGGCCGCCGCCATGCTGCACGCCGCCGCCGCGCGCGGCCGTGAGCTGGACGCCTTCGTGGTCCGCAAGGCCGGCAAGGCGCACGGTCTGCAGCGCCGGATCGAGGGCCCGGACGTCAAGGGTCGCCGGGTGCTGGCCGTCGAGGACACCTCCACCACCGGCGGTTCGGTGCTGACCGCCGTCGAAGCGCTGCGCGAGGCGGGCGCCGAGGTGGTCGGCGTCGCGGTGATCGTCGAGCGCGGTGCCGCCCCGGCCATCGAGGCCGCCGGTCTGCCGTACTACACCGTCTTCACCGCCCAGGACCTCGACCTGGCCTGAGTCGCCCCGGGGATGTTTCACGTGAAACATCCCCCGCACACGACGGCGCCCCCGACCCTTCGCGGATTCTCGGGGTCCTCGCAACACCTGATGGCTATGTGGTCGTCAGTAGATCACGCAGGCGCTCGGCTGGGGTTCTCCAGCCGAGCGTCTTGCGTGGTCGGCCGTTGAGTTGTTGGGCGACATGTTCGAGGTCCTCGGGGCTGTGCACGGACAGATCGGTGCTCTTGGGGAAGTACTGCCGCAGCAGGCCGTTTGTGTTCTCGTTCGATCCGCGCTGCCATGGCGAGTGCGGATCGCAGAAGTAGACCGGTACTCCCGTGGCCACGGTGAACTGCTTGTGCGCGGCCATCTCGCATCCCTGGTCCCAGGTCAGCGAGCCGCGTAGGTGCTCGGGCAGGGTCTGGATCAAGGGCACCAGCACGTCGCGGACCTCCTCGGCGGTGTGCCCGCCGGGCAGATGCCCGAGCATGACGTAGCGGGTGGAGCGCTCGACCAGGGTCACGATCGCGCTCTCGCTGCGGGGGCCGACGATCAGATCGCCTTCCCAGTGGCCGGGAACCGCCCGATCCTCGACCTCGGCAGGACGCTCGGAGATCATCACCATCTCGTCGACGAACCGGCGCGTGCGCTGCTCCGGGCTGCGGTGCGGCTTGCGGCGGGTGCGCCCGGTGCGCAGCGCGAGTGCGACCTCGCGGCGCAGTCCGCCACGGGCCTGGACGTAGATCGCCTGGTAGATCGTCTCCGGACTCACCCGCATGCTCTCGTCGTTGGGGAACTCCATGAGCAGAGCGTGGCAGATCTGCTCGGGCGACCAGCGTTCCTGGAGCTTGCCCGCGACGAAGTCGCGCAGCGCCCCTTCTTGGGCGAGCTTGGAGTCCTTGGGGCGCGAGCGGCTCTTGGCCCATGCCCGCTGGGCTTGGTGCGGCCGGTAGACGCCGTCGGCCGAGCGGGCGTCGATCTCACGCTTGACGGTGGAGGCCGGGCGGTGAAGTGCCCGTCCGATCGCGCGCAGCGAGCAGCCCTCACGGCGCATGTCGGCGATCAGCTCCCGCTCGGCCACGGTGAGGAACCGGGGGTGCAGCTCGGCCTCGAGCGCGGCGGCGGACGGCTCCGATGTTGTGGCAACGATGGTGGTCACACCAGTCGTGTAGTCGATCAGACGGCCGTCTGCGTGCAGGCGCGAGTGGCCGATCTGCCGGATGCCCTGGTCCCAGTCCTGCGCGGTGCGCTCGTGGACGCCGGCCTGCGCGGCGGCATCGCGGCGCCGGATTCCGGCCGCACGCAGCCGCTCGTACTCCGCCCGTCCCGGATGCCCGGGCCTGCGGGGCTTGCCACGACCGCGGACCCCGGCCTGGCGGGCCCATCCGAACGCCGTGTTGCGGTTCACTCCCACTGCACGAGCGGCAGCTGTGATGCTGCCGTCCTCCCGGTCCAGGGCCTCGAAGAACCTCGCCTTCAACACCTCAAAATCCACGATCCCCGCAACTCCCTGAACTCCAGGGTGTTGCGGGGATCGATAGAACCCGCCCGCCAGGGTCGGGGGCGCCGTGGTACGGACGGGCGTCGGGTGCTCAGCCGCGCCGGTGCCGGCCGCCGCTCTGCAGCGCCTCGGCATCGGCATCGGCCTCGGCCGCGTAGGCCGCGCCGCCCGCCTTGCGCTTCTTGCGCTCGCGCACCACCTCGAGCAGGATCGGCGAGATCGACAGCAGGATGATCAGCGCCATCGCCGGGATCAGGTACTTGTCGATCACCGGGGCCATCGAGTCACCGAAGAAGTAGCCGATGCAGAGCATCGCCTCGGTCCACAGCACGCCGCCGATCGCGTTCCAGATGAAGAACTTGCGCGCGGGCATCTCCAGCGTGCCGGCCACCGGGTTGAGGAAGGTCCGCACGATCGGGATGAAGCGGGCCATCACCACGGCCTTCTCCGGGCCGAACTTGTCGAAGTACTCCTCCGCCTTCTGCACGTACTCGCGCTTGAAGATCTTGGAGTCCGGCCTGTCGAAGAGCTTGCCGCCCACCCGCGCGCCGATCAGGTGGCCCAGCTGCGCGCCCGCGATCGCACAGAGCGGCGCGCCGATCAGCAGGACGGCGATCGGCATCTGCACGCCCGGCCCGAAGGCCTTGGCGGCGGCCGAGGAGGCGGCCACGCCGGCCAGGATCAGCAGCGAGTCGCCCGGCAGGAAGAAGCCGATCAGCAGACCGGTCTCGGCGAAGATGATCGCCAGCAGGCCGACCGTCCCGACCGAGCTGATCAGCGACTTGGCATCAAGGACATTGACCGCTAGGTCGGTGGTGGTAGTCACCGGCGCAGGATAGCGCGGCCGGGTGGCCAGAAGCTTGAAAGCCCGGCCCCACCGGCCCGGCCCCGGCGGGTGCCGCGCCGCGCCCGGGATCCGGCCGAAGCCCTCGAAAACCGCCCGTGACCTGCCCAGGCCGTACCTTTCGTCCGCAAACGCCGCGGCTTCTGTCCCGACTGGCGAGCACGGAGATGAAGCCGCCCGACGAGTCTGGGAGGATGGCACAGGCGTCCGGGCCGCGGCGCACAAAACACTCCCGACAGGAGCGGATTCGCATGCCTATCGCAACTCCCGAGGCCTACAACGAGATGCTCGACCGGGCCAAGGCGGGCAAGTTCGCCTACCCGGCCATCAACGTCACCTCGTCGCAGACCCTGCACGCGGCGCTGCGCGGTTTCGCCGAGGCGGAGAGTGACGGCATCATCCAGATCTCCACCGGCGGTGCCGAGTTCCTCGGCGGCCAGCACAACAAGGACATGGTGACCGGCGCCGTCGCGCTGGCCGAGTTCGCCCACATCGTGGCCGCGAAGTACGACGTCACCATCGCGCTGCACACCGACCACTGCCCCAAGGACAAGCTGGACGGCTACGTCCGCCCGCTGCTGGCGGTCTCCGCCGAGCGCGTCGCCAAGGGCCTCAACCCGCTCTTCCAGTCGCACATGTGGGACGGCTCCGCCGAGACCCTGGCCGACAACCTGGCCATCGCCGAGGAGCTGCTGGCCCAGGCCCGCGCCGCCAAGATCATCCTTGAGGTCGAGATCACCCCGACCGGCGGCGAGGAGGACGGCGTCTCGCACGAGATCAACGACAACCTCTACACCTCGGTCAACGACGTGGTGCGCACCGCCGAGGCGCTGGGCCTGGGCGAGAAGGGCCGCTACCTGCTGGCCGCCTCCTTCGGCAACGTGCACGGCGTGTACAAGCCGGGCAACGTCGTGCTCCGCCCCGAGCTGCTGCGCGAGCTGCAGGACGCGATCGGCGCCAAGTCAGGCAAGAAGGACCCGTTCGACTTCGTCTTCCACGGCGGCTCGGGCTCCTCGGACGAGGAGATCGCCACCGCGCTGGAGAACGGCGTGGTCAAGATGAACCTGGACACCGACACCCAGTACGCCTTCACCCGCCCGGTCGTGGACCACGTGTTCCGCAACTACGACGGCGTGCTGAAGGTCGACGGCGAGGTCGGCAAGAAGAACACCTACGACCCGCGCACCTGGGGCAAGCTGGCCGAGGCCGGCATGGCCGCCCGCGTGGTCGAGGCCACCAAGGCGCTGCGCTCCGCCGGCACCCGCCTGAAGTGACCCCGCCCGCGTCGGTGGGCCCGTCCTGAACAGCGGCCTGACGGGGCGGACCGACGCAAGCGTTCCGTGAGCCCCGGCTCGGCACCCGCCGACCGGGGCTCACGCATGATGAGACTCCGCTGGGAGAACCGCCACTTTCCTGAATGCCAAGAGGTCGGACGGCAAAATCTTGCTCAGCTCCTGGTCAGGATTTCGCCGAAATGCGTGGTCTGTCAGGTTCTTCTCATAGACGCGCCGAAGGCTGTCACGCATGGCTACCAGCGTGCTACCGATCGCCCCCGAGCTCACCAGCTCCCGGAGCTGGCCGAACCGCAGAGCCCCCTGGCGCTCCCCCGAGGGGCAGCCGGCCTATGCCAGACCCGCCCTGCTCGGCATCGCGGCAGTGGCCGGGCTCCTCTACTTCTGGGGAATCGGTCAGAGTACGTACCACACCTTCTACGCCGACGCCGTGCGGAGCATGACGGAGAGTTGGAAGGCCTTCGTCTTCGGCTCCTACGACCCCGCCAACACCATCACCCTCGACAAGCTGCCCGGCTTCCTGTGGCCGCAGGCCGTCTCCGCCCGGATCTTCGGCTTCCACCCGTGGGCGCTCACCCTGCCGCAGGCGATCGAGGGAGTGCTCTCGGTCCTGGTGCTCTACCGCGCCGTGCGGCGCTGGGCCGGTGCCAACGCCGCGCTCCTCGCGGCGGCCGCCTTCACCCTCACCCCGGTGCTGGCAGGCCTCTTCCGCACCGCCGTCGAGGACCCGCTGTTCACCCTGTTGCTGCTGCTGGCGGCCGACGCCGCACAGCGCGCCGCGGCCACCGCACGGCTGCGCACCCTGCTGATGGCCGGGGTCTGGGTCGGGCTCTCCTTCCAGGCGAAGATGCTGGAGTCGTGGGCGGTGCTGCCCGCGCTGGCCGCCGTCTACCTGATCGCCGCGCCCACCGAGCTGCGGCGGCGCCTGGCGCACCTCGGGCTGGCCGGCCTGGTCACGCTGGTGGTCTCGGCCTCCTGGGTGCTGCTGGCCACCGTGACGCCGGCCCAGGACCGGCCCTACATCGACGGGACCACCAACAACTCGGCGTTCAGCATGGTGGTCGGCTACAACTTCCTGAACCGGTTCACCTCGGTGGGCCTCAACGCCGGTGAGACCGGCAGCGTGACCTCCGGGCAGGGCGGCATCATGTGGGGCGGCAACACGACCGCCACCAAGGCGGGCGCGGCCACCGGCGGCGCCCACGAGCCGGGCACCGGTGCGGCCACCGGCGGCGGCCAGGGCAGCAGCCAGGGCAGCGGCCAGGCCGGTCAGGGCGCCAACGCCGGCCAGGGCGCCAACGCCGGCCAGGGCGCCAACGCCGGTCAGACCCCCGCCGCGGGCCGGCAGGCTCCCGGTGGCGGCGGCCACCAGGGCGGCGGCGGCCCGGGCGGCAGCGACGGCGGCTGGAGCAAGATGTTCGGCTCCCAGTTCGCCCCGCAGACCGGCTGGCTCTACCCGCTGGCCGCGATCGCCCTGCTCTGCGGGCTCGCCTGGCGCCGCCGCGAACCCCGCGGTGACACGCTGCGGGCCGGCTACGTGATGTGGGGCACCTGGCTGGCGACCTTCTTCCTGGTCTTCAGCGCGGGCAGCGTCGGCGGCCACAGCTACTACATGGGCGTGATCGCCACCCCGCTGGCCGCGCTCAGCGGCGCCGGCGTGGTGCTGCTCTGGCAGGCCTTCAAGGCCGGCGGCCGCAAGGCCTGGGCCCTGCCCGTCGCGGTCGCGGCCACCGCGGGCTGGGCCGCCTACCTGACCCGGCTCTTCCCCACCTTCCTGCCCTGGCTGGCCCCCGCGACCCTCGCGCTCGGGGTGCTCGCGCTGACGCTGCTGGGCCTGGCCCGCAGCAGCCGGTTCGGCGAGCGCCGGCTGGGCCGGCTGCGGATCGCCACGGTGGGCCTGATCGCCTCGCTCTTCGCGATGCTGCTCGCGCCGGGCGCCTGGGCGGCCTCGGTGCTGGACTCCACGTACGGCAACTCCAGCATGGGCACGGTCGGCCCGCAGTCGGCCCACGGCTTCGGCGGCGGTCGCGGCCCGGGCGGGGCCACCGGCGGCGGGCACACCGCGGCCCGTGGCGGCGGCCAGGGCGGCGCCCAGGCCGGTGCCTGGGGCGGCGGCGGTGGCACGGCCGGTGCCTGGGGCGGCGGGGCGGCCGGCGGCCGGACCGGCGCCGGGCGCGGCGCACAGGCGGGCGGCGGCATGGCGGGCGGCGGCATGGGCCAGTTCGGCGGCGACGGCACCAGCCTGACCAAGGCTCAGCAGCAGATCCTCGACTACACCGAGGCCCACACCGACGGCGCGCACTACCTGTTCGCCACCACCAGCTGGAGCGCCTCCTCCCCGTACATCCTCGCCACCGGCAAGGAGGTGCTGCCGATGGGCGGCTTCACCGGGCAGGTGCCCTCGCCGTCCCTGGCCCAGTTCCAGCAGCTGGTCGGCACCGGTCAGCTGCGGTACGTGCTGCTCGGCTCGACCGGCGGCTTCGGCGGCCGGGGCGGCAGCTCCGGCCCGACCACGGCCATCACCACCTGGGTCCGCAGCACCTGCGCCCCGGTGGCACCCGGTGACTACGGGCAGTCGGTGAGCAACGCCGGCGCCCAGCTGCTGTACCTCTGCAGCCGCTGACCGAGGAGGCCGCGACCCGGCAGCGGCCGCTGCCGGAAGGCAGCCGCCGCCTGACAGAACGAGCGCCCGTGGGCCCACCGCCCACGGGCGCTCCCGTTCGACAGGCCCTACGGGCCAGCTGGCAGACTGGGAACCATGACTGAACGGAAGAACTTGCTCTCGGGCCCGGGCCCGACGCTGCTGGCCGAGGAGCCCGAGCCGTACCGCCGGCTCGCCGAGGAGTCCGCGTCGCCCACCCAGCTCGCGGCGGACTACCCGTGGTTCTCCCTGGCCTGGGCGATGCTGGCCGACGACGCCTTCACCGAGGGCCGGGTCGTCGAGTCCTACGCCTACGCCCGCACCGGCTACCACCGCGGCCTGGACGCGCTGCGCCGGGCGGGCTGGAAGGGCCACGGTCCGGTCCCGTGGGAGCACCGGGCCAACCGCGGGTTCCTGCGCTGCCTGGCCGCGCTCGCCCGGGCCGCCGATTCCATCAAGGAGACCGAAGAAGCCACCCGCTGCTGGGAGTTCCTGCGGGACAGCAGCCCCGAGGCCTACACCGCACTGAAGCAGTAGCACCTCGCCACCCCTGCGGGCGGGGGGCCCCCCCCCCCCCCGCCCCCCGGCCCCCCCCCCCCCCCCGGGGGGGGGGCCCCGCCCCCCCCCCGGGGGGCGGCCCCCCGCCCGCAGCCGTATCAGGCCGTCAGCAGCCGCTCGATCAGCACCGTCAGGCACTCCTCCGCCGGCCGGGCCACAGCCGCCAACCAGGTCACCCCGGCCGCTCGGTGACGGTCGATCACCGCAGGACGGGCAGGAAGCCGCTCAGGTCGCTGCGCTCGCCACTGGCACTGATCTGGGCGGCCTCGACCGCTTCGGCCCACTCCTGGCGCCCGGTGGCCAGCCGCAGCCAGGTGAGCTGGTCCATCTCCACCACGTTCGGCGGCGTCCCCCGGGTGTGCCGCGGCCCGGGGACCGCCTGCACCACCGCCACCGGCGGCACCCGCAACTCGACGGCCCCGCCCGGCACTTGATCGGCCAGCGCATCGGCCAGCAGCCGGCAGACCGAGGCCAGCGCGAACCGGTCGTGCGGGAACGGCGCCCAGCCCAGCGCCGCTGCCAGGTCGTCGGCGTGCACCACCGTCTCCACCAGCCGGGTGACCAACAGGTCGGCCACCGTCATCGAGCCCAGCCGGATCTCCACCCGGCGCTTCTCGTCCAGGACTTCGGGACCGGCCAGGATCCCGAACAGGGCCCCGGCGGCCTCGTCGAAGGCGGCGGCCAGCTCCCGCGGCGCCCCGGCGAACCCGGCCACCGACTGCTCCCGGGCCTGGGCGTCCACCTGCTCGGCCTGCGTGCCCACCTGGGCCACCCAGCCGGTCAGCCCGAGCGGCGCCAGGCCCTGCTCGGGCGCCGCCGGCCGGCCCGGCAGCCAGGCCAGCTGGGCCGCGAGGTGCGCCAGCAGTTCCCGGACCCGCCAGTCACCGAGCCGGGTCGGCGCCTCCAGCAGGCGCTCGGCCCCGGGATCGTCGCAGAGCCGGTGCACCGCCGTCCGCAGTGCCTCGGTCTGCGCGCCGAGTGCGGCCCGCACCTTCGCCGGGTCGTAGCTGCGGGTCTTCCTGGTCACCGTCCTCGCCATACCGCCAAACCTACCGGCCGCCTCCGTCCCCTGGGCCCGGCAGAACGGCAACCGGCAAACAGCGAACGGCCCGCCCCGACCAGCGGGGCGAGCCGTTTCCAGCGCGGTCAGCCGCCGGGTGTTCAGCCGAGCAGCGCCTCGATCACACCGGTGTGCGCCTCGGTCAGCTCCGCCAGCGAGACGCTGAACTGCCCCTGGACCTCCAGCGCGTCACCGTCCACCACGCCGATCCGGGTGGCCGGCAGGCCCCGCGCACCGCACATGTCGGTGAACCGCAGCTCCTCGCTGCGCGGCACGGCGACCACCGCGCGGCCCGCCGACTCGGAGAACAGGAAGACGAACGGGTCGAGGTCACCCGGCACGATCACCCGGGCGCCCTGGCCGCCGCGCAGGCAGCTCTCCACCAGCGCCTGGGCCAGGCCGCCGTCCGAGAGGTCGTGCGCCGCGTCGATCATGCCGTCGCGCGAGGCGGCGATCAGGATCTCGCCGAGCAGCCGCTCGCGCTCCAGGTCCACCTTGGGCGGCAGGCCGCCGAGGTGGTTGTGGACCACCTGCGACCAGGCGGAGCCGCCCAGCTCGTCGGCGGTGTCGCCGAGCAGGTAGAGGTGCTGGCCCTCCTCGGCGAAGCCGATCGGGGTGCGGCGGGTGACGTCGTCGATCACGCCGAGCACCGCGACCACCGGGGTCGGGTGGATGGCGACCTCGCCGGTCTGGTTGTAGAGCGAGACGTTGCCGCCGGTCACCGGGGTGCCCAGGATCTGGCAGGCATCGGCCAGGCCGCGGGTGGCCTCGGCGAACTGCCACATCACGTCCGGGTCCTCGGGGGAGCCGAAGTTGAGGCAGTCGGAGACCGCGAGCGGCTTGGCGCCGCCGGCCGCCACGTTGCGGTAGGCCTCGGCCAGCGCCAGCTGGGCGCCGGCGTACGGGTCCAGCTTGGCGAACCGGCCGTTGCCGTCGGTCGCCACCGAGACGCCGAGGTTGGTCTCCTCGTCGATCCGGATCATGCCGGAGTCCTCGGGGGTGGCCAGCACGGTGTTGCCGATCACGAACCGGTCGTACTGGTCGGTGATCCAGCTCTTGGACGCCTGGTTGGGCGAGCCCGCGACGGCGACCAGCGCGGCCTTCAGCTCCTCGCCCGTGGCCGGGCGCTGGAGCCGCTCGGCGGTCGGCGCGTCGGCCTGCAGCGCGTCCTGCCAGGACGGGCGGGCGAACGGGCGCTGGTAGACCGGGCCGTCGTGCGCCACGGTGCGCGGCGGCACGTCCACCACCTGCTCGCCGTGCCAGAAGATCTCCAGCCGCTCGCCGTCGGTCACCTCACCGATCACAGTGGCGATGACGTCCCACTTCTCGCAGATCTCCAGGAAGCGCGTCACCTTGTCGGGCTCGACGATGGCGCACATGCGCTCCTGCGACTCGCTCATGAGGATCTCCTCCGGCGAGAGCGTGGCGTCGCGCAGCGGCACGGTGTCCAGCTCGATCCGCATGCCGCCGGAGCCGGCCGAGGCCAACTCCGAGGTGGCGCAGGAGAGTCCGGCGCCACCGAGGTCCTGGATGCCGAGCACCAGCTTCTCCCGGAACACCTCCAGGGTGCACTCGATGAGCAGCTTCTCCTGGAACGGGTCGCCGACCTGGACGGCCGGGCGCTTGGTGGGCTTGGAGTCGTCGAAGGTCTCCGAGGCCAGCACCGAGACGCCGCCGATGCCGTCGCCACCGGTGCGGGCCCCGTACAGGACGACCTTGTTGCCGGCGCCGCTGGCCTGGGCCAGGTGGATGTCCTCGTGCTTCATCACGCCCACGCAGAGCGCGTTGACCAGCGGGTTGCCCTGGTAGCAGGGGTCGAAGACGACCTCGCCACCGATGTTCGGCAGGCCCAGGCAGTTGCCGTAGCCACCGATGCCCGCGACGATCCCGGGCAGCACCCGGCGGGTGTCCGGGTGGTCGGCCGCACCGAATCGCAGCGGGTCCATCACGGCCACCGGGCGGGCGCCCATCGCCAGGATGTCGCGCACGATGCCGCCGATGCCGGTGGCCGCGCCCTGGTAGGGCTCGATGTAGGACGGGTGGTTGTGCGACTCCACCTTGAAGGTGACCGCGTAGCCCTGGCCGACGTCGACCACGCCCGCGTTCTCGCCGATGCCGACCAGCATCGCGTCGGACTGCGGGGCCTTCTCACCGAACTGCTTCAGGTGCACCTTGGAGCTCTTGTACGAGCAGTGCTCCGACCACATCACCGAGTACATCGCGAGCTCGGCGCCGGTGGGGCGGCGGTCCAGGATCTCCCGGATCCGCGCGTACTCGTCCTGCTTCAGGCCGAGTTCGGCCCAGGGCTGGGCGGCGTCCGGAGTCTGCTCGGCGTTCTTTACGGTGTCGAGAGTCATCTCAGGAACTCACCAACTGCTTGAGGACGGACGTGAAGAAGCCCAGACCGTCGGTCTTACCCGTGCCGATCAGCGGTTCGACGGCGTGCTCCGGGTGCGGCATCAGACCCACCACGTTGCCGGCCGCGTTGGTGATCCCGGCAATATCGTTGATCGAGCCGTTTGGGTTGGCCACCTCGTCCGGATGACCGGCGAGGTAACGGAATACCACCCGCCCCTCGGACTCCAGCTCGTCGATCGTGCGCGCGTCGGCGGTGTAGCGGCCGTCCATGTTCTTCAGCGGGACGGAAATCTCCTGGCCCGCCTGGTAATCCGTGGTCCAGGCCGTGCCCGCATTCTCCACCCGCAGCTTCTGGTCGCGGCAGATGAAGTGCAGGTGGTTGTTGCGCAGCATCGCGCCCGGCAGCAGGTGCGACTCGGTGAGCACCTGGAAGCCGTTGCAGATACCGAGGACCGGCATTCCGAGCTTGGCCTGCTCGATGATGCTCGCCATCACCGGCGAGAAGCGCGAGATCGCGCCGGCCCGCAGATAGTCGCCGTAGCTGAATCCACCGGGCAGGACCACCGCGTCGACCTGGTGGAGATCCTTGTCACGGTGCCACAGCGCCACCGGCTCGGCGCCGGCCAGCCGGATCGCGCGCTGCGCGTCGCGGTCGTCCAGCGAACCGGGGAACGTGACGACGCCGATCCGGGAGGTCACGAAGTCTCCTCGACGCGGACGGTGAAGTCCTCGATCACGGTGTTGGCCAGGAAGGTCTCGGCGGCTTCGCGGATCCGGGCGAGCGCGGCGTCGTCCACCGGACCCTCCAGTTCCAGCTCGAAACGCTTGCCCTGGCGGACATCGGCGATCCCGGCGAATCCGAGACGGGGCAGTGCGCGCTGCACCGCCTGTCCCTGGGGGTCGAGGATCTCCGGCTTGAGCATGACGTCGACTACGACGCGTGCCACTGGCACTCCCAAAGGTGTGGTGCGTGAAGGCGGGGGACCTTCAGACTACCGGGGTTCACAGGCCGTTCGACGGGCCGGCTGCACGTCCGGATAGGCGACGCGCGTAGACCCGCACCCCTTACGCCACAAGGCTTCCGGCCTTCCCGGGCGCCCGTTTCCTCCCCCTTTAAAGAACTTCCCAGGTTCGGCCAAGCCCGCTCTCGATGCCCGTCAAATACCGGCACACCGGACAGATCGGCCCTCGGATGAGCAGCGGTATCCGGGCCGAAGTAACGGTACGGAGGCGAAGCGAGGTGAATATCCGGAAAAAGAATGCAAGGCCCATCGATTTCCCCGGGTGCGGGGTGCAGAATAGGGCCACCGGCGGTGGCAGGAGCTGCGCGGGCGGTGCGACCTTCCCGGTCCACCCTTGTGCCCCTGGAGCGCCGGAGCACAGGGCTGCCGCGGCACACCGCGCCCGGTCGGCCGAATTGCCGAGAGGATTGACACCCATGGCTCAGCGTGTAGTCGTCACGCTCTCCGACGACCTGGACGGCGGGGCTGCCGCCGAAACCGTCCACTTCGGCGTCGACGGGAAGTCGTACGAGATCGACCTGTCCCTGGACAACGCGGAAAAGCTGCGGGAGGCACTTGCTCCCTTCGTCGCGGCCGGCCGCCGCCAGAGCCGCACCGGAAAGTCGTTCCGCCGCACCGCACTCGCCCCGGACCCGGCCGCCGTGCGCGCCTGGGCCCAGTCCCGGGGGATGGAGCTGCCGGCCCGCGGCCGCATCCCCAAGCACGTTTACGAAGCGTTCGCCGAGGCCAACTGAGCCTGACCGCCGCCCCGTCGGCGCCCTTCCGCCGCCCGCCCACCCGGGCTGCGGCGGAAGGGGTGCGTGACCAGTCCCGACGATGGGGTAGAGTATTTCTCGTCGCCGCAACCGGAGCCAACAAGGGCCGGGAGCAGCGGCCGGTGCCATCAAGCACCGTGCGGACGTGGCTCAGTTGGTAGAGCATCACCTTGCCAAGGTGAGGGTCGCGAGTTCGAATCTCGTCGTCCGCTCGCAGAACCAGTGGTACTGCAGTACAAGTGAAGATCGTGCGGACGTGGCTCAGTTGGTAGAGCATCACCTTGCCAAGGTGAGGGTCGCGAGTTCGAATCTCGTCGTCCGCTCAGTGGAAATGGACCTCCTTCGGGGGGTCCATTTCGCGTTTCCTGGCCATCTCCTGACAACACCCCGGGCTGCCCGGCGATGACATTTGTCACCGCCGACCCGTGGATTCGCACGCCGAAGCGGTGCACACCGGCACTGCCCGCGCCGCCGGGGCGACGGCATCGTTATGGCCATGACCAGCACTTCTCCCGCCATCGAGGCCAAGGGCCTGCGGCGGCGCTACGGCAGCACCCGGGCGGGCGGCTTCACGGCCGTGCGCGGGCTGGACCTCACGGTGCGGCGCGGCGAGCTGTTCGCCCTGCTCGGCACCAACGGGGCCGGCAAGACCTCCACCATGGAACTGATCGAGGGGCTCGCCAGGCCCACGGCCGGCACCGTCCGGGTACTGGGCCACGACCCCTACCGGGAGCGGGCCGCGCTGCGGCCGCGGATCGGGATCATGCTCCAGGAGGGCGGCTTCCCCGGCGATCTGACCGTGGCCGAGACGGTGGCCGGCTGGGCCGGGCTGGCCAGCGCCCCGCGCCCGGCGGCGCAGGCGCTGGACCTGGTGGGCCTGGGCGAGCGCGCCGCGGTCCGGGTCAAGCAGCTGTCCGGCGGCGAGAAGCGCCGGCTCGACCTCGCGGTGGCCCTGGTCGGGCGCCCCGAGGTGCTCTTCCTGGACGAGCCGAGCACCGGCCTGGACCCGCAGGCCAGGGCGGCCGTCTGGCAGCTGGTGCGCGAGCTGTGCGCCGAGGGCACCACGATCCTGCTGACCACGCACTACCTGGAGGAGGCCGAACAGCTGGCCGACCGCCTGGCGATCATGCACCAGGGCCGGGTGGTGACCAGCGGCACGGTCGCCGAGGTGATCGCCGACCGCCCGGGCCGGATCAGCTTCGAACTGCCCGAGCAGCCCGCCACCTCCCTGCTGCCGCTGCCCGGCGCCGAGGTCGGCTTCAGCGGCCGCAAGGTCAGCGTGCGCACCACCGAACTCCAGCGCACCCTCACCGAACTGCTCACCTGGGCCGCCGCGCAGGACGTCACGCTGCACGGGCTGGACGCCCGCAGCGCCACGCTGGAGGAGGCCTTCCTGGCCATCGCCGCCGACGCGGGCCCGCCGGAGCCGGCGGACGAACCCGCCGCCCCCGCCCGCCGCCGCGGCCTGATCGGAGCCAACCGATGACCCTCACCCCGTCGTTCACCATGCCGCGCCCCTCCGGTCGGCGGCTGCTCGCCCTGGCCCGCACCGAACTCCTGCTGCTGCGCCGCAACCGCACCGCGCTGCTGACGGCGGTGGTCATGCCGATCGCCTTGGTCGGCGGCCTGCAGTCGATGCTCAAGGCGCAACGCGAGCACCTGGCCGGGGTCAGCCTGACCGCCGCTCTGCTGCTCAACCTCACCGTGGTCTCACTCGTCTTCGGCGTCTACTACAACCTGACCGCCGCCTATGTCGCCCGCCGCGGCGAGCTGGTGCTCAAGCGGCTGCGCACCGGCGAACTGACCGACGCCGAGATCCTGGGCGGCACGGCGGTGCCCTCGGTGCTGCTGGCCGGACTGCAGATCGTGCTGATGGCGGTCGGCGTCGCCGCCCTGCTCGGCCTGCCGGCCCCGGTCAACCCGGTGCTCGTGCTGCTCGGCCTGCTGCTGGCGATCGGCGTGCTGGTCCCGCTGGCCGCGCTGACCAGCGCCGTCACCCGGACCGTGGAGACCAGCGGGTTCACCACCCTGCCGGTGGTGCTGATCACCATGGCGGGCTCCGGGCTGCTCGTGCCGTTCAGCGTCTTCCCCGGCTGGCTGGCCGACCTCGGCCGGCGGCTGCCCGCCACCCCGGCGCTGGAGCTGCTGCGGATCGGCTGGCTCGGCGGCGACGGCTCCGCCCCGGCCACCTCGTCGGCCGGCACCTGGCAGCCCGCGCTGCCCTACCTGCTGGGCGCGCTGGTCTGGATCGCGATCACCTGCTGGGCCGCCCACCGCTGGTTCCGCTGGGAGCCGCGCCGCTGAGCGGGCGGCGGGCCCAGGGCGGACACGAAGCATCTGGTAGGAAGGGCACCGGCACCGAGGAGGGGGGCGGACATGGGCATCAGGGCTTGGCGCGAGTACGGCAAACCGCAGCGGATCGAGGTCTACACCCGCTGGTCGTTGTACGTGATGACGGTCTTCGCACCGCTGTTGATGCTGCCGCTCGCCGCCGAGAACGTGGTCCGGCAGTCCTCCGTGCCCGCGGCCGTGCTGCTCGGCGTCCTGGTGCTGCTGAGCGCCGTGCTCTGCGTCCCGCTGACCCGGGCCGCGCTGGCCCACTACCTCCGCGGCGGCCCGCTGCCGCTGCGGCTGCTGCTGGCGCACGCGGCCGTGATCCAGGCCGCCATCTGGCTGCCGCTGCTCACCGGTGGGCACCGCGGCGGGCCGCCGACCGCCCTGCTGCTGACCGGCGAGGTGCTGCTCACCCTCTGGGTCGCCGCCCCGACGATGGTCCTGCCACCGCGGGTCCTGACGCCCTGGGCGCTGGCGATGCTGCTGCTGGCCCTGCCGCCGTTCTGGCTCGCCTGCCAGCACCCCGGCTTCGCGGTCGGCCAGCTGGTCGGCTCGGTCTTCGGGATGGCGGCCTGCGCGGTGAGCTGCCGCTGCTCGGCCTGGACGGTCAAGGTGGCCTGGGATCTGGACAGCGCCCGTGAGACCCAGGCCCGCCTCGCGGTGGCCGAGGAACGGCTGCGCTTCTCCCGGGACCTGCACGACGTGCTGGGCCGCAATCTGACCACCATGGCGCTCAAGGCCGAGCTGGCCGTGCAACTGGCCCGGCGCGGACGCCCGGAGGCGGCCGACCAGATGGTCGAGGTGCAGCGGATCGCCCAGGAGTCGCAGCGCGAGGTGCGCGAGGTGGTGCGCGGCTACCGGACCGCCGACCTGGCCGCCGAGGTGACCGGCGCCCGTTCGGTGCTGCGGGCCGCCGGCATCGAGTGCCGGGTCGACCTGGGGCCCGAGCCGGCCGCGCTGCCCGCGCTGGCCCAGTCGGTGCTCGGCTGGGTGGTCCGCGAGGCCGCCACCAACGTGCTGCGGCACAGCGAGGCCGAGCAGGTCACCGTCCGGCTGTGGCGGCACCAGGACCAGGCCGTCCTCGAACTGGAGAACGACGGGGTGCGCGCGCCTGCCGCACCCGAGGGCGGCAGCGGGCTGGCCGGCCTGCGGGAGCGGCTCTCGGCCCACGGCGGCACGCTGGTCTGCACCCGCTCGCCGGAGCGCTTCACGCTGCGCGCCACCCTGCCCCTGCCCCGCACCCCCGACCAGGAGTTGGCCGCATGACCGCACCCGTCCGCCTGCTGCTCGCCGACGACGAGCACCTGATCCGCGGCGCGCTGGCCGCGCTGCTCGCGCTGGAGGAGGACCTGACCGTGGTGGCCCAGGCGGCCTCCGGACCCGAGGCGCTCGCGATGGCCAGGGCGCACCGGCCCGAAGTGGCGGTGCTCGACCTGCAGATGCCGGGGCTCGACGGCATCGAGGTGGCCGCCGAACTGCGCCTGCTGCTGCCGGAGTGCCGCACCATGATCGTCACCGGGCACGGCCGCCCCGGCTACCTCAAGCGCGCGCTGGAGGTGGGTGTGCGCGGCTTCCTGCCCAAGACCGTCTCGGCCGCCGACCTGGCCGGGATCATCCGCACGGTGCGGGCCGGCGGCCGGTACGTGGACCCGGAGCTGGCGGCCGAGGCGATCAGCGCCGGCGACAGCCCGCTGACCCCGCGCGAGACGGACGTGCTGGAGCTGGCCGCCGACGGCACCCCGATCACCGAGATCGCCGCCCGGGCCGGGCTCTCGCCCGGCACGGTGCGCAACTACCTCTCCTCGGCGGCCGGCAAGCTGGGCGCCGAGAACCGCCATGCCGCGGTGCGGCTGGCCCGCGAACACGGCTGGATCTGACCGCCTGCGGGCGGCGCGGCTCCTGCCGGGGCCTCAGACCCAGGTGGTCTCGGTCAGCCGCTCGTAGGCCTCGACGTACCGGGCCCGGGTCCGCTCGGCGATCTCGGCGGGCAGCGCCGGCGGCGGCTGCTCGCCGGTGCGGTCCCAGCCGGAGGCCGGCGAGGCGAGCCAGTTGCGGATGATCTGCTTGTCGTAGCTCTGCTGCGCCCGGCCCGGCTGCCACTCGTCGGCCGGCCAGAACCGCGAGGAGTCCGGGGTCAGCACCTCGTCGCCGATCACCAGCTCGCCGCCGCGCAGGCCGAACTCGAACTTGGTGTCGGCCAGGATCAGGCCGCGCTTGCGGGCGATCTCGCTGGCCCGGGTGTAGACGGCCAGCGTGGTCTGGCGCAGCGTGGCGGCCCAGTCGGCGCCGATCCGGCGGGCGGTCTCCTCGTAGGGCACGTTCTCGTCGTGCTCGCCGACCTCGGCCTTGAGCGCGGGGGTGTAGATCGGCGCGGGCAGCTCGGAGCCGTCCTCCAGGCCCTCCGGCAGCGCGATCCCGCAGACCGTCCGGCTCTCCTGGTACTCCAGCAGGCCCGAACCGGTCAGGTAGCCGCGGGCCACGCACTCCACCGGGAACATCTCCAGGCTGTCGCAGACCATCGTGCGCCCGGCCCAGTCGGCGGGTGCGCCGTCGGGCAGCTCGGTGGAGATCACGTGGTTCGGCACCAGGTCGCTGATCTGCCCGAACCACCAGAGCGAGAGCTGGGTGAGGATCCGGCCCTTGTCGGGGATGTCGTTGGGCAGGACCCAGTCGAAGGCCGAGGTGCGGTCGCTGGCCACCATGACCAGCCGGCCGGCCTGATCGCGGTAGAGGTCGCGCACCTTGCCGGTGTGCAGGTGGACCAGGCCGGGTACCTGGACCGGCTCGGGCTTGGTGACAAATCCGCTCAAGGTCGTTCAGTCCTCAGGAGTGGGGGTCGCAGCTCGGACCGCTGAAGTCTTTCATGCGGCCTCCCCCGGCATGCGGCCCCACCGGCCGGCCGGCGCCCTGGTCAGCCGTCCTTGCAGACCCGGTCCAGCAGGTTGGCGGTGGCCCGCTGGATCCGTTCGTCGGTGTGGCCGGGCCGGTCCAGGGCGGGCGACCAGGCGAAGGTCCCGGCGGCGAAGACGTAGGCGCCGCTGGGTGCCCGGTAGAGCGAGGTCTCCTGGTAGCGGGCCCGGCCCAGCTCGTCCTGGTAGGGCGAGTGGGCGAGCAGGGTCCGCTCGGTGTGCGCGGGCAGCGCCACCTTGGGGAAGTACCGGTCCGCCTCGCCCGCCACCAGGTTGGCCACCTCGTCGCCGTCCCGCAGGCCGGTGCCCGCCCAGAGCCAGTGCCAGGTGTTGCCGGCCCGCAGCGGCACCGGCTGGGCCACCCGCCCCGCGTACTGCACGCCCAGCAGGTGCTGTTCGGGCTCCCCCGCGTCCCGCCACAGCGCGCTGGCCGCGCCGGGACCAGCGGCCGCCGCCTCGGGTTGCAGCCGCTGGCGCTTGCGGCAGTTGAGCAGCCGGCCCGGCTCGCCGGAGGCGCCCGCGGTCAGGTCGACCCGCCAGTACATCGTGTTGGCGGACAGGAAGACCAGCGAGGTGCCGCCGTCCCTGGCCCGCTCCACGGTGCGGCGCATCGACTCGGACCAGTACTCGTCGTGGCCGGGGAAGATCAGCGCCCGGTGCCGGGAGGGGTCGACCAGGCCCGCGTGCAGGTCGGAGGCGGTGGCGTAGGCCAGGTCGTAGCCGTACCGCTCGGCCCAGCGGATGAAGTCGTAGGCGTGCCCGACGTGCAGCGGCAGCCCGGCGCCGGCCTGCGGGCGGTCGAAGGAGACGGTGACCGCCGCCGCCTCCTCGCCCAGCAGCCGGCCCTTCTCGTCCCAGGCGTGGTAGAGGCTGGCGCCGGTGTGCCCGTCCTCCGGGAACAGGTTGTACGCCTGCCAGGTGATGTCCGGCAGCACCAGCAGCAGGTCCGCGGCCGGATCCCGGTCCACCGGGCCGCTGTCCACCGGGCCGTCACCGGACCGGCCGCAGGCCAGCGGATCGCGCACGGTGAACGGGATGTGGCTGCGGTGGCGCTGGTCGGCGGTGGTGAGCACCGCGACGTAGGCGCCGGGGCGCCAGTGCGCGGGGATCTGCTGGCGCCAGGAGTGCCACCAGTGGTGGCAGCTGACGGTCCGTCCGACCACCAGCGGCGCGGGCTGCTGGAGCCCCGCGATCAGCGGGCTCGCGGTCATGTGCTGGGCGCCGGCCCCCGCGTAGTGGCCGATCCGGTAGACCTCGACGATGAACTCGCGCGGCGGGTGCACGGTGACCCGCAGGTCCACCGAGCCGCCCGGGTAGACCGCGCCGGCCGAGGCGAAGCCCTTGATCTGCTGCACCACGTCGTCGGAGTTGCGCGGGATGCCGACCATCGCCCGGCCCGGCGGGCGGGAGCCGCCCTGGGCCGCGGGCACCGGCTGCTGGCCCGGGGCGTCGGTGCTCACGTACCAGGGGATGGCCCCCTCGGTGCCCGCCAGGTACTGGTCAGGGCTGCGCAGCCAGGGCAACGGCCCTTGCCCGAAGGGATCCGAGACGCCGTGCGCGAGCGTCCCGGACTCCCATCTGCGACCTGACGACTCCTTGTCCACGTCGCCCCTCCCACGATGCGCGGCTCCGTGGCATGTGCCGCGGAAATGTGCGTGTGGTCCAGCAGACCACAGAGTGCTGGCGGTGCGTCACCCCAAGTCAGCAACTCATCCGCAACGACCCCCGTTCGGAGGGTTGTTGACTGTCCATCAACCCAGGCGGACGGGCTTTTCCAGGCGCACCCCGGCCGCCTGCAGCCAGGTGCGCAGCGGGGCCGTGCGCCCCTGCTCGACCGCCTCGACCACCGGGTCGGCCAGGTCGCCGCGGCGCACCCCGCCGAGCAGCAGCACCGGACCGTCCAGCCAGTCCAGGCCGGGGTGCGCTCCGGCGCTGTCCACCGCGGCGCAGCAGACCATCGCCGTCACGCAGTCGGCCAGCAGCTCCCGGCCGCCGCGCTCGCCGGTCCCGGACAGCAGCGCCCCCGCCCCCACCCCCACCGGGGAACCGGCCGCAGAACCAGCCGGGGAACCGGCCGACGGGCCGCCCTGGGCCGCCAGCGCCCGGGCCAGTTCGTCCCCGCCGCCGTCCGCCAGCCGCTCCAGCAGCCGGTCCAGCGTCGGTGCCCCGGCCCGCCCCACCGCCCGGCCCGGCACCGGCCCGGTGCCGGGCGGGGCGGTGGTGTCCAGCGCCTCCTGCAGGGCCATCGCCCGCAGCCGCCAGCCCCGGTCCACCACCTGCTCGGGGTAGTCGTCCCAGGACAGCTCGGCCTGGCCGCCGGGGACCGGGCCGTGGAACAGCTCGGCGGCCAGCTGTGAGACCGCCGTGTCCATGTCGCCCGGCTCCTCCAGCAGGTCGCAGGCGGGCCGGTCGCCGAGCCGGCTCTCGTAGCCCTCGGCCAGCCGGTCACGGCGCGACAGCTCGGTCAGCGCGGCGACCACGCCGGCGTTCAGCTGGGCCGGGCAGCGGCCCAGCCGCCAGGCCGGCAGCGCCACCCGGGTGAGCAGCCGGTCCCAGCCCGCGTAGGCCAGGCCCACCTGGCCCTGCGCGGCGATCCGCAGCCCGTAGTCGACCGCCTTGGCCCGCTCGGAGGCCGCGGCGGCGGCCGCCCGCTCCAGTTCGGCGACGTGCTCGCGGCAGGCCTTGAGCAGCAGGCGGGTGATCCGGTCGAGCAGCCGGGCCTGCGGGGTGCGCCGGCCCTGGCCGAGTGCGGCGTCCAGGCCGCGCACGAACCTGCGGGCGGCGGCGATCTCGGGGTCGGCGGCGGCCGCCGTGCCGGCCACCACGGGGGCCAGCAGGGCGCGCAGCTCGTCGGCCCGCATCCACCACAGGAACGGCGAGCCGATCACCAGCACCTGCGCCGCCGGCGGGTGCGAGGGGCGGACCAGGGTGCGCAGCGTGCGGACGAACGAGAGCGCAGGGGCCGGCGGGTCCTCCAGCCAGCTGTCGCAGTCCGGGGTCAGCGCGATCGCGGCGGGCGCCGGCACACCGAGCCGGTCGGCCAGCTCCTGGATCGTGCGGTGCAGCTCGGGCGCCTGCTGGGGTGGGACGGCCACGGCCGGGGTGCTCGGCGGCACCGCACTGGCGTGCCGGTGGACGGCGGCCAGCGCCAGCGCCGCGACCAGCACGGCCAGCGCGCCGACCACCCAGCGCACCACGTCCCAGCCGGTGGCGTCGGGCGCGCCCGGGGCGCCGATCCGGCCGGTCAGCCGACCGGCCAGCAGAACCACCTCGATGGCGGCCGGCAGCACGGCCGCGGCCCGGGCCAGCGCGCGGATCCGCAGCACGGCGTTCGCTCGTGCGCGTGCGGCGTCGAGAACGGCCATCCGGTGCTGCACCCCCTTCGGAGTCGGACGATCGGGACCGGTCGGGTCCCGCTGCTCTGTCCCGCGTGTTCGTGCCGCCCAGCCGAGTTGCGTCCCGCCGAGCGCTCCGCCGAGCCGTGGCCGGCCGTCGGCGCACCCCGCGGATCGGTTCAGGTGGTTCACGCCCCGAGGACGCACCGCGGGGCCCGGTCCCGCTGCCAGTTCTGACGCACACGACCCGGCGGGCGTTCCGGTTCGCCCCGGTTTCCACTCGTCCCGGTGACGGCGGCCCGGTCCTTGCAGCTTCCCCCCGCACAGGCCGGCGCACCCGGTGACAGGCACCGACGCACCCCCGGCGGCACCGCGGTCCAGCGCACCATACGGCCCTCGGCGACCGTACGTCAGCCCGATGACGCGTCATTCACTCGAAGGGCTGGAATCGCCCCACCGTTCGCAACCGTTGACGCCCTGGCGTTCGCCCGGGCGAACGCCAGGGGCGCTGCGCCCGGTGGGATGACCGGGCGCAGCGCCCCTGGCAGGACTGCGCAGTCGCAACGGCCGCCGGTGACGGCGGCGGGGTCGGCTCAGGAAGCGGAAGCCTCCTGAGCCGCCCGCAGCGCGATGTCGGTGCGGTGCTGCGAGCCCTCCAGCCGGATCTCGGCCACGCCCGCGTAGGCCCGCTCCCTGGCCTGGGTGAGGTCGGCACCGGTCGCGGTGACCGAGAGCACCCGGCCGCCGGCGCTGAGCACCAGCCCGTCCTGCGTCCGGGTACCGGCGTGCAGCACGTGGACCGTGCCGTCCGCGCTCTCGGCCTTCTCCAGGCCCTCGATCACGTCGCCCGAGCGGGGCGCGGCCGGGTAGCCCTGGGCCGCGATCACCACGGTCACCGCGGCGCCCTCGTCCCAGCGCAGCGGCTCCTGGGCGGCCAGCGTGCCGTTGGCGGCGGCGAGCAGCACGCCGGCCAGCGGGGTGCGCAGCCTGGCCAGCACCACCTGGGTCTCCGGGTCGCCGAAGCGCGCGTTGAACTCGATCACCCGGGTGCCGCGCGAGGTGAGCGCCAGGCCCGCGTAGAGCAGCCCGGAGAACGGGGTGCCGCGGCGGCGCAGCTCGTCCACGGTCGGCTGCAGCACCGTGTCGAGCACCTCCTCGACCAGGCCCTCGGGGGCCCAGGGCAGCGGCGAGTAGGCGCCCATGCCGCCGGTGTTCGGGCCGGCGTCGCCGTCCAGCGCCCGCTTGAAGTCCTGGGCGGGCTGCAGCGGCAGCACGGTGGTGCCGTCGGTGATCGCGAAGAGCGAGACCTCGGGGCCGTCCAGGTACTCCTCGATCACCACGCTGCCGCCGCCCGGGCGCTCCGCGGTGACCGTCATGCAGGCCGCGGCGTGGGCCAGCGCGGCGGTGCGGTCGGCGGTGACCACCACGCCCTTGCCGGCCGCCAGGCCGTCGTCCTTGACCACGTACGGGGCACCGAAGGCGTCCAGCGCCTCGGCGGCCTCCTCGGTGGTGGTGCACAGGTAGGAGCGCGCGGTGGGCACACCGGCGCCGGCCATCACATCCTTGGCGAAGGCCTTGGAGCCTTCGAGCTGGGCGGCCGCGGCGGAGGGGCCGAAGACCGGGATGCCGGCCGCGCGCAGCGGCTCGGCGACGCCGGCCACCAGCGGGGCCTCCGGGCCGACCACCACGAGGTCGGCGGCCAGCTCGCGGGCCAGCGCCGTGACTTCGGCACCGTCCAGCTGGTCGACCGGGTGGACCGTCGCCACCTGCGCGATCCCGGCGTTACCCGGGGCGCAGTGCAGCTCGGTGACGGCGGGATCTTGGGACAGAGAGCGGCACAGGGCGTGTTCGCGGGCGCCGCCGCCGATGACGAGGACCTTCACGCTTGGCAAGGGTAGCCGGTGACCGGTTCGCCCCCTCTCCTGGGTTGTCGCAAGCTCCAGTGATCATGCGCGCAGCGGCGCCCGCACATGTGGCTTCAGCCGAGCGGTGGACCAGGTCAGGTTCGCGGCACGCGCCGCACTCGCTCGGAAGAGTGAAATCGTGCCGACTTCCGCAACCCCGTCACCACGGGTTCCTGACGTCATTTCGGGTAACGATCACGGGGGAGGGGCCGCATGGTCAGCCATTTGGCGGTAAGAAGTGCTGTTGGATACCCAGCAGTGCCATGGCACGCCGCAGTCAGGTCTGTCAGAGCAGTCGGCCCGTCAAGGGAGCCCTACAGGTGAGCCAGCCCGAAATGCAGCCCGAGGAGAGTCCCTGGGGCAAGGACGTCGGCGAGGAGGACCAGCCCGGCGCGGCGGCCGGTGCCGGCCGGGACCGTGCCGCCACCCGCCGCCGCGCCGATCTGAGTGCCCGCCAGTTCCCGCTCGGGGACTGGGGTGAGCCGGCCGAGCGGCTGGAGGAGCTCTACCGCTGGTCCGAGGAGCGCGCGGTCGAGGCGATCGACTGGTACCGCCGCGACCGGCTCTGGAAGCGCCGCTGGGCCCGGCTGCTGCGGTTCGGTGCGGCCGCGCTCGGGATCGCGGGGGTGACCCTGCCGCTGGTGCAGCTGACCGGGCGCTTCGCGCACGCCAGTGCCTGGGGGTACGTCTGCCTCGCGCTGGCCGGCGGCTGCCTGGCCGCCGACCGGGCCTTCGGGCTCAGCTCCGGCTGGATGCGCGACGTCTCCACCGCGCAGGCGCTGCAGCGGCGGCTGGAGGCGTTCCAGTTCGACTGGGCCTCGGAGTGCGTGCGCGAGGTGCTCGGCCCCACCGAGGGCACCGCGGGCGAAGCGGCCGAGCGCTGCCTGGGCGTGCTGCGGCGGTTCTGCGAGGACCTCTCGGAGCTGGTCCGCGGCGAGACCTCGGAGTGGATGCTGGAGTTCCGGGCCCGGATGACCCAGCTGCCCACCCAGGCGCCCGGCAGCTGGGGCAGCCGGACCGAGGGCGGCACGCCGGCACCCGTGCGGGTGCTGCCGCCGCCCGGGACCAGGCCCACGATGCCGCGCCAGCGGCCGCCGGAGGGCCCGCTGCGGTAGGGCCCGTCCTCACGCTCACCGGGACGGGCGGGCAGGGCAGGGCAGCGGCAGGCACCGGCGGGGGCCGGTGCACCGGCTCAGGCGAAGACCACCATCGAGCCCTGGGTCAGGCTGCGGGTCGCCGCCGCGTACAGCCCCGCCCAGGCGTGCCGCTCCCGCGCGTAGGGGTGCACGTCGTCCAGCGGCGGGGCGAACGGCTGCTCCAGCCCGGTGGGCCCCAGCGGCCGGGTGGGACCCGGCGGGTTCATCGGGTCGATGCCGAGCGCGGGGGCGATCGCCTGCAGCTCGCGCAGCAGCCCGTAGGAGGAGCCCAGCGGCCCGCCGGAGGCCAGCAGCTCCTGGTCCACCAGCGGGACCTCGAACTCGATCGGGACGTACGCGCCGGCGTGGTCGAAGTGCCAGACCAGGTGGGACTGCTCGGCCGTCGCCTCGAACATCTCCAGCAGCTGCTCGTAGTCGCCGCCCAGCGCGTCCACCGGGGTGAGCTGGAAGCCGGTGCGCTGCAGCAGGTAGGCGCGGCGCAGGAAGTGCAACGAGTCGTAGTCGAAGGCCGCTATCGGCTCGACTCCGCCGGTGACCCCGGGGGCGAACGCGTAGACCGGCACCTCGGGCAGGCCGCGGGCGGTCAGCGCCGCGTTGTAGACCGCGAGGTCGTCGCGGAACGGGTTCTCGGGGTTGTGGCTCAGTACGTCCACGAGCGGTACGAGCCAGAGGTCACAGGCCACGGCCGCTCTTCCTCTCACTGGCTTCGGGTCACGGGCGTTCGGGTCGTCGGGCGCCGGTTCCCGGAAAAGGCCCACAGCGCGCCGGTCGAACTCCTCGACGCCCGAACTACCCTACCGGGCCCGCGCCGAGCACGGAGCCGGGAGCCGGGAACACCGGTCCGGCCGCCCCGGCCGCTCCGACCGGCTCGGCGGTGAGCAGCGACAGCACCGAGGTGCTCGTCGGCGACTCCCCCGCCAGCTCGGCCAGCAGCCGGACGGTGAACAGGTTGTAGTCGTTGATCATCCGATGGGTGCCGGGCAGGTCCCGGGCCGCGATCAGCTCGACCAGGTCGCCGTGCTTGTCCCAGCAGACCCCGGCCAGCTCGGTGCGGGCCCGCAGGAACCGGGCGGCGAACATCCAGGACTGCACCCGCAGCCAGTCCAGGTAGTCGGCCAGCCGCCGGTTCTCCAGGAACCCGGACATCTCCTGCCAGAACCGCCGGTCGCAGCCGACCATGACGTCCAACTGCCCGGCCCGGGCCGCCCGCGCGGCCGCCTCCGCCCGGCGGCGCAGCGAACTCAGCCGCGACCAGTCGTAGCCGCTGTCCCCCACGTTCAGCCGGCGCAGGGCGCTCTCGGTGAGCATCACCCTGGCCTCGAAGATCTCCAGGAAGTCGGTCCAGGTGAGTTCGGGCACGGTGAACCCGCGGTGGTGCTCGGCCCGCAACAGCCCCTGCGCCGCCAGGTCGACCAGCGCCTCCCGGGCCGGGGTGGCGGAGACGCCGTAGAGCTCGGCGATCTCCTTGACGGTGAAGTTGCTGCCCGCCGCCAGCCGGCCCGCCATCAGCTCCTCGCGCAGGGCTCCGGAGATCTGCTCGCGCAGGCTGTTGCGCTGGATCGGGAGACGTCCCAGACCGCTGACGACCATGAGCACACCTCCTTCGATCCGTGGCCGGTGCCCACGGCGGGCCCGCTACCGGGGGTCATCCTCTCAAAAGCCGCGCAACGGCCACACCGCTGCTCCCCGGCCCCGTCCGCACCGGCGCGCCGGCGCGCACCCGGCCCGCTCAGCGCACCCGGCCCGCTCAGCGCTGCACCGGCGCCGGAATCCCCAGCAGCCGGTCGCGCAGCACCGGGAAGTCGGCGCGGGCCTGGGCCACCTCCGCCGGGTCGAACTCGACGGTCAGCACCTCCTCGCCCATCCCCGCCTCGGCCAGCACCTTGCCCCACGGGTCCACCACCAGGCTGTGCCCGGCCTGCTCGACCCCGCCGTGGGTGCCGGCGGTGTTGCAGGCCAGCACAAACGCCTGCTCCTCCACCGCCCGGGCCCGGGCCAGCAGGGTCCAGTGCTCGCGCCGCCGCTCGGGCCAGGCGGCCGGGACCACCAGCAGTTGCGCGCCGGCGTCCAGCAGGGCCCGGAACAGCTCGGGGAAACGCAGGTCGTAGCAGGTGGCCAGGCCCAGCGTGCCGAAGTCGGTGGCGGCCGTGACGATCTCCTGCCCGGCCCCCATCGTGACCGCCTCGCCGCTGTCGAAGCCGAAGCGGTGGATCTTGCGATAGGTGTGCACCAGATCGCCACCGGGTGAGAAGAGCAGCGAGGTGTTGTAGACCGGCCCGTCCGGATCGCGCTCGACGATCGAGCCGGCGTGCAGCCAGGCCCCGGTGGCCTTCGCCGCCGCTGACATCACCTCAGCCGTCGGGCCGTCCAGCGGCTCCGCCCCGTCTGACCAGGCGTCATAGGCGAATCCGCCGAGCGGCCAGAGCTCCGGCAGGACCACCAGGTCGGCGCCCTGCTGCGCCCGTACCAGCGCCGCGGCACGGGCCCGCCGCTCGGCCGCCGGTTCGGCGTCGGACACGGAGAGTTGGATCAATGAGGCGCGCACACTACCACCGTCCACGACAAGAGACCTACGATCGTCACCCGAAAGCGCTGCCTGCTCTCTCCCGGCAGCGTAACGTGCGGTTAGCGCGTAAAGCCGACGGATGGCCGGAGAAGAACAGCTGTGACCGACAATCAGGCCGTAGAGTCCCTCACGGATGCCTGGACCCAGACCATCGGGTCCATAGCGGAGCTCCTGGCCGCCCTGCCCGGCGACTCCTGGAACCGGCCCACCGACTGCCCCGGCTGGTCGGTGCGCGACGTGGTCTCGCACGTGATCGCCGTCGAGTCCGAGCTGCTCGGCGACCCGCGGCCGATCCATTCGCTCCCCAGCGACCTGCGGCACATCAAGGACGAGGTCTCCCGCTACCTCGAACTCCCGGTGGACAAGCGCCGCTGCCACACCGCGCCCGAGATGACCTCGGAGCTGGAGTACGTGATCATCCGCCGCGCGCGGGCACTGCGGAACGCCACCACCGCCGCCGAGGACGTGGTGCGCTTCCCGGCCGGACCGTACTCCTTCGAGCTGCCCTACCAACGGCTGCTCCAGATGCGGGCGCTCGACGTCTGGGTGCACGAGCAGGACCTGCGCCGCGCCCTGCGGCTGCCCGGCAACCTGGACTCGGCGGCCGCCCAGGTCACCCGGGACCTGCTGCTCCAGGGCCTGCCGAAGCTCATCGCCAAGCAGGCCGGTGCCCCCGCCGGCTCCGTGATCGTCTTCGACGTCACCCGCCCGCTGGAGTTCCTGCGCACCGTGCGGGTGGACGAGAGCGGCCGCGGCGCGATCGACGGCCAGATCAGCCTGGGCCCCGACGTCCAGTTCACCCTCGGCTGGGAGACCTTCCTGCGGCTGGCCTGCGGCCGGGTGCGCCCCGAGGCCCTGCCGGCCGGCGCGCTGCGCATCGACGGGGACGACGAGCTGGCAGCCCGGATCCTGGAGCACTTCGCCCAGACGCACTGACCGGGCGGCCCACCGCTCGCTCGGCGCCGCCGGACCCCGGCGGCGCCGGGTCAGCCCTCCGCGCCGCGCCCCTCGGCCTTCGCCCGCAGCCGCAGGATCATCACCGTGCCGAGCACCAGCGGCACGTACAGCCAGCAGAACGCCCCCCGGTACGCCTGGGCCGAGTAGCCGCCGGCCCCGGCCGGCGAGAGCAGGTCCAGCAGCACCCCGATCCCGAGCAGGCTGATCATGGTGGCGATGAAGCCCCCCATGTTCACGATGCCCGAAGCGGTGCCGAGGCGATGCGCCGGGTTGTGCGCGCGGGCGTAGTCCAGGCCGACCAGCGAGGCGGAGCCGTTGCTGCCCATCACCAGGAGCAGCAGCACCAGCAGCCAGAGCGGCGGGTGGCCGCCGGGCCAGGCCAGCACCAGGGCCCAGCAGGTGCCGGTGGCGGCGAGCACGGTGAAGACCAGCGGCATCCGCAGCGCGGGGCCGCGGGAGAGCAGCCGGCCGAAGAGCAGGCCGAAGAACATGTTCGACAGGACCAGCACGGTGAGCAGCCCGCCGGCCTCGCCCCGGCTCATCCCCTGGCCCTCGACCAGGTAGGGCATCCCCCAGAGCAGCGCGAAGACGTTGGAGGGGAACTGGGTGGTGAAGTGCACCCACAGGCCCAGCCGGGTGCCGGGCTGCCGCCAGGAGTCGCGGATCTGCTCGCGGATCGGCGCCCGCCGCACGGGCGCGGCCTGCGCGGCCGCGACCGCGGCACCCGGCGGAGCCTCCCGCAGCAGCAGCGCCACCAGCGCGAACACCACCGTGCCGAGCAGGGCGACCGCGCTGAAGCTGGCGGTCCAGCCCTCGGTGTGCAGGGTCTGCGAGAGCACCACCGTGGTGATCAGGTTGCCGCCCATCCCGGCCAGCCCGGTGAGCTGGACGACCAGCGGGTTCTTCGCCGCCGGGAACCAGCGGGCGGCGACCCGCAGCACGCTGATGAAGGTCATCGCGTCCCCGCAGCCGATCACCGCCCGGGAGACGAGGGCGGGCCCGAACGCGCCGCTGAGCGCGAAGGCCAGCTGGCCGGCGCTGAGCAGCACCGTGCCCAGCAGCAGCACCCGGCGCGGCCCGACGCGGTCGATCAGCAGGCCGACCGGGACCTGCATCGCGGCGTAGACCAGCACCTGCAGGATGGAGAAGGTGGCGAGGGTGGAGGCGTCCACCCCGAACCGGTGCGCGGCCTCCAGGCCGGCGACCCCGAGGCTGGTGCGGTGGATCACCGCGAGCACGTAACAGCTGACACCGATGCCCCAGGCGAACCAGGCGGCCCGCCCGCCCGGCGGCTGGAGGTCCGGTGCGGCGGGCGGCTGGTCGCCGCGCAGTCGGGGACCAGGGACGGCGGAAGGGCGGGTGACGGCTGGGTCCACGGTCATAGTGGACTTTAGATTAGTCATCCCATCATTGGATGGCGCCGCCCTTGGCGGTGATCCCTCTCACCCCGTCAGGACCCAGCTGACGCTGCGCGTCATGTGCTGGTCCCGGAACGCCTCGTCGCGCACCCAGTCGGTGGTGTCCCGCACCGTCGCGTTCACCGTGGCCCGCTGCCCGGGCGCCAGCGCCAGCGTCGCGGTGTCGAACGAGCTGTGGTCGGAGGTCGGGGGCGGCACCACCTTGCCGTCCACCTTCCACTCCACCTGGAGCTGGCGGCCGCCGGTCAGTGTCAGCGGCCGCACGGTCAGCCGGGGCCGCCCCGCCACCCGGCCGGCCGCGGGCGAGATGCCGTCCAGCGGGCTGACCCGGCGGTAGAGCTGCTCGATGATCGCCTCCCGCGAGGGGAGGTTGTAGCTGCCGCCCAGGGTGCGCATCACCGAGTCGGCGGTGGGGCGGTAGATGCCGTTGGCGCTGCGGTAGGCGCCCACCGGGCCGCCACCGTCCGGCGAGTCGGTCCCCAGCCAGCGCCACCACTTGAGGTGGTCGCGGCGCATGACCTCGTCGCCCTGGCTGGAGAGGTTGGGGTAGCCGGCGTCCTTCGGAGCACTGTCGTACTCGTCGCCGAGATCACCGACGGTGTGCCCTATCTCGTGCTGGATGATCCGCCCGGCGTCCGGGCTGCCGCCCGACAGGGTGGTCACCCCGGTGCCGCCGGCCCCGCCGTACTCGGTCGAGTTGGCGAGCGCGATCAGGTACTGCGGTCCGGGCCCCTGGCCCGCGTACTGGGCGGTGGCGTTCTCGTCGGCGCACAGCAGCCGCGCGGTCCCCTCGCACCAGAAGTGCATGCCCAGCGGGGTGCCGGGCCGGCGGCCCTTGACCTGCCCCTCGACGATCCCGGAGGTCGGGGAGACCACCTCGACCCGCCGTATGTTGAAGAAGCCCTGGTAGGTGCGGAACGGCTCGATGTCCATCAGCGCCCGCCAGGCGTTGTCGGCCTGCTGTCGGAAGAGGTCCTGCTGGCCGGCCGTGTAGCCGTCGCCGAGCAGCACCAGGGTGATCCGGTTGGCCGGATCACCGGTGCGGCGTATGTCGACCGTCGGTGCGCCGGCCCGCAGCCGGGCGGGCGCGACGCCCACGCCGCCTCTGGGCGGGGCGGCCCGGTCGGTGGCCGAGGTGCCGAGGGCTCCGGTCGACCAGGCCGGCGCGAAGGGCGCCGGCCCGGCGAGCTCCAGGGCGGCGGGCAGCACAGCCGCCGCGAGCAGGACGAGTGCGGCCAGACTCCGGATGAGACGGCCAGGGTTGCCAGGCGCCATACCGATGGTCCTCGGTGCTCCGGTCACCCGGCGGGCGCGCGGGTGGGGGTCGCACAGCCGTACCCGCCCCGCCCGGGCCTACCGACCTCGGCCCGCGCTTCTCACCCGCCAGGCCCACCGCTGCCACCCGTAGGCTCAGCCCGGCTTGCGCACCGCCCGCGGCTCCGGTTGTGCCGCTCCGCTCCGCCCGCCCCGGGCCGTACCGGCGCCGAGGACCAGCTGGGTGCCGACTCCCAACAGCAGGCCCCAGAAGGCGGCCCCGACGCCGAACAGCGTCATGCCCGAGGTGGTGGCGAGGAAGGTCACCGCCGCCGCCTCCCGGCCCCGCTCCTCGGCCAGCGCGGCCGCCAGACTGCCCTGGAAGGCGCCGATCAGCGCCACCCCGCCGACCACCGCGACCAGCGCGGCGGGCAGCGCGGAGAAGAGGCTGACCAGCACCCCGCCGAAGCAGCCGACCAGCAGGTAGAGCACCCCGATCGACATCCCGGCCGGATAGCGCCGGCGCGGCTGCGGGTGGCTCTCCGGGCCGGCGCAGATCGCGGCGGTGATGGCGGCGATGTTGACCCCGGGGCCGCCGAACGGCGCCAGCAGGATCGAGACCACCCCGGTCGCACCGACCAGCAGCCGGTCGTCGGGCTGGTAGCCGAAGCCGCGCAGCACCCCGAGCCCCGGCGCGTTCTGCGAGGCCAGCGCGACCAGGGTGAGCGGCAGCGCCAGGCCCACCAGCGCCGCACCGCCGAAGGCGGGCACGGTCAGCACCGGCCGGGTCAGGCCGCCGTGGCCCAGGTCGAGCGGCAGGCCCACGGTGCACGCGGCCGCGACCGCCCCGACCAGCAGCGCGGCCGGCACCGCGTACCTGGGCAGCAGCCGCTTGGCCGTCAGATAGGCCGCCAGCGCGGCGAGCACCACGACGGGCGCCGTGTGCAGCGAGGTGAAGATCTCGGTCCCGAAGCTGAACAGGATGCCTGCCAGCATCGCGTTCACCACCGCGGCCGGGATCGCCCGCACCAGCCGCCCGAACAGCCCGGTGACCGCGAGCACCGTCACCGCCACCCCGCTGACCAGGTAGGCCCCGATCGCCTCCGGGTAGCTGTACGCGCCCAGGCTGCTGACCAGCAGCGCGGTCCCCGGCGTCGACCAGGCGGTGATCACCGGCAGCCTGGTCCGCCAGCTGAGCAGCAGCGAGGTCACCCCGCTGCCGATCGATATCGCCCAGATCCACGAGGCGGTGTGCGCCTGGTCCAGGTGCCCGGCCCGGGCCGCCGCCAGCACCACCACCAGCGGCCCCGAGTAGCAGACCACCACGGCGATCAGACCGGCCAGCAGCGCCGAGAAGGAGACGTCGCGGCGCAGCGAGTACGCAGGTGGCGGGGGATCGGCGAGCGGATCGGCGGGGGCGTCCAAGGTGCGGTGTTCGGCCATCTGAGCAGTATTCAGGAGCGGGCCCGGGACGGGCCGGAAAATATTTTCGAACTCACCTGCAACCCCCGACAAGGATGCGCGTCTATACGGATGAAGGCACGGAGAGCGGGACCGGCGCAGCCGGGGGGACGCGACGCCGGACTCCTTCGCCCAACACACCATCAGAACCAGGTCCTTGAAGGAGCGCGTCATGCGTATGCCCGCTTTCTCCCGTATTGCCGCCCATGTCGTCTCGCGTCGCGCCCTCGCCACCGGCGTCGCGACCCTCGCCCTGGGCGCCGCGCTGCCGTTGCTGAGCGGCGGCACCCCGGCCTGGGCCTGTGGTGACGCCCCGGCCAGGACGGTGGTCCCCACGCCCGTCCAGTCCCAGCCGGCGCCCCGGGGCAACGTCGGCAGCGGCTTCGTCCCGGGCTTCGCCGACACCATCACGGCCGGTGGCCCCGCGGTCGAGGTGGGCGAGGAGGTCACCAACTTCACCGGCGTCGCCTACGACGGCATCACCCCGCAGCTGTCCTTCGCCAACGCCCTCGACGGCACCGGCACCTTCCCGCGCCTGCAGGACCTCGACGTCCAGGTGATGGTCGACGGCAGCTGGCGGACGCTGCCGATGCTGCACGGCTGCGACCCGGCCGTCCACGCCGACACGTCCTCCCTCGCCCAGCACCTGGAGAACGGCCGCGCCACCCGCTTCATGTTCCGGGTCAGCCTGTCCGCCAACGCCCCGGCCGACCTGCACGACTTCACGATGTACTCGGGGCCGGACGCGCAGGGCAAGGTCCCCTCCCACGTCCTCAAGGTCGTGCGCCCGGCCGCCACGCCCGCCCCGGCCCCCAGCAGCTCCAGCACCCCGGCCCCGGCCAACCCGGCCGAGGAGAACGGCTTCCGGGCCGGCTTCTTCATGATGGGCACCAAGCCCCTGACGATCACCCCGGGCGGTGCGCCGCTCGAGATCGACGTCGAGGCCGGCAAGGACAGCGGCGCGCCCTACCAGGACGTCCGGCCGGAGCTCGTGCTCTCCTCCGACAACTCACCCCGCTTCGTGGGCCGGCCCGACGTGGTCCTCGAACTGCGCACCGCCGACGGCTGGCAGCCGGTCCCGGTCCGCTCGACCGGCCACTACTCCCTGACCGCCGACCTGTCCGGCATCAAGGGCAGCCCCATGGTCAACGGCCACGCGGTGCACTTCACCTACCGGCTGGCGCTGAAGGCCGGCGCCGCGCAGAACACGACGAACCTGCAGGTCCGGGTCTCCGCCGTGGCGGAGAACGGCCGGGGCTCGGACAGCCAGGTCCGCGACCTCACCGTCCTGCACCCCACCACCGCGCCGGCCAAGACCCCGGCCCCGGCCCCGACCCGGCAGGCCACCGCGCCGGCCGCCCCGGCCGCCGCCACCAGCGCCGCGCCGACCCGGCCGGACGCCACCGAGCCGACCGCCACCCAGCCGGCCACCCCGGCCGCCGTCGCCCCCGGCACCGGGTCCACCGGCAGCAGCTCCCCCACCGCCACCCCGCGCCTGGCCTTCACCGGCGGCGGCAGCTCCGCCCTCCCGCTGGCCGGCGCGGGCGGCGCGCTGGTCCTGCTGGGCGCCGGCGCACTCGTCGTCACCCGGCGCCGCCGGGCCACCCACCACTGATCCGAACGCAGTCGGGCCCCGCACCTGCCACAGGTGCGGGGCCCGGACCCTTTTTGACGGACCGTCAGGCCCAGGTGATCAACCGCTTCGGGCGCTCCAGGATCGCGGCCACATCGGCCAGCACCTTGGAGCCCAGCTCGCCGTCGACCATCCGGTGGTCGAAGGAGAGTGCCAGCGTGGTGACCTGACGGGGCACCACCTTGCCCTTGTGGACCCACGGCAGCTCCCGGACCGCGCCGAAGGCCAGGATGGCGGCCTCGCCGGGGTTGAGGATCGGGGTGCCGGTGTCGACGCCGAAGACGCCGACGTTGGTGATGGTGACGCTGCCGCCGGCCATGTCGGCCGGGGAGGTCCTGCCCTGGCGGGCGGTGTCGACCAGCGAGCCCAGCTCGGTCGCCAGGCCCGTCAGGGTCAGCGCGCCGGCGTTCTTGATGTTCGGCACGATCAGGCCGCGCGGCGTGGCGGCCGCGATGCCGAGGTTGACCTGGCCGCGCAGCACGATCTCCTGGGCGGCCTCGTCCCAGCTGGCGTTGACCTCGGGGTTGCGCTTGATCGCGGTGAGCAGCGCCTTGGCCACCAGCAGCAGCGGGCTGACCCGCACCCCCGGGCCCAGCTCGCCGCTCTCCTTGAGGGTGCGCACCAGTTTCATCGTGCGGGTGACGTCGACCTGGACGAACTCGGTCACGTGCGGCGCGGTGAAGGCGGAGGCGACCATCGCCTGGGCGGTGGCCTTGCGCACGCCCTTGATCGGCACCCGCACATCGGTGCCGGCGGCGGCCACCGGTGCCGCCGGGGCGCTCTCGACGGCGCTCGCCACGACGGTCTCGGCGACCGGCGCGGGAGCCGGGGCCGCGGCGGCGTGCACGTCCTCGCGGGTGATGATCCCGTCACGGCCGGTCGGCACCACGGTGCGCAGGTCGATCCCCAGGTCCTTGGCCAGCTTGCGGACCGGCGGCTTGGCCAGCGGCCGTTCGCCGGACACCGACTGCTGTGCCGGGACCACCGGGGCCAACGCCCGGGCCGGAGCGGCGACCGCAGCCGCGGCGGCGACCGGGACGGCGACCGGAGCCGGGGCGGCGGCAACCGCCGTGACGGTCGTCCGCCGGGCCCGGCGCTGGGTGCCACCGGTGCGCGGCCCGTAGCCGACCAGCACCTCGCGGCGGGCCGGCTCGGCCGGCTCCTCGTCGAGGGCCGCCGGGGCGGGCGCGGCCACCGCGGCGGCGACCGGAGCGGCGGCGGGCGCCGCACCGGCCACCGCGACCGCGATGATCGAGGTGCCGACGTCGACCGTGGCGCCCTCGGCGAAGTGCAGCGCCTGCACCGTCCCGTTGAACGGGATCGGCAGCTCCACGGCCGCCTTGGCGGTCTCCACCTCACAGACGATCTGGCCGTCGGTGACGGTGTCGCCGGGCTGCACGTACCACTTGAGGATCTCGGCCTCGGTCAGGCCCTCGCCCACATCGGGCATCTTGAACTCACGGAGTGAGCCGACATCTGTGGTCATGGTTGTCACTCCGTTCTCAGAACGCCATGGCGCGGTCGACGGCGTCCAGCACCCGGTCCAGGTCGGGCAGGTACTGCTCCTCGACCCGGGACGGCGGGTACGGCGCGTGGTAGCCGCCGACCCGCAGGATCGGCGCCTCCAGGTGGTAGAAGCACTTCTCGGTGAGCCGGGCGGCCAGCTCGGCGCCCATGCCCATGAAGACCGGTGCCTCGTGCACCACCACGGCCCGCCCGGTGCGCTGCACCGAGGCCTGCAGGGTGGCGAAGTCGACCGGCGAGAGTGAGCGCAGGTCGACCACCTCCAGGTTGCGCCCGTCCTGCGCGGCGGCCGTGGCCGCCTCCAGGCAGACCTTCACCATCGGACCGTAGGCCAGCAGCGTCAGGTCGGTGCCGGGGCGCACCACCTTGGCGGCGTGCAGGTCCAGCGCGGGCGCACTGCTGATCTCGGCCTTGTCCCAGTACCGGGCCTTGGGCTCCAGGAAGATCACCGGGTCGTCGGACTCCACCGACTGCCGCAGCATCCAGTACGCGTCGTCCGGGTTGGACGGGGTGACCACCCGCAGGCCCGCGGTGTGCGTGAAGTACGCCTCGTGCGACTCGCTGTGGTGCTCGACCGCGCCGATGCCGCCGGCGTACGGGATCCGGATGGTGACCGGCATCTTGACGTGCCCGAGCGCGCGGGCGTGCATCTTGGCCAGCTGGGTGACGATCTGGTCGAAGGCCGGGTAGACGAAGCCGTCGAACTGGATCTCCACGATCGGGCGGTAGCCGCGCAGCGCCAGGCCGATCGCGGTGCCGACGATGCCGGACTCGGCGAGCGGCGTGTCGATCACCCGGTCCTCGCCGAAGTCCTTCTGCAGGCCGTCGGTGACCCGGAAGACGCCGCCGAGCTTGCCGACGTCCTCACCCATCACCAGGGTCTTCGGGTCGGTCTCCAGGCAGGAGCGAAGGCCCTCATTGATGGCCTTCGACATACTGAGCTTGGACATGATCGGTTACTCCCCGCCCTCGAACGACTCCGCATACGCGACATACTCGGCCCGCTCCTCGGCCACCAGGGCGTGCGGCTCGGCGTAGACATGGTCGAAGATCAGCGTCGGGTCGGGGTCCGGCATCGAGCGCACGCCCTCGCGCACCCGCAGGCCCAGCACCTCGCTCTCCGCCTCCACCGCCGCGAAGAACTCCTCGTCGGCCAGCTTCTCGTGCTCCAGGTGCGCCTTCAGCCGGGAGATCGGGTCCTTGGCCTTCCAGGCCTCGGTCTCCTCGGTGGCCCGGTAGCGGGTCGGGTCGTCGGAGGTGGTGTGCGCGCCCATCCGGTAGGTGAACGCCTCGACCAGCACCGGGCCGCTGCCACTGCGGGCGTGGTCCAGCGCCCAGCGGGTGACCGCCAGGCAGGCCAGCACGTCGTTGCCGTCCACCCGCACGCCGGGGAAGCCGAAGCCGGAGGCACGGCGGTAGAGCGGGATCCGGGTCTGGGTGGTGGTCGGCTCGGAGATCGCCCACTGGTTGTTCTGGCAGAAGAAGACCACCGGGGCGTTGTAGACCGAGGCGAAGGTGAAGGCCTCGTTGACGTCGCCCTGGCTGGAGGCGCCGTCGCCGAAGTAGGCGATCACCGCGTCGTCGGCGCCGTCCTTGGTGATGCCCATCGCGTAGCCGGTCGCGTGCAGGGTCTGCGAGCCGATCACGATCGTGTAGAGGTGGAAGTTCTTCTCGTTCGGGTCCCAGCCGCCGTGGTTCACACCGCGGAACATCCCGAGCAGGTTGAGCGGGTCCACCCCGCGACACCAGGCGACGCCGTGCTCACGGTAGGTGGGGAAGGCGTAGTCGTGCTCGCGCATCGCACGGCCGCTGCCGACCTGTGCCGCCTCCTGGCCGAGCAGCGAGGCCCACAGGCCCAGCTCGCCCTGGCGCTGCAGCGCGGTGGCCTCGGCGTCGAAGCGCCGCACCAGCACCAGGTCGCGGTAGAGGGAGCGCAGCTCCTCGGGGGTGACGGTCAGCGGGTAGTCCGGGTGCTCGACCCGCTCGCCTTCCGGGGTCAGCAGCTGGATGAGCTCCGCCGGGGCGTCCTTCCCCGCGGGGACGTTCTCGGGGACGCCGGGGGCGGCCTTCTTGCGCGCCCTCGCCGTGCTTTTGACGGTCACGTTCACTCCTCGGTCTGTCCGGCCGCCCGGGGTCGCCGGTGACCGGTCCGGTCACCTCCTCGCACAGCGCGCGGGGTGGGCGCACCGAATACGCGGCAGGTGGTGATCCTTTTCCGACGGCGTCCTCACGAGAACGTTACCCAGCGGGCGCTCTTGGCGCGCCTGCGCTAGGACGTCCTACTTGTTCCGACCTGGGTGGGGTCGAACCGGGCTCACAGCTCGCACCGGCGGGTGCCGTCAGGACACCTGCGCACGCTATCCGGGCAGCGCGTTTCGCGTAAGGGGGTTGATCGGACAGATTGTGTGGCAGGTGGTGCGGACGATAGGCCCTCTCTGTGGCGTTATGGGAGTATTTGGCGATGAACGAAAACGGGCGAATCAGGGTTTTCCTGCTCGACGATCACGAGGTGGTCCGTCGCGGAGTGCACGAGCTGCTGTCCGGTGAGGCGGACATCGAGGTGGTCGGCGAGGCCGGCACCGCCGCCGAGGCGCTCGCCCGGATCCCGGCCGTGGCTCCGGACGTCGCCGTCCTCGACGTGCGGCTGCCGGACGGCAACGGGGTGGAGGTCTGCCGCGAGGTCCGCTCGCAGCGGCCCGAGATCCGCTGCCTGATGCTCACCTCGTTCTCCGACGACGAGGCCCTGTTCGACTCGATCATGGCCGGGGCCTCGGGTTACGTGCTCAAGGCGATCCGCGGCACCGACCTGCTCTCGGCCGTGCGCGACGTGGCGGCCGGCAAGTCGCTGCTCGACCCGGCGGCCACCAGCCGGGTGCTGCAGCGGCTGCGCGAGGGCGGCGAGAAGGAGGACGAGAAGCTCGCCCAACTGACCAAGCAGGAGCGGCGGATCCTGGACCTGATCGGCGAGGGCATGACGAACCGTCAGATCGGCGGCGAGCTGCACCTGGCGGAGAAGACGGTCAAGAACTACGTCTCCAGCCTGCTGGCCAAAATGGGTATGGCGCGACGCACCCAGGCGGCCGCCTACGTGGCCCGGCTCGGCGCCGACCAGCAGCATCACTAACCGTCCCACCAGCGGTTGGTTAACGCACCGTCAGCGATCATGACCGTCGGAACGGTGCTCACAACCGGGCAATTTCCGCCATCGGCGCCTCGATCGACACGCCCGGCTACGATGACGGAGCGTGATTGACCGTCAACTCCTCTCCGCTCCAACCATCCTTTCCGGCAAGCCGGTTGACCATGATCCGGACAACCCCGTCCACGCCCTGGACGGACCGGCGCACGCTCCGCACACCCCGGCGCACGGCCCGGACGGCCCGGACGCCGCCGCACCACCGGTGGGCACCCTCAGCCCGCCGGTCCCGCACGAGGCACTGGCCCGGGTGCTGCGCGGCTACGCCACCGGCCGGCTGCTCACGGCCGAGCCGGTGGCCGAGGGCCTGCTCAACCGCGGCTACCGGGTCACCACCGAGGACGGGCCCTACTTCCTCAAGTGCTACGTGGACCAGGCCACCGCCGGCCGCGCCGCGATCGCGGCCCAGCACCGGGCCACCACCGCACTGGCCGCCCGCGGCCTGCCGGTGCCCGCCCCGCTGGCCGACCGGGACGGCCGCACCGTCACCGACCACCAGGGCCGCCACTTCGCCCTGTACCCCTGGGTGGCGGGGCGGCACCGCACCGGAGCCGAGCTGAACCTGCCGCAGTCCGCCGAACTCGGCGCGCTGCTCGCCGAACTGCACGGCGCACTCGACGAGGTCTGCGCCCCCGTCAGCCAGCCCGCCGAACTGCCCAGCGCCGACCCCGAGGAGACCGCCGAACTGATCGAGCAGCTGCGCGCCCTGGCCGCCGAGCACCGCCCGTACGGGCCGTTCGAGCATCTCGCCGAAGAACGGCTGGCCGAGCGGGCCGAGTTGCTGGCCGCCCACCGGCACCGCCGGCCCGCACCGGCGGAGTTCGGCCGCTGCGGCTGGGTGCACGGCGACTTCCACGGCCTCAACCTGCTGTACCGCGGCGGCCGGGTGGCGGGCGTGCTGGACTGGGACCGGCTGCGGGTGCGCCCGCGCGCCGAGGAGACGGTCCGGGCCGCCACGCTGATCTTCAACGACCCGGTCAGCGGCGAGCTGGACCTGGCCCGGGTGCGCCAGTACGCGCGCGGCTACCGGGCCGCCTGCGGCGCCGGGCGTCCGGAGCTGGCGCTGGCCGTGCACCGGGTCTGGTGGGAGCGGCTCAACGACTTCTGGATGCTCCAGTGGCGCTACCAGCGCGCCGACCCACGCGCCGACCCGCTCTTCCCGGCAGCCGCCGGACAGACGGTCTGGTGGTGCCAGGAGTACGAGCAGGTCCTCGACGCGTTCGTGAACTGACTACCCGTCAGTTCTGGGGGCTCGGGTTGATCGGCAGAATGCTGTGCCCGGTGCCACCGGCCTGGCCGCCACCGGTGGTACCGCCGGTGCCACCGGCAGTACCGCCGCCGGTGGTCCCACCACCCGTGCTCCCACCGGTGCCGCCGCCGGTACCACCGGCCGTTCCGCCACCGGTGCTGCCGGTCGGCTGACCGGTCCCCGGGCTGGCGCCGGTCGGCTGACCGGTCCCCGGGCTGGCGCCGGTCGGCTGGCCGGTCCCCGGCGCCGTGGAGGACGCCGTGCCGCTCGGCACCCCGCTGGTGGACGGGCTGGCGGTCGGCGAGGTGGAGTGCGGCGGCCGGTAGGTCGGCTGGTAGCTCGGCTGCGACGGCTCGGTGGGCGGCTGGTACGGCGTGCGGCTGCGGCTGGGGCTCAGGCTCGGCGTGGGGCTCGGGCTGAGCGTGGTCGGCGAGGTGGACGGCGAGTCCGAGGCCGAGGTCGGGGCGCTGGGCGCCACCGGGTTCACGTTGCTGCCCCCGCCGCCGGTGCCACCACCGGTGGCCGCCACCGCGATGCCGATGCCGGCCGCCAGCACCAGCACCACGCCGGCCGCCCAGGCCAGCGCCTTGCGCCGGCCGGGCCGCGGCTGCTCCTCGTAGCCGCCGCCGTAGCCGTCACCACCACCACCGTTGCCGCCACCGCCGCCCGCGCCGCCGTACGGCGTGGCCGGGGTCGGGTAGCCGGAGGTCTGACCGCCGTAGGGCAGCACGGCGGTCTGGTCGGCGGGCCGGCCGGCCCCGGCCGCCCCGAAGACCGCCGTGACCGCGGTCCCCTGGCCCGGGGTGCCGTCGTAGCCCGACTGCCCGAAGCCGCCGAGCTGCGCGGTGGGGTAGCCGCCCGCGCCGTGCATCTCGCGCAGCGCGTGCTGGATGTGGGCGCGGAACTCGTCCGCGCTCTGGAACCGCTCGTCCGGGTTCTTCGCCAGCGAGCGCAGCACCAGCTCGTCCAGCTGCCAGGGCACCCGGCCGTTGGCCTGCGCGGGCGGCACCGGCGCGTCCTGGACGTGCTGGTAGACCACCGAGAGCGGGGTGTCGCCGGTGAACGGCGGGCGCAGCGCCAGCAGCTCGTAGAGCATGCAGCCGGCCGCGTACAGGTCGGAGCGGTGGTCCACCGGCTTGCCCAGCGCCTGCTCGGGCGAGAGGTACTGCGGGGTGCCCATCACCATGCCGGTCTGGGTCATGGTGCTGGCCGCGCCGTCGAGCGCGCGGGCGATGCCGAAGTCCATCACCTTGACCGCGCCGGTGGTCGTGATGATCACGTTCGCGGGCTTGATGTCGCGGTGCACGATGCCGTGCCGGTGGCTGTAGTCCAACGCCTCCAGCACCCCGGCGATGATGATCAGCGCCTGGTCGACCGGCGGCGCCTCCTCGTCCACCAGCAGCTCGCGGACGGTCTTGCCCTCCACCAGCTCCATCACGATGTACGGGGTGGACTCCCCGCCCACCAGCTCCTCGCCGGTGTCGTAGACCGCAACGATCGAGTGGTGGTTGAGCGAGGCCACCGAGTGCGCCTCACGGGTGAAGCGCAGCCGGGACACCTCGTCCTGGGCCAGCTCGGGGCGGAGCAGCTTGACCGCGACCTGGCGGCCCAGGCGCACGTCCTGGGCGGCCAGCACCTCGGCCATGCCACCGCGGCCCAGCCGGTGGGTCAGCCGGTAGCGGCCGTCGCCGAGGGTGCCGAGCGCGGCGGCGACGCCACGGCTCGGGGTGCTCGGACCGCCGTACGGCTGGCCCTGGGCGCGGGCGGCCGTGGTCTGCTCGGGGTCGTAGTCCAAGGGCGCCTCGTCGGCCGCACCCCGCTCGTAGGGGTACTCGTGCTCGTGCTCAGGACCGGGACCGGCACCGGGGGCAGGGGTGAACTCACCCTCGCCGTCGCCCGACTCATGCGTCTGTGCCATTACTCCCTCGCCCCGGGCCGACGCTCTGGTCGCGGTCGCCCTTTCGATTCGCTCCCCGAGAACGCTACCGCCTGAGGCGCCCGCACCCCGAATGCGTCCGGCTGCCGGGGAGCGGGCAGTCCGTTGCGTATTCGCGCCGCTACGCCAGGTCCGGCGACGGCCCGGCGGCCGGGTCGAGGCGGCTGACCTGGGAGGGCAGCGGCGGCTGGCTGGTGCTGTCGGTGCTGCTCTTGGCCACGATCGCAATGATGATGATCAGCAGAACAATCACGCCGATGATCACACCGACCACCACGAGCGCCGTCGAGCAGCCGCTGTTGTTGGCCTTCACCGGTCGCGGCGGCGCGTACGGGACGGCCTGCGGCATCGGCGCCGGGGTGGGCGCCTGCTGCGGGAAGGCCGGCGGCGTCTGGTAGGCCTGCGGCGCCGGGGTCTGGTACGGCTGCTGGTAGGGCTGCGGGGTCGGGGTGCTCGGCCCGGGCCCGTACGCCGGCGGCGGCGTCTGCGGCCCGTACGGACCGGCCATCGGCTGCGGCTGGTAGGGCTGGTGCACCTGCGGGCCGGGGGTGTTGATGTCCCCGCCGACCGGCGGGAAGTTGGCCAGCGAGCTGGAGGCGTGGGTGGCCCGCGGCCCCTCGCTGATCACCAGCGGGGAGGCGGCCAGCGACGCGCCGCCGTTCTTCTCCCCGCCGGCCACCCGCTCGACCTCGTCGCGCATGGTCTGCGCGGTGGGAAAGCGGTGCGAGGGGTCCTTGCGCAGCGAGCGGGCCACCAGCGCGTCCACCGCCGGGGTCACCGCCCGGTTCACCGTGGAGGGAGCCGGCGGCTGCTCCTGCACGTGCTTGTAGGCGATCGAGAACGGCGAGTCCCCGTCGAACGGCAGCCGGCCGGTGAGCAGTTCGAAGAGCATGCAGCCGACCGAGTAGAGGTCGGAGCGGGCGTCCACGCTCTTGCCCAGCGCCTGCTCGGGCGAGAGGTACTGCGGGGTGCCGACCACCATGCCGGTCTGGGTCATCGAGGTCACCCCCGACTGCATGGCCCGGGCGATGCCGAAGTCCATCACCTTGACCTCGCCCTTGGTGTTCACCATGACGTTGCCCGGCTTGATGTCGCGGTGCACCAGGCCCTGGTCGTGCGAGGTGTCCAGGGCGGCCAGCACCGCGCTGGTGATCTTCAGCGCCTGGTCGGCGGGCATCGCACCGTGCTCGGCGATCGCCTGGTTGAGCACGTCGCGCAGCGAGTGGCCCTCGACGTACTCCATGACGATGTACGGGGTGGTGGCACCGTCCGGCGCCACCTCCTCGCCGGTGTCGTGGACCGCGACGATGTTGGGGTGCTGGAGGCGGGCGACCGCCTGCGCCTCGCGCCGGAAGCGCTCGCGGAAGGACTGCTCGCGGCCCAGCTCGGTGTGCAGCGTCTTCACCGCGACGTTGCGGCCGAGCACGTTGTCGTAGGCCAGGTGGACCGAGGCCATACCGCCCTCGCCCAGCAGCCGCTGCAGGACATACCGGCCGTGGCCCAGCGAGGTGAGCTGCCCCTGCGACTGGTCCACTCCGGTGCTGCCGTCCTCGCTCATGGTCCTCTGCTTCCCCCTCGGCGGGCCTACAACAGGGGTCAGGGTATCGGCTGCCGCCGCGCCCACCGCCACCGCGCCCGGCCGCACCGCCGCGGTGCACCGGGCGGTGTCCGAACGGCCCGGTCGCAGCAGGTCGCCGCGACCGGGCCGCCTCAAAGGAGGGTCTCGGACGACCGGCCTCGGATGACCGGCCTCGGGGCCGACGGCTACAGGTAGGGGCCGGAGCGCATGCCGTGCCCCTCGCCCGGGTCCTCGAACTCCTGGTCCATCGGCACACTGCCCGGCGGCAGCGCGCGGCGCATCTGCTCCAGCTGGGCCCGGGCGGCCATCTGCTGGGCGAAGAGCGCGGTCTGGATCCCGTGGAAGAGCCCCTCCAGCCAGCCGACCAGCTGGGCCTGGGCGATCCGCAGCTCGGCCTCGGTGGGGATGGTGTCCTCGGTGAACGGCAGCGAGAGCCGCTCCAGCTCCTCCACCAGCTCCGGGGCCAGCCCCAGCTCCAGCTCCTTGATCGAGCTGGCGTGGATGTCCTTCAACCGGGCCCGGCTGGCCTCGTCGAGGGGAGCCGCGCGGACCTCCTCCAGCAGCTGCTTGATCATGCTGCCGATCCGCATCACCTTGGCGGGCTGCTCGACCATCTCGGTCACCGGCAGCTCGCGGTGCTCCCCGTCCGCGCCGGTGCGGCCGAAGACACGGCTCTGGGCGCCCGGCGCGCCGCCGACCGCCATGCCGTCCGGGCCCACGATCAGCACCTGCTGCAGGCTGTCGTCCGACGGCCCGGTCGGTCCCGTCGATCCCTGGTACGGCTCGTGCTCGGGCCGTTCGTTCGGCTTCGTCATAGCTCCTTCATATGCTCCGGCCGGTGAGGGGGTCAACCGACCTCCGGTCCCGGTCACCGCCCGCCCGGCCGCCCCTGGTCAGCCACGGCGCGGCCGCAGCCGCAGGCGCAGCCCGACCAGCCCCAGCCCGCAGCCGATCAGCAGCAGCCCGATGCCGAGCGAGAGCACCAGTGTGGCCGGGTCCCGCAGGGTCACCATGACGGTGGTGACCGCGGCGGCCTGCTCGGTGGCGGCGGGGGTGGCGGCGGGGGCGTCCGCGGGGGCCGGCGGGTCCGCCTCGGTGCCGGGCGGCGTCGCCGGCACCAGGAGGGAGGCGCCCGGGGCGACCGGCAGGTCGGCCTCGACATCGGCGGGTCCGCCGGCGACGGGACCGGCGGCGGCATCGGCGGGGCCGGCGGCCGCGGCATCGGCGGGTCCGCTGCCCGGGGCGTCACCCGCGTCGGCGGTCCGGTCGCCGGCCGGGTCGTTCGGCGGGTCGCTCGCCGACAGGTCGGCGGGCGGGGCCGCGGCGGGCAGCACCGCGGGATCGCCCGTGGGGGACGCCGCGTCGGTGGTGGGGGCCGCACTCCCGGTGGCGGAGGCGCTCGGGGCCGGAGTCGTACCGGGCCGCGGCGTCGGCCTCCCGGTGACGCTCGCCACGGGCGTGGGCGTGGCGGTCCGGGGCGGGCTCGCGGCCGGCCCCGAGGACTGCGGCCGGGAGGGCGACGGCGGCAGCTGGGCCGGTGTCGGCCGCTGCACGCCGACCGGCCCGGCCGCGCTCGCCGCACCACCCGCACCGCCGCGGGTCGGGCTCGCGGCCGACCCTTCGCCGCTGTCCGGGTCGGGCGCCGCGGCCGACTCCCCCGCCAGGGACTCCCCCGTGGCCGACGCCGACTCGGATATCGGTCGCGGCTGTTCGGACGGCAGGCCGGCCACGACCGCGGCCGGCTGTGCCACCGCACCGGCGGGCGCCGCCTGCGCGGTGGTCACCGGCAGCACCAGGGAGAACAGCACCGGTGCGGTCAGCCCCGCCCCGGCGGCGAGCCGGGCGGTGCGCCGCACGGCCCCGCGGCGGCCGAGGCCGCGGCAGACCGCCGAGCGGCAGCGGACGGTACGGGAATGGAGACCGGAGCGGGTCGCGCGGCAGACCCGGCGGGCACGCGCGGCGGCGTAACGCGAGAGCGGGGACGACGAGAGCGAGGGCTTGGCCACGGACGACGGTCCTTCCGACGGCCGGCGCCCGGGGGGGCTCCGGCGGCGGGACAGCTCCGGACCAGCGTCACACAGACCGCCGGGCCGGGCATGTCGGCCGTCCGGGGCCCTTATCCCCCTTGGCAGGAGCGGCCTCAGCCCTGTTCCGGCAGCGCCAGCCAGTCCGCCCAGGAGATGCCGCGCCCCGGGTAGCGCGGGCGGGCGAACGGCCAGTCGGCGGCGATCCAGGACGGCACCAGCGCCTCCAGCGCCTCCTCGATCTCGCCGCCGACCAGCTCGTCCACCACCCACCAGGAGACATCGGCGTCGGCGCCCACCCTGGTCGGCGGATCGATGTAGACGCAGCCCAGCAGCGCGGTCTGCGCGGTGTCCAGCAGCGCGTAGTTGAACGACTGGTGGGCCGCGATCTCGGCCTCGTGCCGGGCCAGGTCGATCCGGTCCGCCTCGTAGGTCATCGAGGCCGGCGGCCAGCCGAAGGCCGGGCCGTAGATCGACCAGAGCCGCTCGCGCGAGCCCATCACCGCCGGATAGTCGATGTCGGTGTCGGCCGCCTTGATCGGGCGCAGGTGGTAGCCATCGAGGACGGGGACATGGACAGGGTGGACGAACTCCGCGGGCAACCAGGTCATAGCGCCGCACAGTACCCGCGGGCGGGCCCGGGACCCAGGGGTTTTGCGGCCGCCCAGCGCCGCCCCACCCCGCCCCACCCCGCCCCACCCCGCGCCGCCCGCGCCGTCAGCCGGAGACGCAGGCCTTGCCCAACTCCCCTGCCGCGTCGGTGATCGGCGACAGGTCGGGCTGCTGGTTGTGGGCGAGGCCGTCCTCGGCGTTCTGGATCGCCTTGGAGAGCTTGTCGACCGCGCTGTTCAGATCGGCGTGGGCGCCCTTGCCGCCGATCTTCTTCACGTCGCCCTGCAGCTTGTGCAGCGCGTCGGCGGTGTGCTGCCGACGGCTCGCGTCGGTCAACTGGCCGACGTTGAGGGCGGAGTCCTTCAGGTCCTGGACGTCACCGGTGACGCTGATGGCCCGCTTCCCGCAGTCGCGCGCGTTGTCGACGTTGTTGCAGCCCGCGACGACCGGCACCGCCAGGAACAGCGTGGACACGGCGACCGCCGGACGGCGCAGTCCGATCCGCATGATCTCCCCCTCGATGACGAGTCCGCTCACTCCCCTGACTCATCAACACCTTTCCTGCACCGGAAGGTTCCTGATCATGCGTCCGATCTCACGCGCGCCGCGCCACCGGCCGTTGACGCTGCGTCAGCGCAGCGCCTTCGAACGCCAGTAGCCGAACTGCTCCAGCGGTTCTCCGTCCAGCTGCCACGGCCACGGGGTCACCGTCTCGCCGATCAGCTCGAAGGTCCGCGTCGCCTCGCGCACCCGCCCGGCCTGGACCAGGGCGTAGGCCAGCAGGTTCAGGTCGGCCAGGGCGTTGGCGTGCGGCAGCCCGTCGGGGCCGGTCCAGCCGGCCAGGGCGCGCTCCAGGGCCGAGTTCGCGCGGTTCTGCGACCACTGCCTGCGGGCCAGCAGGGCCTCCACCCCGCCCTTGGCGGTGGTGCGCTCGTAGTCCTCGACCAGCGCGGTCAGTTCCACCCCCACCGCCGGTGCCGTCGCGGGGATCCCGGAGCGGACGGCGTCCACGAAGTCCAGCTGATGGCTGCGCGAGCCGCACTCCTCCGGCGAGAGGTAGTGCAGCATCTGCAGGTGCGCCTCGCGGTGCCAGGCGTCGCGGGCGGTCACCTCGTGCCAGACCTCGAAGACGTCCCGCGAGTCGGCGCGCAGCAGGCGCAGCATCCCGAGCAGGACCACCCAGGGAGTCGGGTCGTTCGGCTTGGCGGCGGCCGCCCGGTGGCAGTGGTCGGCGGTGGCCCGGGCGTCCTCCATCGTGCCCCGCCGGCGGCCGCGCACCAGCTCGACCCAGGCGTCGAAGACCAGCGCGTCCGCGCTGCGCGGCTGCCGCGACCGCCAGGAGCGGGCCAGGCCGGAGTGCGCGGCGGCCTCCGCGAGCACGCCGCAGCGGTGGGCGCGCCGGTCCCAGTCGGCGCCGGCCTCCTTGAGGACCCGCTCCACCTGGTCGATCTGGATCTCGCTCTGGCCCGGCATCGGGGGTGAGTCCAGCTGTCGGCGGACCTGACCGAGTCTGGCGTCATCGAGTTCCGGCAGCATGCGCGGCCCGGAACTCCGAAATCTTCGAAGGATCGACATTCGCGCAGCCTAGGGCTCCCGCGGAACCCCAGACAGGCCTTGGCCGGACCTCAAAGGGAATTGTTATTCACCGGCCGGATCGGGTGACGGTACCGCCTCGTACCGCGACTTCGGGCCCGGCACACAGCGGGATCCGGGTCTCCGCGCATTACCCCCCCCCCCGTGATTTCCCTATGCCTTCCCTGTGCCGATCCGGCATGACCATGCGGAATCCGGGCGGAATCCGGGCGGAGCCGCGAGGCGGGCCGGGCCCGCCTCGCGCTGCCGCGGGTCACACCTGCAGCACGATCTTGCCCACCTGCTCGCCCGCCTCCAGCGCCCGGTGCGCCTCGCCGACCTCGGTCAGCGGCAGCACCCGGTCGATCACCGGCTTCACCACCCCCGACTCCACCAGCGGCCAGACGTGCTCGCGCACCGCCGCCACGATCGCCGCCTTCTCGGCCAGCGGACGGGGGCGCAGCGAGGTGGCCACCACCGCGCCGCGCTTGGCGAGCAGCTTGCCCAGGTCCAACTCGCCGGTGCGGCCGCCCTGCAGGCCGATGATCACCAGCCGGCCCGACATCGCCAGCGCGTCCACGTTCCGCTGCAGGTACTTGGCACCCATGATGTCCAGGATCACGTCCACGCCATGGCCGCCGGTGGCCTCGCCGACCGCCGCCACGAAGTCCTGCTCGCGGTAGTTGATGCCCACGTCCGCGCCCAGCTCCTTGCAGCGCGCCAGCTTCTTCGCGCTGCCCGCGGTCACGATCACCTTGGCGCCGACCGCCTTCGCCAGCTGGATCGCCAGCGTCCCGATCCCGCTCGCGCCACCGTGCAGCAGCACCGTCTCGCCCGGGCGCAGGTGGGCGACCATGAAGACGTTGGACCAGACGGTCGCGGCCACCTCGGGCAGCGCGGCGGCCGCCACCAGACCCAGCCCCCTGGGCACCGGCAGCAGTTGGCCGACCGGGATGGCGACCTTCTCGGCGTAGCCGCCGCCCGCCAGCAGCGCGCAGACCTCGTCGCCGACCGCCCAGCCGGCGACACCGGGGCCGAGCGCCGCGATCCGGCCCGAGCACTCCAGGCCCGGGTAGGGCGAGGCGCCGGGCGGCGGGTTGTAGCTGCCCTGGCGCTGGAGGGTGTCCGCCCGGTTGACGGCGGTGGCGGCGACCTCGACCAGGACCTCGCCCTCACCGGGAACCGGGTCCTCCACCTCGGCCCAGACGAGCGCCTCGGGACCGCCGGGCTCGGGAATCGTGATTGCGTACATGCGTCCGACGCTACCCGGCCGCCCCGGCGCGCGGGCCGTTCGCCACCCGCGCCGGGACGGACTTCCTCCTGCGGGCCCTGGGGCGGTTGCTACGGGAGCGGGGTGGGCGCCACCAGGTAGGACTTGGTTCGGGAGGTCGTTGCCGACCAGGTACTCGTAGCCGTAGTCCGGCAGCTTGCCATGGGACTTGAGGCCGTTGAAGAAGCTGTCGACGCGTCTCGAAGCCGGAGTTGACGACCAGGTTGCTGCCGTCGGCGTGCGCCGGACTGCTCAGCGCGAGCGTGCAGCCCGCTAGGAGTGCTGCCGAACCGAGCATGGCGACAAGGGAGTTGGGCTTGCGCACGGAGCCCTCCGGTGGGGGGCGGCGGGGCGGTGCGAAGCGTACGGCCCTGACACTGGACTAGACCTATAAGGCAGTCAAGGGTTCCGGATCACTTCACCGGCCGCCCACCGAAGCCGCCCGTGCACGCGATCGTCCGGAAATCTGACGGACAGTCAGATATGCCAGAATGCGGACACCGACCCACCGTAAGGAAGAGCCGCCGTGCGCGACGAGACGATCAGCGATTTCCTGGACCGCCTGGCCGACCGGATCCCCGCGCCCGGGGGTGGCGCGTCAGCCGCCCTGCACGCCGCCCAGGCGGCGGCCCTGCTGGCCATGGTGGCCCGCTACAGCACCGGCGAGAAGTACGCCGCCCACGAGGCGGTGGTGGAGCGGATCATCCGGGAGAGCGACGCGCTGCGCGAGCGCGCCCTCACCCTCGCCGAGCAGGACGCCGCCGCGTTCACCGCGGTGACCGGCGCCTACCGGCTGCCCACGGACGACGAGGCGGCCAGGGCGGCCCGCTCGGCCGCCATCGGCCAGGCGCTGGCCGGCGCCGCCCGGCCGCCGGCCGAGGTCATCACCGCCGCCCTGGACGCCGTGGAACTCGCCGAGGTGCTGCTGCCGATCGGCAACCCCAACGTGATCACCGACATCGCGGCCGCCGCCGAGGCGGCCCGCGCCGCGGCCACCACCGCCCGGGTCAACGTGGAGGTCAACCTCGGTGGGATCCGCGAGGAGCGCACCCGCGAGGCGCTGCTGGCCGAGACCGCCCGGGTGGACGAGATCGCCACCCGCGCCGAACAGATCACCGCCGCCGTCCGGGCGGAGATCGCCAAGTGACCGCCATCGTCCTGTCCGGCACCGAGCTGGCCGCCTCGATCCGGGCCGAGGCCGCCGCCCGCGCCGAGGAGTTGGCCGCCGCCGGACGCCGGCCGCAGCTGGCCGTGGTCACCGCCACCGACGACAAGTCGAGCGCCTGGTACGTGCGTTCGATCCAGCGCGCGGCGCTGAAGACCGGCCTGGAGTGCACCGTCCACGACCTGGGCGCGGACGCCGCGCCGGAGGCGATCCGCGAGCGGTTGACCCGGCTCGGTGCGGATCCGCTGGTGCACGGCCTGATGCTGCAGACCCCGCTGCCGAGCGGCACCACGCTGGAGGAGCTGGCCTCGGCGATCGCCTTCGAGAAGGACGTCGACGGCGCCAACCCGCTCTCGCTGGGCCGCCTGGCCAGCGGTCTGCCGGCCTTCGCACCGGCCACCGCCGAGGCCGTGGTCACCCTGCTCGACCACTACAAGGTGCCGCTGAGTGGCCGTCAGGCCGTGGTGGTGGGCCGCTCCACGGTGGTCGGCAAGCCCGCCGCGCACCTGCTGCTCGACCGGGACGCCACGGTGACGGTCTGCCACTCGCGCACCGCCGACCTGGCCGCGGTGACCGGCACCGCCGACGTGCTGGTGGCCGCGGTGGGCCGGCCCGGGCTGATCACGGCCGCCCATGTGCGTCCGGGCGCGGTGGTGATCGACGTCGGGACCAACCCCACGCCCGAGGGCGGGCTGGTCGGCGACGTGGCCCCCGAGGTGGCCGAGCGGGCGGGCTCGCTGACCCCGGTGCCCGGTGGGGTGGGGCCGGTGACCACCGCGCTGCTGCTGCGGCACACGGTGCTGGCAGCCGACCGGGCGGGCTGAGGCCGGTCCCTGAGCACGCGGGCGCCTCAGGACGCCGGCCGCTCAGGACGCCGGCCGCTCAGGACACCGGTGTGGAGCGCGCGATGGTGATCACCCGGTCGGTGAGCTGGAGCGTGGCGGCCTCCGGGTCGGCGAAGTCCAGCACCCGCCGGCCGCGCACCACCGCGACCACGAGGTCGGGGCAGGCCCGCGGGCTCTGCCCGGCCTCGGCCCGGGTGACCGGACGCTCCACCACGTTCAGGCCCCGGCCGTAGGTCAGCAGGTCCTCCATCACCGCCCCGGCGTTCGGGCTGAGCATCGACATGCCCAGCAGCCGCCCGGCCGAGCTGGAGCTGGTCACCACGACGTCGGCCCCGCTCTGCCGCAGCAGCGGGGCGTTCTCGTCCTCCCGCACGGCGGCGACCACGGTGGCCGCCTTGTTCAGCTGCCGGGCCGTCAGGGTGACCAGCACCGCCGTGTCGTCGCGCTCGGTGGCCACCACCACCTGGGCCGCCTTCGGCACCTCGGCCCGCAGCAGGGTCTCCGTCCTGGTGGCGTCGCCCACCACGCCCACCAGGCCGTCCAGGGTGGCCGCTTCGATGGCCCGGCGCTGCGGGTCCACCACCACGACCGCCTCCTTGGCCACCCCCTGGCCGAGCAGGGTCTGGACCGCGCTGCGCCCCTTGGTCCCGTAACCGACGATCACGGCGTGGTCGTGCACCTGGGACCTCCAGCGTCCGATCCGCCACTGCCGACGGGTCCGTTCGGCCAGCACCTCCAGGGTGGTGCCGACCAAGATGATCAGGAAGACCACCCGCAGCGGGGTGATCACCAGGATGTTGGCCAGCCGCGCGCCGTCGCTGACCGGGGTGATGTCGCCGTAGCCGGTGGTGGAGAGGGTGACGGTCGCGTAGTAGGCGGCGTCGAGGAAGCTCAGCGTGGCGTGCGCGTTGTCGTGGTAGCCGTCCCGGTCCAGCCAGACGATCAGCGCGGTGGCGAAGAGCACCGCGAGCGCGATCGCGACCCGCAGCCCGACCTGCCGCAGCGGCGGTGCGCTGCCCCGGGCCGGCAGCTCGATCCGGCTGCCCGTCTCGCCGTCGGTGTCCTGGGCACGCCGGGCACCGCGGCGCGGCAGGCGCGGGCGCTGGTCACCGTCGATCATCTGCCCAGCATGCGGGGCCCGGTGGCGGGCGCCCGGGAGGCCGCGGGTGTGTGTCGTGGCCGGGCCACCGCCCTGACCGGGCGGTCAGTCCGGTACGCCCAGCAGCTCCACCCGCTCCCCCGCCGCCACCCCGCCCGGCGGGACGACCGCCAGCGCCTCGGCGAGCGCCAGTCCGCGCAGCATCGCCGGGCCGTCGAAGGCCAGCGGCACCGGGCCGTCCTCGGTCAGTCGCACCGGCAGCAGCCGGGTGTCGCCGGGATGCCCCGACAGCGCCCGGGCCGTCCTGGCCCAGCGGCCCGACCCCGCCTCGCGCCCGCTGCTCGCGTGCAGCAGGGGCAGCGCCAGGGTGACGGTGCCCGCCACGGCGGCCAGCGGGTTGCCGGGCAGACCGACCAGGTGACGGATCCGCCCGTCGGGGCCGGCCGGCGGCAGCTCGGCGAGCAGCATCGGGTGCCCGGGCCGGACGGCGACGCCGTCCACCAGCAGCCGGGCGCCGCTCTCGGCCAGCGCCGTGTGCAGGAAGTCGGCCGGACCCGCGGCCGTCCCGCCGGTGGTGATGATCAGTTCGGCCGGCGAACGGCGCACCGCGTCCCGCAGCAGCGCGAAGTCGTCGCGCACCGCGCGCCGGCCGAGCAGCTCGGCGCCCGCGGCCCGCAGCCACGGCTGCAGCATCGGCCCGAGCGCGTCGCGGACCAGGCCCGGCCCCGGCAGGCCGGCCGGCACCACCTCGTCGCCGAGCACCAGCAGCTCCACGGTGGGTGGGCGGCCGACCGTCAGCCGGTCGTAGCCGCAGGCGGCGGCCAGGCCGAGGACGGCCGGGGTGACCGGCGTCCCGGCGGGCAGCAACTCCTCACCGCGACGGCACTCCTGGGCGCGCGGCCGCACGTCCTGCCCCGGGGCCAGCGGGCCCGGGCCGCTCGGGTGCAGCGTCCCGGCGGCGAGGGTCCGCCGCTCCACCCGGCCGTGCTCGCGGCGCAGCACGGCGGTGGCGCCGGGCGGCAGCTGCGCGCCGGTGGCGATCTCGGTGGCCCAGCCGTCGGCCAGCGGCGGCGGGGTCCGGCCCGCCAGCACCCGGCCGGCCAGCCGCCAGGGGCCGGGCCCGGCCACCGCCCAGCCGTCCATCGCGGCGGTGTCGAAGGCGGGCAGGTCGGTGAGCGCGGCGAGCGGGCCGGCCAGGGTGTGGCCGAGCGCGGCGGCGAGGTCGAGCTCCAGGACCGGCCTCGGCAGCCGGGCGGCGGCCCGCCGGGCGATCGCACGGGCCTGCGGCCACCGGGCGATCGGGGTGGGGGTGGCCGTCCCGGCGGCGCCGAGCGGCGGGGCGGCCGCGTTCACGGCCGGTGCTCCGGCCCGGGGCGCGGGCCGGGGTGCGGGCCGGGCCCGGCGGCGGGCTGACCGTCCGTCGACTGCTGTCCGGCCGCCGGCTGTCCGGCCGCGGGCTGTCCGGCTGCCGACTGTTCGGCTGCGGACTGGGCCGCCCAGCGCTCGGCCAGGGCGGTGACCTGCCGCACCGCCTCGGTGAGCGCGCCGGGGCCACCGCCGCGGGCGGCCGCGGCGTAACCGACCAGGAAGGTGGTCAGCGGTGCGGCCGGGCGCTCCACCCCGTGCGCGACCACCCTCGCGAGGTCGAGCAGCTCCCGCAGGTCGGCCTCCGGGTCGATGCCCAGCTCGGCCGCCGCCTCGGTCATCCAGTCGTTCAGCGTGCGTTCCATGGTGGACCATGCTGCCGCACTCGACGGCACCCGACCGTGCCGCGGTGTGACGCGGGGCAGGCGTTTCGCTCACCGGGGTGACCGGAGCGGCCTGAGCTCACCCGTCCGCGGCCCGCTCCGCCGCCCGGCGGCGGGCCCGCTCCAGGTCCTCCCAGGTGTCGCAGTCCTGCGACACGCCGTCAGGATCGGCCAGCCGCACCGTGCGCAGGCCGCCGACCAGCCGGCGCAGCGGCCGGCCCACCGGATCGCCCAGTGCCGCCAGCGTCGCACGCAGCGGCGCGGCCCGGTAGGCGGCGGCCAGCGGCTGGTCCCGTCCGTCGGCGTCCACCAGCATCGCGGCCTGCGGGTGCGGTGCGCCGTCCCGGGCGACCGCGGCGACCAGCGCGCGCACCGTGCGGGCGTCCAGGAACGGCAGGTCGGCGGCGAGCAGCAGGACCACCGGCGAACGCAGCGCCGGCTCGACGAGTGCGGCCGCGACGGCGGCCACCGGGCCGCCGCCGGGCGGCTGCTCCCTGGTCCAGCGCGGCCCGCGGGGCGCCGCCGGGTCCGCCGGTTCCTCCGGACGCGGGCTTTCGGGCCCGACCACCACCGTGGTGTCCGCCGCCGCGCAGGCGTCGAGCACCCGGTCGAGCAGGCTGCGGCCGCCGACCGTCAGCCGCGGCTTGTCGACGCCGCCGAGCCGGCGGGCCGCACCGCCGGCCAGCACGATCGCGTCGAAGGGCGTGGGCGTGGGGCCACTGGTCATGGGGCCAGTATCGAGCCTCGGCGGCTCGGCCTCGGCCGCTCGGTCAGTCCTCGGCCTCGGCAGTCGCCCCGCCCTCGGCCGCCGCCTCGTCCTCTCCCCCGCCTGCCGCCCCGCCGCCGTCCGCCACCACCTCCGCCGCGGTGTGCGCCGCCGCGGCCGCCGCCAGCACCGGCGGCAGCGTCAGCTCGCCGTAGCGCTCGCCGACCGCCGCGATCAGGCCCTCCGGATCCCCCGGGTGCGCGGCCAGCAGCCGGTCGTAGTCCTGCAGGTACTCGCCGGTGAAGGCCAGCACCCGGCCCGCGTCGTCGTCCTGGTCCGGCGCCCGGTGGCCGGCGATCACCCTCGTCACGTCGAGTTCGGCGATCCGGCCCAGGTTGCGGATCCAGGCGATGCGCTGCTCGGTGGTGGTGTCGGCGGTCCAGAGGTGGGTGCCGTTGTAGACCAGGTCACCGGCGATCACCGTGCGCGAGCCGGGCACGTGCACGACGGTCGAGGTGTCGCAGTCGCCCTGGCCGAGGTAGAGCACCCGGATCAGCTGACGGTCGATCATCAGCGGCTGCGGACGCAACGGGCGGGGCAGCACCGGGTTCTCGGGGATGTCGGCCCCGTACACCGGCCGCCACTGCCGGACCTTGGCGGCGGCCGTGGCGGCGATGGCGGCCACCACCGGCGGGGCCGCCAGCACATGCGCCTGCGGGAAGAGCCGCAGCACCTCCTCGACCCCGAAGTAGTGGTCGGGGTGCGGGTGGGTGATCACCACGGCCAGCAGGTTGCGGCCCTTGCCGGCGATCCACTCGGCCAGTTCGCGACCGGCGCTGCGGGTCAGCTGGGCGTCGACCAGGATCGCGTCCCGGGCACCGATGATCAGACTGGAGGTGGCGAAGAAGGCCGACTCGGGGCCGGTGAAGACCTCGATCGCCAGCGGCGGCCCGGGGCGCCCGGCCGCCTCGGCGCCCACCGGGGCGACGCCGTTGCCGCTCCCCTCGGCGTGCTCCTGCGGCGGTGGCGACGACGTCACTGGCTCTCCCTGGTCCGACGGCCCCCGCGCCCCACCGGGCGGGGGCGCTGTCGGCACCAGCATGGGAGTGGACCCCCCGCACCGCCCGGCAGGCGCGCCCGGGCGGGTGAGCGCGGGGCCCGGCGCCGCCACGGTCCGTCGTCCCCCGCTCGACGGGCCGTCAGCCGCGCGCCGGGCAGCGGCAGTCGACCGGTCGTCAGACCGCGGCCGGCTCCGCCAGTCGCGCGGCCAGCGCCTTGCCCTTGGCCGCCGCCTGCTCGTGGGCCTGCGCCTTGGAGGCGTCCGCCAGCTCGATGAACTCGGCCATCGCCGGGTTGACCCGGGCCAGCGTCAGCTCCGCGACCACCAGGTCGACCTCGGCGCCGAGCAGTCCGGTCAGCGCCTTCTCCAGGTAGCTGGTGGCGAACTCGAAGGACTCGCGCGGGGTGCCGGGCCCGTACGCGCCACCGCGCGAGACGACCACGGTGATCGGCTTGCCGGCGACCGTGCCGCCCTCGCCGCCGGTGCGGCCGAACTGCACCACCTGGTCCAGCCAGGCCTTGAGCGAGGACGGGATGGTGAAGTTGTACATCGGGCTGCTGATCAGCACGGCGTCGGCCTGCTCCAGCTCGACGATCAGCTCCTCGCGCAGCGCCACGGCGGCCCGCTGCTCCTCGGTGTGCGCCTCGGGAGCGCTGTACTGGGCGGTGATGGCGGCGGCGCTCAGGTGCGGCACCTGGGTGACGGCGAGGTCGCGGTAGACCACCGTGCCGTCCGGGTGGGCGGCCTGCCACTCCTGGCGGAAGGTCGCCGCGACCTCACGCGAGACCGAGCCCTGGGTCATGGCCGACGAGTCGATGTGCAGAAGCGTGGACATGGCAGTCCCTCCATACCTTGCGATAGTCACTGCCGTTTCGTCGGCAGCTGGTAATAACGTAGCAGCTTACTTTTCCGCAGTCACTATCGGATGGTCGTAGTCTGGAGGCATGGGCGAGCCAGGACACTGCCGGAGGCGGGCATGACGCAGGTGGAGCAGAACACCGAAGTGCCGTCCGCGATCCCGGTGTGCGGGGCGTCGGGGCCGGCGGCCGGCCCGTGCACCGGCGCCGACGAGGCGCTGACCCGGGTCTTCACGCTGCTCGGGAAGCGCTGGTCAGGGTTGGTGGTCGCGGTTCTCAGCTACCAGCCCGCGTACTTCTCCGAGCTGCGGCGGGCGATCCCGGGGATCAGCGAGCGGATGCTCTCCGACCGGCTGACCGAGCTGGCCGAGGCCAAGCTGGTGCTCCGGCAGGTGGACGAGGGCCCGCCGCTGCGGGTGCGCTACGAGCTGACCGAGGCGGGCCAGGCGCTGCGCCCGGCGCTGGACGAGCTGCGCGACTGGGCCGCCACCCACCTGCCGCAGGCCCCGCCGCCCTGCTGACCTGACGCGGTCCCGGCGCCGGCCTGACGCAGTACGGTCCGGTCCGGCACCGGTTTCACGGCTGCCCTCGCAGCTTCTCGCACGGCTTCTCGCACGGCTGCTCTCACGGCCGCTCTCACGGCTGCCGGACGAACCCCAGCTCGGCCCACCGCACGCCGTCCCGTCCGTGCAGGTCCGCCCGCTCGTCCTGGTGCACCGGGCGCAGCCCCAGCGCGCCCGCCTGGGCGAGAACCTCCGCCGTCGGCACCGCGAACATCCGCCGCCCGGCCGGCACCTGTCCTTGGCGCACCGTCATCAGCAGCGTGCCGCCGGGCGCGAGCAGCCCCGCCACGGCAGGCATCGCCACGGCCCGCTCGCGCGGCGCGAGGTGCATCCAGACCGCGGTCAGCATGATCAGGTCGTACCGCTCGCCCGCCGCTGCGAGCTCGGGCAGCCCGGGCAGCGCGTCGTCCACCCAGCGCACCGCGCTGCCGGCGTGCAGCCGCTCGCCGTGCGCGCGCAGCGCGGCGGTCGGCTCCACAGCGGTGACCGCGTGGCCCAGGCAGGCCAGCGCGGCGGCGTCCCGGCCGGTGCCGGCGCCCACGTCCAGCACCCGGGAGGGCACGGTCGGCAGTAGGTGCAGCATCCGGTGGTGCACCTGCTCGAAGCCGACCTCCTCGTACTGCTCGGCCAGCGCCGCGGCCGCCGCCGTGTACCCGGCGGTGCCCGCGGCGCCCGCCCCGTCGGCCGCCTCCCAGCCGGCCAGCAGGCCGGGCAGCTCGCGCATGTCGTGGAAGACCCGGGCGCCCGCCGCCGCCAGCCGGTCGGCCGGGGTCAGCCCGCCCGCGTAACCGAGCACCCGCATCCCGGCCGCCCGGGCCGCCCGCACCCCGGCCGTGCTGTCCTCGACCACCACGCAGGCCTGGGGGCGCACGCCCATCCGGGCGGCCGCGTGCAGGAACAGGTCCGGGGCGGGCTTGCCACGGGCGACCTCGGCGGCGCTGAAGATCCGGCCGTCGAAGTAGTCGTACAGGCCGGTGTGCCCCAGCGTGTGGCGCATCTTCTGCGGACTGCCGCTGGAGGCCACGCAGGTCGGCAGGCGCAGCGCGGCCAGCGCCTGCTCGATGCCGTCGACCGCCGTCAGCCCCTCGTCCACCGCCACCCGGTGCTGCTCCTCGAAGCGGCGCTGCCACTCGGCGGCCGTCCGCTCACCCAGGCGCTCGGCCACCTGCTCGCCGATCGAGGCGGTGGAACGGCCGATGAAGCGGTCGATCACCTCCGCCTCGGTCAGCGCCCACCCCAGCTCGGCGCCGAGGGCGACCTGCACCCGGACCGCGATCCGCTCACTGTCCACCAGCACGCCGTCACAGTCGAAGATGACCAGCTCAAGCGGGAGTTCGTCGATACGATGATCATTTTCTGTCATCGCGCCAGGCTAGCCAGCCGGCCGTGACCGTCACCAGGCCCCCGGCGGCCTCAGGCTCGGCATCCTCGGGCCCGGCCCGGCGGCCTCAGGCCCGGCGGCCTCCTCGGTCGGCGGCACAGTCCGCCGCCCGGGCCAGCAGCAGCGCGCGCTCCCGTTCGTTGCGGGTGAGCGCCGCCGCCCGTTCGAACTCCACGCGGGCCTCGGCCGGGCGACCGAGCTTGGCCAGCAGATCGCCGCGGACGGCGGGCAGCAGGTGGTAGCCGCGCAGCGTGGGCTCACCGGTCAGCTGGTCGATCAGCGCCAGGCCGGTCCCCGGGCCGAACGCCATGCCCAGCGCCACCGCGCGGTTCAGCTCCACCACCGGTGACGGCGCACGGTGGGCCAGCGCCTCGTACAGCGCCGCGATCCGGATCCAGTCGGTCTGCTCGGCGGTGACCGCCCGCGCGTGGCAGGCGGCGATCGCGGCCTGCAGCGCGTACGGACCCGGCCGGCCCGCGGCCAGCTCCTCGGCCCGCCCGAGCGCCGTCAGACCCCGGTGGATCAGCAACTGGTCCCAGCGTCCGCGGTCCTGGTCGAGCAGCAGCACCGGCGCGCCGTCCGGTCCGCTGCGCGCCGTCGAGCGGGAGGCCTGGATCTCCATCAGTGCGACCAGCCCGTGCACCTCCGGCTCGGCGGGCATCAGGCCGGCCAGCACCCGGCCCAGCCGCAGTGCGTCCTCGCAGAGCGCGGGCCGCATCCAGTCGTCGCCGGCCGTCGCCGCGTACCCCTCGTTGAAGATCAGATAGATGACCTCCAGGACCGATTCCAGCCGCCCGGCCAGCTCCGCCCCGCTCGGCACCTCGAACGGCACCTCGGCCCGGGACAGCGTCCGCTTCGCCCGCACGATCCGTTGCGCGAGGGTGGCCTCCGGGACCAGGAACGCCCGCGCGATCTCGTCCGTGGTCAGGCCGCCCAGCAACCGCAGGGTCAGCGCCACCCGCGCCTCGGTGGCGAGCACCGGGTGGCAGGCGGTGAACACCAGCCGCAGCAGGTCGTCCTCGATCTCCTCGGCCTGCTCGGCGAGTTGCTCGGGCCCGGCGGCAGGCTCACCGGCCAGCTCGGGGCCGAACCGGTCGAGCTTGCCGGCCAGCCGCTGCTCGCGGCGCACCAGGTCGATCGCGCGCCGCCGGGCGGTGGTCATCAGCCAGGCACCGGGGTTGCGCGGCACCCCCTCGGCGGGCCACTGCTCCAGCGCGGCCACCAGCGCGTCCTGGGCCAGCTCCTCGGCCGCCTCCAGATCACGGACGATCCGGGTCAGGCCGGCGATCAGCCGCGGCGACTCCATCCGCCACACCGCGGCAACCGTGCGGTGCACGGGGTCGTCCTCGGGGTGCCGTGCCTGCGTACTCGTCACGACACCCCATCACAGCAGCGGCGGCCGGGGCGCCGCAAACCCGCAGCACCCCGGCCGTGCCCCGCTACCGGTTACCGGCCTGCCGCTCCACTTCCTCGCGCAGCGCCTGCTCCCGCTCCATCGCGTCCGGCGGCAGCACCTCGGCGGGGAAGTCGGTGGGCTCGAAGATCTGCCGCAGTTCCAGCACCCCGCCCTCCCCGAACGGCACCCGGCTGGCCCACTGCACGGCCTCCTCGCGCGACTTGACCTGGATCACCCAGTAGCCCGCGATCAGCTCCTTCGCCTCCGCGAACGGGCCGTCGGTCACGGTCGGCTTCCCGCCGGGCCAGGTCACCCGGAAGCCCTTCTCGCTCGGGTGCAGCCCGTCGGCGGCCAGCAGCACGCCGGCCTTCACCAGCTCCTCGTTGTACCGGCTCATCTCCTCGAACACCTCCGGCGGCGGCAGCACGCCGGACTCGGTGTTCTCGTCGGCCCGTACCAGCATCATGTAGCGCATCTCGCCAGCTCCTTCTCGGTCCCGGCCGGTCGGGGTCCCTCCCGGCCGAAGGCTGAGGAGGGTTCCGGTGGCCCTGCCACCCGGCTCCGGTCCAGCCTTCACCCATGCGTCGATCGGGAGCGCGCTGGATCGACACCTCGGGTGAACTTTTTTTCCGGCAGGCCGGCCCGGTGGGTGGTCATCCCGTCCATCCGGTGTGGTGCAGCCAGTCCTCGAAGGTCATCAAGTCGGGGTGCAGGCGGCGCAGGAGGTTGATGTACCGGTCCCGGGCGTAGAGATCACGGTCGGCGAAGAACTGGAACATCGCTGCGTAGTCGTGGCCGAAGTCGGGGAGGGCGGCGCGCAGGTCGTCGTGCGGCATCGGGAGGTAGCTGCTGGGGGTGCCCGTGACCTGAGCGAAGGTAGCGGCGATCTCGTCGCCGGTGAGGCTGTCGCCGATCACCGCGAGGTCGCGGGCGCCCCAGGACTGCCAGGTGTCGAACATGTGGCAGGCGAACCAGGCGATGTCGTCGAGGGCGACGAGCGGGTAGTGGGCGGCGCCGAGGGGGAGCCTGAAGGCCGCCGAGTCGCAGCGGACCAGTCGCACGCGGTCGGGCGCGGTGGCGGCGAGTTCGGTGGCGTGGGCGGACTCCGGGTGGCGGGTGGGGACGGTGATGGTGGCGTCGGTGGTGGCCAACAGGTGTCGGACCACGTGGCTGCCCATGGCTCCGGTGCCGCCGACGACGAGGACGTGGGTCATCGCGTTCTTCCCTGGTGTGTCAGGACGTGTTCGGCCACCTGGGCGTGGGTGGCGGCCCAGACCTCGCCGGACTCACGGATGTGGTCGAGGATCTGGCCGACCATGCCCGCGAGCAGCGGTCGGCCTCCGACGTGGACGCTAGTGAGGCGGTGGGTACCTCCGGGTTCCTGGCGGCGGGCTACCGTCGGGGCATGCGTGAGTACTCCGGCAGCGTCTTCCTCGCCGACTGCCCGGCTCGGCTGGCGATCGAGATCATCGCCGACAAGTGGGCGGTGGTCGTGCTGTTCGCGTTGAGCCGGGAACCGTGCAGGCACGGCGAGTTGGTCGACGTGATCGGCGGAATCTCGCGGAAGGTGCTGACTCAGACGCTGCGTCGGTTGCAGGGGTACGGCCTGGTCGACCGCCACTGCGAGGCCGGGAAGATCGAGTACGTGCTGACAGACCTGGGCCGGACGCTGGTGAAGCCGATCGCCGTGCTGACTGCCGTCAACGACGCCGTCACGTACGCCGCCTCACACGGTGGCCCGTTCGACCGCACCGCCCTCACCCCACCGGCTCGCTGACAAGACCGATGTCGCCGCTGCGGTGAGGTGGGTAGGGCCTCGCCGCCCGGACAGCCCTAGTCGCGCGTCATGTCCACGAAGCGCGAGTAGTGGCCCTGGAACGCCACGGTGATGGTCGCCGTGGGGCCGTTTCGGTGCTTGGCCACGATCAGGTCGGCCTCGCCCGCGCGGGGGGACTCCTTCTCGTAGGCGTCCTCGCGGTGGAGCAGGATCACCATGTCGGCGTCCTGCTCGATCGAGCCCGACTCACGCAGGTCGGAGACCATCGGCTTCTTGTCGGTGCGCTGCTCGGGACCACGGTTCAGCTGGGACAGCGCGATCACCGGGACCTCCAGCTCCTTCGCCAGCAGCTTCAGGTTTCGCGACATGTCGGAGACCTCCTGCTGCCGGCTCTCGGCGCGCCGCGAGCCGCCGGACTGCATCAGCTGGAGGTAGTCGATGACCACCAGCTTGAGGTCGGCCCGCTGCTTCAGCCGCCGGCACTTGGCCCGGATCTCCATCATCGACAGGTTCGGCGAGTCGTCGATGTAGAGCGGCGCGGCGGTGACGTCGGGCATCCGCCGGGCCACCCGGGTCCAGTCGTCGTCGGTCATGTTGCCCGAGCGCATGTGGTGCAGCGCCACCCGGGCCTCGGCCGAGAGCAGACGCATGGCGATCTCGTTGCGCCCCATTTCGAGCGAGAAGATCACGCTCGGCAGCCCGTTGGTGATCGAGCAGGCCCTGGAGAAGTCCAGCGCGAGGGTCGACTTTCCCATCGCGGGGCGGGCCGCGATGACGATCATCTGACCGGGGTGCAGGCCGTTGGTCAGCGCGTCGAGGTCGGCGAAGCCGGTCGGGACGCCGGACATCTGGCCCTGCCGGGAGCCGATCGCCTCGATCTCGTCGAGCGCGCCCTCCATGATGTCGGCGAGCGGGGCGTAGTCCTCGCTGGTGCGCTGCTCGGTGACGGCGTAGATCTCGGCCTGGGCGGCGTTGACGATCTCGTCCACGTCGCCCTCGGCGGCGTAGCCCATGCCGGCGATCCGGGTACCGGCCTCGACCAGGCGGCGCAGCACGGCGCGCTCGTGGACGATCTCCGCGTAGTACTCGGCGTTGGCGGCGGTGGGGACGGAGTTGACCAGGGTGTGCAGATAGCCGGGGCCGCCCACCCGGGTCAGCTCGCCGCGCTTGGTCAGCTCGCTGGCCACGGTGATCGGGTCGGCCGGCTCGCCGCGGGCGTAGAGGTCGAGGATCGCGCTGTGGATGAGCTCGTGGGCCGGGCGGTAGTAGTCGATCGGCTTCAGGACCTCGACCACGTCGGCGATGGCGTCCTTGGAGAGCATCATGCCGCCGAGCACGGACTGCTCGGCCGGGAGGTCCTGCGGCGGAACCCGCTCGAAGCCCTCCCCGGCGCCGTCGCGGCCGGCCTCCCGATCGCTGTTCCGACCGCCGTTGCGATCGCCGTCCCGACCGTCGCGGGCACCGTCCTTGTCGCGCTTGCGGAAGTCCTTGCGGAACTCGCCCTTGCCACCGCCCGCCGCGTCCTGGCCGCGGCCGCGGGAGACCGGCAGGCGGTCGCTGGGGCCGTCGGGGAACCCGTCGGCGGGGCCACCGGGTGCGAACGAGGGTCCGAAGGCGTCGTCGGACGGCTGCCAGTCGTCCTCCGGGGGCGGCGGTACGTCGTGGTCGTCGTACTGGGGGCCGGTCACGCGTGTTCCCCGTTCAGCAAGCGGTGCGAGTGTGGTGCGAAGGCGCAGTGGCCTGGGTCGGCGGACGCGGACACGGTCCGGGCCACCTCCTTCATACGCCACGCGGCCGACGGAACGGCCGCCCGGGTCGGGGCACGGCGCGTCGGGTGAGCGACCACGCTAAGGGGCGGGCGGGCCTCCGACCAACACGGTTATCCACAGGGGGTGTGGATGAACGGCCCATCACTGTGGACAACTGCCCGAAACCTGTGCACAAGCATGTGGAAGGTCCTGTGGATAACCACACGATCGACCTGGTGTCAACTCGCTGACCTGCGATGAGTCTTTCCACTGGCTGTGCATGAGAAATTCTTCACACACCTCGAACAGGCCCTCGTAATGGCCGTAGCTCCTTGTGCTACTTACCAACGGTTGGCTACCGTGTCCGCATGACCGGTGGCCCCATACCCGCGCCCGCCGCCCCCGAGGCCGCGAAGGCCGCGCGAGCCGACCGCCGCCGCCACGACCGCGAGATCCTGGCGCTGGCCGTGCCCGCCTTCGGCGCACTCGTCGCCGAGCCGCTCTTCCTGCTCGGCGACTCGGCGATCGTCGGGCACCTCGGCACCGCACAGCTGGCCGGCCTCGGCGTGGCCGGCGCCGCGCTCACCACCCTCACCGGGGTCTTCGTCTTCCTCGCCTACGCCACCACCGCCGCCGTCGCCCGCCGGATCGGCGCCGGGGACCGCAGGGCGGCCATTGCGCAGGGCGTCGACGGCATCTGGCTGTCCCTGCTGCTCGCGGTGCCCGTCGCGCTGCTGGCGCTCGCCCTGGCCCCGCAGGTGGCCCACCTGCTCGGCGCCTCCGCCACCGCGGCGCCGTACGCGGTGACCTATCTGCGGATCAGCACCCTGGGCATCCCGGCGATGCTGATGGTGCTGGCCGCCACCGGGGTGCTGCGCGGCCTGCAGGACACCCGGACACCGCTGCTGGTGGCCGTCGGCGGCTTCGCCGCCAACCTCGCCCTCAACCTCGCCCTGGTCTACGGCGCCGGCCTCGGGGTGGCCGGCTCGGCCTGGGGCACGGTGCTGGCGCAGAACGCGATGGCGGCCGTCTACCTGGCCGTGGTGGTCCGTGGCGCCCGCCGGGAGGGGGCGGTGCTGCGCCCCGACCCGACCGGCATCCGGGCCTGCGCCCGGGCCGGCGGGCCGCTGATGATCCGCACCCTGAGCCTGCGGGCGGTGCTGCTGCTGGCCACCGCGATCGCGGCGCGCCTCGGCGACCGGGAGCTGGCGGCCCACCAGATAGCGATGGCCGTGTGGAGCTTCCTGGCCTACGCGCTGGATGCGATCGCGATCGCCGGGCAGGCGATCATCGGCCGCTACCTGGGAGCCGGCGACCGCACGGGGGCCAGGGCCCAGGCCCGACGGATGGTCGAGTGGGGGCTGGCCGGGGGTGTGCTGCTCGGCGTGCTGGTGGTGGTCGCCCGGCCGCTGTACATCCCGGTGTTCAGCGCCGACCCGGGCGTGCGCTCCCAGCTGGCCGTCGTGCTGCTGCTGGTCGCGCTGACCCAGCCGGCCTCGGGTCCGGTCTTCGTGCTGGACGGGGTACTGACCGGCGCGGGCGACGGCGGCTACCTGGCCTGGGCGATGCTGGGCACCCTGGCCGCCTTCGCCCCGGTGGCCCTGGCCGCGCTGCACCTCGGCTGGGGGCTGGCCGGGCTCTGGTGGGCGCTGAACCTGTTCATCCTGGCGCGCTGCGCGTTCCTGGTCGCCCGGCTGCGGACCGGCCGCTGGCTCGTCACCGGCGCGGTCCGGGCCTGATCTGCCGCTGTCCGGGTCCGGGCCGGGGCCTGACCTGCCCCGCCACCCACCCGGTGACACGCCGGCGGGCCGGCCCTCCCGCGTGGGGAGGACCGGCCCGCCGGTTGTGCGTTACCGCGACCTGTGTCAGGCAGCGACGACGGCGACGTCGAGGTTGGCCTGGACGTCGGCGTGCAGCTTGACGGTCACCTTGTGGGTGCCCACGGTCTTGATCGGCGAAGCGATCGTGACGGCGCGCTTGTCCACAACCGGGCCGCCGGCGGCCTTGACGGCCTCGACGACGTCGGCCTGCGTGACCGAGCCGAACAGGCGGCCGGCCTCGCCGGAGCGAACGGCCAGCTTGACCTGCAGGCCCTCGAGCTTGCCCTTGAACTCGTTGGCAGCCTCAAGGGTCTGGATCTCGTGCACCTTGCGGGCACGACGGATCGCGTCGACGTCCTTCTGGCCGCCCTTGGTCCAGCGGATGGCAAAGCCACGCGGGACCAGGAAGTTGCGGGCGTAGCCGTCCTTGACCTCGACGACCTCGCCGGCGCCACCGAGGCCGGTCACCTCGTGCGTGAGGATGATCTTCATTACTTGGTCACCCTCTCTTAGCGCGCGGTGCTGGTGTAGGGCAGCAGCGCCATCTCACGGCTGTTCTTCACGGCCGTGGCGACGTCACGCTGGTGCTGGGTGCAGTTGCCGGTGACCCGGCGGGCACGGATCTTCCCGCGGTCGGAAATGAACTTCCGAAGCAGGTTCGTGTCCTTGTAGTCAACGTAGTTGACCTTGTCCTTGCAGAAGACGCAAACCTTCTTCTTAGGCTTGCGAGCAGGCGGCTTCGCCATGGTGTGCTCCAAATGAGGATCACGATCCGGGACCGCCCCGAAGGGCGGGATCCCGGGTCGCACGAAATCTGTCAGCTCTTAGAACGGGGGCTCTTCCGAGAAGCCGCCACCGGACGGGGCACCCCAGCCGCCGCCACCCTGGTTTCCACCAGCGGGCGGGCTGGACGCCCACGGGTCGTCGGCGGGACCGGACTGGCCGCCGCCGGAGGCGTTGCCGCCCCAGCTGCCGCCACCCTGCTGGCCGCCACCGCCGCCCCAGTTGCCCTGGCCGCCGCCCTGCTGGCCGCCGCCGAAGCCGCCGCCACCACCACCGCCGGGCGCACCGGACCGGTTGGCCCGGGTCACCTTGGCGGTCGCCGAGCGCAGGCTCGGGCCGACCTCATCGACCTCGACCTCGAAGACCGTCCGCTTCTCGCCTTCCTTGGTCTCGTAAGACCGCTGGCGCAGTCGGCCCTGCACGATCACGCGCATGCCGCGCTGCAGCGACTCGGCCACGTTCTCCGCCGGCTGACGCCAGACATTGCACGTGAGGAAGAGGCTCTCGCCGTCCTTCCACTCGTTGGTCTGGCGGTCAAAGGTGCGGGGAGTGGACGCGATGCGGAACTTCGCGACCGCCGCACCCGAGGGGGTGAAACGCAGCTCGGGATCGTCGACGAGATTGCCGACGAGGGTGATGACGGTCTCGCCTGCCATGGCGTGCTGACCTCTCGGGAGGAAGAGTTCCGTTCAGCGATGTTTCACGTGAAACATCGGACATGAGCCGTCCGGGACTCAACAGGAGTCCCGACGGTGGCTCAGTGAGTGTCCGGGCGCAGGACCTTGGTCCGCAGAACCGACTCGCTCAGGGACATCTGGCGGTCGAGCTCCTTGACGACCTCAGGCGTGGCCTTGAGGTCGATGACCGAGTAAATGCCCTCGGGCTGCTTCTTGATCTCGTACGCCAGACGGCGACGACCCCAGGTGTCGATCTTCTCAACGGTGCCACCGCCGGTGCGGACGACGTTGAGGAAGTTCTCGATCAGGGGGGAGACAGCGCGCTCCTCGACCGAGGGGTCGAGGATGACCATCACCTCGTAGTGACGCATGGGTAAACCCACCTCCTTTGGACTCAGCGGCCACGGTCTCTCCGTGGCAGGAGGGTTGTACGGCGTCGGCACTGGAGCGGTGCCGACCGCGGACCACCGTGGTTCAGGACCACGCTAGCCACCGGGTCGGACATTCGGCCCCACCAGGCCGGCAGGGGTCACGAGGACCCGCCGGCGGACATGGAAGGGCACAGATACACCAGTGCAGATCGCTCAGCCTACCCGCACCCATCCGGCCGAACAAAACACTCATGGATTGCCGTCGGGTCTCAAGCGGCGCAATCTGGGCAGAACGGGTACACACACGCAGCGCTCGCCCTCCGCAGGAGGTGGGTTCCATGGCACAGACCATCCGCCGATTCCCCGCGTTCACCCTCAACAGCGACGGCCACACGCACCCCCTGGAGAACACCCTGGTGGGGCTGACCGTGATCTTCGGCCTGGTGGCCTTCATCACCTCGTTCTGGCACGGCCTGAACATGCTGACCTCCTGGACCGGACTGGGCGGGATCGCCACCGGCCTGTGGGGCCAGTTCATCTCCGTCACCACCTCGGAGCGCTTCGTGCTGGTGATCGCACTGGCCGCCTCCGCGTTCGGCTTCGGCGTCGCCCTGGCCCACGGCGGCCTCTTCGGCGGCGTGTAGCCCCGGCCCGGGAACGGCATCGCGCGAGCGGCCGGCAACCGGCGCGCACCCCGCACACAGGACGGCGCCCTCCACCGGAGGGCGCCGTCCGCGATGTTCCGCGCCGGGTCACACGGTTGGGCCTATGGTTCCGTCAGCACGCCGCGCGCGACCCGCCCGAAACGGAGCAGAAACGGACCATTCGGGCGATAGGGTCACAGAGCAGAGGTCCGTCATCACTCCAAGGAGCATCCCGAGCATGAGCCTGCGTCTGAGGACGATCACCCGTGAGGAGCACCTCGCCTTTCTGCGCACCCGCCCGTCGGCCAGCCATATGCAGGTGCCGTCCTGGGGCGAGCTCAAGTCGGAGTGGCGCAGCGAGTCGATCGGCTGGACGGATGCCTCGGGCACGGTGGTCGGGGTGGGCCTGGTGCTCTACCGGCAGCTGCCCAAGCTCAAGCGCTACCTGGCCTACCTGCCCGAGGGCCCGGTGATCGACTGGTTCGACCAGGACCTGGACGACTGGCTGCGCCCGATGCTGGCGCACCTCAAGGCGCAGGGCGCGTTCTCCGTGAAGATGGGGCCGCCGGTGGTGATCCGGCGCTGGGAGACCACGACCATCAAGGAGGCGATCTCCGGCGGACAGGCCAAGCGGCTGCGCGACATCGAGCCCGACTGGCACGAGCCCCGGGCCTTCGAGCTGGCCGAGCGGCTGCGCCGGGCCGGCTGGCTGCAGGGCGAGGACGGCGGTGCCGGCTTCGGCGACGTGCAGCCGCGCTACGTCTTCCAGGTGCCGCTCGCGGGCCGGTCACTGGACGACATCCAGCGCGGCTTCAACCAGCTGTGGCGGCGCAACATCAAGAAGGCCGAGAAGAGCGGCGTCGAGGTGGTCCAGGGCGGCTACGAGGACCTCGCGGTCTTCCACCGCCTCTACGTGGTCACCGCCGAACGCGACCGCTTCACCCCGCGCCCGCTGGCCTACTTCCAGCGGATGTGGACGGCGCTGGCCGCCGAGGACCCCAACCGGATGCGGCTGTACATCGCCTACCTGGACGGCGAGCCGCTGGCCGCCACCACGATGCTCGCCGTCGGCGAGCACGTCTGGTACTCCTACGGCGCCTCCGCCAACCACAAGCGCGAGGTCAAGCCCTCCAACGCGATCCAGTGGCGGATGATGCGCGACGCCTACGCGCTGGGTGCGAGCGTGTACGACCTGCGCGGAATCAGCGACACGCTGGACGAGGACGACCCGCTGTTCGGGCTGATCCAGTTCAAGCTGGGTACCGGCGGACAGGCGGCCGAGTACCTGGGCGAGTGGGACTTCCCGTTGAACAAGCTGCTGCACAAGGCGCTCGACATCTACATGTCCCGCCGCTGACGGCCCTCTGCCGCGCCCCTGCCGCACCGCCGCGCACCACCCGCACCACCCCCGGGGAGAGCTCGATGACCCTTTCGCTGCACGTGGACACCGACCGCTGGCGGGCGCATCAGCGCGCGGTGCTGGCCGAGTTCCCGGGTCTGGTCCCGGTGGCCAAGGGCAACGGCTACGGGTTCGGCAACCGCCGGCTGGCCGAGGAGGCCGCGCTGCTGGGCACCGGCTGCCTGGCGGTCGGCACCGCGGCGGAGGCCGCCGAGCTGCTCCACGACCGCGAGCGACCGGGCGGCTTCCCGGGCGAGCTCATGGTCCTGACGCCGTACCGGGTCGGCGAGGAGAACGCCGAGCTGCCGGACGAGGTGGTGCTGCGCACGGTGGCCGGCGTGGAGGCGCTGCGCGCGCTCTCCCAGGCGCCGGGCCGCAAGCGGGTGGTGGTGGAGTGCATGACCAGCATGCGCCGCCACGGCATCGCGCCCGCCGAGCTCGCACACCTGGCCGAGGCGTCGGCCGCGGGCGGCGGGGGCAGCGTGATCGAGGGTTTCGCGCTGCACCAGCCGCTGGACCGCCGGGACGGCTCCGACCCGGCGGCCGAGGTCTCCCACTGGGTCCAGGCGATCGAGACGGCCGGGCTGCCCGCCGAGCACATCTACCTCAGCCACCTGGACGCGGGCGGCATCGCCTGGCTGAACGTGCGCCACCCCGCGACCGCCTTCCACTCCCGGATCGGCACCCGGCTCTGGCTCGGCACCGTCGAGGCGCTCACCGCCCGGGCCACCGTGCTGGACGTGACGCCGGTGGCCCGCGGCGAGCGCTACGGCTACCGCCAGCACAAGGCCCCCTCCGACGGCCACCTGCTGGTGCTCGCCGGCGGCACCGCGCACGGCATCGGCCTGCAGGCGCCCACGTACGTGAAGGGCCTGCTGCCCCGCGCCAAGGGAATCGCCCGGGCCGGGCTGGCCACTCTCAACCGCACCCTGTCGCCCTACCAGTGGAACGGCCGCCAGCTCTGGTTCGCCGAGCCGCCGCACATGCAGGTGAGCATCCTCTTCCTGCCTGGTGGCGCCAAGCCGCCGGCCATCGGCGACGAGCTGCCGGTCAACGTCCGGCACACCACCACGCACTTCGACCGGGTGACGGACCGTTAGGCGCTAGGCGCCCTGGGGCTGCCCCGGCACGCCGTCCTCCAGCACCTCGGCGCGCGGCTCATCGGCGCGCGGCTCATCGGCGCCCAGCTGGTCGGCGTCCGGCTCGTACCCGAGCCAGTCGGCGCCCGGTACCGGGGCGAAGGCCGCGTAGGACTCCTGCTCGCGCAGCCGGCGGGCCGCACCGAGCACGAAGACGTCGGGGGCGAAGTCGAGCACCCCGCCCGACGGGTCGTCGCTGCCGTCCCAGCGCACCGGGTCGCGGTCGGGGCGAAGGATGTCGCGGATCACCTTCGCGCACAGGTAGAGCGTGCCGCCCAGGTGCAGGATGACGGCGAAGTGGTACCAGTCCTGGCCGATCCCGTGCTGCTTGGAGTCGCCGAGGAAGGCCAGGTAGGACCAGATGCCGAGGAAGTACAGCACCTCGCAGGCCTGCCAGATCAGGAAGTCCCGCCAGCGCGGCCGGGCCAGCACGGCCAGCGGGATCAGCCAGAGCACGTACTGCGGCGAGTACACCTTGTTGGTGAGCACGAAGGCCGCCACGATCAGGAAGACCAGCTGGGCGTAGCGCGGCCGGCGCGGGGCGGACAGGGCCAGCCAGGCGATGCCCAGGAAGCAGGCGATCAGCAGCGCGGCGATCCAGTTGTTGAGGCCCGCCAGCGACTCGTTGCGGTCCTGCATGAGGATCATCCAGAACGACCCGAAGTCCTCCTTGCGGGTCTGGCTGAAGGTGTAGAAGGTGGCCCAGCCGTCCCAGCTGGCGATCATGATCGGGACGTTGACCAGCAGCCAGGCGCCCACCGCTCCACCGGTGGCCTGCCAGAACGCCCGCCAGCGCCCGGTGCGCCAGCAGAGCACCAGCAGCGGGCCGAGCAGCAGCAGGGGATAGAGCTTGGCGGCGGTGGCCAGACCGATGAAGACGCCGGCCCAGACCGTGCGGTTGGAGGACCAGTAGGCCATCGCGACGGCGGTCAGCGCGACCGCGAGCAGGTCCCAGTTGATCGTGGCGTCCAGCGCCAGGCAGGGCGCCAGCGCGAAGAGCAGCGCGTCCCACGGACGGCGGCGGTGGGTGCGGGTGAGCGCGATCACCGTGACCACCGCGCAGATCAGCAGCATCGCGGCGTTGACCATCCAGAACCAGCGCTCGCGGTCCTCGATGATGCCGCCGGTGGGGGTCAGCCAGCCGGCGATCTGCATGAAGCCACCGGTCAGGACCGGGTACTCCAGGTACTTCATGTCCGGCGTGGGCGAGGGCAGCATGTCCACGTAGGGGTGCAGCCCGGCGGCGAAACCACGCGCGGTGTACAGGTGCGGGATGTCGCTGTAGCAGGCGTGGGTGTACTGCGCGGTCGCGCCGAAGAACCAGCCGCTGGTGTAGCAGGGCAGCTTCTGCGCCAGTCCGACGATGTACGTGACGATGGTGGCCAGCGCCAGGAAGCGGGCGGGGATCCACCAGGAGACGCCGAGCAGGGCACGCCGTCCGGGCGGGCCGCCGAGCAGCTCGCTGCCGGCCGCCGCGACCGGGTCCTCGTCCGCGGGCACGACCACGGTGTTGGGCAGCGGGCCCTGGGCCGGTGCCTCCGCGGCCTCGGCGGCGGGGATCTCGTCACGTGTGCTGGACGTCATGCCGGACATACTGCCGCACCCGTGCGGCCGGTACGAGGACCGGTCCGGGGATCCGTGCCAGGGATCCGTGCCGGAGACGGCCGAGGGCGGCCCCGCCAGTGCGGGACCGCCCTCGTTCGTATCGGCTGCTCAGGTGCCCGGCTGCCCCTGGCCGCCGGCGCCCGGGTTACCGCTGACCGGCGGGTTCGAGGTGCCACCGGTAGCACCGCCCGCACCACCGCCCGGGCTGTGCGGCGGCTTGGAGGTCGGCGGCTGCGAGGTCTGGCCACCACCGCCGCAGAACAGGTCCCCGAAGGCACAGGTCGAACCACCACCGCCGGGGCTGCCGCCCGTGCCACCACCGGTGCCACCGCCGGTGCCGCCACCGGGCGGCGACGACTTGGGCGGGCTGGGCTGGCCGCCGCAGTCCACGCCGGGCAGACAGGTCTCCGGGCCACCGCCGGCCGGCGGCTGGGTCGGACCCTGGCTGGTGGGCGCCGCCGGCGGCGGGGCCTGGCTGCTCGGCGGGGCACTCGGGGTGCTGCTCGGCGTGGGGCTCGCCGTGGTCGACGGGGAGGTCGACGGCGAGGGCGAGGAGGTGCTGGGCGCGCCCGAGGCGTCGACCTCCTGGTTGACCGGTTCCGGGGCCGGGAAGTCCAGCACCGGGGTGTTGGCCAGCGCGGCCTTCATGTAGTTGGCGAAGACCTCGGTCGGCAGGTCACCACCGGCGAACTCGGTCCGGCCACCGGTGCCGACCAGGGACTGCAGCCCGGGGTGGTTGGGGTCCTCGCGGAACATGGTGATCGCGGTGGCCAGCTGCGGGGTGAAGCCGTCGAACCAGGCCGAGGTGCCCTTGTCGGTGGTACCGGTCTTGCCGGCCACCGGGCGGCCGACCGCCAGCGCCTTCTTACCGGTGCCCTTCTGGACCACGTCCTGGAGCACGCTGGTGATGTTGTCCGCCACCGCCTGGTCGAGCACCGCCTTCGGGGTGGGCTTGGTGAAGCCGCTCAACGCCTTGTCGTCGAACTCCACCTTGGTCACCGGGTACATGTCGGTCTGCTGCCCACGGGCGGCGAAGACCGAGTAGCCGGAGGCCATCTGGATCGCGCTCGGGGTCGAGGTGCCGATCGCGAAGGCGGCGGTGCTCTGGTTCTGGACCGGCATGCTCGCCGGGCTCAGGCCCATCTGCGCCGCCAGCTTGGCCACGTTGGGCCCGCCGACGTCCTCGCCGAGCTGCACGTAGGGGACGTTGAACGAGTTGATCATGGCGTCGCGCAGCGTCACATAGCCCTGCGGTCCGTCCTCGTCGTTCTTCTGCTTGAAGACCGAGCCGTCGGGGTTGGTCACCAGCGAGCCGTCCGGCTTGCGGATGGTGCTCAGGTCGTCGGCGTTGTAGCGGCTGTCCTCGTTGATCCGCTCGGGCTTGCCGTCCGGACCGGTCTGGGTCTGCAGGCCGACCTGCATCGCGGTGGCCAGCACATAGGGCTTGAAGGTCGAGCCGACCGGGACACCGGCGGTGTCCGCGTTGTTGCTGTACTGGCCCTTGTCCTGGCCCGGGCCGCCGTAGAGGGCCACCAGTGCGCCGTCCCCGGGAACCACCGAGGCCGCGCCGACCTGGACGTTGCTGTCGGTGGTGGGGTGCTTGACGGCGTCGAGGTTCTGCTGCTGCATCTGCGTCACGGCCGCGCTGAGCTCGTCGACCTTGTCCTTCTGCAGCGTGGTGTAGATCTTGTAGCCGCCCACGCCCAGCGAGGCGTCGGTGATCGTCGGGTCCTTCTGCTCCATGTACTTGTCGACGGTGGCGACGATGTAGCCGATCTGACCGGTCATGTTGGTCGCGGTCTGCGGCTTGACCGGCTCGGGCAGGCCGGCCTTCTCGCACTGGTTCATCTGGTCCTGGGTGATGGCCTTGGTGACCACCATCCGGCTCAGGACGTACCCCCAGCGGCCACTGCCCGGGGGGTCGGTCGGCGCACCGAACATGCGTGCGTGGTTGGCCGCGCTGAGCGAGGGGTCGTAGAGGCCGGCGCCCTTCAGCAGACCGGCCAGCATCGCGCTCTGGCAGACGTTCAGGTCCTTGGCGTCCACGTTGTAGTAGTTGTGGGCGGCGGCCTGGATGCCGTAGGACTGGCGGCCGAACCAGCTGGTGTTCAGGTAGCCGTCCAGGATGTCGTCCTTGGACATCTTCTGATTGATCTTCAGCGTGATGAAGAACTCCTTGAGCTTGCGGCTCAGGGTCTGGCTCTGGTTCAGGTAGGCGTTCTTCACGTACTGCTGGGTGATCGTGGAACCACCCTGGGTGGCCTGGCCCGAGGCCATGTTGTAGACCGCTCGGGCGATGCCCTTGGGGTCGATGCCGGGGTCCGTGCGGAAGCTCTCGTTCTCGGCCGCGATCACCGCGTCCTGCGCGGACCTGTTGATGTCCCCGATCGGGACGACCTGGCGGGTCAGGCTGCCCGTGCGGGTCATCTCACTGCCGTCGGCCCAGTAGTAGATGTTGGGCTGGTTGTTCACCATGCTCTTGGGGTCCGGCACCGAGGTCATCGCGTACGCGGTGCCGACCGCGGCGACGCCGCCGCCGAAGAAGATCAGGAAGATCGACAGCAGCTGCTTCCACGAGGGCAGCCAGCGCCGCACCCCGCTCTTGCCCCAGCGCGGGTAGTCGATGAACCGCTTCTTGCCCGGCGGCTGGGCACCCGCCCCCCGGCCGTCCCGGCCACCGCCGCCGCCCGAACCGCCGCCCTTGCGACCGCCGCCCTTCTGGGCCGCCTTGCGCATCTCAGCGCGGGTCATCCGCGGCTGCTGGGCGGTCTCGCGGCTCGCCTGCGGGCCCCGTGCACCACCGGGCCGGGCCGCGCGCGGCCGCCCCGGGGTGTCATAGGACGGCGCGCCTTCAGGCGCAGAGCCGTAGGCGTACGGGCGTTGGTCGTTCGATCGGCCGGGCGGCTGCTCGTCGCCGCCCGGGTTCGCCGATCGGCGCCGGTGTTCGCTCATAGTCCAGTAACTCCTAGGCCAGGCACGGACGCCTGTAGACAGGATCCACTTCCGATGCCCGCAACCCGCCCTAGGCGGGGATCAGGCCGCTACCCAGGTGGTGGTCCTCGTGCACACGCGACAGCGTACGCATGCCTGATGAGTCATCAATCGGGCATTTGCGCACAAGAGCCGTGAAAGGACAACAGATCATTACATGCCCGTTGCCAAGAAAGCCCGGGTTGGCCTTGTCCTGGGGCTTCGGTGCAGGCCTGGTCGCAAGCTCTGAGTGCTCTTGTGATCACATTCACCCGTGCCCCTCTTGCCCCAATCGTGACCTCCGCCTATCGTTCTCGATATATCGAGTCGATACATCGCAGCGGCATAGCCAATCGCGAGGTACCGGCGACCGAGGCGTCGAAGGGAGGCCGGACCGCGTGAGCAGGCGCTCAGGAGTGCTGGAATTCGCCGTCCTCGGCCTTCTGCACGATGCCCCGATGCACGGCTATGAGCTGCGCAAACGTCTCAACGTGCTGCTCGGCTCGTTCCGCGCCTTCTCCTACGGCACGCTCTATCCGTGCCTGAAGAGCCTGGTCGCCCAGGGCTTCCTGGTCGAGGACAACCCGGACACCGAGTACGTCCCGGCCACCGCGCTGAACGGTAAGCGGTCGAAGATCGTCTACCGGCTCTCCCCGGACGGCAAGCAGCGTTTCGAGGAGCTGCTCGCCGACTCGGGCCCGGACGCCTGGGAGGACGAGCACTTCGGGGTGCACTTCGCCTTCTTCGGTCAGACCGACCGGGCGGTGCGGATGCGCGTCCTGGAGGGCCGCCGCAGCCGCCTTGAGGAGCGCCTGGAGCGGATGCGCAGCTCGATCGCCCGCACCCGCGAGCGGTTCGACGACTACACGCTCGAACTGCAGCGGCACGGTCTGGAGTCGGTGGAGCGCGAGGTCCGCTGGCTGAACGAGCTGATCGAGACCGAGCGGGCCAACCGGACCGGGCGCACCGCCGCCCCGCCGGGCAGAACCGCCGTACCACAGTCTTCGGACGGCCGTGGCGACGAGGACGGATCCCCCCTTCCGTCCCGGCCACCGCACGACCGCCCGGGGCACTCCGACTAGGAGTGCCGCCGCCGCGTCCGCCTGGCGCCACGCAGCGGAAGTGGGCGCAGTGCGCCCGTCAGATAGTCAGATGAGAAGCAGGACGAGGACCGCCGGTCTCCGGTGGACCTCACGAGATCACAGGGAGCAACCGGAATGGGTTCGGTTCGCGTAGCCATCGTGGGCGTGGGCAACTGCGCCGCGTCGCTGGTGCAGGGTGTCGAGTTCTACAAGGACGCCGACCCGGCCGGTAAGGTCCCCGGCCTGATGCACGTGCAGTTCGGCGAGTACCACGTCAAGGACGTGGAGTTCGTCGCCGCGTTCGACGTCGACGCCAAGAAGGTCGGCTTCGACCTGGCCGACGCCATCGGCGCCAGCGAGAACAACACCATCAAGATCTGCGACGTGCCGCCGACCGGCGTCACCGTGCAGCGTGGCCACACCCTCGACGGCCTCGGCAAGTACTACCTCGAGACCATCGAGCAGTCCGCCGAGGAGCCGGTCGACGTGGTGCAGGTCCTGAAGGACCGCCAGGTCGACGTCCTCGTCTGCTACCTGCCCGTCGGCTCCGAGGCCGCTGCCAAGTTCTACGCGCAGTGCGCCATCGACGCCAAGGTCGCCTTCGTGAACGCCCTGCCGGTGTTCATCGCGGGCACCAAGGAGTGGGCGGACAAGTTCACCGAGGCCGGCGTGCCGATCGTCGGTGACGACATCAAGTCGCAGGTGGGCGCCACCATCACGCACCGCGTGATGGCGAAGCTCTTCGAGGACCGCGGTGTCGTCCTCGAGCGCACCATGCAGCTGAACGTCGGCGGCAACATGGACTTCAAGAACATGCTCGAGCGTGACCGCCTCGAGTCCAAGAAGATCTCGAAGACCCAGGCCGTCACCTCGCAGGTCCGCGACCGCGACATGGGCGCCAAGAACGTCCACATCGGCCCGTCCGACTACGTCGCGTGGCTCGACGACCGCAAGTGGGCGTACGTCCGCCTTGAGGGTCGCGCCTTCGGCAACGTGCCGCTGAACCTGGAGTACAAGCTCGAGGTCTGGGACTCGCCGAACTCCGCCGGTGTCATCATCGACGCCGTCCGGGCCGCGAAGATCGCCAAGGACCGCGGCATCGGTGGCCCGATCCTGTCGGCCTCCTCGTACTTCATGAAGTCGCCGCCGGTGCAGTACTTCGACGACGAGGCGCGGGACAACGTCGAGAAGTTCATCCGCGGCGAGGTCGAGCGCTGAGCGAAGCGAAGCCTGCGAGCTGTTCAGGCTGAGCGCTGAGCGAAGCGAAGCCTGCGAGCTGTTCAGGCTGAGCGCTGAGCGAAGCGAAGCCTGCGAGCTGTTCAGGCTGAGCGCTGAGTGCTCGTCGCTGAGTACACAATGACGACGGCCGATGTTTCACGTGAAACATCGGCCGTCGTCATGACACCCTGAGCACGTGGCGATCACCCGACGGCAGGCCCCGGCTCCCAGCACGCCCGACACCGGCCGTGCCTCGCTCGGTTCGCTGCTGCGTACCCGGGACTTCCGCCGGCTGCTGGCTGCCCGGCTGCTCTCCCAACTCTCCGACGGCGTCTTCCAGGTCTCCCTGGCCTCGTACGTGATCTTCTCTCCGGAGCGCCAGTCCTCCCCCACCGACATCGCCTCGATGCTCGCGGTCCTGCTGCTGCCGTTCTCGGTGATCGGCCCGTTCGCGGGGGTACTGCTGGACCGCTGGCGCCGCCGCCAGGTGCTCTACCTCGGTAACCTGGCCCGCTTCGGCCTCGGTCTGGTGACCGCCGGGCTGCTGCTCGGCCAAGTGCCCGAGTGGCTCTTCTTCGCCTCCGCGCTACTGGTCACGGCGCTCAACCGGTTCATCCTGGCCGGGCTCTCGGCCGCGCTGCCCCGCGTCGTGGCACCCGCCCAGCTGATCACCGCCAACGCCCTCTCCCCCACCGCGGGCACCGTCGCGGCCGCCTGCGGTGGTGGCATCGGCTTCCTCTTCCACCAGGTGATGGCGCCCGGGCCACGGGCCGACGCCGCGCTGGTGACGCTGGCCGCCGTGCTCTACCTGGCCGCCGCGCTGGCCGCCCACCGGATGGCCCCCGACCTGCTCGGCCCCGAGCACCACCCCGACCGCCCCGACCTGCGCGCGGCGCTCGGCCAGGCCGGCACGTCACTGGTCGACGGCGTGCGCCACCTCGTCAAGGAGAGCCGGCCCGCCGTGCACGCGCTCGCCGCGGTGACGGCAGCGCGGTTCTGCTACGGCGTCCTGATCGTCACGGTGCTGATGCTCTCCCGCTACACCTTCAACGACCCGGCCGACAGCCGGGCCGGGCTCGCCACCCTGGGCACGGCGCTCGGCTTCTCGGCGGTCGGCTTCTTCCTGGCCGCTGTGGTCAGCCCCTGGTTCACCCGGCGGCTCGGGCTCACCGGCTGGATGGTGGCCTGCCTCGGCTCGGCCGCCCTCTTCGTCCCGGCACTGGGCCTCTTCTTCGACGCCGGCCCGGTGATGGCCGCCGCGCTGCTGCTCGGCGTGGTCACCCAAGGCAGCAAGATCTGTGCCGACACCATCGTGCAGAACGCGGTCGAGGACGACTACCGAGGGCGGGTCTTCGCCCTCTACGACGTGCTGTTCAACGTCGCCTTCGTCGCGGCCGCCGGTGTCACCGCGCTGGTTCTGCCGCTGAACGGACGGTCCGTGGGCGTACTGCTCGGGGTCGCGGTGGCCTACGCGCTGAGTGCGGTGCTCTACGCCCGGGCCGGTCGGCGCACGCCGCCGCCCGGGCCCCGGTGACCGGGGACACGGCGACTCGCTAGGGTACGTCCGCACCAACGAGTTGACGCTTTCGCTCCACTTCCGCCACCCCTCGGCCGTCGTGCCATCCTCGGAGAGCCGTCGTGAGCAATCCGCCCCAGCCGCCGAACCCGAACGTCCCGCCGCCACCGCCGAACCCGCCGCGCGTTCCCGCGCCGCCGGCTTCCGCGCCCGCGCCCGTGACGCCCGCGGAGTCCGCACCGGCCGACACCACGCTCGTCGACGCCGCACCCGTCGATGCCACGCTCGCACAGCCGACGGCTACCGTGCTCCCGCCGCCGGTCTTCGCCCAGCCGAGCCAGGCCCCGGCCCCGGTCCAGGTCCCGGCGCAGCCCGCGCCGAACCCCTACGCGGCGCCGAACCCTTATGCCGCGCCGAGCCCGTACGGCACGCCGGCCATCGCACCGGCCTACGGCTACCCGGGCCCCGGGATCCCGGGCCCGCCCGCCGTCTGCCGGGTGTGCGGCGGCTTCCCGGCGGTGGACGTCACGGTGCGCGGGCACCAGGGCGTGATCGTGCTGTGGAAGTTCCCCAGCCGCCCCGGCCCGTACTGCCAGGTCTGCGGCACCGCCACGGTCCGCGAGATGGCGCAGCGGACCCTGGTGCGCGGCTGGTGGGCCCTCCTCTCACCGCTCTTCACGCTGATCGCGCTGCTGCGCACCCGGACCGCCTATCAGAAGATCCGTCAACTCCCGCCGCCCGCACCGGGAACCCATGGCCCGCAGCTGGACCCGGGCACCCCGCTCACCAAGCGCGGTGCGATCTGGATGCTGCTGCTGCCGGTGGTCTCGGTGGCGGCCTGCGTCACGCTGCTGGTGCTGCTGGTGTCCGGGGCGAACAGCGACGACTCGGGGCCGGCCGGCCGCCCGGTGGTCACCGCGACCGGCGGCGACTGCCTGCGCGACACCAACGGCTCGCTGGGCCAGCCGGACGCCCACCCGAACGTCACCGTGCTCCCCTGCAGCAGCCCCAAGGCGCAGTACCGGGTGCTCGGCAGGGTGGCCACCGTGGACGACCCGCAGCGCGCCTGTTCCGGCTACCAGGCCGCCACCTCCTGGCTCCTGCACCAGGACGGCGGCGCCAGCTTCGCGCTCTGCCTGGCCGCCAAGGACGCCCCCGACGCCCCCACCGCACCCGACGGCTCCTCCGGCGGCACCGGCTCCTCGGGCGGCTCGACCGGCTCGACCGGCTCGGGAAACAGCGTCTGACGGTCCGTCCGTGGGCCGCGGTGGTGCGCCACCGCGGCCCGAGCGTTGGTCAGTGGCCCTGCTGCTCCTGCGCCCACCACTCCTTGAGCGCCGCCTCGGCCGCCTCCTGCTCCATCGGGCCGTGCTCCAGGCGCAGTTCCAGCAGGTGCTTGTAGGCCTTGCCGATCACCGGGCCCGGCGCCAGGCCGAGCAGCTCCATGATCTGGTTGCCGTCCAGCGCGGGGCGGATCGAGTCCAGCTCCTCCTGTTCCTTCAGCTGGGCGATCCGCTCTTCCAGGCCGTCATAGGTCCGCGACAGCGAGGCGGCCTTCCGCTTGTTGCGGGTGGTGCAGTCGGAGCGGGTCAGCTTGTGCAGCCGCTCCAGCAGCGGGCCCGCGTCGGTGACGTAGCGGCGCACCGCGGAGTCGGTCCACTCGCCGCCGCCGTAGCCGTGGAACCGCAGGTGCAGCTCGACCAGGCGCGAGACGTCGTCGATCAGCTCCTTGGAGTACTTCAGCTCCCGCATCCGCTTGCGGGTGAGCTTGGCGCCGACCATCTCGTGGTGGTGGAAGGAGACCCGGCCGTCCGACTCGAAGCGACGGGTGCGCGGCTTGCCGATGTCGTGCAGCAGCGCGGCCAGTCGCAGCGTCAGGTCGGGGCCGTCCTGCTCCAGCGCGATCGCCTGCTCCAGCACGGTGAGCGAGTGCTCGTAGACGTCCTTGTGCCGGTGGTGCTCGTCCTCCTCCAGCCGCAGGGCGGGCAGTTCGGGCAGCACGTGGCCGGCCAGGCCGGTGTCGACCAGCAGCCGCAGGCCCAGCAGCGGGTGCTCGGCCAGCAGCAGCTTGTTCAGCTCGGCCTGGACCCGCTCGGCCGACACGATGGTGATCCGCTCGGCCATCGCCGTCATCGCGGCCACCACCTCGGGAGCGGGCGTGAAGTCCAGCTGGGCGGCGAACCGGGCGGCGCGCATCATCCGCAGCGGGTCGTCCGAGAACGACTCCTCGGGCGTGGCGGGCGTGCGCAGGACCCGGGCCTCCAGGTCGTCCAGCCCGTGGTGCGGGTCGACGAAGCCGCGCCCCGGCAGGTCGACCGCCATCGCGTTGACCGTGAAGTCCCGGCGGACCAGGTCCTGATCGATGGTGTCGCCGTAGGTCACCTCGGGCTTGCGCGAGGTGCGGTCGTAGGCCTCGCTGCGGTAGGTGGTGATCTCGATCAGGAAGCTGCCCGCCGGGGTGTCCTTGCGGGCCCCGACCGTGCCGAAGGCGATGCCGACGTCCCACACCGCGTCCGCCCAGCCCTTGACCAGCTTGAGCACCTGGTTCGGCCGGGCGTCGGTGGTGAAGTCCAGGTCGTTGCCGAGCCGGCCGAGCAGCGCGTCGCGCACCGACCCACCCACCAGGGCCAGCCGGAAGCCGGCCTCCTGGAACCGCCGGGCGATCTCGTCCGCGACCGGGGAGACCCGGAGCAGCTCCTGCAGACCCAGCGTCTGGGCCTCGCTCAGGCCTGGCAGAGTTCCGGCGGGGCCGGCGGCCTGGGGAGCGGCGGCAGCGGGACGGGCGGCGGTGGGTTCATTGGCGTTGGGCACGGCACACAAGGGTACGTGCCCGGGGCGGTCGGCAGCCCGCACCTTTTTCGCCCGGAGGCCGCCCATCCCAAGGCCCGCAACACTGCGGGCCCGGCAGCGTCGTTACCATGCCGGTGGGGCCGATGGTCCGCCGAGGGCGTGAGCCCGACACCGCGCGTGGTTGCGGGGGCAGCGCGGACCGAAGCGAAGACGACCGCGAACCAGAACGGCGAGGACGAAGCGCGTGGGCGAGCCAGCACGGCACACCGAGGGTCCCCGCAGGTCAGGCCGCGGTTCTCGGCGGCTGACCCGGGCACTGCGGTCCACCGCCCTGGTCACCGGCACGCTCGCGCTGCTCGGTGCCACCGGCGTCGTCCCGGCCGTCGCCGCACCGGCCCGGCCCGCTCTGGCCGGGGTCTCGGCCGATTTCCCGGTCTCGGTCACCATCTCCAGCGTCCAGCCCCCGGTGCCCACCGCCGGCGACTCGCTGCAGATCTCCGGCACCATCACCAACAGCGGCTCGACTCCGCTCAAGGCCGCACAGGTGGGCCTGTCGCTGGGGCGCAGCACGGCGCCGCTGAAGACCCGCGACGCGATCGGCACGATGCTCGCCCGGACCGACCCGGCCGGCGCCGACGGCAAACCGCTGGCCGCCCCGGTGAGCCCGGTGGGCGACCTGGCGCCCGGCGCCAGCACCGCGTTCCACCTGCCCTCGGTGGCGATAAGCGACCTGAAGCTCGACCCGAGCGAGGGGACCACGGTCTACGAACTGGCAGTGGAGGTGCAGGCCGGCACCAACGACGATCCGACGCCGCACGAGGTCGGCATCGGCCGCAGCGTGCTGCCGTACTTCTCCAGCGCCAAGGACATCCCGGAGAAGACCCAGGTCGCCACGGTGTGGCCGCTCACACACGCGGCCGAGCTGGTCACCCAGACCATGGACACCGACCAGAGCTCGGTGCTGCGGGACGACAGCCTGGCCACCGACCTGGCCCCGAACGGGCGGCTCGGCCAGCTGCTCACCCTCGGTGAGCAGATTCCCTCGCTCACCTGGGTGATCGACCCGGCTCTGCTGGACGCCGTGGCGGCGATGACCAAGCCCTACCGGGTGCAGCTGCCCGGCCACAGCGGCGAGCCCGCCCGGAGCGACAACACCGTCGCCGGCACCGGCACGGCGGTGGCCACCCACTGGCTGGACGAGCTGCGCCGCGCCGTCACGCAGAAGGGCGACGAGGTGGTCGCCCTGCCGTACGGCGATCCCGACCTCGCCTCGATCGCGCACAACGGCAGCGGCCAGAGCGGGCTGAACACGGTGCTGGGCAAGGCCCAGACGGCCGGCCAGGTGACCGTGGGGGGCCGGCTGCTGGTGGACCCGGTGGGCGACATCGCCTGGCCCTACCAGGGCGCCCTGGACCCGCAGACCGCCCAGGTCGCCCAGCAGCTGGGCGGCTCGAAGGTGATGGTGAGCAGCGCGAGCGTCAGCGACCCGCAGCTGCCCTACACCCCGAACGCGGCGCGGCCGCTGCCGAACGGCCAGACGGCCCTGGTGGCCGACAGCACCATCGCAAGCCTGTTCACGGGCGACCTCGCCACCCCCGAGGCCAGGACCGCGGCCGAGCAGCGGTTCCTCGCCGAGACGCTGGCGATGACGCTCCAGCAGCCCCGTACCCAGCGCACCCTGCTGGTGATGCCGCCGCGCGACCTCACCGCCCAGAGCGCGCAGACCCTGCAGGACGCGCTGCTCAAGAGCGGACAGTGGACCATCCCGGTGACGCTGGACACGGTGGCCGCCACCCCCGCCGACCCCGCGACCGCCGACACCACGGTGCAGCCCGCCGACGCCTACCCCGCCGACCTGCGCGCCGACGAGCTGCCGGCCACCGACCTCGAACAGGTCGCCGGCGTGCAGACCCAGATGGACCTGCTGCTGCAGATCCTCACCAACCCGGGGCGGGTCAACAGCCCCTTCAGCGCCGCCATGATGAGCTCGGTCTCCACTGCTTGGCGCACCGACCGCAAGGCCGGCGACGACTACCGCACCAACGTCTCCAAGAACCTGGGCCAGCTGGTCAACGCCGTCAGCATCCCGAAGAAGAGCAACAAGATCACCCTTGCGGGTAACGAGGGTGTGCTGCAGGTCAGCGTCAAGAACGACCTCACCCAGCCGGTGATCAACCTCCAACTGCGGCTCACCTCCAGCCAGCCCTACCGGGTGACCGTCAGCAAGGAACAGAACATCTCGCTGAGCAGCGCGCAGAGCATCTCGGCCAGGTTCTACGCGAAGGCCCAGGGCAACGGCGTGGTGCAGATGACCGCCCAGCTGTGGACGGTCGGGCCCAACCCGCAGAAGTACGGCGACGAGGTGAAGTTCTCGGTCGAGGTCAGCCAGGTGCCCAACGGCGTGTGGTGGGTGGTCGGGGCCGGCGTCCTGCTGGTGCTGCTGGCCGGGCTGAGGTTCTTCCTGCAGCGCCGCAAGCGCAAGGGCGAGCCGGACGACGACCCGGACGCACCGCTGGCGAACCCCGACGCACCGGACGGGGCCGGCGGGGCGCTCGACCCCGAGGCCGGGGCCGACGCGGATCCGCGGACCGACGGCGGGATGAATCAGTACGAAGCGGACAGTCCGCGGCCCCGTGAAGGGACCACGGCGCACCCCTAGCGCACGGTGCCGAAAGCCGGGATCGGGCCGCTGGTGATGAGACAGTAGGTCCTTGAGATCTCTCGGAGACGGCCGGACCGACCAGCGATGAGGTGGCATGAGCGAGCGGAGCACGGGGGTCCCCCCGGCCGCGGGCGGGGGCGGCGGAAAGTCGGTCCCCCCGGCCGAGGAGCGGGCGTCCACGGTGGCCGAGGAGAGCGACTGGTACCTCACCGAGACCTTCGCGCGCGACCCCTTCGCCGCCGACCCGTACGCCGCACCTGACGGCCCGGGGCCGTACCACCAGGGCAGTCCCGAGCCCACTGTCGAGGCTCCGGACGTCACGGAACCGGATGAGGCCGCCGACGACAGCCCTGCCGCGAACACCGAGCCCGCTTCTGCCGCGCCGCCGAACAAGGCGGCGCGGCAGAAGCGGCAGAAGCGGCGTGACAGGGCCGCCGAGCCGCCGGCCGAGCCCGTGGTGCCCGCCTCCCGCTGGGCCCGCCAGGCAGCCGCCACGCCCGCCCCCGCGGTGCTCAGCACCGTCCCTGCCACCGAACCCGGCGCCGAAACCGGCACCGACGCCGAGGCCAAGGCCGGCACCGGGGCCGAGCCCGCGGACGGCTCACCCCACGAGACCGGGACCGCCGAGTACGTGGGTGTCGACGACCTGTTCGCGGCCGCCTACCCGACCAGCGAGGTGTCCAAGCGGCCCTTCGTCCCGGTCATCGAGTTCGACCCGCCGCTCAGCCCCGAGGAGGCCGCGCTGCTGGAGGCCACGGCGGAGCCCGAGTCCGACGTGCCGTTCAGCTTCGACCTCCCGGGCGAGTCCGGCGACCCAGCCGGACCGACGCCGGCCGAACCCCAGGAGTCGGCCGAACCCGAGGAGCCGGCCGGGACCCAGGAACCGGGCGACCCGGAGCAGCCCGAGGACCCCGCCGAGGAGCCGGCTACCGCGAGCGGCGGCAAGGTCGCGAGCCTGCTCGGCTCCAGCGCGATCATGGCCGCCGGCACCCTGGTCTCCCGGGGGACCGGCTTCCTGCGCACCATGGTGATCGCCGCCGCGATCGGCGTCGGCACCATGGGCGACTCCTACTCCGCCGCCAACACGCTGCCCACCCTGCTCTACATCCTGATCGGCGGCGGCGCGCTGAACGCCGTCTTCGTGCCGCAGCTGGTCCGCAGCATGAAGCAGGACCAGGACGGCGGCACCGCCTACGCCAACCGCCTGCTCACCCTGGTGATGGTGGGTCTGGCCGGCGTGGTCTTCGTGGCCGTGCTGGCCGCCCCGCTGCTGGTCCAGCTGATCTCGCACTCGCTGATGAGCGGTCAGGCCAGCGCCGACAGCACGGTGGCCCTGGCCCGCTACTGCCTGCCGACCATCTTCTTCATGGGCGTGCACGTGGTGATGGGCCAGATCCTCAACGCCCGTGGCCGGTTCGGCGCGATGATGTGGACCCCGGTCCTGAACAACATCGTGGTGATCTTCACCTTCGCGATGTACCTGTGGGTCTTCGGCACCTTCCAGCACAGCCGGGTCACCCCCGAGAGCATCTCCCCCGAGGGTCTGCGGCTGCTGGGCCTCGGCACCATGCTGGGCCTGGCCGTCCAGGCGCTGGCGATGCTCCCCTACCTGCGCGCCGCCGACTTCCACTTCCGGCCGCGGTTCGACTGGCGCGGGCACGGCCTGGGCAAGGCCGCCCGGCTGGCCAAGTGGACCTTCCTCTTCGTGCTGGCCAACCAGGCCGGCTACCTGGTGGTCACCCAGCTGGCCACCGCGGCCGGCAGCCGGGCCGCCGCGCACGGCTACCTCGGGGTCGGACTTGCCGCGTACTCCAACGCACTGCTGATCTGGCAGCTGCCGATGGCGGTGATCACCGTCTCGGTGATGAGCGCGGTACTGCCCAGGCTGTCCCGCTCGGCCGCCGACGGCGACCCCGGCGCGGTGCGCGACGACCTCTCCTACGGGCTGCGCACCTCGGCGGTGGCGATCGTGCCCGCCGCTTTCCTCTTCCTCGCCCTCGGCCCGCAGCTCGGCGGCGCCATCTACGGCCTGGGCAACGGCGGCAGCGCGGCGCACGGCACCACGGCGGTCGGCTTCATGCTCTCCGCCTTCGCGCTCGGCCTGATCCCCTACTCGGTGCAGTACGTGCTGCTGCGCGGCTTCTACGCCTACGAGGACACCCGCACCCCGTTCTCCAACACCGTCTGGGTGGCCGTCACCCAGGCGGCGACGGCCCTGCTCTGCTTCCTGCTGCTGCCCGCCCAGTGGGCGGTCACCGGGATGGCGCTCGGCTACGGTGCCTCGTACGTGGTGGGCGTCGCGGTGGCGCTGCCCAGGCTCAAGCAGCGGATCGGCGGACTGGACACCGCGCGGATCGCCAAGACCTACGTGCGGCTGGCGCTGGCCTGCCTGCCGGCGGCACTGGTCGGCCTGCTGCTGTCGCTCGTGCTCCGCACGCTGCTGGACGGCTGGCTGGGCAGTGTGATCACCGTGGCGGTGGCCGGCGCCGGTCAGCTGGCGGTCTTCCTCACGGTCGCCCGCCGACTGCGGATCGAGGAGTTGACCACGGTGGTCGGGATGATCCGCGGTCGCCTTGGCCGTTGACCGCCCATCAGTTTGTCCACCTACTGGTCGGTAGTGGCACCGTGGAAACCGGTTGGCCCCGTCAGCGGTCGTCCTCGGGTGGGAAGAGTGGGCACAATTGTCTTCGAATGACTTGGTCTGCAGACCCGGGTCCTCGCCTGTCCGCCGCCCGGCGACACGCCGGCGGGGGTGCCGGACCGGGCGCTACAAGGGGAGGCAGGACGACGGTGGCTGATCGCACCAAGGATCGCACCAAGGCAGTCGTCGACCGTGCGGAGGCCAAAGCTCCGGGCGAGTCCCCGAACGAGGCCACCGGCGAGATCACCGCGCCGCTCTCCACCGCCGAGATCGCCGCGGAACTGGCCGACCAGCCGGTTGCCGGCGAGAGCGCCGGTGGCGACGGCGAGTCGGGCACCACCAAGGTGATGCCGCTGCCCGCCGGCGCGAACAGCGCCACCCAGGTGCTGCCACTGCCCGGCGCCGGCCGGGGCCCGGCCGAGGACCTCGCCGAGGCCGCCGGGGAAGACGCCAAGGAGGCGTCGGAGGCCCCGGAGCTCGACTCCGAGGCCGACTCCGAAGCCGACTCCGAAGCCGAGCTGGACTCCGGCTACGACGCGGAGGTGCCCGACGACCATCTCCCGGTCCCGGAGCGCCACAGCGGCGACAAGATCGCGGGCCGCTACCGGCTGGAGGAGCGCATCTCCCAGTCGACGGCCTTCAGCAGTTGGCGGGCCGTGGACGAGAAGCTGCGCCGCGCGGTCGGCGTCCACCTGCTCGCGGCCGGCAGCAAGCGCGCCGAGGGCGTACTGGCCGCCGCCCGCTCCGCCGCCCTGCTCGGCGACCCGCGCTTCGTCCAGGTGCTCGACGCGGTCCAGGAAGGCGAACTGGTCTACGTGATCCGGGAGTGGCTGCCGGGCGCCACCGACCTGGCCACGTTGCTCGCCCCGGGCCCGATGGAGCCCTACGACGCCTACCAGATGGCCCGTCAGGTCACCGACGCCATCGCCGCCGCGCACCGCAGCGGCCGCTCGCACCTGCGGCTGACCCCGCGCTGCGTACTGCGCACCGACACCGGCCAGTACCGGATCAACGGGGTGGCGGTCGACGCGGCGCTGCGCGGGCTGCCCGACCGGGACGCCGAGCTGACGGACACCCGGGCGATCGGCACCCTGCTGTACGCCGCGCTCACCCACCACTGGCCGCACCCGGAGAACCGCTACGACCTCCCCGGCCTGCCCGAGGGCAGCCCGCCGGCCCCGCCGGCGCAGCTGCGGCCCGACGTCCACCAGGGTCTGGCCGACCTGGCCATGCGCGTGCTGTCGGATCCGCCGCCGCGCGGCCTGGTACCGATCACCTCACCGGCCGCGCTGGCCACGGAGATCGCCCTGCTGCCCAAGATCCGGCAGCCCGCACCGGAGCAGTCGGCCACCGAACGGGCCGTGCCCCGCTACCCGGCGCCGGTGCGCCCGGACAACCGCACCCAGGTGCTGCGGCCCGTTCCGCCGGGCGGCCACCGCCCCGCTCCCGCCCCGCTCCCGCAACCGGCCCCCGCCGCGCCGGCCCCGCGGCCGCGCCGGCGACGAGCCAAGCAGGTGCTCCAGTGGACGGTCTCCGTGGTGCTGCTGGGCGCGATCGGCTACGGCTCCTGGGAGTTGGCCGGCCGCCTGGGGACAACCACGCAGAAGCAGGCGCTCGGCACCAGCGGCGGCGCCGGTGTGGTGTCCTCGGCCTCGCCCTCCGCCAAGCCGCCCACGGCGCTGCAGATCGCCCAGATCCAGTCGTTCAACCCCTTCGGCAGTGGCCCGATGCACCCGGAGCTGATCTCCGAGATCAACAGCGGCAACCCGGACGGCGCCTGGCAGACCCAGGGCTACTTCTCCGATCTGCCCACCATCGGCCACGGCACCGGCCTGCTGGTCGACCTGGGCTCGGCCAAGTCGGTCAGCTCGATCGAGGTCCAGTTCCTCGGCACCACCAGCGCCGAACTGCGGGTGCCCAGCGCCTCCGGCGGCAGTGCCCCGAGCACCCTCGACGGCTTCGGCCAGCCACTGGCCAACGCCACCGGAACGGACGCCCGGTTCCAGCTGACCGCGCCGGTCACCTCCCGTTACCTCTTGATCTGGCTGACCAGCCTCCCCAAGGATAGGGACGGCAGTTACCGCGGCCAGGTGTCCGAGATCAAGGTCTCCGGCTGATTGCGGCGCCGGGTCGCCACAGCGCGTCCCGGCCGCGCATGAGGCCCACCGGCACCTGAGCGCGGCCAGGGGCATCCGAGGGGCAGGCAGATGGCAGGACCGGCGCGACCAGAGCCGCCCGAGGCCGGCGAGCAGAGCGACGCCGAGCTGCTGGCCCGGCACGTCGCCGGGGACCAGGCGGCCTTCGGCCGGCTGGTGCACCGTCACCGGGACCGACTGTGGGCGGTCGCCCTGCGGACCCTGGGCGACCGCGAGGAGGCCGCCGACGCGCTGCAGGACGCCCTGATCTCGGCACTGCGCGCCGCACACACCTTCCAGGGCCGCTCGGCCGTCACCACCTGGCTGCACCGGATCGTGGTCAACGCCTGCCTGGACCGGGCCCGGCGGGCCGGCAGCCGGCGCGCCGGATCGCTGGACGAGGAACCGGGCCGGCTCGACACCCTGGTGCCCGCCGCCGAGCCCACCGACGCCCTGGTGATCCGGCAGGAGCTGCGCCGCGAGCTCGGCGCGGCCCTGGCCGAGCTGCCGGCCGAGCAGCGGGCCGCGCTGGTCCTGGTCGACATGCAGGGCTATCCGGTGGCCGAGGCCGCCGAACTGCTGGGCGTTCCGGTGGGCACGGTGAAGAGCCGCTGCGCCCGGGGCCGGGCCCGGCTGCTGCCACTGGTGCGCCACCTGCGGGCGGGCGCCGAGCCGGGTGAGGGGCCGCCGGGCACCGCCGCGGGTGATGTTTCACGTGAAACACCGCCCGGCACACCCGCGGCCGGTCCACCGGGGAACCGACCGGGCACCGCGTCCGTCCCATCGCGGGGTCCTGGCATCCCCGCCCAAGATCCGAGCCTGGAAGGAGACGCGACGCCCCGATGACGAACCAGACCCCCGACCCCGTCGAGTCGGCGCCGACCGCCTCCCATCCCAGCGTCGACCAGCTGGCCGACCTGCACGAGGACCTGCTGGGCCCCGCCGAGGCGGCCGGTCTGTGGAACCACCTGGCCGGCTGTGCCGACTGCTCGGACACCCTGGCGACGCTGACCGAGCTGACCGGGCTGCTGGCGGACGACGAGCCGCCCGTGATGCCGGCCGATGTCGCCCTGCGGATCGACGCCGCGCTGACCGCGGCGATCACCGAGCAGGCCCCGCCCGCTGCCCAGGCCACGCCCACCGCCGCACCCACCACACCCGCCACGACCGCCACCGCACCCGGCAGGCCGGCCGTCGCCGCGCCGCCCGGTACCGCGCGCCGGCCCACCGGGCCCGGGCCCAGCGGCCCCGGGCGCACCCGACCGCGCCGTGGCCGGGCCCGGCTGCTGGCGGCCGCCGTCACCTGCCTCGCGATCCTCGGCGGCGGCACCGCGGCCGTACTGGTCGGCACCGGGAACCCCGGGACCAGCTCCGCACAGGCCCCCGCCACGGCCGACGGTCCCGCCCCCTATGCCACCTCGAACACACCGACGCCCCAGCACCCCGGCAGCGCCTCGCCCCTCGCCCCGGCCGGTCCCGCGTTCACCGCCGACGGGCTGCCCGACCAGCTCCGGGCACTGCTGCCCGCCGGCCCCGGCAACCTGCCGCACGCCAGCAGCGAGCAGGCCGTGCCCGACCACGCCTCTCCCGCGGCGACCACACTGCCCGCCTGCGTCGAGTCCGCCGTCACCGGCCACCAGGGCGAGCAGCCACTGCTGGTGACGCACGGCAGCTTCCAGGGCGCTCCGGTGGACGTCTACGTCTTCCGGATCAGCGACGATCCGGCGCACCTGGACGTCTATCTGCTCGCCGCCGGCTGCGCCACCACCGCCCCCAACTCGCCCGCCACGGTTCGCCTCCAGGAGGGGATCCCGGCCCATTGAACACGCTCGCGGGGGCGCCACGGCCGTCCGATGGGCGGCCGCTGGTACACCAGGACCTGGGAATGCGCGACACTGGTGAGTCGTTGTCCCGGGCGGCGGAGCAGGACCGCCACCCTCCCCGCCTGGCGCGGGTCGCGATGCGAACCAGGAGATTCAGTGAGCGACGTCCGTAACGTGATCATCATCGGTTCCGGCCCGGCCGGTTACACGGCTGCGCTCTACACCGCGCGCGCTTCCCTCAAGCCGCTGGTCTTCGAAGGAGCCGTCACCGCCGGTGGCGCGCTGATGAACACCACCGAGGTGGAGAACTTCCCCGGCTTCCGGGACGGCATCATGGGCCCCGAGCTCATGGACAACATGCGCGGCCAGGCCGAGCGGTTCGGCGCCGAGCTGGTCCCGGACGACGTCGTCGCGGTCGACCTCACCGGCGACATCAAGACGGTCACCGACTCCGAGGGCGTCGTGCACCGGGCCCATGCCGTGATCGTCACCACCGGCTCCCAGCACCGCAAGCTCGGCCTGCCCCGGGAGGACGCGCTCTCGGGCCGCGGCGTCTCCTGGTGCGCCACCTGCGACGGCTTCTTCTTCAAGGACCAGGACATCGCGGTGGTCGGCGGCGGTGACACCGCGCTGGAGGAGGCCACCTTCCTCTCCCGCTTCGCCAAGTCCGTCACCGTCGTGCACCGCCGGGCCGAGCTGCGCGCCTCCAAGGCGATGCAGGAGCGCGCCTTCGCCGACCCGAAGATCAGCTTCGCCTGGGACAGCGCCGTCGAGGCCGTCCACGGCGACCCGAAGCTGACCGGTGTGACCCTGCGGGACACCACCACCGGCGAGCTGCGCGAGCTGCCGGTCACCGGCCTGTTCATCGCGATCGGCCACGACCCGCGCACCGAGCTCTTCAAGGGCCAGCTGGAGCTGGACGCCGAGGGCTACCTCAAGGTGGACGCCCCCACCACCCGCACCAACATCCCCGGCGTCTTCGGTGCCGGCGACGTGGTCGACCACACCTACCGCCAGGCGATCACCGCGGCCGGCACCGGCTGCGCCGCCGCCCTGGACGCCGAGCGCTACCTCGCCCACCTGGCCGACGCGGCCGGGCAGGAGAGCCAGGCCGCCGCCGTCGCGGTCTGACCTCCCGGCACCGCCCCTTCGTGGCGGGGTGTTTCACGTGAAACACCCCGGCCGCGAAACAGAATCCACCGGTGCGTTGTTGTCCCGGTCGGAGCACCCAGCACCACCCCGTATGCGACCTTAGGAGTTCCCGTGGCCGGCGCCACCATAACCGTGACCGACGCGACCTTCGACAGCGATGTCCTCAAGAGCGACAAGCCCGTGATCGTGGACTTCTGGGCCGAATGGTGCGGCCCGTGCCGCCAGGTCGCCCCCGTGCTGGAGGCCGTCGCCGAGGAGTACGGCGACCAGCTCACCATCGCCAAGCTCAACGTCGACGAGAACCAGGCCGTCCCCGCGCAGTACGGCATCGTCTCGATCCCGACCATGAACGTCTACGTCAAGGGCGAGCTCGTCAAGAGCATCGTCGGCGCCAAGCCGAAGGCCGCCCTGCTGCGCGACCTCGACGGCATCATCACGGTGAAGACCGCCGGCTGAGCCGACGGCACCACACGCCGGAGGGCGGCCCCTGTGGGGGCCGCCCTCCGGCGTTGCGGGCCGGCACCCCGGCCGCGTCAGAACGGCCGCAGTGCGGGCTCCTTGCGCCCGGCACCGAGCAGCCGCTCCAGCGCCCCCTCCGCACCGCCCTTCCAGGAGACGGTGGCGCGTGCCTCCAGCCGCAGGCGTGGATAGCGGTGGTGCGGGCGCACCGTCTTGAACCCGACCGCCAGCAGGTGCTCGGCCGGGAGCAGGCAGCTCGACCGCTCGCCGCCAGCCGCCCCGAAGGCCTCGATCGCCCGGAACCCGCGCCCCAGCAGGTCCTTGGCCACCGCTTGCACCAGCACCCGCCCGATTCCCTGCCCCTGATAGCCCGGCAGCACCCGACTGATCATCAGCTGGACGGCGTCAGGGGAGACCGGGCTCGTCGGAAAGGACTGCGAGCGCGGCACATAGGCCGGCGGCGCGTAGAGCACGAACCCGGCCGGCTCCTGGTCGACGTAGACCAGCCGCCCGCAGGATCCCCACTCCAGCAGCGCCGCGGAGATCCACCCCTCCTTCTCCGCCGCCGCCTTCCCGCTGTCCACCGCCTCCCGGCCGCGCACCGGATCGAGCTCCCAGAAGACACAGGAGCGGCAGGGCGCGGGCAGATCCCCCAGGTTGTCCAGCGTCAGGGGGACGATCCTGCGACCCATACGGCACACCTCCTCGTTCGGTTCCTCCCCCGGGGGGCAGCGGCCAACCAGCACAACCGGCGCACTCTTCCCCAGGACCCGTACAGACACCGGTGGGTGCATGTTTCACGTGAAACATGCACCCACCGGTCCAGCATGCCCGTCCTCGGCCCGGCCCTGGGCTCGGGCTCGCCGGGCTCAGCTCTGCGAGAGCCGCAGCCCGTCCTCCCCCGGCGCCAGGCTGTCCAGGATCCGGTTGAGGTCCTCCACCGAGGCGAACTCCAGGACCACCTTGCCCTTGCCCAGCTTGCCGCCCCGCTGCGAGACCTCGACCTTCACCCGGGTCTCGAACCGGTCGGAGAGCCGCCCCGCCAGGTCGTTGAAGGCCGGCGAGAGGATCTTGCCCGCCTTGGGCCCGGCCGGCTTCGGCTTCTCCTGCGGCTCCAGCAGCTTCACCATCTCCTCGGTGCTGCGCACCGAGAGCCCCTCCGCCACGATCCGCTTGGCCAGTTGCTCCTGCTGCCACTCGGTCGCGACCCCGAGCAGCGCCCGGGCGTGGCCCGCGGTCAGCACGCCGGCGGCCACCCGGCGCTGCACCGCCGGGGAGAGCTTGAGCAGCCGCAGCGTGTTGGACAGGTGCGGGCGGGAGCGGCCGATCCGGTCCGCCAGCTCGTCCTGGGTGCAGCCGAACTCCTCCAGCAGCTGCTGGTAGGCGAAGGCCTCCTCCAGCGGGTTCAGCTCCGCCCGGTGCAGGTTCTCCAGCAGGGCCTCCAGCAACAGCTTGTCGTCCTCGGTGGCCCGCACGATCGCCGGGATCCGCTCCAGCCCGGCCTCCTGGGAGGCCCGCCAGCGCCGCTCACCCATGATCAGCTCATAGCGCTCCGGACCGACCTGACGGACCACCACCGGCTGGAGCAGACCCACCTCCTTGATCGAGGTGATCAACTCCGCCAGCTTGTCCTCGTCGAAGACCTGGCGCGGCTGCGCCGGATTGGGCGTGATCGCGTCGAGCGGCAGCTCGGCGAACCGCACCCCCTCCACCGGCACCAGCTCCGGCCGAGCGATCGAAGCCGCCCGCGCCGCCACCGTGCCGCGCCCCGCCGGCAGCACCGGCACCGCGCTGGGCGAGACCGCTCCGGTCGCCAGCACCGGCGCTCCGCCGGGCGCCACCGGCCGCTCGGCGGCGGCGGTCGTGGCCGCCGCCCCGGCGGGCGCCGAAGCACCGGCTGCCGGGATCAGCGCACCCAGCCCACGACCCAGACCCCTGCGACCACTCACCGATTGCCCTCCATCGTGCTGTGCTGTGCCGTCGGCGTCGCCTGCGCGCCGATCGTGTGTCGGTGGTGTCCCACCGCGTCCAGGGCCTCGGCCGCCGCCTGCTCCACCGCGGTGGCCGGGCCCTCCAGGCCCACCGCCCGCAGCGCCAGCTCCCGAGCGGCCTCCAGGTAGGAGAGCGCACCGGTGGAGCCGGGATCGTAGGTGAGCACCGTCTGCCCGTAGCTCGGTGCCTCCGAGATCCGCACCGAGCGCGGGATCGCGGTCCGCAGCACCTCGGTGGTGAAGTGGTTGCGCACCTCCTGCGCGACCTGGGCGGCCAGCCTGGTCCGCGCGTCGTACATGGTGAGCAGGATGGTGGAAACGTGCAGCGTCGGGTTCAGGTGCGCCCGCACCAGCTCCACGTTGCGCAGCAGCTGTCCCAGCCCCTCCAGCGCGTAGTACTCGCACTGGATCGGGATCATCACCTCCTGGCCGGCCACCAGGGCGTTGACCGTCAGCAGCCCGAGCGAGGGCGGACAGTCGATCAGGATGTAGTCCAGCGGCTGCTCATAGGCGGCGATCGCCCGCTGCAGCCGGCTCTCCCTGGCCACCAGCGAGACCAGCTCGATCTCCGCACCGGCCAGGTCGATGGTGGCGGGGACGCAGAACAGCCCCTCCACCTCCACCACCGGCTGGACCACGTCGGCCAGCGGCTTGCCCTCCACCAACACGTCGTAGATCGACGGCACCTCGGCATGGTGATCGATGCCGAGCGCGGTGGAGGCATTGCCCTGTGGGTCGAGGTCGATCACCAGGACCCGCAGTCCGTGCATGGCCAGCGATGCGGCCATGTTGACGGTGCTGGTGGTCTTCCCCACCCCGCCCTTCTGGTTCGCCACCACGATCACCCGGGTCGCCGGTGGCCGGGGCAGGCCTTCACCCGCCCGCCCCAGCGCCTGCACGGCGGCCTGCGCCGCCCGCGCGATGGGGGTGTCATCGATCTGGTCGATGGTCTCCGAGTCCTGCATGGGGCTCAGTGTTTCACGTGAAACCGGAGCGGCAACAGTCTCCGCCCGGCCACGGCCGAGCCCCCGGCGGAGCCTGAGGTCCAAACTGGCGGGAAGCAACGAGCGACGTTTCACGTGAAACACCATGCCCGCAATGTCGGATATCTGACGGTGCGACACTCCGGATAACGCAAGAGGCCCAACGCAAGAGGCCCCGGAGCGCGATCCGCGCCCCGGGGCCTCCCGGTTTCTGCCATGGGCCGTTCGGCCCGGTCGCTCAGCGCCGGCGACGAGGCCCACCACGGGGCTCCACCGGCCGACCACTGGCCCGACCGGCCCGGGCCGCCTTCGCCCGCCGGGTGGCGGCCTTCACCCCGCCGGGGCTCTCACCGGCCTGCACCTGCACCACCCGGGTCGCGGCGCCCAGCACGCTCTCCCCGACCGGGATCACCGCCCACTCCACCGCGCCGAGCTTGCTGAGTGCCGCCCGCGAGTCGGCCAGCTCCTGCTCGGCGGTGTCCCCCTTGAGCGCCAGCATCTGGCCGTAGGGACGCAGCAGCGGCATCCCCCAGCCGGCCAGCCGGTCCAGCGGAGCCACCGCCCGGGCGGTGACGATCTCCACCGAGACCTTGCCGATCATCTCCTCGGCCCGCCCGCGCAGCACCGTGACGTTGGTCAGCCCCAGCTCCCGCACCACCTCCTCCAGGAAGGTGGTGCGCCGCAGCAGCGGCTCCAGCAGGGTCACCGACACGTCGGGCCGGGCCAGCGCCACCGGGATCCCGGGCAGCCCCGCGCCTGAACCCACATCGCAGAGGGTCGCCCCTTCGGGCAGCAGCTCGGAGAGCACCGCGCAGTTGAGCACATGGCGGTCCCACAGCCGGGGCACCTCCCGCGGACCGATCAGCCCGCGCTGCACCCCCGCCGAGGCCAGCAGCTCGGCGTAACGCTGTGCCGAGGCGAACCGCTCGCCGAAGATCTCCCGCGCCGCCTGCGGCGGCTCGCCCAGACCCTCCGGCACCCCTTCGGCCGCCGCACTCTCCGTCGCCATCTCAGCCTCTCCGCTCACCGAATCCACCGTTAGCACCGTTTCACGTGAAACATCCCACGCCAACTCGAAGTACCGCTCGCGAGGCATCCCCCGCACAGCGCCCCGAGGAGCGACGACCCCGTTCGCACAGCCGCACCGTGCGAACGGGGTCGTCGAGGGATGGAGCCCCGGGCCTCAGCCCGCCAGGACCACGACGCAGCGCTGCGGCTCCTCGCCCTCCGACTCGCTGCGCAGCCCGGCGGCGGCCACCGCATCATGGACGACCTTGCGCTCGAACGGCGTCATCGGCCGCAGCTTGACCGACTCGCCGGTCTGCTGGGCCTGCTCGGCGGCCTTGGCCCCGAGCTCCGCCAGCTCCTCGCGCTTGCGGGCCCGGAAGCCGGCGATGTCCAGCATCAGCCGACTGCGCTCACCGGTCTCCCGGTGCACGGCCAGCCGGGTCAGCTCCTGGAGCGCCTCCAGCACCTCACCGTCCTGGCCCACCAGCCGCTGCAGGGTGCGGTCGTTGCCTTCACCCACGATGGACACCAGGGCCCGGTCACCCTCGACATCCATGTCGATGTCGCCGTCCAGGTCGGCGATGTCCAGCAGGCCTTCGAGGTAGTCGGCCGCGATGTCACCCTCCTGCTCCAGGCGAGCGACCAGGGTGTCCGCCGACTCCTCAGCCGGGGCGGCCGATCCGGCATCGACGGCGGAGGTGGTGCCTTCCGTCACGGGAGGGACTCCTTCACAGACAGGGCCCACGAGTACGGGCCGAAATCGAGGATCGATGGGTTCAGGCGCGGGTGGCGACTACTTCTTCTTGGGTCGCTGACCGCTCTGCTGCGGGCCGCGCTTGGCGCCGCCACCCTGCTTGGTGGCCGGCCGCTTGGCGCCGCCCGAGGTCTGCGCCTTGCCCGCCCCCTGCGCGCTGGGCACCGCGTCCTCGACCTGCGCGTCGGTCTCCGCCGCCGGCTCGTCGTCCGCCTTGGTCTGGTCGGTCTTCACCGGACCACCGTGCACCTGCTGACGCTGGGCCTTGGTCTGCTTGCGCGGCTGCTGGCGACGCACCTGGACCGTCTCGGTCAGCGCGGCCGCGGCCTGCTGCTCGGCGGCCGCCTTCGCCTTGCCCCCGCCGAGGAAGCCGAGCACACCGGCGCCCTTGATGATCGAGCCGTCCGGGTTCAGCCGGCCGGACGCCTTCATCCGCTCCTGCCGCTCGTCCCAGGCCTTGCTGCCCGGCGTCGGGTTGTTGCGGATCACGACCAGCTGCTGGCCCATCGACCAGACGTTGGTGGTCAGCCAGTAGACCAGCACACCGACCGGGAAGTTGATGCCCATCACGGCGAACATGAACGGGAAGACGTACATCAGCATCTTCTGCTGCTGCATGAACGGCGTCTTGACCGTGAGGTCCACGTTCTTGGTCATCAGCTGGCGCTGGGTGACGAACTGCGAGAGCGACATCATCACGATCATCACCGCGGTGACGATCTTGACGTTGGTCTCGGTGGAGTGCACGAAGGTGGCCGACAGCGGGGCGCCGAAGATGTGCGCCTTGCCCGCGCTGGCCAGCAGCGAGCCGTTGATGACGCCGATTTCCTTGTTGTGCGCGACCGAGCTCAGCACCCCGTAGAGGGCGGTGAAGAACGGCATCTGCACCAGGATCGGGAGACAGCTCGAGAAGGGGTTGGTGCCCGCCTCCTTGTAGAGCTTCATCATCTCTTCGGACTGGCGCTGCTTATCGCTCTTGTAGCGCTCCTGGATGGCCTTCATCTTCGGCTGGATCGCCTGCATGGCCCGGGTCGACTTGATCTGCTTCACGAAAAGCGGGATCAGGCAGATCCGGATCACGATCACCATGGAGGCGATGGCGAGGCCCCAGGCCCAGCCGCTGTCGGCCGGGAAGACATTGCTGTACAGCGCGTGGAATTGGACGATGATCCACGAAACAGCGGTGTAGAGGGGGTTCAGGAAGGACCAGGTCACCGGTCAGACTCCTTGGGCATTGGGCTTGGTCGTCAGGCTTTCGGACATCGGGCCTACCGACGTCTGACCAGCAGCCGTCGAGCCTGAGGTGACCGGGCCGCGGGCCGCGGAGCCGGTCGGCTCCGCACCCGTGGCACTACCGGTCCTGGACTGCACCAGGGTACGAAGCCGCTGGTGCCAAACGGGACGCTTACGCGGCGGCACATGATCCACACCACCCGGGGACCAGGGATTGCACCGAAGGATCCGCCAGCCGGTCAGCACGCTGCCTTTGATCGCACCGTGTGTCCGTACCGCCTCGTAGCCGTAGTGCGAGCACGAGGGGTAGTAGCGGCAGACCGGGCCCAGCAGCGGACTTATCGTCAGCTGGTAGAGCCTGATCAGACCCATCAGCAGGTACTTCATCGCCCTGATCCTCCTCCCGGGGAGGTCGGATCGGTCCGGAGCAGCCGCTTCAGCGCGGCGTCCAGGTCATGTGCAAGATCCAGATACGAGGCCGTCCCCGCTGGGGGCAGCGCCCGTACCACTATCAGGCTACCTGCGGGCAACCGGGCCAGACGCTCGCGGACCAGGTGACGCAGACGACGCTTGACCAGGTTGCGGACCACGGCGGGACCAACAGCCTTGCTCACGACGAAACCCGCACGCGCCGAGGGAGGCCCCTCGGCGACGTGCGGGTGGGAGTCGCTGTACCCGTCTGCCTGACCCACTGGCTCGTCATCTCGTCTGAGATGGACGACCAGCAGGGGCCGACCGGCTCGGCGGCCGCGTTTCACCGCGATCGCGAAGTCCTGGCGCCGCCGCAGCCGATTCTCGGAGGGCAGCACTGCAGACCCTTACGCGGATCAGGCGGAGATGGCGCTGCGGCCCTTGCCACGGCGGGCCGCCAGGATGGCGCGGCCGGCGCGGGTACGCATCCGCAGCCGGAAGCCGTGGGTCTTGGCGCGACGACGGTTGTTCGGCTGGAAGGTGCGCTTGCTCACTCGGGGGCTCCTGGGGTGAATCGTAGGGTGACGATTTGCAAGTTGGCCGTCACCGTGCGTCCGCGTGATCTCCCCTTCGTCCTGGGAAATCCGGCCCGAATCCCCAGGTCTGCTGGGTTTGAGGCAATCCACGGCGCCCGTGCTGCGCGCCTTCTGGAAGCGGGGCGGACCCGCGGACATGCGGCAGCGGCCATCGACAACTCGACCTGGTTACGGTACGCGGCGAGAAGGCCGAGGGTCAAACCGGCATCCGATCGGCCCGGCCGCACAAGGATTCCCGGCCCACGCGCTGCGCGGATCGGGCCGGGTCGCGCGGCGGATCGGCCTGGGTCGCGCACGGGTCGGCCCGCATCACACACAGCTCGGCCCGCGTCACGCACGGATCGACCCGCGTCACGCACAGATCGACCCGCTCATACACAGGCTGTGGACAACAACTTGAATCAGCTCTGCCCGCTGACTACCGTTGCAGGACTTGTCTGGTTTTGTTCATCGACCTGAGCCAGCCCCACATCCTGACGCCCCAGATCCTGACCAGGACCACCCCCTTCGGGGGAACGAGAAAGCGTGCACCAGTGGCTGATGTCAACAGCGACCTCGTCCCCGCCTGGGCGAAGGTCGTCGAGCGGCTGGTCAACGACACCTCGGTCGGTGACAAGGACAAACTCTGGGTGCAGCGCACCCAGCCGATGTGGATGATGCACGACACCGCGCTGCTGGCCGCCCCGAACGAGTGGGCCAAGCAGGTGCTGGAGGGCCGGCTGCTGCCGCAGCTGACCGACGGGCTCAGCCAGCAGTTCGGCCGCCCGGTGCGGATCGCCGTGATGGTGGACGCCAATGCCGTGCCGCCCAGCCCCGTGCCGGCCGCGATGGAGCCCGAGCCGCAGCCCACCGAGGCCCGGCCGGCCCCCGAACGTTCGAACATCGAGCCGAGGCCGGCCACCGAGCCGTCCCCCCACGCCGGGCCCCAGCCACAGGGCTGGCCCGGCGCCCCCCAGCCGCCGCGCGACTACCCAGGCCGGGGCTACCGCGAGCAGTCCTACGAGGGCGGCTACGGCTACGGCGAGCCGTACGACGGCTACCAGGAGCAGCCCTACCAGCAGCAGCAACAGCCGTGGGGACCGCCCCGGCCGGAGAACGGCGGGGGCTACCCGACCCCCGGCTACCCGGCGCAGACCTACCAGGAACGCGGCTACCGCGACTGGAATGACCGGGAGAACGAGTCCGCCGGGCCGCGCCCGGGCGGGCCGGGGCAGCCCGGTGGCGAGCACGCCCAGGGCGACCTGTTCGGCGGCGCCTACGACTCCACCGGCGAGGACCCGCGCCCGCGTGGCGCGGGTCACCCCCCGCGCCCGGGCCAGGGTCCGCGCCGCGACCTGCCGCCCGCCATCCGCCCCGCCGGCGACCAGGACCGTCCGGGCCAGGGTGCCCAGAGCTCCGGCGCGCTGCCGCCGGAGAACGACCGCCCCACCACCGCGCTGCCCGAGCGGGTCGCCGACCGCACCCCGGTCCCCGGTGTGCCGGCCCCGCCCGGCGCCCCCTCGGCGGACAGCGGCCGCAAGGACGAACCGGCCGCCCGGCTGAACCCCAAGTACCTGTTCGACACCTTCGTCATCGGCGCCAGCAACCGGTTCGCGCACGCGGCCGCGGTGGCGGTGGCCGAGGCTCCGGCCAAGGCCTACAACCCGCTCTTCATCTACGGCGAGTCCGGCCTGGGCAAGACCCACCTGCTGCACGCCATCGGCCACTACTCGCGCAGCCTCTTCCCCGGCACCCGGGTGCGGTACGTGAGTTCGGAGGAGTTCACCAACGAGTTCATCAACTCGATCCGGGACGGCAAGGCGGACGCGTTCCGCAAGCGCTACCGGGACATGGACATCCTGCTGGTCGACGACATCCAGTTCCTGGCGAGCAAGGAGTCGACGCAGGAGGAGTTCTTCCACACCTTCAACACCCTGCACAACGCCAACAAGCAGATCGTCCTCTCCTCCGACCGGCCGCCCAAGCAGCTGATCACCCTGGAGGACCGGCTGCGCAACCGGTTCGAGTGGGGCCTGATCACCGACGTCACCCCGCCCGAGCTGGAGACCCGGATCGCGATCCTGCGCAAGAAGGCGATCCAGGAACGGCTCAACGCCCCTGCCGACGTCCTGGAGTTCATCGCCTCCCGGATCACCCGCAACATCCGGGAGTTGGAGGGCGCGCTGATCCGGGTGACCGCCTTCGCCAACCTCAACCGCTCGCCGGTTGACCTGGAGTTGGCCGGCATCGTGCTCAAGGACCTGATCCCGGGCGGGGACGAGGACGCGGGGCCGGAGATCACCGCGCAGGTGATCATGCAGCAGACCGCCGCGTACTTCGGGCTCACCGTGGAGGACCTCTGCGGCTCCTCCCGCAGCCGGGTGCTGGCGACGGCCCGTCAGATCGCCATGTACCTCTGCCGCGAGCTGACCGACCTCTCCCTGCCGAAGATCGGCGCCCAGTTCGGCGGCCGCGACCACACCACGGTGATGCACGCGGACCGCAAGATCCGCTCGCTGATGGCCGAGCGGCGCTCGCTGTACAACCAGGTCACCGAGCTGACCAACCGCATCAAGAGCTAGAGCTGTCAGGGCCCTTGAAGGGGCCGCCAGGAACCTCCACCGAGGCCCCTGGCGGCCCCTTCGGCGTTCCCGGTCCCGTCCGCCGGGTGGCACCGGTCAATCGCGCCCGATGTACGCCAACCGAGTGTGTGAAACGCACCGCGCCGGGGAAGGCTCGCACCAGCTGACGATCCACCAAGCTCCGGCCCCGATCGCACATCTGACCAGCGATTCGAACAGCGAGGGCCCGCGGAGGCGTTGTCCACAGCGACGGGTGTTTTTCCCCGTCCACAGCGTGGGGATCACCGAGTTATCCCGAATTTCTCCACAGCCCGCCCACCGCTACGCTCTTCGCCGCAGGTCAGCCGCCTGTGTACTTGTGCACAACAGTTATCCACAGCATGTGGACAGCTGGCGGGCCGTCAACCGGCGCCGAGAGTTGTCCACCGGCTGTCCCCAGGCGAGGGGCGATTATCCCCAGCTTCTCCACAGCGCTATCCACTGTTCGACAACGGACAAGCCCTGTTCATCGCCCGGTGTGAAAGGCGTCACGAGAAGTTGACCGGCGCACGTGGATAACCCGGTCCGAATCTGGGGACGGCCCTGGGGAAAACCTGTGGATACCCTCGGTGGCCTGTGAGTAACGCTCCGCTGTCCACAGCGGCACCAGGTTTTCCACTGCCGCGGTCCACACCCAGTGTGGACAAAAAACCTGCTCTGACCTGCGGAAACGGGGTTATCCACGGTATCCACAGGCCCTACTACTACCACTACACCTAGAGACCCATGGATTGGCTCAACAGCGGGGTGCGCCGAAAACTGTGGACAACCGGACCCCGACATCTGTTCGGCCTCCTTCCGCCCGTCGGCCTCGAGTGTCGGCCGAGTACGTCAGACTGTCCTTCGGCACCTGGAGCCGAGGCGGGCTCGGCTCGCTGCTCCAGTGGCCCCGGGCGCCGGACCAGGTGCCAGAAGACGATCAAGAGCTGCAAGCGACTGCAGGACCTCAGGAGGCGGTGACCGGTGAAGTTCCGGGTGGAACGTGACGTCCTCGCGGAGGCGGTGGCCTGGGCTGCTCGCAGCCTCCCGGCGCGGCCGCCGGTGCCGGTGCTGGCCGGCCTGCTGCTGACCGCCCAGGACGGCAGCCTGGCGCTGTCCGGCTTCGACTACGAGGTCTCGGCCCGGGTCGAGCTGGACGCCGACGTCGAGGAGTCGGGCACCGTGCTGGTCTCCGGCCGGCTGCTCAACGACATTGCCCGCAACCTTCCCAACAGGCCTGTGGAGATCTCCACCGACGGCCAGCGGGTCAGCGTGGTCTGCGGCAGCTCCCGCTTCACCCTGCCGACTCTGCCGGTGGACGAGTACCCGACGCTGCCGCAGATGCCCACCGCCACCGGCACGGTCTCCGGCGACGTCTTCGCCTCGGCCGTCAGCCAGGCCGCGGTGGCCGCCGGCCGCGACGACACGCTGCCGGTGCTCACCGGTGTCCGGGTCGAGATCGAGGGCGACAAGATCACCCTGGCCGCCACCGACCGCTACCGCTTCGCGGTCCGCGAGCTGCTGTGGAAGCCCGAACAGCCGGACATCTCGGCGGTCGCGCTGGTCCCGGCCCGCACCCTGCAGGACATCGCCAAGTCGCTGGGCAGTGGCGACACCGTCTCGATCGCGCTCTCCTCGGGTGGCGCGGGCGAGGGCCTGATCGGCTTCGAGGGCGCCGGGCGGCGTACCACCACCCGGCTGCTGGAGGGCGACTTCCCGAAGTTCCGCACCCTCTTCCCGACCGAGTTCAACGCCGAGGCCTCGGTCCAGACCCAGCCGTTCCTGGAGGCGCTCAAGCGCGTCTCGCTGGTCGCCGAGCGCAACACCCCGGTGCGACTGAGCTTCGAGCAGGGCGTGCTGACCCTGGAGGCCGGCTCGGGCGACGACGCCCAGGCCACCGAGCGGATCGACGCGGACCTTGAGGGCGACGACATCTCGATCGCCTTCAACCCCGGCTACCTGGAGGAGGGCCTGAAGGCCATCGACTCCGCGTACGCCAACCTGTGCTTCACCACCTCCACCAAGCCGGCTCTGCTCAAGGGCAAGGCGGCGGTGGACGCCGAGGTCGACGAGGCCTACCAGTACCTGATCATGCCGGTGCGCCTGAGCGGCTGACCGCCGCCCGAACCGGTCGGGACCTGACGACGTGGGTGGTGTCCACAGCCCGTCCCAGGGCTGTGGACAGCCGCGCGGCGTAGGCTCTGGTGTCGCGGCAACGGCGCCGCCGTCACGCACGACACCCCAGGTAAGGACTTGTCATGGAGCTCGGCCTCATCGGTCTCGGCAAGATGGGCGGCAACATGCGCGAGCGCATCCGCCGCGCCGGCCACACCGTCATCGGCTACGACCGCAACCCCGACCTCGCCGATGTCGCGAGCCTTCAGGAGCTGGTCACCAAGCTGCAGGGCCCCCGTGTGATCTGGGTGATGGTTCCCGCCGGCGCCGCGACCCAGGCGACCGTGGAGGAGCTGGCCGAGCTGCTCTCCCCCGGCGACGTGGTGGTCGACGGCGGCAACTCGCGCTGGACCGACGACATCGAGCACGCGAAGGTGCTGGCCGCCAAGGGCATCGGCTTCGTGGACTGCGGCGTCTCCGGTGGCGTCTGGGGCCTGGAGAACGGCTACGCGCTGATGTACGGCGGCGGCGCCGAGCACGTCCTGCGGGTCCAGCCGATCTTCGACGCGCTCAAGCCGGAGGGCGAGTTCGGCTCGGTGCACGCCGGCAAGGTGGGCGCCGGGCACTTCGCCAAGATGGTCCACAACGGCATCGAGTACGCGATGATGCAGGCCTTCGCCGAGGGCTGGGAGCTGATGGAGGCCTCCGACGAGGTCACCGACGTGCGCGAGGTCTTCCGCAGCTGGCAGGAGGGCACCGTGATCAAGTCCTGGCTGCTCGACCTCGCGGTGCGCGCACTCGACGGTGACGAGCACCTGGACAAGCTGCGCGGCTACGCGCAGGACTCCGGCGAGGGCCGCTGGACGGTGGAGGCCGCGATCGACCACGCCGTGCCGCTGCCGGCCATCACCGCCTCGCTCTTCGCCCGCTTCGCCTCCCGCCAGGAGGACTCCCCGCAGATGAAGATGATCGCCGCGCTGCGCAACCAGTTCGGCGGCCACGCGGTCGAGTCGAAGTAGTCGAGCAGAGCCGACGGTCCAGAAGGCGAGCGCAGTCCACAGCCATGCACGTCGCGCACCTGTCGCTCGCCGACTTCCGCTCCTACGCCCGGGCCGAGGTCTCCCTCGACCCGGGCGTCAGTGCGTTCGTCGGGCCCAACGGCCAGGGCAAGACCAACCTGGTCGAGGCGATCGGCTACCTCTCCACGCTGGGCAGCCACCGGGTGGCCACCGACGCGCCGCTGGTGCGCCAGGGCGCCGAGCGGGCGGTGGTCCGCGGCTCGGTCGTGGACCGCGGCCGGACCACCCTGCTCGAACTGGAGATCACCCCGGGCAAGGCCAACCGGGCCCGGATCAACCGCTCGGACAACGTGCGCCCGCGCGACGTGCTGGGCCTGCTGCGCACGGTGCTCTTCGCCCCCGAGGACCTGGCCCTGGTGAAGGGCGACCCGGGGGAGCGGCGGCGTTTCCTGGACGAGCTGCTGACCGCCAGGGCGCCCCGGCTGGCCGGGGTGCGCGCCGACTACGAGCGGGTGCTCAAGCAGCGCAACGCGCTGCTGAAGACCGCCGCGATGGCCCGCCGGGCCGGCGGCGGCAAGGGCGCCGACCTGTCCACCCTGGACGTCTGGGACGGCCACCTGGCCCAGGCCGGCGCCGAGTTGACGGCTTTTCGACTGCAACTGGTGGCCGCCCTCGCGCCGCTGGTCGAGCAGGCCTACGAACGGCTCGCCCCGGGCGGCGGGCCGACCCGGCTGGAGTACCGCTCCTCCTTCGAGGGCGGGCTGCCGGGCAGCCGGGAGGAGGCGCACCAGCAGTTGCTGGAGGCGCTGCAGGCGGTCCGCAAGCAGGAGACCGAGCGCGGGGTGACCCTGGTGGGCCCGCACCGCGACGAGCTGGGGCTGCTGCTCGGCACGCTGCCCGCCAAGGGGTACGCGAGCCACGGCGAGTCCTGGTCGTTCGCGCTGGCGCTGCGGCTGGCCTCCTACGAGCTGCTGCGGGCGGACGGCGGCGAGCCGGTGCTGATCCTGGACGACGTCTTCGCCGAGCTGGACGCCCGCCGCCGCGAGCAGCTGGCCGAGCTGGTGGCCGGCGGCGAGCAGGTGCTGGTGACGGCGGCGGTGCCGGAGGACGTCCCGAAGGCGCTGGCCGGTACCCGGTACGCGGTCGCCGCGGGCGAAGTGACCAGGCTCGGTTCGTAGGCGTCTTCGTAGCCGTCTTCGTGGCTCGCTTCGGGACCGCCCAGGAACCTCGTACCCTGGTCTGTCCACAGGCTGGGGAAGGAAGTGCACCGCCCGTGAGTGAATCGGAACTGTCCGGCGTCGATCTGGCGCGGGTCGCCCTGCGCGCGGCCAAGGAGCAGGCCCGCCAGCGCGGCGAGCAGGTCCGCGAGAAGCGTGAGGCGAAGCGGCACGGACTGCGCAGCGGCGCCCGCGCGGACGGTCGCGACCCGGTCCCGCTGGGGGCCGCACTCAATCGTTTGATCACGGAGCGTGGTTGGGAGGCCCCGGCCGCGGTCGGCGGGGTGATGGGCCGCTGGGCGCAGATCGTCGGTCCCGACATCGCCGCGCACTGCACCCCCGAGCAGTTCGCCGAGGCCGAGGCGGTGCTGACGGTGCGTTGTGACTCCACCGCCTGGGCCACTCAGTTGCGCCTGCTGGCGCGGCAGTTGGTGGCCCGGCTGAACCACGAGCTGGGACACGGCACGGTCCGGCTGATCCGGGTGCTCGGCCCCTCGGCGCCGGAGCGGCGCTACGGCCGGCTGCGGGCCCCGGGCAGCCAGGGGCCGCGTGACACCTGGGGGTGATCCCGGCCGGTGGGTCCCCCTTGACGGAGCGCATACCTCCGGAACCGCTGACGGCCCGCGTGAGGCCGCTGAGCCCCCCGGGCGAGTATCGGGACATGTGCGGAGGGGATTCGGGGCGGCAAATCCGCCTTCAGAGCCTGCCAAACGCCCATCTATGTCAGTGGTACCGGTAGACTGAGAGTCAAACACTGCCGCTTGCGGTAACTGAGTCGAAACGCCGTGGTCGCACGTCCGCCCGAACCCTGGGCGGGGATGCGGCCCGTGCTGTGCCAGAGAGGGCGCTTCGTGGCCGATTCCGGCGATTCCAGCCAGTCCCCCGTCCCCACCGACCCGTCCTCGGGTACCTCCTACACCGCCAGCAACATCCAGGTGCTGGAGGGGCTCGACGCGGTTCGCAAGCGTCCCGGTATGTACATCGGTTCCACCGGTGAGCGCGGGCTGCACCACCTGGTCCAGGAGGTGGTGGACAACTCCGTCGACGAGGCGATGGCGGGGCACGCGGACACCATCGACGTGACGATCCTGGCCGACGGCGGGGTGCGGGTGGTCGACAACGGCCGCGGCATCCCGGTCGGCATCGTCCCAGGGCAGGAGAAGCCGGCCGTCGAGGTCGTGCTGACCGTGCTGCACGCGGGCGGCAAGTTCGGCGGTGGCGGCTACGCGGTCTCCGGCGGTCTGCACGGCGTCGGCGTCTCGGTGGTCAACGCGCTCTCCACCAGGCTCGCCATCGAGATCCACACCGATGGCCACCGGTGGACCCAGGACTACAAGCTCGGCGCCCCGACCGCCCCGCTGCAGCAGCACGAGGTGACCGACCGGACCGGCACCAGCGTCACGTTCTGGGCCGACCCGGACATCTTCGAGACCACCGTCTACTCCTTCGAGACGCTCTCGCGCCGTTTCAAGGAGATGGCCTTCCTCAACAAGGGCCTGAGCATCTCGCTGACCGACGAGCGCGATGAGCACGTCGACGACGAGGGCAAGCCGCTCTCCGCCAAGTACCACTACGAGGGCGGCATCGCCGACTTCGTGAAGGACCTCAACTCCCGCAAGGGCGAGGTCATCCACCCCTCGGTGATCGACTTCGAGGCGGAGGACAAGGACAAGACGATCTCGGTCGAGGTCGCCATGCAGTGGAACTCCTCGTACACCGAGGGGGTCTACTCCTTCGCCAACACGATCCACACGCACGGCGGCGGTACCCACGAGGAGGGCTTCCGCGCGGCGCTGACCGGCCTGGTCAACCGCTACGCGCGGGACAAGAAGCTGCTCCGGGAGAAGGACGAGAACCTCTCCGGCGAGGACATCCGCGAGGGCTTGACCGCGATCATCTCGGTCAAGCTCGGCGAGCCGCAGTTCGAGGGTCAGACCAAGGACAAGCTGGGCAACACCGAGGCGAAGACCTTCGTCCAGCGCGTGGTGCACGAGCAGCTGAACGACTGGCTGGACCGCAACCCGACCGAGGCCGCGGACATCATCCGCAAGTCGATCAACTCGGCCACCGCCCGGATGGCGGCCCGCAAGGCGCGCGACCTGACGCGCCGCAAGGGCCTGCTGGAGAGCGCCTCGCTGCCCGGCAAGCTGAGCGACTGCCAGTCCAAGGACCCGGCCGAGTGCGAGATCTTCATCGTCGAGGGTGACTCGGCCGGCGGCTCGGCCAAGCAGGGCCGCGACCCGCGCACCCAGGCCATCCTGCCGATCCGCGGCAAGATCCTGAACGTCGAGAAGGCCCGGATCGACAAGGTGCTGCAGAACACCGAGGTCCAGGCGCTGATCTCGGCCTTCGGCTGCGGCATCCAGGAGGACTACGACGAGTCCAAGCTGCGCTATCACAAGATCGTGCTGATGGCCGACGCCGACGTCGACGGGCAGCACATCCGCACCCTGCTGCTCACCCTGCTCTTCCGCTTCATGCGCCCGCTGGTCGAGGCCGGGTACGTCTACCTGGCGATGCCCCCGCTGTACAAGATCAAGTGGGGCAAGGACGACTTCGACTACGTCTACTCCGACCGCGAGCGCGACTCGGTGATCGAGGCGGGTGTGGCGGCCGGGCGCCGGCTGCCCAAGGACGACGCGATCCAGCGCTTCAAGGGTCTGGGCGAGATGAACGCCGAGGAGCTGCGGATCACCACCATGGACGCCGCGCACCGCCTGCTGCAGCGGATCACCCTGGAGGACGCGGCCCGCGCCGACGACCTCTTCTCGGTCCTGATGGGCGAGGACGTCGAGGCCCGTCGGTCCTTCATCCAGCGCAACGCCAAGGACGTCCGCTTCCTGGACGTGTGACGAGGCATCGCAGCTCACCAAGCGACCGCGATGGATCGCACACTCCAGTCACGCGTGAAAGGAAACTGACCACCAGTGGTCGACGACAACCGTCCTGAGGGCGAGCAGCCGGAAACCGGCTCCACCGATACCTTTGTCTCCCGGGTCGAGCCGATCGAGCTCGAGACCGAGATGCAGCGCTCCTACCTCGACTACGCGATGAGCGTGATCGTCAGCCGTGCGCTGCCCGAGGTCCGCGACGGCCTCAAGCCGGTGCACCGGCGTGTGCTGTACGCGATGTACGACGGCGGCTACCGGCCCGAGAAGGGCTACTACAAGTGCGCCCGCGTGGTCGGCGACGTGATGGGCAACTACCACCCGCACGGTGACACCTCGATCTACGACACCGTGGTGCGGCTGGCCCAGCCCTGGTCGCTGCGGATGCCGCTGGTGGACGGCAACGGCAACTTCGGCTCGCCGGGCAACGACCCGGCCGCGGCGATGCGCTACACCGAGTGCAAGCTGATGCCGCTGGCCATGGAGATGATGCGCGACATCGACGAGGAGACCGTCGACTTCGCCGCCAACTACGACGGCCGCTCGCAGGAGCCGACCGTCCTGCCCTCGCGCATCCCCAACCTGCTGGTCAACGGTGCCACCGGCATCGCGGTCGGCATGGCCACCAACATCCCGCCGCACAACCTGCGCGAGGTGGCCTCCGGCGCGCTCTGGGCGCTGGAGCACCCGGACGCCTCCAACGAGGAACTGCTGGAAGCCCTGATCGAGCGGATCAAGGCGCCGGACTTCCCGACCGGCGCGCTGATCGTGGGCCGCCGCGGCATCGAGGACGCCTACCGGACCGGGCGCGGCTCGATCACCATGCGCGCGGTGGTCGAGGTCGAGGAGATCCAGGGCCGCCAGTGCCTGGTGATCACCGAGCTGCCGTACCAGGTCAACCCGGACAACCTGGCGCTGAAGATCGCCGACCTGGTCAAGGACGGCCGGGTGGCCGGCATCGCCGACGTGCGCGACGAGTCCTCCTCGCGCACCGGCCAGCGCCTGGTGATCGTGCTCAAGCGCGACGCGGTCGCCAAGGTGGTGCTGAACAACCTCTACAAGCACACCGATCTGCAGACCAACTTCGGCGCCAACATGCTGGCCCTGGTGGACGGCGTGCCGCGCACGCTCTCGCTGGACGCCTTCATCCGGCACTGGGTCGGCCACCAGGTCGAGGTCATCGTCCGGCGCACCCGGTTCCGGCTGCGCAAGGCCGAGGAGCGCGCCCACATCCTGCGCGCGCTGCTCAAGGCGCTGGACATGATCGACCAGGTCATCGCGCTGATCCGGGCCTCGGACTCGGCCGACGCGGCTCGCAGCGGCCTGATGAGCCTGCTCGCCATCGACGAGCTGCAGGCCAACGCGATCCTGGAGATGCAGCTGCGTCGCCTGGCCGCTCTGGAGCGCCAGCGGATCACCGACGAGCACGACGAGCTGCAGCGCAAGATCGACGAGTACAACGCGATCCTGGCCTCGCCGGCGCGTCAGCGCGAGATCATCTCCGAGGAGCTGACCGCGATCGTCGACAAGTACGGCGACGAGCGGCGCTCCACGCTGATCCCCTTCGACGGCGACATGTCGGTCGAGGACCTGATCGCGGAGGAGGACATCGTCGTCACGATCACCCGTGGCGGCTACGTCAAGCGCACCCGCTCCGACCTCTACCGCTCGCAGAAGCGCGGCGGCAAGGGCGTGCGCGGCGCGCAGCTGAAGCAGGACGACCTCGTCGACCACTTCTTCGTGACCACCACGCACAACTGGATCCTCTTCTTCACCAACAAGGGCCGGGTCTACCGGGCCAAGGGCTACGAGCTGCCGGACGCCGGGCGCGACGCCCGCGGCCAGCACGTGGCCAACCTGCTGGCCTTCCAGCCGGAGGAGCACATCACCCAGGTGATGGCGGTGCGCACCTACGAGGACAAGCCGTACCTGGTGCTGGCCACCCGCGAGGGCCTGGTCAAGAAGTCGCACCTGAAGGACTACGACTCGCCCCGCTCGGGCGGTCTGATCGCGATCAACCTGCGCACCGACGAGAACGGCCGGGACGACGAGCTGATCGGCGCCGAGCTGGTCTCCGCCGAGGACGACCTGCTGCTGGTCTCCAAGAAGGCCCAGTCGATCCGCTTCACCGCCACCGACGAGTCGCTGCGCCCGATGAGCCGGGCCACCTCGGGCGTGAAGGGCATGGCCTTCCGCGAGGACGACGAGTTGCTGTCGATGAACGTGGTGCGGCCCGGTACCTTCGTCTTCACCGCGACCGACGGCGGCTACGCCAAGCGGACCCCGGTGGACGAGTACCGGGTCCAGGGCCGCGGCGGCTTCGGCACCAAGGCGGCGAAGATCGTCGAGGGCCGCGGTTCGCTGGTGGGCGCGCTGGTGGTCGAGGAGAGCGACGAGATCATGGCCATCACCCTCTCGGGTGGGGTGATCCGCACAAGGGTTTCCGGAGTTCGTGAAACCGGACGTGACACCATGGGCGTCCAACTGATCAACCTCGGAAAGCGCGACGCGGTGGTGGGCGTGGCCCGCAACGCGGAGGCGGAGGACGAGGACGGGGCCGAGGATTCGGCCGAGGACGGCACGCAGGCTGCTGCGGAAGGTGTGGTCGAGGGCACGGCGGAGGCCGTGACCGACCCCGCACCGACCGCTGACGACGCCGCTGACCTGGGCTGACGTACATCGGGCAGCCGGCACTCCCGCTCACGGGCTGGGAGGGCCGGCCTGCCCCGGTTTCGGGCTTCTCAGCTTGATGCCGCACAGTGGAGTGTCGACCGGGGCGTACAGCGCGCCCCCGGCGGGAAACTGGGAGGACACCAGAGTGAGTGGGACCACGGGTGCTGCGGGAGGTGCCGCGCCGGGCGGTGCGCCGTACGGAGGTGTACCGCAGCCGCCGACCGAGCACCCGGCTGCCTCCACCTCGCTGATGTCCGCGGTGGGCTCGGGCGGCGGCTACACGCCGGCCCCGGCCCAGCCGCCGGGTGCGCCGGCGCCGGGTGGCAGCGGCTACTCGACGCCGACCACGTACACCAAGGGGCAGCCGACCCCGCCGCGCGGCACCCGCAGCGCCGGGCCCGCCGCACCGCAGGGCGCCGCACCGCGGCGTCCCGCGACGGCCCCCGCCGCCGCTCCGGTGCCGGCCCAGGCCGGCCTGGCGGGGCGCACCCGCAAGGCGCGGCTGCGGATCACCAAGGCCGACCCCTGGTCGGTGATGAAGGTCAGCTTCCTGCTGTCGCTGGCGCTCGGCATCATCATGATCGTCGCGGCGGCCGTGCTGTGGGGCGTGCTGGACTCGCTGGGCGTCTTCAGCTCGGTGGGCAACATGCTCAAGGACGCCACCGGCTCGGGCACCGGCGGCAGCGGCAACGGCATCAACATCATGGACTACATCGGCTTCGGCAAGGTGCTCACCTACACCTCGCTGATCGCCGTCGTGGACGTGATCCTGATGACCGCGCTCTGCACCCTGGCGGCGTTCATCTACAACGCGGCGGCGGGTTTCACCGGCGGCATCGAGCTGACCCTGGCGGAGGAGGACTGACGCTCGCCCGGTCATAGGCTGATCGATCGTCAGAAAACGTCTCACAGTACGAACCAAATTCGCGAAACACGGCATGCGCGGGCCCCTTCGGTTGTTGGATCGAGGGGGTCCGCTTCGTCATTCGGGTGACAGCCGGGCCCGGCCCCGGCGCGCCGCCGGAGCCGGGTGACGGTGCCTGGATTGGCTGGAGCGTCCCGCTGCACGGCTACCGGTTCGGCCCACGGGACAGCCTCCGCGCGAGCGCTGTCCACTCGGTTGCGCGGAGGTTCACTGATGGCACAGATCGCCCAGCAGCTCGTCGGTGCGCTGGAGGACTTGGTCGGCACCCAGCTGCCGTTCCGCCTGCAGGCCTGGGACGGCAGCGCCGCGGGGCCCCCGCAGGCGCCGGTGCTGCTGCTGCGCAACCGGCGGGCGCTGCGCCGGCTGCTCTGGTCCCCGGGCGAGCTCGGGCTGGCGCGTGCCTACGTCTCCGGCGACCTGGACCTCGGCCCCGGCGAGGACCTCTACACCGTGCTGGCCGAGGTGGCGCACTTCGCCGAACGTCCCGAGGTACGCGACCTGCACCTGGGCCTGGGCGACCTGACCGGCCCGGCGGGGCGCCGGGCGGCGGCGGTGCTGGCCAAGGTCGGGGCGCTCGGCCCGCAGCCCGCGCTGCCCGCCGAGGAGGCCCGCCCCGAGGGCCGGCTGCACAGCCGGCGGCGCGACCGGGCCGCGATCAGTCACCACTACGACGTCGGCAACGAGTTCTACCGCCTGGTGCTCGGCAGTTCGATGGTCTACTCCTGCGCCTACTGGACGCCGGAGAGCAAGAGCCTGGAGGACGCCCAGGCGGCCAAGCTCGACCTGATCTGCCGCAAGCTGGGCCTGCGTCCCGGGATGCGCCTGCTGGACGTCGGCTGCGGCTGGGGCTCGCTGGTGCTGCACGCGGCCGAGCACTACGGCGTCACCGCCGTCGGGGTGAGCATCTCCGCCGAACAGGTGGCGCTGGCCCGCGAGCGGGTGGCCGCCGCCGGGCTGGCCGACCGGGTGGAGATCCGCCTGCAGGACTACCGCGAGATCACCGACGGCCCCTACGACGCGATCTCCAGCGTCGGCATGGCCGAGCACGTCGGCAGCGAGCAGTACCGGGTCTACGCCGGCGGCCTGTACGACCTGCTGGTCCCCGGCGGGCGGCTGCTCAACCACCAGATCGCCCGCCGCCCCAGCCGCCCCGACGAGGTCTACCGCAGCAGCCCGTTCATCTCCCGCTACGTCTTCCCGGACGGCGAGCTGGCGCCGGTGGGCCACACCGTGGAGCTGCTGGAGGAGGCGGGCTTCGAGGTGCGCGACGTCGAAGCCCTGCGCGAGCACTACGCGCTGACGCTGCGCGAGTGGGTGGCCAACCTGGAGGCCGGCTGGCCGACGGCGATCCGGCTGGTGGGCCGGGGCCGGGCGCGGGTCTGGCGGTTGTACATGGCCGCCTCGGCGCTGGCCTTCGAGGAGAACCGGATCGGGGTCAACCAGGTGCTGGCCGTGCGCACCGCCACGAGCGGCGACAGCGGCCTGCAGGCCACCCGGGAGCAGTGGCTGGCCCGCGCCGAGCCCTCCGCCGCCGGGCCCGGTGCCCCTGAGCTGCACGTTGCGATTGCCGGGCCGAGCGGGGCCGAGAGCGTGGATTTGGGAGATCGGCCATCGGTCCGCTAATCTTTCAGTGCGGCAAGGGCCTATAGCTCAGACGGTTAGAGCGCTTCCCTGATAAGGAAGAGGCCACAGGTTCAAGTCCTGTTAGGCCCACCTGCGAGAGCGCCTCGGATGGTTCACCATCCGGGGCGCTTCTGTTTTCGGCGCTGTTTCGAGGCAGAGGAGCGGGTGGATGCGGGTCGGCTATCTGTCGGTGGCGGCGCCGGGCGGGCGGGCCAACGAGGATTTCGTGCTGGCGGGCGAGGACTTCGTGGTGGTGCTGGACGGTGCCACCGTGAGCGCGCCCGAGACCGGCTGCCGGCACGACGTGGCCTGGGTGACCAGGCGGCTGGGGGTGCGGCTGGGGCAGTTGCTGGTCGAGGAGCCGCAGTGGCCACTGACCGAGGTGCTGCGGGCGGCGATCGAACGGCTGCGGGAGCTGCACGCGGACAGCTGTGATCTCGGCCACCCTGACAGCCCTTCGGCCACCGTGGCGCTGCTGCGCCGGCGCGGCGATCGGCTGGAGCACCTGGTGCTCGCCGACTCGCCGGTCCTGGTGGAGCTGACGGACGGTCGGCTGGAGGTGGTGCTCGACGACCGGGTCGAGCGCCTGCCCGCCTACGATCTGGCCACCGTCGCCCGGCTGCGCAACGCCCCCGGCGGCTTCTGGGTGGCCAGCACCCGCCCCGAGGCTGCCGACCAGGCGCTGACCGGCTGCCACCCGTGGGGCGAGGTACGCCGCTTCGCGGTCCTCACCGACGGCGTCTCGCGGTTGGTCGAGCGGTACGGCTGGAGCTGGCGGCAGCTGCTCGACGTGCTGGACGAGCAGGGCCCGGAAGGGGCCCTACGGGCGGTACGGGCGGCTGAGCTGGCCGAACCGCCCGGGCTGCGCGGCAAGCGCCACGACGACGCCACGGTGGCCTTCGGGCGCCCCGGCCCGGCCGACTGAGCCGTCGCACCGGCGCCGAACGGCCGCTGCGCACCGGTGCCGGACCCGCCGCCCGCCGTGCTGACGGGCACCGCGCCGTCAAACCGTCGTCAGGGTCCGCCGGTTGAGCTGCCGCTGGCCGGTCTCGAACAGGACACGGGTGTGTATCATCGGCCGCAGAGCGGTTTGGCTCGCCAACCGCCGATTCATACGTGCACATTCGAGGACTCGCAGCCCGGACGCCCGGTTCGGACAGCCGGCTGCTGAGACTGCCCACGCTGAGAAGGACGAGGTCCCGCGGTGAAGAAGCTCCTCCTGGTCGCCCTGGTCGCCCTCGGCGGCTTCTTTGTCTACCGTCAGGTCCAGGCCGACCGTGCCGAGCAGGACCTGTGGACCGAGGCCACCGACCCGATCCCGGCCGGCCGCTGACCCGCAGCGGACGACGGGAGGTCCCGCTGGACCTCCCCGGATCCCGCCTGCCTGGCTGATGCCGGATACCTGCTCAAGATTTTCCGACGGACCCGGTACGCTGTTCTCCGACGGCGACCGGTGCACCGTCACGGGGCTTTAGCTCAGTTGGTAGAGCGCTGCCTTTGCAAGGCAGATGTCAGGAGTTCGAGTCTCCTAAGCTCCACAGCGCGAACGCGGATGGCCGACCTGGAAACAGGTCGGCCATCCGCGTTTTCGGTGGCCCGGCGGGGCTCAGTGCGGCTTGCGTGGGTCGTGCGGCTTGGGGTGGCCGTCGTCCGGGTGCGGGGTGCCGCCGGGGGAGTCCGGCAGCGGCTGGTCGGTCTCGTCGGCGGCGCCGGGGCCGGAGCCGTTGAGCGGGGCGGTGCCCGGGTGCACGGAGGTCGGCGGGCCCTGCACCTCGGGCGGCTCGACCAGCCACTCCGGCTCGCTGCGCTTGTGCCACCAGGCCCAGATCAGCACCCCGCCGCCGACCGCCACCGCGCCGGCCACCGCCAGTGAGGTGGCCAGCGCGTTGCAGCGGGCCTTGCGGGCGTTCTTGGCGGCCAGCTTGCTGATCTCCGCCGGGCTCACCTGGCCCTGCAGCGCGATCAGGGCGGCCGCGCCGCGGCTCTGCGCCTCGTGCAGCGCGGGGCCGGCGGCGGACCGGGCCTCGTCCAGCGCGCCGGCCAGCTTGGGCAGCGTGGTGGCGCGCGCGTAGTCGCCGGCTCGGTCGGCGGAGTGCTTGGCGGCCAGCGCGGCCTCCTGCGCCCGGTGCACCGCCCGCAGGGTGTTCTCCTGGGCGCGCGGCGGCAGGGCGGTGAACGCCTGCCCGACGTGGGGCGCGAGGTGCCTGCTGTAGCCGGACCGGGCGGAGTGGGCGGCCGAGTGGGCGGCCTGCCGGGTGCCGGTCCTGGCCTGGCAGGCGGCCGCCTCGACCCGCGGACCGAGCGCGTCGAGGGCTGGACCGAGCCGCTGCCGGGCCTCGTCCGCGTAGTGCGCGGCGGTGTCCTTGGCGGTGGCGGCGTAGGGCGCCAGCGAGTCCATGGTCTTGCCTGCCGTCTCACGTGCGGTGTCCAAGCGGGTCACGGGGATCCTCCTCCTGGGTGGCATCGTCTATGCACTTATCCAGCTGATTCGAGATCATGCATCCCGATTTGTCCTATCGCATGGCAGGCTGGGCCGTCCGCGCTGTGGCGCTCTCCGCGTGGCCCCCGGGCCGGTGGGGCGGGCGTGGCATGATGCAGCGGTCAGTACTGGAGAGAGAAGGAAGGCGCTGCTGGTGGCCGAGGAACTGTTCGCGACGCTCAAGACCAACCACGGCGACATCGTGGTCAAGCTCTTCCCGAACCACGCTCCGAAGACGGTGGCGAACTTCGTCGAGCTGGCCGAGGGCAAGCGTGAGTGGGTGCACCCCGAGACCGGTAGGAAGAGCACCGACCGCCTCTACGACGGCACCATCTTCCACCGGGTGATCCAGGACTTCATGATCCAGGGCGGCGACCCGCTGGGTCAGGGCACCGGCGGCCCGGGCTACAAGTTCGCCGACGAGTTCCACCCCGACCTGGCCTTCACCAAGCCCTACCTGCTCGCCATGGCCAACGCCGGCCCGGGCACCAATGGCTCGCAGTTCTTCATCACGGTGAGCCCCACCGCCTGGCTGACCCGCAAGCACACCATCTTCGGTGAGGTCGTCGACGAGGCCGGCCAGAAGGTCGTCGACGAGATCGCGGTGGTCCCCACCAGCCGCGCTGACCGTCCGGTGCGGGACGTGGTGATCGAGTCGGTCGAGATCACCCGCAGCTGAGTCCTGTCGGCGCCGCTTGCGCGGCAGTAGCCTTGACGTTCCCGGTGACCCTCCGTGTGGCGGAGCGGTACCGGGAACTGTCATGAGGAGGAAGATCCGCAGATGGCCCAGGACGAGGCGGCGGCCGAGGCACACGTGCTGCCGCGCTGCTACCGGCACGCCGACCAGGAGACCGGGGTCAGCTGCTCGCGCTGCGGCCGGCCGATCTGCCCGCAGTGCATGATCGACGCCTCGGTCGGCTTCCACTGCCCGGAGTGCGTGCGCGGTGCGACCGCCGCCCGGCCCGCCCAGGCGCCGACCACCCGGTTCGGCGGCCGGCTCACGGGTGACGGTGCACTGGTGACCAAGATCCTCGTCGGGATCAACCTGGTGGTCTTCCTGCTCGCCGGCTACCTGGACAAGTCGCTGGCCAACCAGTGGGAGCTGTACAGCTACGTCTCGCCGTCCGGGACGGGCTACGGCGTGGCCGCCGGGCCCGACCAGTGGTACCGGCTGCTCACCGCGACCTTCCTGCACACCGCGCCGCTCCACGTCGGTTCCAACATGCTGGCGCTCTGGTGGATGGGTCCCACCCTGGAGCGGGTGCTGGGCCGGGTGCGCTATCTCGCGCTGTACCTGGTCTCGGGGCTGGCCGGCAGTGCGCTGGTCTACCTGGTCGCGGGGTCCGCCGTGGCCTCGCTGGGCGCCTCCGGGGCGATCTTCGGGGTCTTCGGCGCCACCGCCGTGCTCTACCGGGTGGCCCGGCAGCCGCTGGGCCCGGTGATCGCGCTGATCGTCTTCAACCTGGTGATCACCTTCTCGGTGCCGCAGGTCGACTGGCGGGCCCACATCGGCGGGCTGGTCGCGGGCGTGCTGACCGGGATCGGGATGATGTACGCGCCGCGGGCGAACCGGAACCTGGTGCAGGCCGGCACGGTGGTCGTGATGCTGGCCGTGGTGGTCGCGATCGTGTTGGTGGAGTCGGCGCGGCTGACCGGCTGAGCGCCGTCAGCGCCGACGGGGGCGCGTATCGCCGAGTGTGCGCCCCCCAGTGGGGCGCCTGACGTTGTCCACAGCATGCGGTGAACCGCACACAGGCTGTGTGCCGAATGGTGCTCCGGAGGTCGGTCTACGCGTGTCCGTCAGCGAAGTCACCAGGTGGGGACGGGTTTTGGGCCGATCCTCCACAGGCTTCGCCCGGGTGAGTTATCCACAGGATGGGTCGACTTTTCCCCACTGTGGATAACCGTGTGGATAAGCGGTTCGTAGGACTGCGCTTGCACAGCGCGACGAGCCGCCCCACCGGTGCGGCAGCACGGCGGGGCGGCATCAGGGGGTGTTCAGCGGGCGGTTACTTCCACTGCGTGGAGACGCCGAAGCCCGCCGCGATGAAGCCGAAGCCGACCAGGATGTTCCAGTTGCCCCAGGCGTGCACCGGGTAGCTGCTGCTGGTCACGTAGTACGTGACGATCCAGACCAACCCGATCAGGAACAGCCCGAGCATCACGGGGGCCACCCAGCTGCGCCCGGTACTGAGCTTGACGGCAGTGGCCGTCGTCGGCGGGGTGTAGTCGGACTTCTTGCGGAGTCGAGACTTCGGCACGAGGAGCTCTCCTGTCGATGCGCTGTGGACCGCGCAGGGTGCAGCGGGGCTGGGCGGGCGGCTGTGGGACCGGGTCCGTACGGCTCAGGATCCGCACATGCCACCGGCGTCCGTTAGCGTAGTGGCTCGCCGGGTCGGAAGGAGATAAGGGTACGGTGCCTAATTCCTCGATTTCCGGGGACCCTCCCCCGTCGCCGGCCTCGGCTCGACGCGACTCGCCCCGAATTGTCGGTCCTGTCCTGACCTGCGGCGTCTTCGCCCTGGCCGGAATGCTCTTCTACGTCAGCGCGCACGCCGCCCACGGCATCGACCTGAGGACCGACGACTCGCTGCTGCGGCTCGGCGACGTCATACAGCAGCGCAGCAACCAGAACCAGCAGGCCCAGTCCGCCATCTCCGACCAGCAGCAGCGCGCCGACCAGCTCGCCAAGCAGCAGGGCCGCAGCCCCGCCGACGCCGATCTGCTGGCCACCCTCCAGCAGCAGGCGGGCCTCACCCCGCTGCAGGGCCCCGGCCTGACCGTCACCCTGAACGACGCGCCGCCGGACGCCACCGCCCGGATCCCCGGCGTGCCCGAGCCCGGCGTCAACGACCTGGTGATCCATCAGCAGGACATCCAGGCCGTGGTCAACGCGCTGTGGCGGGGCGGCGCCCAGGGCGTCCAGGTGATGGACCAGCGGCTGATCTCCACCAGCGCGGTGCGCTGCGTCGGCAACACGCTGCTGCTGCAGGGCCGGGTCTACTCGCCGCCGTACGTGATCCGGGCCGTGGGCCGGACCACCGACCTGCATGCCGCCGTGGACGCCGACCCCTCGGTGCGCAACTACCTGCAGTACGTCACGGCTTACGGGCTGGGCTGGAAGGTGCAGGAGAACGGCGAGCTGAACCTGCCCGGCTACACCGGCAGCACCGACCTGCACGCCGCCACCGGGCAGTAGCCGCGTCGGGCCCCGGCCGGATCCGGCCGGGAATCGGGCGCTGTCGGGAATCGGGGGAGTGTCGGGAAGATCGGCGACGGCAACCAATCCGCACAGCTTCGAGGTCTACTCTGGTGCCCACCATCCATCACCTAGGGAGCACCATGTACAGCTGGATCTGGCGCCACCTGCCGGGGCACTTCCTGGTGCGGGCCGTCATCTCGCTGCTGTTGATCCTCGGTGTGGTCTACGTGCTCTTCCAGTACGTCTTCCCTTGGGCGGAACCGCTGCTCCCCTTCAACGACGTCACGGTGAACAACGGCGGCTGACCAGCCGCACCGAGCGCCACCGACCCTCGCCCGTCCGCACTCACCCGGAGACAGCACGCATGGCCTCGCCCGACACCGCACCGCGGATCCTCGTGGTGGACAACTACGACAGCTTCGTCTTCAACCTGGTCCAGTACCTCTACCAGCTGGGTGCGACCTGCGAGGTCGTCCGCAACGACGAGTTGACGGTCGATCGGGCGCGGCGCCGCGACGGCGAGCACGGCTATGACGGTGTGCTGCTCTCCCCCGGTCCCGGCGCGCCCGAGGAGGCCGGGGTCTGCATCGACATGGTGCGGCACTGCGCGGAGATCGGGCTGCCGCTCTTCGGGGTGTGCCTGGGCCTGCAGTCGATCGCGGTGGCCTACGGCGCGGTGGTCGGGCGGGCGCCCGAGCTGCTGCACGGCAAGACCTCGCTGGTCAGTCACGAGGACGGCGGGGTCTTCGCGGGCCTGCCCGCGCCGATGACCGCCACCCGCTACCACTCGCTGGCCGTGGTGCCGCAGACCGTGCCCGCCGAGCTGGTGGTCACCGCCCGCACCGACAGCGGTGTCATCATGGGCCTGCGGCACCGGGAACTGCCCGTCGAGGGCGTGCAGTTCCACCCCGAGTCGGTGCTCACCGAGGGAGGGCACCGGATGCTCGCCAACTGGCTGGCCGAGTGTGGCGACCCGGCGGCGATCGACCGTTCGGCCGGGCTCGCCCCGGTGATCGGTCGGGGCTGAGTTCCGTGACGGCGGTGCGCCCGGAGGGGCGCCAGGACGCGTACCAGGGGTACGGCACGCCCGGCGGCGGGACCCCCGGGTACGGGCGGCCGGGCCAGCCGGCCACCGGCAACGGCTCCGGCCCGTACGGCGGCGCCCCGGAGCCCGACAGCTGGGGCGTCTACGACCCGGCGCAGTCGGCCGACCAGTCCACGGCCGAGCAGCCCGCCTACCCGTGGCTGGCCGACCAGACGCTGCAGCTGCGCACGATATCGGCCGCTCCGGCGGGCCCGGCCGAGGCCCAGGCCGCCGACACCGGGCGGGCCGAGCGGCGCCGCGCGCAGGGCGGAATGACGGTCCGCTCCGGCACCGGGCGCCGCCGGGCCAGTGGCCGGCGCGGCCCGGTGGCGCGGCCCAAGGAGCGCAAGCGGGTGCTGCTGGCCCGCGCGGTGGGCGAGCTGTTCATCACGCTCGGCCTGGTGATGCTGCTCTTCGTCGCCTACCAGCTGTGGTGGACCAACGTGCAGGCCAACGCCGACTCGAACGCCGCTCGCAGCAAGCTGGAGCAGCAGTGGGCCGCTCCCGCCGCGCCCGCGCCCACCCCCTCGCCCGGCGCGTCCAACACGCCCGCGCCCACCTTCACACCCGGCAAGGGCTTCGCGATCATCCACGTGCCCAAGATCGGTCTGGTCGACCCGATCGCCGAGGGCACCGACACCACGACCGTGCTGGACCACGGCCTGGTCGGCCACTACACCGGCACCGCGATGCCCTCGGACGCCAGCGGCAACTTCGCCGTCGCCGGCCACCGCACCACGCACGGCCAGCCGTTCCGCAAGCTCGCCCAGCTCTCCCCCGGCGACAAGATCGTCGTGGAGACCCAGACGGACTACTACACCTACGAGGTGGAGGGCGGGATCCCGATGACCCCGCCGGGCAACGTGTCGGTGCTGCAGTCAATCCCCAAGGGCTCCCCGTTCACCCAAGCGGGTCGCTACATCACCATGACCACCTGTACGCCGGAGTTCAGTGCCCAGGGACGGCTCATCGTCTTTGGCAAGATGGTGGACGACCGGCCGCGCAGCCAGGGGCTGCCGTCGGCGCTGCAGAGCGGCCAGTAGAGACGGGCCGTCACACCGGGCGCCGCAGCCGGACGAGCGAGCGGAGCCAGCGTGACGGACCTGTCGCACCAGCCGGTCGACGATGCTTCGGCGGCCGACCCGCCGCGCCGGCGCCGTTCGCGCGTCGCGGCGGTGCTCGGGCTCCTCGGTGAGCTGCTGATCACGGCCGGCCTGGTGCTGGCGCTCTTCGTCGGCTACTCGCTCTGGTGGACCGATCTGCTGGCGGAGCGTCAGGCGCACCAGGCCGGTGACCGGCTGCGGCAGGTCTGGTCGGCGCCCGCGGCCGGGGCGCCGGCCCCGGCGGTGCCCTACCAGGCCGGTGACGGGGTCGGCTTCCTGCACGTGCCCGCGCTCGGCAAGGACTACCAGGTGCTGATCAAGCTGGGCACCGGTCCCGAGGTGCTCAACGAGGGCGTGGCGGGCGTCTACCAGCAGCCCTACCGCGCGGCGATGCCCTGGGACCCGAGCGGCAACTTCGCCCTGGCCGCCCACCGGGACGGCCACGGCGCGAAGTTCCACGACCTGGACGCGCTCGACAAGGGCGACGCGGTGGTGGTGGAGACCCGCGACCACTGGTACGTCTACCGGGTCGACGCGACCCTGCCGGAGACCAGCAAGTACGACGTCGGCGTCATCGCCCCGGTCCCCGAGGGTTCGGGCTACACCAAGCCGGGCCACTACATCACGCTGACCACCTGCACGCCGGTCTACACCTCCCGCTACCGGATGGCGGTCTGGGGCAGCCTGGTGCGGGTGGACCAGGTGGACGCGAGCCGCACCCCGCCGCCGGAGCTGCGGGACTGAGCGCCGGGCCCCCGGGCGGGCCACGCGAAGGGCCCTGGACGACCACGGTCGTCCAGGGCCCTTCGCGTGGCTCACGGCGTCACATCAGGGCTTAGTTCCCCCCGTTGTTCCCGTTCCCCCCCGGTGGTGAGAAGGGGAACCCGAAGGAGGGGAAGGAGGCGCCGGAGGGACCCCCTTTGGCCGGCGTGGCGGGGGGCGACGCGGGGGCCGCCTGGGTGGTGAGCTGCACCGTCGAGTTCGGGTCGACCAGGGTGCCCGACGCCGGGGTGCTGTTGATCACGAGGGCGTTGTCGTCCTGCGGGCCCGAGACCACGCTCGGGGTCAGGTGCAGCGCGCTGAGCGCCGCGAAGGCGTCCTTGTAGGTCTTGCCGACCAGGATCGGCACGTTGACCTTCGCCGGCGCGGTGTAGATCGTCAGCGTGATCGGGGCGCTCTTGGAGGCCTTGGTGCCGGCCGCCGGGGTCTGCGAGGCGACCGTGCCGACCGCCTGGGTGGTGGGATCGGTGACCGGAGTGGTCTTCGAGGTGCTGTCGATCGTGGTGAAGCCCTGGCCCTGGAGGGCCGTGACGGCCGCCTGCGCGGGCTGGCCGACCACGCTGCTGATCGCGATCTTGCCCGGGCCCGACGAGACGGTCAGGGTGACCGGGGTGTTCGGGTCGGCCTTGGCGCCGCCCGCCGGGCTCTGCGAGATCACCGAGTCCTGCGGGATGGTGTCGTCGTTGGCGTACTGCAGCGGCGCGACCGTGAAGCCGGCCGCGGTCAGCGCCTGCGAGGCGGCGTCCTTGGGCTGGCCGGTCACCGTCGGGACGGGGCTCTGGCCGGGGCCGCTGGAGAGCTGGACGGTGATCTGGCCGTTGGAGGCCAGCTGCGCGCCGGCCGCCGGGTTCTGCTGGCAGACCAGGTCCTTGGCGACGTTCCCGCAGGGGATCGGGTCGCCCTGGGTCACGGTCAGCTTGGCGTTGGTGGCGTGCGCGGCGGTGGTGGCGTCGGCCATGCTCTTGCCGGTCAGGGTGGGCACGGTGATCTGGCTGCTGCCACCGCCGCTGTTGGTCTTGAACATGACCGAGGCCACGAAGAACGAGCCGACCAGGACACACACCGCGGCGATGGCCAGGATGATCCAGGAGGCGTTGCTCTTCTTCGGCGGGTCCTCGCGCCGGCGGCTGCCGCGCGGGCCGTCGTCGTACCCGTCGGGGCTGTACGCGCTGTCGTCGTAGCCGTTGCCGGGGCCGCCCTGCTGGTAGCCCTGCTGGCCCACCGGCGAGAGCATGGTGGTCGGCGCGGAGCCGGGGCCGCCCTGCTGGGGCAGCAGGTTGGTCTGGCCGTAGGGGTCGTGCTCGGCGGGGTAGCCGTTCTGGTCGTAGCCGTAGCCACCCATGCCGTACGCGGCGGCCTGCTGGGCGGCGGCCACCGGGAGGCCGTCGAGGAAGCGCTCGATGTCGTCGCGCATCTCGTCGGCGCTCTGGTAGCGGTAGTCCCGCTCCTTGGCCAGCGCCTTGAGCACGATCGCGTCGACCTCGGGGCGCACCTCGGGGTCGTAGACCGAGGGCGGCTGGGCCTCCTCGCGCACGTGCTGGTAGGCCACCGCGACCGGCGAGTCGCCGATGAACGGCGGGCGCACGGTGAGCAGCTCGTAGAGCAGGCAGCCGGTGGAGTAGAGGTCGGAGCGCGCGTCCACCGTCTCGCCCTTGGCCTGCTCGGGCGAGAGGTACTGCGCGGTGCCGATCACCGCGGAGGTCTGGGTCATCGTCATCCCGGCGTCGCCCATGGCGCGCGCGATGCCGAAGTCCATCACCTTGACGTTGCCCTGCCGGGTGAGCATCACGTTGGCGGGCTTGATGTCGCGGTGCACGATGCCGGCCCGGTGCGAGTACTCCAGGGCCTGCAGGATGCCGATGGTCATCTCCAGCGCGCGCTCGGGCAGCAGCCGGCGCCCGGAGTGCAGCAGCTCGCGCAGGGTGGAGCCCTCGACGTACTCCATCACGATGTACGGGATGGAGATGCCGTCGATGTAGTCCTCGCCGGTGTCGTACACGGCGACGATCGCGGGGTGGTTCAGCGAGGCGGCGGACTGCGCCTCGCGGCGGAACCGGGCCTGGAACGACGGATCCCGGGCCATGTCGGCCCGGAGCGTCTTCACTGCGACGGATCGGCCGAGCCGGGTGTCATGGGCGAGGTAGACCTCGGCCATGCCACCGCGTCCGAGGACGCCGCCGAGCTCGTACCTGCCGCCTAGGCGACGAGGCTCTTCCATAGTTCCGGCCCTCTCCCTCACCGGCCGGTGAGGATATGACGTAGGTGTCCCCGCACATTGCTGTAGTGACGCTGCCCTTGCCACGGTGGTTCTGTGACGTCGGTCGCCGGACCCCGGCGGGCCACCTGACCGAGCCGCGGGCACACCCGCCGCTTGCGGATACGCTACCGGTCGCCGTAGCGACAACTCGACACGCCCGCCAGCTGAGACCAGACCGGTATCCGAGCGCCTGCCCGATGGGGCAGGGCGATCCACATCTGCTCCGGCGCCGGAGCACCAGCCCGACGCTCAAGCCCTAGTGCCCGATCACCGCCTGCATGACGGACTTCGCGATCGGTGCGGCGATGCTGCCGCCGCTGATCTCGTCGCTGGTCGCGGCGCCGTCCTCGACCACCACGGCCACGGCGACCGGGATGTCGTTGCCCACCTTGGCGTACGAGACGAACCAGGCGAACGGCAGGCCCTTGGCGTCGGTGCCGTGCTGGGCGGTGCCGGTCTTGCCGCCGACCTCGACGCCGGGGATCTGGGCCAGCCTGCCGGTGCCGTTCTGCACCACGGCGACCATCATCTGCTGCAGCTTCTGGGCGGTGGCCGGGCTGACCGCCTGGTCCATCTCCTTGGGGGTGTGCTTGGAGAGCACGCTGCCGCTGCCCGTCTTCTCCTGGTCCACCAGGTACGGCTGCATCAGCTTGCCGTTGTTGGCCACCGCGGCGGCGACCATGGCCATCTGCAGCGGGGTCGCGGCGGTGTTGTGCTGGCCGATGGCGTCCATCGCGGTGCCGTCGGGCGTGGAGTCACTGGGGAAGGTGCTCGCCGCGGAGCGGATCGGGGTGTCCACCGTGGCGTTGAAGCCGAACTTGTTGGCCTGCGCGAGCAGCTTCTCCTCGCCGAGGTCGGCGCCGAGCTTGCCGTAGACGGTGTTGCAGGAGATCGCGAAGGCGTCGATCAGGGTGGCCTGCCCGCACGCCTCGCCGTCGCTGTCGTTGTGCAGCTCGCGGGTGGTGCCCGGCAGGATGTAGTGGTCGGGGGTGTCGGTCTGGTCGGTCGGGTTCTGGTACTTGCCGGTCTCGAACGCGGTGGCGGCGGTGACGATCTTGAACGTCGAGCCCGGCGGGTAGGTCTCCTTGAGGGCCCGGTCCAGCATCGGCTGGTTCGGGTCGCTGAGCAGGGCGCTGTAGGCCTTGCCGTCCGCGGTGCTGCTGCCCGCGAAGGTGCTCGGGTCGTAGGACGGGGTGGAGACCAGGGCCAGGATCGCGCCGGTGCGCGGGTCGATGGCCACCGCGGCGCCCTTCTTGTCCCCCAGGCCCTGGAAGGCGGCCTGCTGGGCCTTGGCGTTGATCGTGGTGATCACGTCCCCGCCCTGCTTCTTGCCGCCGGTCAGCATGTCCATCGTGTCGTTGACGAAGAGCCGGTCGTCGGTGCCGCCGAGCACGGGGTCCTCAAGGGCCTCCAGGCCGGTGCTGCTGTAGACCTGGGAGTTGTAGCCGGTGATCGGGGCGTACAGCGGACCGTTCTTCCAGTCGATCTTGTACTTGTACTTGATGCTGGTCGTGGCGCTGGACCCGGTCATCGGCTGGCCGTCGGCGGTGATCACGTTGCCGCGCGGATAGGAGTACTCGTCGAACTTGACCCGCTGGTTGTGCGAGTTGTCGGCGTAGGAGTCGGCGACCACGGCCTGGATCCAGTTGGCGCGCAGCAGCAGCGCGAAGACCAGGACCATGCAGAAGACGGAGACCCGTCGGATGGGCTTGTTCAAGAGACGCGGTCCCCTCCTCGTTGGCGCGCGCGGCGTGCTCGCCGCCCGTAGGTGCGGCGGGAGTCATTCAACCGCACTAACCCTTACGCCCCGACCGGGCGGGTCGGTTCCGTGGGCGTCGCACACCGGTCGGTGACGAGGCGATGCGACGGACCGTCAGGTGCGCGACCGGCCGAGGCGGGCGGCGATGCCGCGCGCCGGGCTGCCCGGCCGCGCACCCGTGGGGTTCGTCAGGAGCAGTTCCCGGCCAGCTTCTGCTCGTCCGCGGTGAGCGGCGGCGGCCCCGCAGGGGTGCTCGGCGCGGCCGGCGGCGTGCTCTGCGCCGGGGTGCTCGGGCTGGGGCTGCTGGGCTGGGTCGGCTGGCCGGGGGTGGCCGTGGCCGAGGGCGCCGCGGGTGAGGCGCCCACCTTGGGTGAGGCGTGGTACGAGGCGCTGGTCGCCGTGGCGCCGGGTGCCGTGGTGGGCTGCTTGAGCTTGTGGCAGACCGAGGCCTGGGCCTCGAAGTCCCGCGCCCGCTGGGTGGCGGCGTCCAGGCTGTTCGCCGAGACGGTGTTCTTGACCTGGGACTGCTGGTAGGCGGGCAGGTCGGCGAGCGTGGCGTCCGGGAAGTCCTGGTGCACCGAGGAGAGGTTCAGCCCGGCCAGGTTCTGGTTGACGCCCTGGTAGACGGCGACATGGCCGTCGTGGTCGCCCACGTAGTACTGGCCCTGGGTCCACTGGTACCCGGCGTAGGCGGCGCCGCCGACCAGGCCGATCGCCACCGCGGTGATCGCCGAGCGGCGGAACCAGCGGCGCTTGCGCGGCTGCTCGGCGGGCGGCGTCCGGTACTCCTCCGCGGCGCGGTAGCCCTCGGCGTCGTACTCGCCCTCCGGCGCGCCGAAGCCCTCGGCCGGGTGGCCGGCGGGGCCGTAGCCCTCGGGCGCCTGGGGGTAGCCGGGCTGGCCGTAGCCCTCCTGGTAGCCCTCCGACGACGCCTCGCCGTAGCCCGCTTCGCCGTAGCCCTGGGCCGGGCCGAAGCCGCCCGGGGCGCCGCCGTAGCCGTCGGCCGGTCCGAAGGCGCCCTGCGGGGGCTGCTGCGGGCGGCCGAGCCCGGCCGCACGCCCGGCCGGGGTGTCGATGATCGCGTTGTCCAGCGCGGTGCCGTGCGGCCCCTCGGCCACCGCGCCGACCACCACGGGAGTGGCGACGAACTGGCCGCTGAGGGTGTCGCTGGGGCCCACGTCGAGCACGTCGGCCACGATGCAGGTGATGTTGTCCGGGCCGCCGCCGCGCAGCGCGAGCTGGATCAGCTCCTGGATGGTCGGCTCGGGCGCGTAGAAACTGCCGAGCGTCTCTTCGAGGGTCTGGTGGCTGACCGGGCCCGACAGGCCGTCGGAGCAGATCAGATAGCGGTCCCCGGCCCGCACCTCACGGATCGACAGATCGGGCTCGACCTGGCCGCGCCCGTCCAGCGCGCGCATCAGCAGGGAGCGCTGCGGGTGGGTCTCGGCCTCCTCCGCGGTGATCCGGCCCTCGTCGACCAGGCGCTGCACCCAGGTGTGGTCCTGGGTGATCTGGGACAGCGAGCCGTCCCGCAGCAGGTAGGCGCGCGAGTCGCCGACGTGCACCAGGCCCATCCGCTCGCCGGTCCACAGCAGCGCGGTGAGCGTGCAGCCCATGCCCTCCAGCTGCGGGTCCTGCTCCACCATCAGGCGCAGCCGGTCGTTGGCGCCCTGGACGGCATCGTTCAGCAGGGTCAGCAGATCGGCGTTCGGGTCCGACTCGTCCAGCGCGATGATCGCGCTGAGCGCCTCGGAGGAGGCGACCTCACCGGCCGCCGCGCCACCCATCCCGTCGGCCACCGCCAGCAACCGGGGCCCGGCATAGCCGGAGTCCTCGTTTCCCTCGCGGATCAGGCCTTTGTGGGAACCCGCGGCGAAACGCAGCACGAGGCTCATACGGTGCGTGCCCCCCTCTGGGCCTCGCGCAGGGCGCAGGCAGCCGTGGTGCTGCCGTCCCGGCTGGTCATGGACGGGGTGCTGTCCCTCATGCGCTACTACTTCCGCAGTTCGATGACGGTCCTGCCGATACGGATCGGCATTCCCACCTGCAGTGGCGTCGGCGTGGTCAACCGCTGCCGGTCAAGATAGGTGCCGTTGGTGGAGCCTAGATCCTCCACGGTCCACTGCCCAGTCTGATCGGGGTAGATCCTGGCATGGCGCGAGGAGGCGTAGTCGTCATCGAGCACGATGGTGGAGTCGTGGGCCCGCCCGAGCGTGATGACCTGGCCCTGCAGCGCGACCGTGGTGCCGGCCAGTGCGCCCTCCACCACGACCAGCTGGGTCGGCGCTCCGCGCCGGCCGCCCTCGGCCGCCGGCTGCCGGCCGCGGCCGTTCGACCGCTGACCGCCCTGGGTCGCCTCGCGTCCGCTCGGCGCGCTGGGCTGCTGGCGCACGGGAGTGCCCGCTGCCCCGGCGGCTCCCGCTGCCGCGGCGGGCGTGGCCGCCGTGCGCGCCGCTCGCCGGCCGACCTTGGCGGTGGCCTTGGCACCGAACAGGTCGCCGCGGATCACCTGCACCGCGACGATGACGAACAGCCACAGCACGGCCAGAAATCCCAGCCGTAGGACTGTCAGAGTCAGTTCGGACACCGGAGCTCGCCCTACCCTTCGACCTGTCGGTAGATGATCGTCGTGGAGCCCACGACAATCCGCGAGCCGTCGCGGAGCGTAGCGCGCTGGGTGTGCTGTCCGTCCACCACGATGCCGTTGGTGGAGCCCAGGTCGAGCACCATGGCCGGGTTGCCGGGGCGGATCTCGGCGTGCTTGCGCGAGACACCCGGGTCGTCGATCCGCACGTCGGCCTCGGTGGAGCGGCCCAGCACGCAGGCGTTGCCGGTGATCTGATGCCGGGTCCCGTTGACCTCGATCCAGCGCCGGGTGCCCGCGCCGGTGCCGGCCCCCGGGAAGGGCCGCACATTGCTCTGGCCGCCGCCGACGGGCGGCGCGGACGGCACGGCGGGCGGAGCGCTCGGGGCGGGCGGCGGACCGGCGTACGTCGGTGCGCTGCTCTGCTGCCACGGTGCGCTGGGCTCCTCCGCCGGGCCGCGGCCGTACGCCGGTGGCGCGGGGGCGGGCGGCTCGGGGGTCTCACCGGCCAGCGTGCGGCTGCGCACCCGGTACAGACCGGTGTCCAGGTCGTCGGCCCGTTCCAGGTTCACCTGCAGCGGCCCGAGGAAGCTGTAGCGCTGCGCCTCGGCGTACTCCAGCACCATGCCGGAGAGTTCCTGGCCGAGCTGGCCGGCGTAGGGGCTCAGCCGCTCGTAGTCGTGCGGGCTGAGTTCGACGATGAAGTCGTTGGGCACCACGGTGCGGTCGCGGTTCCAGATAGTGGCGTTGTTGTCGCACTCACGCTGCAGCGCTCCGGCGATCTCCACCGGCTGGACCTCGGACTTGAACACCTTGGCGAAGGTGCCGTTCACGAGACCCTCGAGTCGCTGCTCGAACTTCTTCAGGACTCCCACTGGGCACCCCCTTCCACAGGGCTCTCGGCTTCCGGCTCGGGCCGAGGGGGCCCGATTGCGGTACTTCCGTACTGATCGTATCCACGCCGCGGCCATCTGTACGGTTCCCCGGCCGCCGGACAACGGGGCGTGCGCTTGCGCACACCCTGTCTGCTCGGGTGGTCCTGGTGCAACGAGAGGTACCCCCGGGCGGGGGCCCTCATCCCTGGCTCACCCGTTCGCCAGGCCGTTCGAGTGGCGGGTCCGGGACAGCTGTGCAGGTCGGGGCCGGGGATGGATTCGTAGGTTCCCCGTGGACCGTGCTAATGTTTTCCATGTCGGAAGGGGCGCCCGAGAGGGAGCCGAAACCGGCCGAGTGAGAAGCGAAGCGGGTCCAAACCGGTTCGACCTCACCCGGACGATCGGTTAGCATCTACGACAACACCCATGCGCGGGTGGCGGAATAGGCAGACGCGCTGGATTCAGGTTCCAGTGCCCGAAAGGGCGTGGGGGTTCAACTCCCCCCTCGCGCACAGTGAGACAGGGTCTCACCGAGATGACGGAAGTCATCGAGGTGGGGCCCTTTCTCGTATGCGCCGGTCCGCTGTGCGAGCTCAACCGGATCCGTGCTTCTTGTGCGGGGCCCCGCCGTGCCGCTGCCGGGCCCGCTCGCCGAGCCGGCCGCGCAGGTACTGGCCCACCGCGGTGGCTCCGGCGGTGAGGAAGACCAGGGTGTAGAGGATCTGCAGCATCACCACCACCCGGGCCGACTGGCCGAGCGGGGCGATGTCGCCGTAGCCGACCGTCGACATGGTGATCACGGTGAAGTAGAGGGCGTCGATCCGGGTGGACAGGCCCTTGAACTCGCCCGGATCGCGGGCCAGTGAGAGATAGGCGCCCGCGAAGACCAGCAGGGCCACCAGACTCAGCAGCGGGATGCCGAGACCGGGCCGGCCGCGCGGGGAGCCCACCACGATCAGCTGGATCTCGCGCAGCAGCAACCCGGCCAGCGTGGCCTGCAGCAGGGCGAAGACCGACCAGCTGAGCACGGGGTGCTCGGGGCCGAAGGTGCCGAGCGGCACGGTGAAGAAGACGACCAGCAGCAGTGGTGCACTGGCCGCCAGCAGTAGCCGGGGCCAGCGGGCGGCGCGGGACGGCGAGTCCATGAGGCCCAGCCTGGGGGCCGGGGCGGGGTGGGGCCCGGCCTGCTGGGCCGCCCGGGGGAGGCGGCGCCGGCCGGGCGGCGATAATTGGACCCATGAAGTCGAGCGCCTTCGTCCGGTCCGTGAACATCGGGTCGGCCACCCTGACCGAGTTCTCCGACATGGGGACCACCGGGATCGACAAGCGGCCGGTCAACGGCCCGATCGAGGTGGTCGCGCCGGTCTCGGGCAGCGCGCTGGCCGGCGACGCGATCTGCGACCTGCGCCACCACGGCGGCCCGGACCAGGCGGTCTACGCCTACGCCTGGGAGGACCTGCTCGGCTGGGCCCCGGAGCTGGGGCGTGAGGTCACGCCCGGGCTGTTCGGCGAGAACCTCACCACCGAGGGCCTGGAGGTGAACGGCGCGCTGATCGGCGAGCGTTGGCAGCTGGGGCCGAGCCTGGTCCTGCAGGTGACCGTGCCGCGGATCCCGTGCCGCACCTTCGCGGGGTGGCTGGGCGAACGGGGCTGGGTGAAGCGCTTCACCCAGCGGGCGCTGCCCGGCGCCTACCTGCGGGTGCTCACCCCGGGGGCGGTCCGGGCCGGCGATCCGGTACGGGTGCTGCACCGTCCGGGGCACGGGGTGACCGTGGCCACCGTGTACCGGGCGCTGACCCTGGAGCCGGAGCTGCTGCCGCTGTTGCTCGACGTGCCCGAGCTGCCCGAGGCCACCCGGGACCGGGTGCGGCAGCGGACGGCGGCCGCACGGGAAGGTGCCTGAGCCCGGGCGGGTGCCGGCGGGGGCGGGTGCCGACGGGGGCGGACGGGTCAGATGGTCAGTTCGCTCTCGATCCGGTGGACGCGGTGACGGGCCATGGCGAGGTTGGCCCGGGCCCGGTCCAGCACCAGATAGAGGAAGAGGCCCTGGCCGCCGGAGCCGGTGAGCGGCCGCACCAGGTGGTACTGGCGGGTGAGTGTGGTGAGGATGTCCTCCATGGCCTCGCCGGCCCGCCCCTGCAGCTCGGCCGCGCGCAGGGTGGCACGGACGACGTCGGTGCTGCCGGCCGCCGCGAGGGTCAGGTCGAGGTCGTTCGCGTGGCCCAGCGAGCCGAGCGTCATCCCGCTGCCGATGTCCACCAGGGCTGCCCCGAGGGCGCCTTCGATGGTCATCGCCTCCTTGAGCGCACTGTCGACACCGGCCATCGGGCCTCCCAGGGATCGTTGGACCAAGAGATCGTTCGGGTACTCCCGAGGGTAGGGAACCGGATGGGGACGGTCCGCCGACTGGTCGATATTGACCGATATTTGATGAAATCATCGCTAACTGGACTGCTGGAATGGGCATTTATTGACAGAGGTTGATCGCGATCGGATTGACCGGAAGTCAAACTCGTGGGCAGATAACAAATCCAGTACGAAGGCGATCGCTATGCGGAATGACGGCATCCGCTAGCTATGGTGATCCGGCGCCGGGGGATGGCCTTAGCGCTGACGCGGCCGCAGCAGGCCGCTTCGCATGCAGGATGGTTTCGTGAAACTCGCTCGTACGGCGGCGCTCTCTCTCGCCGCGCTCGGTCTGACCTCGCTCCAGCTGGCTCTCGGAGCAGCGGCCCAGGCCGACGATCTGGGTGGCCTCACCCTTCAGCAGTGGTCCGGGTACAACCCCGGGCAGCAGTCCGAGGTGATGGCTCCGGGCGACCATGAGGACGAGGCGATCTGGGTCAGCGGCCCGGCCGGTTCCCCGGTCAACGCCAAGGTCCTGGTCGCGGTCAAGCCGGTGGGTGCCCAGAGCCCCGCGCTGCCCAAGGGCGTCACGTTGACCTTCCCGACCGGCAGCTGCACGCCGGCCGTGCCCGGCACGGACCCGGCCCAGGCCGCCGCGTTCCTGTGCGACATGGCCGCGCCCGCCACGGGCCCCACCATCCCGCCCGGCCCGCCGACCAGCACCGCGGCCGCCCGCGCCGATGTCGATGTCCAGATCGGCGCCGGCACTCCGGACGCGACGAAGATCGAGCTTTCCCAGACCCTGGTCCCGCACGGCGACACCACCCTCGCCCAGGTGGAGGCCGACCAGCAGGCCGGCAAGATCACCCAGACCGGCAGCCACCTGTTGGAGGTCGAGTCGAAGGAGCGCGCCGCCCAGGACAAGAGCACCTTCCAGCTCAGTGACTTCACGGCGGGGCAGAGCGTGGTGCAGACCGTCAAGCTGCACTCCGTCGACAACTCGGACGTGGTGGTCACGGCCGACGACGCCGTCGCCGGGCAGACCTGGTACCCGTCCCCCAAGGAGCAGATCGACCTGCCGCAGGGGCTCGACATGCTCTCGGCCACCGCGGACAACGGTGTCAGCTGCAAGGCGACGCCGGTGGCCTACCAGCACACCACGCCGGTCGAGGGCCGTGAGCTGGCCATCTGCCACATGGTCCCTGGTGACGCCACGCTGAAGCTCACCTTCAAGGCGGACGCCGCGTTGCAGACCACCCAGGTGAAGCTGCACAGCGGCTACGCCGTCTATGCCTCCAAGCCGTACGAGGACCCGTTCAGCGACGCCACCGGCACCTTCACGGTGAACGCCGCCCCGGCCGCCGCCACCAGCGCCGCGCCGAGCAGCCCGGCCGCGTCCGTCCCGGCCGCGTCCGTCCCGGCCGCCGCCGCGACGCCGTCGGCTGCCGCCTCGCAGCCGGCCGCCGCTGCCGCCGCGACGCCGTCGGCCTCCGCCAAGCCGTCCGCCGCCGGTGCCCAGAGCCTGGCGTTCACCGGTGCGGCCGGCACGGTGACCTACGCCGTCGGTGGCGCCGTGGTGCTGGCCGCCGGCGCGGGCATCCTGGTGGCGACCCGCCGCCGGAGCGCCCGAGGCTGACCGCTTTTCCGTAGGGCCGCTCCCGCAGGGCCGGTCGGCGTGACGTACCTCGCGCCGACCGGCCCTGCGGCGTACCCGCGACACTGGATGCTGAGCAGGCCGGTCCAAGGCAGGGCGAAGGAGTGCGGATGCGCGGGGTGCGGTGGCGGGTGCGGCCGGGCGGGGCCCGGGCGGTGGTGCTGGTGCTGCACGGGGGGCAGGTGGCCAGCATGGTGCCGGCCCGCCCCTGGCAGCCGGCGGCGGTGCGGATGCGCGGCTTCGTGGCGCCGCTGCTGCGGGCCACGGCCGGGCAGCGGCCGGCGGTGGGGCTGGTGCGCTACCGCTACCAGGGCTGGAACGGTGAGCGGGCCGATCCGGCCAAGGACGTGATGGCGGTGCTGGACGGGCTGGCGGCCGAGCTGGGCCCGGTGCCGGTGGTGCTGCTCGGCCACTCGATGGGCGGCCGGGCGGCGCTGCAGGCCGCGGGGCATCTGGCGGTGACCGGCGTGCTGGCGCTCGCGCCCTGGTGCCCGCCCGAGGACCCGTGCGAGCAACTGGCGGGCCGCACGCTGGTGACCCTGCACGGGGACCGCGACCGGGTGACGGATCCCGCCGCCACCGCGGACTTCGCGGCCCGGGCCCGGCAGGCCGGTGCGCGGGTGGCCGGGATCGAGGTGGCCGGCGGCGATCACGCGATGCTGCGCCGCTCGCGGGACTGGCACCTGGCGGCCGCCCGGCTGACCGCCGCGCTGCTCGGGGCGCGCCCGGCGCCGCCCGAGGTGGCGGCCGCCCTCGACCTGGCCGGCGCGGACCGGGACGGGCTGCGGATCCCGCTGCCGCACGGCCGTCGGCTGGTCAGTTTCGGCGCACCGAAGGAACGGTGAGCACCAGGCCGGTGGAGAGCAGCAGCCACAGGGCGCCGAAGCCGAGCACGGTGCTGGTGCCGAGGAGCCCGGCGGCGGGTCCGGCCGCGGCCAGGCCCAGCGGGCCCAGCGCGAAGGCACCCAGGCTGCCGTAGGCGGCGACTCTGGCCTGCGCGGCGGCCGGGATCAGCCGCTGCTCGGCGGTGGCGAACAGGGTGCCGTTGACCGCGGTGCCGACGCCGGCCACCAGCGCGCCCGCGCAGACCCAGGGCAGCGGGGCGCCGAGCGCCAGGGCGCCCGGGGGCAGCGCCCAGCCGGCCGAGGCGAGGGTGGCCAGCCGTACCGGGTGGGCGGGCCGGCGGCCCAGCAGGCCCAGCGAGGCGAACACCGAGCCGGCGCCGTAGGCCGCCATGATCAGGCCCCAGGACCCCGCGCCGCCCAGCCGCTGACCGGCGGTGGCCGGGCCGAGCACCAGGAACGGCGCCCAGAGCAGGAAGTTGAACAGGCAGATGTGCAGGCAGGTGACCCAGAACCAGCTGCGCGAGCGGAACTCGGTCCAGCCCGCGCGCAGGTCGGCCAGGTAGGACGGACCCGGCTCGCCGGCCGGCAGGCGCACCGTCAGCAGGGCGAGCGACCACACGCTCGCGGCGAAGCTGCCCGCGTCCAGCGCCAGCACGGCGCCGGGCCCGGCGGCGGCGGTGAGCAGCCCGGCGAGCGCGGGGCCCGCCACGGCGGCGGTGGACCGGGCCAGGGTGAGCAGGGTGTTCGCCTCGGTGAGCCGCCCGGGCGGGGAGAGCCGCGGGATCAGCGCGGTCAGCGCCGGGGTGAACACCGCCTCGCCCGCGCCGCCGACCGCCGCGAGCAGCAGGATCGCCCAAAACGGGGCGTGGCCGGTCAGCAGCAGGAGGGCGAAGGCGCCCTGGCTCAGGGCGCGCAAGAGGTCGGCGGCCAGCATCACCCGCCGGCTGCCGAGCCGGTCGGCCGCGACGCCGCCGGCCAGCAGGACCAGCACCAGCGGCAGGATCCGGGCGGTCAGCACCCAGCCGAGCCGGTCGGCGCCGCCCGGGCCGTGCAGCACCGCGAAGGCGAGCGCCACCGGAGCCATCGCGGAGCCGAGCAGCGAGAGGGCGTAGCCGGGGAAGAAGACGCGGAATTCGCGGTCCGTGCGCAGCGGGTCGAGGCCGGATCGAAGGCCCTGGCACAGGGCGTGCTGAAAGAGGGCGCGCACGATTCTGCGGCGCCCGTCGAGAGCGGTCGTCATGCTCAGCAGAGTGCCCGTCAGTTCGGCTCCGGCACAAGGCTTTACCGGACTAGAATTGAGTGATGCCGAGTCAATTTCCGACAATGCCGGAACTGGCGCAGTAAATCCGCGATGAACTGCGAGAACAGGGAGAAATCGGTGGCTGATTTACTGCGGGAACCGGTCGAGTACGCGGTGGCGGTCGAGCGCTATCTGGCGGCGGCGGGGATCGGCGTCGAATCCCGTCGGGTCTACCGGATCGCGCTGGCCGGCTGGGCCTGGGCGCTGGCCGACCGTCCGGTGCCCAGCGGCGCCGGCCGGCGCCGGGCCCAGCCGCCGGTGCTGCCGCTGGCCCTGCTGGACGACCCGCGCACCCCTGGCCGGTTGGGCGCGCACTTCGCCGCTCGCTCGGCCCGGGCGCGCACCGCCAACCGGGAGCTGTCCGCGCTGCGCGGCGCGCTCGCCTGGTGGCGGGCCCAGGGCTGGCTGCGGACCGACCCGACCGCCGGCCTTGCGCCCGCCGCGCTGCCCGGGGACGCGCCCGCGGCGCTGACCCCGGATCAGGTGGCGGCGGTGCTGGCGCTGGCCGCACCGCTGCGTGACCAGGTCTGCTGGCACCTGGTGTACGAGTCCAACGCCTCGATCGAGCGGCTGCTGGCCCTGGACGTCGGCGACATCGACGTCTCGGGGCGGCGCGGGCGTGGCCGGGCGGACGGGCTGCGCTGGGGGTCGGGGGCGGCCCGGCTGCTGCCGCTGCTGCTGGTCAGCCGGGCCGGTGGGCCGCTGCTGCTGACCGATCGGCGCGCGCCGGCCGGCACGCCGACGGTGGACCGCTGCCCGTTGACCGGGCGCGGGCGGCTCTCCTACCGCCGGGCCGCCGAGCTCTTCACGGCCGCGACCGGCGCCCTCGATCCGGCGGGGCGCGGCTGGACACTGCGCCAGCTGCGGCTGGCCGGTACCGCCCGGCGCACCTCACCACAGCGGTAGCCGCCCGGACAGCAGAGGGCCGGCCCCGCCCCGAGGGGCGGAGCCGGCCGAGGTACGCGGCGTCAGCCGTTGGTGCAGGTGTTCCCGATTGCCGGGTTGAGCAGGCCGATCACGTCGATCGAGTTGCCGCAGAGGTTGATCGGGATGTTGACCGGAATCTGGATCACGTTGCCGGACAGGATGCCGGGCGAGCCGATCGCCGTGCCGACGGCAGTAGCGGAGTTGTCGGCCGAGGCGGCACCGGCGCCGCCCAGCACCAGCGCACCGGTGGCGCAGGCGAGGGCGATAGCCCTGCGGAAGTCCTTCATGGGGGTGTCTCCATTCCTTGCCGGATAGAAGAGGGGCAGACGAGAGCACTTCCGATCAGCACTGACCGAAAGTGTCCTCGGGCTACTCTTCGGCTTCGATCCCCCGCGGAACGGTGACGCAGCCGGAAAGTCACCCGCAGTCACCCGCACGGCGGAGCAACCGGCCTGATAACCGCACTCGTCCGGCCCTATCCGCGCCCGCTCACCCACGCCCGCTGGGCAACTCCGCGCGGACCACGAAGCCGCGGTCGGTGGTGGGCCCCGCGGTCAGCCGACCGCCGAGCAGTTGGGCCCGCTCGCGCAGCCCGACCAGTCCGTGCCCGCCGCCGGGCAGGGCCGGGCCGCCGTCCGGGGGGCCGTCGGCGGGCCCGTTGCGCACCTCCACCAGCAGCTGGGCGCCCTGCTCGGTGACCGCGATCCGCACCGCGGCCCCCGGCGCGTGCTTGCGGATGTTGGTCAGCGCCTCCTGCACCGTGCGGTACGCGGCGCGCTGCACGGCCTCGGGCCACTCCCGCTCGCCCGGGGCCAGCTCGACCTCGCCGTCGGGCAGGCCGCTGTCCTCGATCAGCCGCGGCAGGTCGGCCAGCCGGGGCTGCGGCGCGAGCGGCGGCCCGCTCGGCTCGGCGGACCCCGGCAGGCCCGCGCCGCCGGCCGCGCGCAGCACCCCGACCATCTGCCGCAGCTCCTGCAGCGTGCGCACCGACAGCTCCCGGATGGTCTGCGCGGTGCGCTCGGCGTTCGGATCGGTGGTGGACACCTGCAGCCCGCCCGCCTGCACGCTGATCAGGCTCACCTGGTGCGAGACCACGTCGTGCATCTCGCGGGCCAGCCGGGCCCGCTCGGTGGCCAGCACCCGCTCGGCCAGCAGCCGGGCCTCGCGCCGCTGGCCGCGGGTCAGCTCGGTCAGCCGCAGGGTCAGCTCCCGCCGGGTGCGGGCCAGCATGCCCAGCGCCACCGGGGCGGTGCCCAGCAGCAGCGACTGCATCAGGGCCAGCCCGTTGGTCTGGGTGAGCGCGACCGGATCGATCCCGGAGTTCTGCCCGGAGACCGACCAGGTGAAGTAGTCGGCCAGCGCGAAGGCGCTCGCGCAGAGCACCGGCACCAGCGGCCGGCGCCGGGCGGCCGTCACCGAGTACAGCGCGGTGATCGGGGCCAGCCAGCTCTCGGTGAAGAAGGTGCCGGGCAGGGCGAGCAGCATCGAGACCACGGGGTAGCGCAGCCGCAGCAGCAGGCCCAGGGCGGCCACGCAGTTGAGCGCGTTCTTCCACCAGACCGTGTCGCGGTCCAGCAGCCAGCTCTCCAGCAGTGCGTAGGCCACCGGGACGAACAGGGCCAGTCGGTGCCGGGCGGTCGGCGAGAGCCTGCGCCAGAGGTCCTGGATCACTGCCCGGTCGGCCGTACGAGTCCGGCGCGGTGCGCGATCACGGCGGCCTGCACCCGGTTCGCCGCTCCCAGCTTGCTGAGGATCGCGCTGATGTGGTCCTTGACCGTGCCGGTGCCGAGGAAGAGCCGGTCGGCGATCTCGGCGTTGGCCAGGCCCTCGCCGAGCAGCGCCAGCACGTCCAGCTCGCGCCCGGTCAGCGAGCGGACCAGGGTCAGCGCCGCCGCGTCCGGGCCGCCGCCCTCCACGAAGCCGCCGATCACGGTGCGGGTCACCGCCGGCGAGAGCATGCTGCCGCCGGCCGCCAGGATCCGCACCGCGTGCACCAGCTGGTCCGGCGCGGTGTCCTTGAGCAGGAAGCCGGCCGCCCCGGCCCGCAGCGCGGTGCCGATGTACTCGTCGGTGTCGAAGGTGGTGAGCATCGAGACGGCCGGTGGCTCCGGCAGCGCCCGCAGCTGGCGCAGCACCGAGATGCCGTCCAGGTCGGGCATCCGGACGTCGAGCAGCACCACGTGCGGCTTGAGCCGCCGCACCAGGTCCTCGGCCTCGCCGCCCGAACAGCCGCCGACCAGTTCCAGGTCGGGGGCCGATCCGACGATCAGCCCGAGACCCGAGCGGACCAGCAGCTCGTCGTCCACGATCAGCACCCGGATCGCCGTCACGATCCCTCCTTAGCTCCTTGCTCGCAGACGAGCCTAGGACGTCGAACGGTTCTCACCCCCGCCGATCGGCGGGGTGGGAATCGGCTGCCCGGTTCACGCGGATCTCCGCCGGGCTGCGCCACGATTGATGACACTCCACCAGCAGTGCGGATGCGCCGCCGGATCCGATCGTTTGGAATTGAGCTGTGTCGACCACCACCAAGCAGCCGTCGCCGGCTGCCCCGGCCGCGCCCCGAGCCGGTCTGCTGCCCCGGCTGCGGCCGCTCGCCGCGACCGGCACGGTCTGGTACCTGCGGCTGATCGCGCTGGTCAATGTGCTCGCGGTGGTGGTCACACCCTTCCGTGACTCGGTGCAGCACCACAACGAGGGACAGTTTTTCACGCCCTATCTGATGACCTCCGGGCTGGCCAGCGCGGTGCTCTCGATCTTCCTCGCGGTGGCGATGCGCCGGCGCAAGCGGGCCGCCTGGATCTTCAACTTCGCCCTGGGCGGGCTGACCTTCCTGCTGTACGTGCTGGCCCTGGTGTTCCCCGGCAGCGATCACTACGACAAGCACGGGTTCAACTACTTCTCCACCGTGCTGACCGGACTGTTCATGCTCTGCCTGATGGTCGGCCGCAAGGAGTTCACCTCCAAGGGCGACCGGTCCAACCCGCTGACGGCGGTGGCCACCTTCATCGGCGGGCTGGCGCTGGGCGGCGTGGTCGGGGCGCTGCTGGTCGGCCTCAACAACCGGCTGTCGGGCGCCGACTTCGGGGACGAGTTCCGCTACGCGGTAGGCCGGATGGTCACCGTCACCCCCTCGGACCGGCTGCTGGACGTGATCGACGTCCCCAACTGGCTGAACGCCTTCATCAACGCGATGGGCGCGGTGCTCTTCCTGCTGGTGCTCTACGTCGCCTTCCGCAGCCCGCGCGGCAAGGAGCTGCTCACCGCCGAGGACGAGGCGAAGCTGCGCGCGCTGCTGGACAAGCAGGGCGAGCGGGACTCGCTGGGCTACTTCGCGCTGCGCCGGGACAAGGCGGTGAAGTTCTCGCCGACCGGCAAGGCGGCGGTCACCTACCGGGTGGTCGGCGGGGTCTCGCTGGCCTCCGGCGACCCGATCGGCGACCCGGAGGCCTGGCCGGGCGCCATCGACGCCTGGCTGGCCGAGGCCCGCGAGCACGCCTGGGCGCCGGCCGTGATGGGCGCCTCCGAGGAGGCCGGGGTGATCTACGCCCGGCACGGCCTGGACGCCCTGGAGCTGGGGGACGAGGCGATCGTCGAGCTGGACGAGTTCTCGCTGGACGGCCGGGCGATGCGCGGGGTCCGGCAGGCCTACAACCGGATCAAGCGGGCCGGCTACACGGTGCGCATCCGCCGGCACGAGGAGATCCCCGAGGCCGAGATGGCCGACCTGCTGAGCAAGGCCGACCTGTGGCGGGACGGGCAGACCGAGCGCGGCTTCTCGATGGCGCTGGGCCGGCTGGGCGATCCCGCCGACGGGCGCTGCGTGATGCTGGAGTGCCACGACGCGGACGGCGCGCTGCGGGCGGTGCTCAGCTTCGTGCCGTGGGGGCCGGGCGGCCTGTCGCTGGACCTGATGCGTCGCGACCGGGACACCGAGAACGGCCTGATCGAGTTCATGGTGATCGAACTCCTGGAGAAGGGGGCGGCGGAGCAGAACCTGAAGCGGGTCTCGCTCAACTTCGCGATGTTCCGCTCGGTCTTCGAGCGCGGCTCGCGGCTGGGCGCGGGGCCGGTGCTGCGGCTGTGGCGCGCGGTGCTGGGCTTCTTCTCCCGCTGGTGGCAGATCGAGTCGCTGTACCGGGCCAACGCCAAGTACCGGCCGATCTGGGAACCGCGCTACCTGCTCTTCGAGAAGAGCAGCGAGATTCCCCGGATCGGCATCGCCAGCGCCCGGGCCGAGGGGTTCATCACCGCACCGAGCCTCCCCTCGCTCTTCCGTCGTCGGCACACTCGCTCCGCCCTGCCGGGCGCGACCGCGGCGCTGCCCACGGCGGAAGGCGGCGGGAAGGGGTAGCCCTCCGCCGGGGGGCGGAGGGGACCCGCAGGGCAACCCCTGATAACCGGTCGGTCACACCCCTGAGATCAGTAAGTGCGATATCCCACTTGAGGATGAGTGGAATATGGGTATGAGGGGCGAGTCGGACGATGTTGAATCTGCCTAGGCTGGATCTGTACCCGGGCGGGTGAACCTCTTCCAGGCCGGATATATCTACGAGAGAGAAACGGACGAGAGAGGCAGTCGTGGACCAGAGGACCCACACGGGGGACGAGCGACGAGGGTGGTCGGTGCCGGTGCGCCGGGCCGTCGTCGCCGAGTGGGGAACATTGTTCGGCACCATCCGGGATCAGGTGGCGCGCAAGCGTTTCGCGTCCATTCCGCTGGCGGTCGGTGCGACGTTCCTGATCCTCCTGTTCAGCATTGTTCAGCACCTGCCCGGCGGCGAGGCCTTCGTCACCCGGATCGGGGTCGTCAAGGCCGGGCTGCCGCTCGACGTCTCGCTGCTGCGCACCCCGCTCTCGCTCTACGTTCCCGCGCTGGACCTGCCGGTCTGGGGCGCGCTCGCGCAGGTCCTGCTGGTCTTCGGGATCGCCGAGATCGTGCTCGGCCGCAAGGCCACGCTCTTCATCGCCTACGCCTGCACCCTGGCCGGCACCCTGTACGCCCGGATCGGGCTGCAGATCGGCCCCGACCACCTGTTCGGCTTCGCCGGCAAGGTGGCGTACATGCGGGACACCGGGCCGTCGGCGGCCGTGGTGGCGCTGGCGGTCTGCATCGCCTGGAAGACCCGGGCCTGGTTCACCGGGGCCCTGGTGGTGGCGACCATGGTCGGCGAGGCCGTGGTGCTGCCCAACCTGGCCGGTCTGGAGCACGTGGTGGCGATCATCACCGCGGTGCTGATCGCGGCCACCGGCGAGGTCTTCGGCAGCTACTGGCCGCGGGTGCTCAACGGGGTCGGGGCGGCCACGCTGATCAGCGCCGAGCGGCGGCGCACCGCCTGACCGCCTGACCGCCTGACCGCTCAGCCGCGCGGCAGCGACTGCTCGAACCAGACCACCTTGCCGACCGCCTTGCGGGCGGTGCCCCAGCGCTCGGCGAGCTTGCTGACGAGGTTGAGGCCGCGCCCGTTCTCGTCCATCGACTCGGCCGGCTCCAGCGAGGGCAGGTTGTGGTTGTCGTCGCTGACCTCGACCAACAGCTTGTCCACCCGGATCAGCTGGAGCTGGACGTAGTCCCGGGCCACCCGGACCGCGTTCGTGACCAGCTCGCTCACCAGCAGCTCGGTGGTGTCGCTGAGCGCGGTCAGCTGCCAGGCGGCCAGCTGGTCGCGGACCAGCCGGCGGGCCCGGCGCACCTCGGAGCGGTCGACCGCCAGCGTCCAGGTGGCCACCTCGGTCTCCGCCACCCCGTCGAAGCGGGCCACCAGCAGCGCCACGTCGTCCTTGCGGTCATCCGAGTGCAGCCGCTCCAGCACCGTGTCACAGGCCTCGTCCGGCGTCCGCTTGGGGTCGATCAGGTTCCCGCAGAGTGCCGCCAGGCCGGCTCCTATGTCGCCACCGCGCACCTCGACCAGGCCGTCGGTGCACATCACCAGCATCGAACCGTCGACCACGTCGATCTTCTTGGCGACGAACGGCACCCCGCCCACCCCGATCGGGGCGCCGGCCGGGATCTCCAGCAGCTCGCCGGTGCCGTCCGGGTGGACCAGCACCGGCGGCACGTGGCCGGCGCTGGCGAGCTCGCAGGTGCGGTTGATCGGGTCGTAGACCGCGTACAGGCAGGTGGCCAGGTGGTCGTCGCCGATCTTCTGGGCCAGGTTGTCCAGGTGGCGCAGCAGCTGGCCGGGCGGCAGGTCGAGCGCGGCCAGGGTCTGCATGGCGGTGCGGAAGCGGCCCATCGCGGCGGCCGAGTGCAGGCCGTGGCCCATCACGTCGCCGACCACCAGGGCTACCCGGCTGCCGGGCAGCTGGATCGCGTCGAACCAGTCGCCGCCGACCTCGGCGCGACGGTCACCGGGCAGGTAGCGGTGGGCGATCTGGACGCCGGGGATCCGCGGCGGGCGGGTCGGGATCATCGAGCGCTGCAGGGTGGTGGCCATCTTGGACTCGGCCCGGTGCAGCCGGGCGTTGTCCAGCGAGAGCGCGGCGCGGGCGGCCAGCTCCAGCAGGGTGGCCGCGTCGGCCTCGTCGAAGGGCGCCCGGTCGGGCAGCCGCAGCAGCTTGAGGATGCCGAGCACGGTGCCGCGGGCGGAGAGCGGCAGCACCAGCATCGAGCGGCCGGAGACCACCGGGACCAGGCTCGGGCCGCCGCCCAGCGCGGCCGCGTAGTCGACGGCCAGCTCCGGTTTGACCACCGGGACCAGCACCGCCTGGTTGCGCTGCAGGGCCATGCCCGGCGGGGTGCTGCGCGGCATCGCCATCAGCGCGCCCTCCTCCAGCACGTGCGCCCAGCAGCCGGCGGACTCGTGGAAGCTGCGGGCCACCCGGCGCAGCATGGTGTCGTCGTCCGGCAGCTCCTCGGGCAGCTCGGCATCCGAGATCAGCCGGTCCAGCAGGTCCACGCAGGCGAAGTCGGCCACCCGCGGCACCAGGACCTGGCACAGCTCGCGGGCGGTGGTGTCCAGGTCCAGGGTGGTGCCGACCTTGCCGCCGACCTCGTTCAGCAGGGCGAGCTGCTCGCCGGCCTGGCCGTTGATCAGCAGCGGGGCCAGCTGGTCGGCGAGCGGCTGGGTGGTGAGCCCCGCACCGTTCACGCCCGGCGACTGTGACGGGGACGGGGACGGGGACTGTGACGGGGGTGAGATCGCAGGCGTGGCGGCGGTGGCGGGGGCGGGCACGGCGGCGGGGCGCTGCTCGGTCGTCAGGGGGGCTCCCGGGCTCGGTGCGGGGCCCGGGGCCGCCGGGCGCGGGGCCGGTAGCCCGGCGGAGGGTGCCCGGCCGGACGGTGGACCGGCGCCGTCCGGCCGGGCACCCTCCGCCGGCCGCGGTTCGGGGAGAACCCGCAGGCCCGGCGAGCCGCCCTGGGCCTGCGGCGGGGCGTACCCCCGGGCCGCGGCGGAGCGCTGCTGCGCCGTCGGGTAGCGGCGCCCGAGCCCGGCCGCCAGCTGGGCCACCCCGCCGGCCAGCGGCTCGTACGGGACGACCGGCAGCCGGGTGCCGGCGTCCACCCAGAGCGCGGGCGCACCGGCGGCGGCGATCCCGCGCAGCAGCCCGCGCAGCCGGGTGGTGCCGAGCCTGGGCAGCAGCGGGGCGAGCGCGGACGCCGAGCCGGGGGTGGTCGAGCCCAGCGTGGCCGAGATCCGGTGGAACCCGCCGGCCTCCGCGCGCGGGGCGCCCCAGTCGTCCGTGTCGGTGGCCGCGTACGGCAGCAGGCGGCGGCCGATCGCGATCCGCGGGCCGCGCATCCGCAGCGGGCGGGCGTCGGCGGCCAGCACCAGCAGACTCCGGCCGTCCGGCTCGACCAGCGGGTAGGCCCACCACAGGATCGAGCGGGCCCGCTCCTCGCGGTCGGTGACCGCCAGGGGGCCGGCCCAGGCGCCCACGGTGGTCAGATCGTCCAGGGTGTCGAAGGCGTCGCCGCGGCGGCCGGCGGCGGCGACGCCCGGCCGCAGGCTCGGGACGGTGGGCAGCAGCCCGCGCGCGGTGCGGCCCTGGACCGCCTCGGTGCGGTGGCCGAACAGCTCCTCGGCGCCGCGGTTCCACAGCGCGATCCGGCCGTCGGGGTCGACCAGCACGGCCGCCAGCCGCACCATGGCCACCACGCCCGAGGGCTGGTCAATGGCCTGCTCGGGGTCGAGCGGCGCGGGGATGAGGGGCGCGGGGGCGACGAGCGGCGTGGGGACGAGAGGGGCAGCCGCGATCGCGCCCGGCGCACTGGGCTGCTCCGCGGAGGTGTCCGCGGTGGAGTTCGGGTCGTCCGCCATGGGCTTCGTGATCGCTCCCGCCTGTCCCGTCGTGATGGGGCCCACCATCTGCCGGACCCTCTTAGCGAAGCACGGACCGGGCCCGGGCCGGTACCGAAACGGCCAGATTCGTCAGTATCAGTTGCGTGTCACCCAGCGTGCGCCCTGTCGCACCCTCTGTCCATCAATTTCGGTGGCCGGATTTCGCCGTCCTCGGCGCGCCTGGCGTCCGAGCCCGTCCCCGGTAGGCTCGACGCGGTCCGGGGCGTGCAACCGGGTGGCCCGGCCGACAGAGTTGACGAACGACAGAGCTGACGAAGCTGACGACGACGGATGATGAGCGAGGCGAGCAGGTGACCGCGATGAGCCCCGTCCGCTGGGCGGACCCGGAGCGGCAGCGGCTGGAAGAGCGGGTCGCGGCCACCGAGTTGGCCTGGCTGACGCTGGAGGTCGAGGTCGAGACCCTGCGGGTCGAGATCGACAACTTCGCGCTCATCCACCATGAGCGGCTCGGCCCGCTCTACGCCAGGATCGACGAGCTGGAGGCGCTGGTCGCCGAGGCCGTGGCGGCGCGCACCGGCAGCCCCGAGGACCTGTGCCGGGCCGTGGACGCGCGCCGCTTGGTGGACGAACTGCCCGACCTGGACGCCCTGTTCGACAGCGTGCGGCAGGCCGAGGAGCGGGCGTCGCAGGCGGTCGGCGAATCCGACGAAGCGGGCGGGCCGGCCGGCGCGGAGCAGCGGCCGCGCCGGGTGCGCCCCGGCAAGGAGGCCCAGCGGCTCTACCGCGAGTTGGCCCGCCGGGCCCACCCCGACCTGTCCACCGACCCGGCCGAGCAGGAGCGCCGCTCCGCGTTCATCGCCCGGGCCAACGAGGCCTACGCACGCGGGGACGCGGCAGCGCTGGAGGTGCTGACCGAGGAGTGGTCCACCGCGCCGGAGTCCGCGCCCGAGTGGGACGCGCCGGACCGCGGTGAGTGGCTGCTCCAGCGTCTCGAGTGGCTGAGCGCGCGGATCACCGAGCTCGCCACCGAGCAGGTCCGGCTGGAGGGCACCGCGATGGGCTCGCTGCTGGCGCTGGCGCCGGGCGACCCGGACCAGCTGCTGGCCGAGCTGGCCGAGCAGCTGCTGGCCAAGGCCGCCGCGCAGCAGCAGGAACTGACCCGGCTGCTGGCGGTGGACAATGGGGCACCGACCCCGGCACCCAGGCCGTCGTCCGTACCCAGGCCGTCGTCGAACCACCAGGAGAGCCCGAGCATGTTCCAGCAGATCCCCACCGTCCAGGTCGAGAACCTCCCCGCCGACGCGGTGCTGATCGACGTGCGCGAGCAGGACGAGTGGGACGCGGGCCACGCCGAGGGCGCGCTGCACATCCCGATGAGCCAGTTCACGGCCCGCCTCGACGAGGTGCCCGAGGCGCCGCTGTACGTGGTCTGCCGGGTCGGCGGCCGCTCCGCCCAGGTCGTGCAGTACTTGGTGAACCAGGAGCGCCAGGCCTTCAACGTGGACGGCGGCATGTTCGCCTGGGCACAGGCGGGACGCCCGATGGTGAGCGGTTCGGGCGAAGAGGCGTACGTGCTGTAACTCCACAGGAGGGGAGGCAGGCCCGATGGCCGACCAGGAGGTGGTGCGCTCCGGCATGCCCGGGCGCGCCTGGTCGCCGCCCGCGCTCGCGGTGCTGGCGACCGCCGCGGTGGTGCTGCTGAGCGGCACCGTCGTCTTCCTCGGTGCGCTCTTCCTGAGCGTGGCACCCCCCAACTCGCTCTCCCAGCGCTACCAGGACCAGGTGAACGGCCTGGTCTACCCGGAGTTCGAGCAGAACTGGAAGCTCTTCGCCCCCGACCCGCTGCAGCAGAACATCAGCGTCGACGTCCGGGCGCGCACGGCCGACGGGGACGGGAACTGGGTGGACCTGACGGCCCAGGACATCGCCGCCGTGCGCGGCAACCCTTTCCCCAGCCACGCCGACCAGAACCTGCTGCGCCGGGCCTGGGACTTCTACGACAGCACCCACAACGCGCAGGACGAGAGCCCGATCGGCACCCGCGGCCGGCTCTCCGAGGAGTACCTCAAGCGGATCGCGCTGCAGCGGATCGGCCCGACGCTGCTGGGTTCCGCGATCACCGGCATCGAAGTCCGCTCCGCGACGGTGGCGGTGGCCGCGCCGCCGTGGAGCACCCAGCACTGGTCCACCGATCCCCAGTACCGCCAGTTGCCCTGGTGGCCGGTGAGCACCGTGGACTACCGGGGGCTGTCATGACCGGTCAGCCGGAGACCGAGGGCCTGCTGACCGGGATCCCGCGCCAGGGCGGGCCGGTGGCCGAGGACCACGAGCCGCCCCGCCCGGTGCCGCCCGCCCCGCGCCCGAACCTGGCCGGGCAGCTCGGCGGCGCCCTGCTGGCCGGCTTCACCGCGCTGACCGCCCGGCCGCTGGCCGGCTACCAGGCCGCCGTGGTGCGGATCGGCTTCGCGCTGACCTTCACCCTGCAGCTGTTGCGCGAGTGGCCGCACCGCCGCGAGCTGTACGGCGACCGGTCCCCGTGGAGTCCGCAGCTGGCCCGCGATCTGGTGGGCGAGACGCATGCCTTCACGGTGCTGCTCTGGCGCGACGAGCGCTGGTGGTTCGAGAGCTGTTACCTGCTGGCGATCCTGGCCGGGGTGCTGCTGCTGCTCGGCTGGCGGACCAGGTTCAGCTCGGTGCTCTTCCTGGTGGCCGTGGTCTCGGTGCAGAACCGCAACGTGCTGGTGGGCGACGGCGGGGACAACATCATCCACCTGATGGCGATCTACCTGGTCTTCACCCGGTGCGCGAGCGTCTGGTCGCTGGACGCCCGGCGGCTGGCCCGCCGTGGCGCTCGCGGTGGTGGCGGCGCCGGTGGTGGCGGCGCCGGTGGGGGAGGCGATCCGGTCGGGGTGCTGCTCTGGCTGCTCTGCGGCGCACTGCTGACGGCCGCTCAGCTCACCGGGCACATCGGCTGGGGCGGGGACGGCTGGCCGGGCGTCGGCTGGGCGGTGCTCTTCTGGGTGCTGTGGGCCTTCGCCGGCCTCTGGTACGCCGTCGAGCGCTGGTGGCCCGCGGGCGAGCCGCGCGCGGTGCTGGACGCGCTGGCCACCATGCTGCACCACTGCGCGATGCTGGTGATCGCCGCGCAGGTGGTGCTGGTGTACGCCACGGCGGGCTGGTACAAGGTGCAGGGCTCGCGCTGGCAGGACGGCTCCGCGCTCTACTACCCGCTGCACCTGGACTACTTCACCCCTTGGCCGGGCCTGTCGGCGCTGCTGGGCGGCAGCGCGGTCCTGGTCTTCCTGCTCTCCTACGGCACCGTCGCGGTGCAGGTCGCCTTCCCCTTCACGCTGGTGAACCGGCGGGTGAAGAACGTGCTGCTGGGGATGATGATCGCCGAGCACCTGGCGATCGCGGTCCTGCTCGGCCTGCCGTTCTTCTCGCTGGCGATGGTCGCGGCGGACGCCGTCTTCCTGCCCACCGGCGCGCTGCGCCGGGTCGGTGCGTGGGCGGGTAAGTGGGCGCGGCCGGACACCTAGACTGTCCGTTATGCCCTGGCTTGCCGCGCTCCACCACACCGGCCGCGCGGGCCTGCGGCCCGAGCGGACGCTGAGCGATCCGTACCGGGCGGCGCGCGGGGCCGCGGCGGTGGCGCTGGTGGTCTTCCCGGTGCTCGCCGTCGGCGGCCCGGGCCCGGCCATCTCGGCCGCGCTGGGCGCCTTCATCGCCGGCACGGCCACCTTCCAGCGCAGCTTCCGGCCGCGCCCCTCGCTGGCCCTGGCCGCGGGGCTCGGCCTCGGGGTGAGCACCTTCCTCGGCTATCTGGCGGTCTCGGTGCCCGGGCTCTTCCCGGTGCTGCTGGCCGCCTGGGCCTTCGCGGCGGGCCTGGCCTGGTCGCTCGGCCCGACTGCCGGCGTGGTGGCCACCAACACGCTGACCGTGATGCTGGTGGTGGTCCAACTGCCCGTCAGCGTGGCCACCGCGGCGGCGCACGCGGGGCTCTGCGCGCTCGGCGGCGGGGTCCAGGCGCTGGTGATCACGCTCTGGCCGATCAAGAGCTGGGGCGCGCAGCGCGACGCGCTGGCCGACGCGTACGCCTCGCTGGCCGACTACGCCCGGCGGCTGCGGCACGACCCGCACGCGGCGATGGACCCGGACCCGCTGATGACGGCCCGCCACGCGGCCGCCGTGACGCCCTGGCAGGACCGCCGCCGGCCGCCCGAACTGCGCGGGCTGCGCGGGATCGCCGAGCGGATCCGCCCGACCCTGGCCGCGATCGCCGACCCCCAACTCGGCGCGGCCGCCGAGGGACCGGAGCGGGACCGGGCCCGCGAGCTGCTGGCCGGCGCCGCGCAGCTGCTGGACGCGCTGGCCCGGGCGATCCGCACCGGGGAGCCGGCGAGCTACCCGGCCTCGGCGCCGGCCGCGTTGATCGCCCCCGTGCGGCCGGTGCTGCACGGCCCGGCACTGCGCGCGGCCCGTCGGCTCACCGCGCTGCTCGGCCGGGCCTTCGGCGGCCTCGACCAGAACGCCGAGTCCACCCTGGAGACGCCGATCGCCGGGCCCGGCGGCGCGCTGCTGCGCCCGGGCCTGGCCCGGATGCTGCCGGTGGCGGTGCGCACCGCGCGGCGCCAGCTGCGGGCCGGCTCGCCGATCCTGCACCACGCGGTGCGGCTGTCGGGGGTGGTCACCGCCGCCTACCTGCTGGCCCGGCTGACCGGACTGCACCACAGCTACTGGGCGGCGATGACCGCCGCCATGGTGATCCGGCCCGACTTCGTGCAGACCTACACCCGGGGAGTGGCCCGGGTGGCTGGCACAGTGGTCGGCGTGCTGCTGGCCACCGGTGTGGTCGAGCTGCTGCACCCGGGGAACTGGGTCGCCTGCGTGCTGGCGGTTCTCTGCATCGGCGGGGCGTACCTGACCCTGAGCACCGGCTACGCGGTGATGACCACCTGCATCTCGGCCTACGTGGTCTTCCTGCTCGGGATGGAGCCGGAGCCACCGCTCAGCACCGCCTACGAGCGGATCCTGCTGACCCTGCTGGGCGGCGCCGTCGCGCTGCTGGCCTACGCGCTCTTCCCCACCTGGGAGACGGCCCGGCTGCCGGAGCGCACCGCTGAGTGGATCACCGCCGTGGGCCGGTACGCGGGCGCGGTGCTGGGCGCCTACGGTGACCCGGCCGGCCGCGATCCGCGGGCGGTGCGCGGTGCGCTGCTGGACGCGCGCGAGGCCCGGGCGGCCTTCCTGCAGGCCCGGGAGCGGGCCGAGGCCGAGCCGGTGCGGCACGCCGTGCACTCGCCGCAGCTCAGCCGCCGGCAGCTGGGCCGGGCCAGGGAGGCGGTCGGGTTCCTGTCCCGGGTCGCGCTGCTGATGGAGGCCCACCTGCCGGGGCGGCAGGCCGAACCGGTGCCGGGCGCCACCGACTTCGGGCAGGCGCTGGCCGAGGCGACGGCGGCGGCCGGGGCGGCGGTGCTCACCGGGCGGGCGGTGGACTTCCGCACGGTGCGGGACGCGCAACTGCTCTGGGAGGAGCTGCTGGAGGGGACGCCCGGGCAGCGGCCCGGTGACCAGCTGGAGGTGGTCCGCTCCGGCAGCCGGCTGCTGATGCAGGCGCTCACCGACCTGGAGAAGGCGGTGCGGCCGGCCGGGGCGGTGGCCGCCGAGCCGGGGCCGGACGGGCGGGGATCGGACGGGCGGGGGTCGGACGGGCCGGGGTCAGCCGGCTGACCGGTGCCCGGACTGCCAGTGGAAGAGCCCCATGCCGACCGAGGTGGCCAGGTTGAAGCTGGAGACCAGCGGGCGCATCGGGATCGCCAGCAGCGCGTCCGCCCGGGACCGCAGCTCCCGGCTCACCCCGTGCCGCTCGGAGCCGAAGACGAGCAGCGCCTCGTCCGGCAGCCGCACCGAGTGGATGTCCGCGCCCTGCGGGTCCAGCACGAACAGCGGCCCGGGCGGGAGCTGATCGGCCGTCAGGTGCGCCACGTCGGTGGCGAAGTGCAGCCCGGCACCGGCCCGCACCACGGTCGGGTGCCAGGGGTCCAGATCGCCGGTGGTGACCACGCCGGTGGCGCCGAAGCCGGCCGCCAGCCGCACCACGGCACCCACGTTGCCGAGGTTGCGCGGGTTGTCCAGCACCACCACGGGCGCCCGGCGCGGCAGCGCCCGCAGCCGGGCCAGCGCTTGGGCGGGGTCGGGGCGCCGGGCGAGCGCCGCCACCCCGGTCGGGTGCGGGCGCGGCACCAGCTCGCGCACGGCGGCGGCCGGCACCTCGACGGCGGCGGCCAGCACGGCGGCCGCGACGTCGGGGGCCAGGCCCTCGGCGAGCCCGGCCAGCGCGGCCCGGTCGCTGGTGAGCACCAGGCGCAGCTCGCCGCCGAACCGCAGCGTGTGCTTGAGCGCGTGGAAGCCGTCGATCAGCACGCTGTCCGGCTGCTGGGCCGCCGCCCGCCAGCGGCGCAGGGCGGCTTCGGGGGTTTCAGGGGCTTCAGGGGACTCCGCCGGTCGGGTGGGATCGGTGGGGCCGGTGGGGTCGGCGGCGGCGCTGTTGGTCATGCCAGCACTGTCGCACGACCGGCCGCCGGCTCCCGAGGCGGTGGTCCGGGCCGTCAGTAGTAGGCGCGCATCAGCTCGGTGGCCCACTGCGGCTGCCCGGTGTCGCCGAGCGGGCCGAACTCGGCCATCCACGGCTTGAGATCGAGCACCGGGGTGCCGTCCACGGCGTCCAGGCCGAGCACGTGCACATCGAGGCCGTCCACCTCGACCAGGCGGCAGCGCGAGACGCCGAGGCGGTTGGGACGGTTCTTGCCGCGCTGGGCGAAGATGCCGACCTCGGGCCACTCGGGGTTGCCGCGCGGGCGGCGGGCGGTGGTCTCGATCTTCTCCTCGGCCACCTTGTGGAAGTGGAAGACCACCTCCAGGTGCGTGAAGGCGTCCAGGCCGAGCAGGGCCTCGGCGCTGTACTGCGCCGGGTCGAGTCGGATCACGGCGGCGACCTGGCCCCAGTCGTCGTCGGTCACCTCGGTGCGGCCACCGGTGACCAGGCCGATCGGGCGCAGGACCACGGTGCTGTCGTTGCTCATCGTTCCCCCAGGGATAGGAAAGGTCTGGAGGGTGATCCTGCCGCAGCCACCGGGGGGAGTCCTACTCCCATTCCCAGCGGATCCCGCTCTGTCCCGGCTGCTGCTCGGTGGCCAGTACGTGGGCGCTGGCCGAGGCGCCGATCCACAGGCGCTCGCGGACCCGGTCGCGTGCGGCGCCCGGGTCGCGTTCGTAGCGCTCGCAGTGGGCGGGGACGGCGGTCGGGTCGAAGTGCACCTGGAGCACGTACTCGCGCACCGGCGCGGCGAAGCGGCGGCCGTAGACGGTGGTCGGGCCGCCCGGGGGCAGCTCGACCTCGTACTCGAAGACCGTGGAGTCGCCGAGCCCCAGCGGGCGGTCCAGCAGGAGCTCGGCGACCAGCAGGCCGATCTCGGGGCAGCGCCGGACCCGGCCGAGCCGGGCGTGCCGCACCGAGGTCAGCTCGGGGCAGCCGGTGGCGTCCTCGTCCGCCTGGTGCACCACCAGGCAGCGCGAGACGCCGGGGACGGTGGCCCGCACCACCTGACGGGTCCTCAGCACCGCGCCGATCCGGTCGGCGCCGACGTAGCAGGCGTCGTGCACGCTGAGTCGTTCCAGCTCGCTGGTGGGCGGTGCGTCCAGCTCGTCGAAGACCTCGGCGATGCGCAGCTCCTCGGGCCAGATCGTGGCCACCGGCACGCTGTCCTGGGGGCTGCCGGTCACCCAGCGGCCACGCGGGCGGGGTGGGCCGAGCAGGCTGGACAAGCCGGTCGTGGGCAGGCCCAGCAGGTTCTCCAGCAGCGCCACCGCCTGGACGGAGGAGGCCCGTTCGGGTTGGCTGCGACCGCGGCGCCAGTAACTGAGCGTGGTGACACTGACTCTGACGCCCTGTCGGTCCAGCTCGGAGCGAATCCGGTCCAGGCTCAGCCCGCTGGCCTCGATCGCGCTGTGCAGGGTTTCGGCGAAACCGATCGTGGCCGATCGACTGGCCCGGGTGGGACAAGCGGTGGGCATCAGTCGGCCCAAGGGCAGGGGGATGATCGGTCGTTGGTCCACCAGGCGCAGGTGGCCGACGTTCTGCGGATATTGCGAGCCCATGCGAGACAACCCTCCCCACCAGCCGCCTCGTTGCCAGGAGACTTACGTGGCGGAACCGGCTCGGTGCCGTTGTGGGGACGGCACCGAGCTGCAGGAACCTTACGCAGGAATCAGAGGCTACGTCATCTACCCGCGGGTATGACAGTGGTCACGACAAATTAGCTTCACGCGGGTTTGCTGGGATCTCCAAACCGATGAAACGCGAATGCAACAATCCCGCCGGTATCGGACGGCACTCCGATACCGGCGGGATCTCATTCACCTGGGGCTATTCAATTTTTGGTGTCGGTGCGCTACCGGTTAATGACGCGGTGTGGCAGCCGATTTCGCTGGGTGAGACGGCCGGGTTCTCAGCCGACGTTCAGCGCGGTGTCGTCGATCACGAAGCTGGTCTGCGCCGAGGAGTCCTCGGTGCCGGTGAACTTGAGGGTCACCGTCTGACCGGCGAACGCCGACAGGTCGAAGGTGCGCTGGGTGTAGCCGCTGGCGGCGTCCACGTTGGAGTAGGTGTGCAGGGTGGTGCCGTTGGCCTGGACGGTGAGCTTGTCGTAGGCCGTGTTGCCGGTCTCCGCCGTGTCGATGTGCAGCCAGAAGCTGAAGGTGGCCTTGCAGCCGGCCGGGATGGTGACGGTCTGCGAGAGGGTGTCGGTGTGGGTGGTGCCGTACCCGTCCAGCCAGGCGTCGTAGTTGCCCGAGTGCGAGGGCTCGCTGCTCAGGTCGTTGTTGATCACGCCGCTGCTGGTGTTCCAGGGCGCGGCGCTGCCGCTCTCGAAGCCGGCGTTGCCGAGCAGCTGGGCCGAGGTGCAACTGCCGGCGGCGGCGGCCACGGTGAAGCTGAAGGTCGCGGTGCCGGTGGCGCCGGTCGAGTCCTTGGCGGTGACGGTCACCGAGGAGGTGCCGGCCGCGGTCGGGGTGCCGGAGATCAGGCCCGAGGTGCTGATCGACAGGCCGGCCGGCAGGCCGGTGGCCGAGTAGCTCAGGGTCTGGCCCGAGGCGCTGTCGGTGCCGTTGACCTGCAGCGAGACGGCGGTGCCGACGGTGCCGTTCTGCGCGCCGGGGCCGGTGACGGTGACGGTGTCGCCGGTCGGGCCGGTGCCGCCGCCGAGCAGGGCGGTGGTCAGCGCGTCGGCGACCGGGGAGCCCCAGCCGGTGACCTGGTCGTAGCCGGTGCCGGCGTTGAAGTCCTGGTTGGCGCCGGTCTTCACGTCGTGGAAGGCGGTGCCGTAGCTGCCGCTGTTGGCGACCGAGTAGAGCGCCGGGTTGGCCTGGCCGAGGTTGGCCTTGCCGGCTGTCTTGGCCTTCTGGTTGAACAGCGCGGTGAAGCCGGACCACAGCGGGGCCGCGGCGCTGGTGCCGCCGTACTGCTGCCAGGCCGGGCCGCTGGTGCCCTGGGTGTAGATGGCGAAGCCGCTGTTCGGGTCGGCGTTGGAGGACACGTCGGGAACGGTGCGCATGGTGCCGCTCACGCCGGTGCCGGTCTGCCAGCTCGGCTTGCTGAACACGGTGGAGACGCCGCCGCCTGCGGTGCTCCAGGCGCTCTCCGAGGAGTAGGAGGTGCCGGAGACCTGCAGGTTGGTGCCGCCGACGCTGGTCACGTAGGTGTCCGAGCCGGGGAAGTCCACCGACTTGACCGAGGCGCCGCTGGTGGAGCGGGTGCAGTCGCGCGAGCCGTCGTCACCGGAGGCGGAGTAGACCGAGATGCCCTCGGCGGCGGCCTGCTTGAAGGAGGTGTCCACCGCGGTCATCGAGGACTGCGTGGTGTCGGGCTCGCAGCCGCCCCAGGAGATCGAGATGACCGAGACCTGGTCGTCGGCCACGATCTTGGCGGCCATGTCGATCTCGCCCTGGTCGCTGTTGGGGGCCTCGTAGACCAGCTGGGTGGCCTTGGGGGCCACGCCGCGCACGATCTCGCTGTCCAGCTCGACCTCGCCCTGGCCCTGGCCGGGCGCGCTGTCGTAGCTCTGGCCGTCGACCGGGACGGTGGTGACCGCCGGGCCGCTCAGGCCGAACTGCTGGTCGTAGGTGCTGAGGTTGGACGACTGGTAGCCGTCGAACTCCCAGAGCGCGACCTTGACGCCGGTGCCGTCCGCGCCCACCTTGTTCAGGTTGTAGGCGCCGTCGTACTGGCTCGGGCCGTAACCGCTGGGGGTCGCCATCGGCTGCGCGCCGTTCGGCTTGGCCAGCTCCGGGGTGCGCACGGTCTTGTTGTTCAGACCGGAGATGCCCTGGACGACCGCGGCGACGTCGGCCGGCAGCGTGGCGGCGTTGTCGTTGGCGAAGAACTGCTTGGCGTCGGAGGCGTCGTAGTAGGCGCTCTCGTGCGTCCCGAAGGCCTGCGCGATCTGGGCGTTGGTGCCCTTGGCGTCGATCACCTGGCGGTTGGCGCTGACCGAGGCGGTCAGGCCCTGCGACTTCAGGAAGGCGACGACGTGGTCGACGTCGGCCTGGGTCGGCGCGTAGCGGGCGGTGAACTCGGCCGGGGTCAGGTAGTGACCGTAGTTCGGCGACTTCGGGTTGGCGACGTCCGCCAGGAAGTTGTCCAGGTCGGCCGTGTTGCGCAGCTTCAGGCTGACCGCCACCGACAGCTGCTGGGTGGCGGGAACGTCACCCTGCTTCTGCGAGTGGGCCACCGCGGGGGTCACGGTGTTGGGCAGCGCGATGCGCGAGGCCGAGGCGTTGGGGGTCGCGGCCTGGGCAGTGGTGACCGAGAGCGAGGCCGCGCAGAGCGGCAGCAGGGCTATCGCGGCAGCGAGAGCGAGGGGGCGGGGACGCACGGGGCTCCTCCTCTGGTCGGCCAGAGCGGCCGGCAGGGTCACGCGTTCCGGGGGGTCGTGAACGCTGTGACAGAACATCCCAGAAGTTCACTGGGAGTTGGCCCATCATCAGGTAATGAAATGCTAAATAACAGTCAAGTGTGTATCGGGCCAATGTGAACTGAATGGCGGGGAATCTATACAGTGAATACGGTGGTCCGGACTTTTCCTCCGCGCGTGGTCTGGTCCACCGGCCCGGTGCACGGTAAGCGTGCGGCCACGGCGAAGGCAATCCCCGCGCTGCGGGGCCCGGTACGTGGCGCCGGTGCGACGGTGGCGGCGGGTAGTTCGGCTGCGGTCAGCCCACTGGTGGTCAACTATCCATGGTTTGCTGGCCAGTTCCGGCGATATCCGGTGGCCCGCCGGGCGCGTGGCTGGTGGCCGGCGCGGTGCTCCGGGGAGTCACCGCGCCAGAGCCGGAGCCGGGGCCGGAGCCGGTTGTGGAGGCCGTCGGGTCCGAGGCGGCCTCGCGGGGCTACGCCCGGTCCGGGGTGCCCAGCCAGTGGGTGAGGGCGGCGCGCAGCTCGGAGTGGCTGGGGTCGGCCGCCGCCCAGGCGGCGTAGCCGTCCGGGCGCACCAGCAGCACGGTGGAGCGCAGCTTGCCGTGCGGGTCGGCGGGCGCGGCGTGCACCAGCCGCTCGCCCCAGGCCTGGCTGACGGACGGTTCGAGACCGCTGAACGGGGCGCCGGGTGCCCGCTCGTCGGCGCTGATCAGCACGAAGGCGCCGCCGCGCAGCGCCTCGTAGAGGCGCCCCGGCCGGCCGGGGGCGTCCTGGGCCAGACGCAGGTCCGGCACCCGGCGCCCGGCCAGCGGGTGCGCGCCGGGCCCGGCCGGGTAGTTGATCCCGATCCCGCTGACCGAACCGGTCATCCGGGCCATCAGCGGGGGGACCGAGTCGGCCAGCGTGGCGGCCGCCGAGCGCAGCGCCCGGGTGGCGGTGCTCGGTGCCAGGGCGAGGCGGATCAGCGCGCCCGAACTGCGCAGCACCGCCTTGCCGACCGGGTGGCGCTCCTCCTGGTAGCTGTCCAGCAGGCTCTCGGGGGCCCGGCCGCGCACCACCTCCACCAGCTTCCAGCCAAGGTTGGCGGCGTCCTGCAGGCCGGTGTTCATGCCCTGGCCGCCGGCCGGGGAGTGGCAGTGCGCCGCGTCCCCGGCGAGCAGCACCCGGCCGTCCCGGTAGCGCGGCACCTGCCGCTCGTCGCTGTGGAAGCGCGACAGCCAGCGGGCCTCCTGCAGGCCGTAGTCGACGCCCAGCGCGCGCCGGGTGGTGTCGGCCACCTCGTCCAGCGAAACCGCTGTGTCGTCGGGCAGTTGGCGGGTCCGGTCCCAGGCGATCGCCCGGTACCAGCCGTCCCCGAACGAGGCCAGGAAGGCGAAGCCCTCGCTGCTCGCGCCGGCCGTGATCGCCAGCTCGGGGGCGCGCTCCAGGCGGACGTCGGCCAGCATCACGGAGCTGACCACCGACTCGCCGGGGAACGGGATGCCGACCAGCTCGCGCACGGCGCTGTGCACGCCGTCCGCGCCCACCACGTACCGGGCCCGGTGGGTGGCCGGGCCGCCCGGGGTGGTCACCTGCAGGGTCACGCCCTCGGCGTCCTGGCGCAGACCGGTGACCTGGTGCTCGCGCAGCAGCGCCGCGCCGGCCTTCACCGCCCGCTCCTGCAACAGCCGTTCGGTGTTGTACTGCGGGGTGACCAGCACGAACGGGAACCGGGTGGGCAGGCTGGACAGGTCGAGTCGCAGCCGGCCGAACAGCCGCAGCTCGCCGAGTTTGGTGCCGGTGGCGATCAGCTCCTCGGCCAGCCCCCGGGCGTCCAACTGCTCCAGCGTGCGGGCGTGCACGGCGAAGGCACGGGTCGTGTTGGCCTCCTTGCCGCGCCGCTCCAGCACCGTCACCCGCAGGCCGGCCGCGGCCAGGTCGCCGGCCAGCAGCAGGCCGGTCGGACCGGCCCCGACCACAACCACCTCGGACTCGGTCAGCTGATCCGTCATGGGCGTAACTCCCCGGGTTCGTCGGCTCATCGGTGGTACGGGCTGCCTCTCGGTCCCCTACCCACCTTCCCATCATCCCGGGCCTGTTCGGTGCTGTGAATCTCCCCGACCGGCGGCGCCCGCGAAAAATCGGGCGCCCGGGTGCGGCCCGCGCCCCTAGCATGCGGGGACGCCGGCAGCGGTGGAGCTGCCGTGACCGGAGAGGGAACCCTGGTGGCTGAGGTACGCGCGGCGATGACTTTGGTGGAGGACGCGGTGGCCGGTGCCATGACGCGTGTCCTGACCCCGGAGCTCGCCCGACGCGACCCTGTGGTGCGGCCCTCGGAACACGCCGACTTCCAGTCCAACGCGGCGCTCTCGCTGGCCGGACCGGCCGGTATGGCGCCGCGCGAGCTGGCGCTGGCGCTGCAGGGCGAACTGGCCGGTGGCACCGTGCCGCTGGCCGGGCTGCTGGACGCGGCCGTGGCGGGGGCGCGGGCGGTGACGGCCGACAAGGCGCACGAGCTGACCGGTGCGGCGCTGACCGAGGTGGTCGAGGCGGCCGGGATCGGCGCGGTCAAGTACGCGGACCTGTCCACCTCGCGGGCGAAGAACTATGTCTTCGACCCCGCCCAGATGGTCTCGCTGAACGGCAACACCGGTGTCTACCTGCAGTACGCGCACGCCCGGCTGTGCACCCTGCTGGGCAAGGCGGGGGGTGCGGTGGCCACCGGTGTGGACGCCTCGCTGCCGCTGCACCCGGCCGAGCGGGCGCTGATCCTGCGGCTCGACGGCTTCGACGCGGTACTCGGCGAGGTGGCCGGGGAGTTGGAGCCGCACCGGCTCTGCGGCTACCTGTTCGCGCTGGCCAAGGCGCTCACCGAGTTCTACGGGGCCTGCCCGGTGCTCAAGGCGCCCACCCCGGCGCTGCGGGCCAACCGGCTGGCCCTCTGCCGGCTCACCGCGCGCACCCTGGCGCAGGGGCTGGACCTGCTGGGACTGAAGGCACCGGAGCGGATGTAGGACCCCGCTCCGGCACCGACCGGCTGACGCCGGATCAGCAGGATCAGTCCTGGTAGCGGATCTCCACCACGCGGAACCGGTTGGCCACGAAGGCGGCGTCGGTGTAGGCGGCGTTGGCGGCCGGGTTGGCGCCGGTGCCGTGCAGGTCGGAGAAGGCGGCGGTCTGGTTCGGGTAGACGCCGCCGGTGAGGTTGAGCGAGAGGCAGACGCCCGAGTCCAGGCAGGCCTGGACCAGCTGCTGCTCGACCTCGGGGGAGGTGGTGTAGCCGGTGGCCGTCATCGCGCCCTTCTCGGTGACGGTCAGGCGCAGCAGCTCCACGGCGTCCTGGGCGGAGTCGACGGCGACGGCGAAGTAGACCGGGCCGAAGCACTCGGTGAGGAAGAGCGCACGGTCGTCCGGCTTGTGCGCCTCGACCTTGATCAGGGCGGGGGTGCGGATGGTGGCGCCCGGGAACTCCTCGCTGGTCACCACCCGCGGCGCGAGCGCGAGGTCGCCGTACTCGCCGCCGGCGGCCGCCGCGCTGCGCTGCAGCACGGCCGGGTTGACCACGGCGCCCAGGATCGCGGCGGCCCGGGCGTCGTCGCCGAGCAGGCCCTCGATCGAGCGGGCCAGGTCGGCGACCACCTCGTCGTAGGTCTTGGGGCCCTGGTCGGTCTCGATGCCGGCCCGCGGGATCAGCAGGTTCTGCGGGGTGGTGCACATCTGGCCGGTGTAGAGGGAGAGCGCGAAGGCCAGGTTGGCCAGCATCCCCTTGTAGTCGGCGGTGGAGTCGATGACCACCGTGTTGACGCCGGCCTTCTCGGTGTAGACCAGCGCCTGCTCGGCGTTCTTCTCCAGCCAGTCGCCGAACTCGGTGGAGCCGGTGTAGTCGATGATCCGCACGTCCGGGTGGAGCGCCAGGGTCTTGGCGATGCCCTCGCGGTCGCGCTCGGCGGCCAGCGTGACGAGGTTGGGGTCGAAGCCGGCCTCGCCGAGCACCTCGCGGGCGATCCGCACGGTGAGCGCCAGCGGCAGCACCGCGCGCGGGTGCGGCTTGACCACCACCGGGTTGCCGGTGGCCAGCGAGGCGAACAGGCCGGGGTAGCCGTTCCAGGTCGGGAAGGTGTTGCAGCCGATCATCAGCGCGGTGCCGCGCGGCACGGTGACGAAGCGCTTGCGCAGCACCAGCGGGTCGCGCTTGCCCTGCGGCTTGGTCCAGCCGGCCTCGGCGGGCAGCTTGGCCTGCTCGGCGTAGGCGTAGGCGACCGCCTCCAGGCCGCGGTCCTGGGCGTGCGGGCCGCCGGCCTGGAAGGCCATCGCGGCCGCCTGACCGGTGGTGTGCTGGACGGCCAGCGCCATCTCGTGCGAGCGGGCGTTGATCCGGGCCAGGATCTCCAGGCAGACGGCGGCGCGGGCGGCGGGCGTGGCGGCGGCCCAGGCGCCCTGGCCGGCCTTGGCGGCGGCCAGCAGCTCGGGGACCTCGCTGCGCGGGTAGGAGATGTTCAGCTCAAGACCGAACGGGGAGACCTCGGTGCCCTCCAGCTCGCCGGTGCTGGGCTGGCCGGGCAGCGCGAAGGCGGTGCCGAGCAGCGCCTCGAAGGCGAGCCTGCCCTCCTCGGGGGCGTCCTCGCCGTAGGCCTTGGGGAACTCGGGGTAGGGCGACCAGTAGTCCCGTTCGCCGAGCGCGGTCAGCGCACGGGTGAGGGTCTCCTGATGACGTTCGATCAATTCGTCCACGGCGGCCATGCGGGCTCCTCGGAGGGGGAGGACTGGGCTGACGCTCCTCAGCGTAACCGAACGATCGGTCGGGGGGGCAGGGCCCAGGGGGACGAGGTGCCCGGGTGATGGGGTGCCCGGGGGCGGGGTGCCCGGGGAAGGGGTGCACGGAGGCGGGCCGCCGGGTGCGGGGATACTCGGAGCATGGCCGAGTACCCGAACCGCACCACCTACACCGTCGACTCCCTGCTCGCCGTCACCGTGGAGGTCTTCAACACCCGCGGCTACGACGGCACCTCGATGGAGGACCTGTCGCGGGCGGCCGGGATCTCCAAGTCCTCGATCTACCACCACGTGCGCGGCAAGGAGGAGCTGCTGCGGCTCGCGGTGGGCCGGGCGCTGGACGGGCTGTTCGCGATCCTGGAGGAACCGGACTCCTGCCAGGGCCGGGCGGTGGACCGGCTGGAGCACGTGGTGCGGCGGACCACCGAGGTGCTGCTGGCCGAGCTGCCCTACGTCACGCTGCTGCTGCGGGTGCGCGGCAACACCGGCACCGAGCAGTGGGCGCTGGAGCGGCGCCGGGACTTCGACCACCGGGTGGCCGAGCTGCTCCGGGAGGCGGTGACGGCGGGCGAGCTGCGCGCGGACGTGGAGCCGCGGCTGGCCACCCGGCTGCTCTTCGGGATGATCAACTCGATCGTGGAGTGGTACCGGCCCGAGGGCCCGCTGGCGGAGCACACGGTGGACGGGGTACCGGACGCGGTGATCCACCTGGCCTTCGACGGCCTGCGGGCCTGAGCGGGCGCCGTCAGGCGGGGCCGGTCGGACGGGGGCCGGTCGGACGGTGGCCGGTCAGGTGGGGGCCGGTCAGGCGGGGGGCACCCGGTCGGTCTCCTCGAAGACCAGCAGGGTCTGGGTGGAGAGCACGTCGGGAATGGCCTGGATGCTGCCCAGCACCAGCTCGCGCAGCGCCCGGTTGTCGGCGGTGTGCACCAGCATCAGCACGTCGAACTCGCCGCCCACCAGCGCGATGTGCGCCACCCCCGGCAGGTCGAGCAGCTGCTCGCGCACGGTCCGCCAGGAGTTCTGGACGATCTTCAGGGTGACGTAGGCGCAGGCGCCCTGACCGGCCCGTTCGTGGTCGACCCGGGCGGTGAAGCCGCGGATCACGCCGTCCTCCATCATCCGGGCGATCCGGGCGTAGGCGTTGGCGCGCGAGACGTGCACCCGCTCGGCGACCGAGCGGATCGAGGCCCGGCCGTCCTGCTGGAGCAGCCGCAGGATCGAGCGGTCCACCCGGTCCAGGCCGCGGTCGGTGCCGGTGCCCACCGCTGGGAGCTGCGCTCTGCCTCCGGTCGACCCGGCCATTTGTTCAGCACTCATGTCCCCCAGCCCTCCCACGATGGACGCGCTGCCTTCAGCAGACTGCCGCGGCGGCCGATTGTCCAGCACCTTCGTTCGGCTGTGGCCACAATGAATAGACAACCGAACAATCGGTTGGGAGGCAACACCCGCCTGCCGTCCTTCCCGCGGCCCTCCCTGGCCTCCGCCGGGGCGACCTCCCCACCCCTTGGAGGTGCCTGATGACCGTCCTCGACCACCGGCCCACCGCGCCCGTGCCCCCGTGGCTGCCCGATGCGAGCGGCCCCCGGACCGACCCCGCACCGCTGCTGCCGGACAGCTCCCCGGTCCGCGTCCTCGGCACCCCCGCGCTGGCCAAGTACGACGCCGAGCTGCTGCGCGACCTCTACCGCCGACTGGTGGTGGGCCGCCGCTACAACCAGCAGGCGACCACCCTCACCAAGCAGGGCCGGCTCGCGGTCTACCCCTCCTCCACCGGCCAGGAGGCCTGTGAGGTGGCGGCGGCGGCCGTGCTCGGTGCCGACGACTGGCTCTTCCCCAGCTACCGCGACACCCTCGCGGTGGTCGGCCGCGGGGTGGACCCGCTGGCCGCGCTGACCCTGCTGCGCGGCAGCGCGCACACCGGCTACGACCCCAGGGCCACCCGGACCGCGCCGCTCTGCACCCCGCTGGCCACCCAGGCCCCGCACGCGGTCGGGCTGGCGCACGCGGCGCGGCTGCGCGGCGAGCCGGTGGTCGCGCTCGCCATGCTGGGCGACGGCGGCACCAGCGAGGGCGACTTCCACGAGGCGCTGAACTTCGCCGCGGTGCTGGGTGCCCCGGTGGTCTTCCTGGTGCAGAACAACGGCTACGCGATCTCGGTGCCGCTCACCAAGCAGTCGGCGGCGCCGAGCCTGGCGCACAAGGCGGTCGGCTACGGGATGCCCGGGCGACTGGTGGACGGCAACGACGTGGTGGCCGTGCACGCGGTGCTCTCCGAGGCGATGGACCGGGCCAGGGCCGGCGGCGGGCCGACCCTGGTGGAGGCGCTGACCTACCGGCTGGACGCGCACACCAACGCCGACGACGCGACCCGCTACCGGGTCGACGACGAGGTGGAGGCCTGGCGCGCGCACGATCCGCTGGTGCTGATGGAGCGCCACCTGCGCGAGGCCGACCTGCTGGACGACGCGGCGGTGGCCCGGGCGGCCGAGGAGGCCGAGGCGGTGGCGGCCACCATGCGCGCGGAGTTCCACGCCGAGCCCGAGCTCGACCCGCTCAGCCTGTTCCAGCACGTGTACGCCGAGCCGACGCCCCAACTTCTGGAGCAGGCCGAGCAGTTGGCCGCCGAGCTGGCGGCGGAGCAGGCGGCCGGTCAGACGGCCGGTCGGACGGGGGCGGGGGCGTGAGCACGATGACCACGGAGCAGGGTGTGCGCACCAGCAGCATGGCGCAGGCGCTGAACGCCGCGCTGCGCGACTCGATGCGGGCCGATACGGCGGTGCACCTGCTGGGCGAGGACGTCGGCGCCCTGGGCGGGGTCTTCCGGGTCACCGACGGCCTGGCAGCCGAGTTCGGCGCCGACCGCTGCCTGGACACCCCGCTGGCCGAGGCGGGCATCCTGGGAACCGCGATCGGCATGGCGATGTACGGGCTGCGCCCGGTGGTCGAGATGCAGTTCGACGCCTTCGCCTACCCCGCGATGGAGCAACTCGTCTCGCACGTGGCCAAGATGCGCAACCGGACGGCGGGCGGGCTCGGCCTGCCGATCACCGTCCGGGTGCCCTACGGCGGCGGGATCGGCGGGGTGGAGCACCACAGTGACTCCTCCGAGGCCTACTACACCGCCACTCCCGGGCTGCACGTGGTCACCCCGGCCACGGTGGGTGACGCCTACGGGCTGCTGCGGGCCTCGATCGCCTCCGACGACCCGGTGATCTTCCTGGAGCCCAAGCGGCTCTACTGGTCCAAGGCCGAGCTGGACACCTCGGCCCCGAGCGAGCCGATCGGGCGCGCGGTGCTGCGCCGGGCCGGGCGTTCGGCGGTGCTGATCACCTACGGGCCCTCGCTGCCGGTCTGCCTGGAGGCGGCCGAGGCGGCCAAGGCCGAGGGCTGGGACCTGGCGGTGCTCGACCTGCGCAGCCTGGTGCCGTTCGACGACGCGACGGTCGCCGAGGTGGTCCGCTCGGTCGGGCGCGCGGTGGTGGTGCACGAGGCGAGCGGGTTCGGCGGGGTGGGCGCCGAGATCGCCGCCCGGGTCAGCGAGCGCTGCTTCCACCACCTGGCCGCTCCCGTGCTGCGGGTGACCGGCTTCGACATCCCCTACCCGCCGCCGATGCTGGAGCACCATCACCTGCCCGGCGTGGACCGGATCCTGGACGCGGTCGCCAAGTTGCAGTGGGAGGACTGAGCGTGATGCCCATCGTGCGTGAGTTCACCCTGCCGGACCTGGGTGAGGGGCTGACCGGGGCGGAGGTGGTGCGCTGGCTGGTGGAGGTCGGCGAGGTGATCGCCGTCGACCAGCCGGTGGTGGAGGTGGAGACCGCCAAGGCGATGGTGGAGGTGCCCTGCCCGTACGGCGGGGTGGTCACCGCGCGGTACGGCGAGGTCGGCGAGGAACGGGCGGTGGGGCAGCCGCTGGTGACGGTGGCGGTCTCGCCGGAACCGGGGGCCGTGGTGCCCGATGCCGCTGGGCCCGCGGAGAACGAGCGCCCGCTGGTGGGGTACGGCGTGGCGGAGGGCGGCAAGGGCTCGCGGCGACGCCGGGTGGGTGCTGCGGCCCCGGCCGGGCAGGCCGCTGCTGTGCTGGCCGCCGCACCGCAGGTCGCCGCTCCGCAGCCGGTGGTCGAGCGGCCGGCCGGCGCGATCGCGGTGATCTCGCCGCTGGTGCGCAGGCTGGCCCGGGAACACGGCGTCGACCTGGCCGGGGTGGCCGGCAGCGGCCCGGACGGCCTGATCATGAGGGCCGACGTGGAACGCGCGATCCGGCCGGTGGCAGCCCCGGCACCCGCCGCGGTGCCTGCGGACGCGGAGGTCGTCCCGCTGCGCGGGCTGCGCCGCACGGTGGCCGAGAAGCTCACCCGCAGCCACCACGAGATCCCGGCGGTCACTGTCTGGGTGGACGCGGACGCGACCGAACTGCTCGCCGTCCGCGCCCAGATGAACCAGGCACCGGACGCCCCGAAGGTCAGCCTGCTCGCACTGTTCGCCCGGATCTGCGTGGCCGCGCTGGCCCGCCACCCCGAGCTCAACTCCAGCGTGGACCTGGACGCGAACGGCGCCCCGGTCGCGCTGCGCCGGCACACCGCCGTCCACCTGGGCTTCGCCGCCCAGAGCGAGCGCGGTCTGGTGGTCCCGGTGGTGCGCGACGCGCAACGGCTCACCACCGAGCAGTTGGGTGCCGAGCTCTCCCGCCTGACCGCGGTGGCCCGAGCCGGATCGCTCACCCCGGCCGAGCTGACCGGAGGCACCTTCACCCTCAACAACTACGGCGTCTTCGGCGTCGACGGCTCCACCCCGATCCTCAACCACCCGGAGGCGGCGATGCTCGGAGTGGGCCGGATCACGGCCAAACCATGGGTCCACGAAGGCCAGTTGGCGGTGCGCCAGGTCACCCAGCTCTCCTTCACCTTCGACCACCGGGTCTGCGACGGCGGCACGGCGGGCGGCTTCCTGCGCTTCGTGGCGGACTGCGTGGAGCGACCGGGGATGCTGCTGCGGCAGGTGTGAGCAGCGGGCGACGCGGAGCAAGGCTGCGGCGGGCTCCGGGGTCCCACGATCAAGTGCCATCGTGCGACCCGGTGCCCGGGGCGGCCTCCTGCTTCCGCCCGAGCGGTATGAGGAACTGCGTGCCCACGAAGGCGCTGAGCGGGTCGGGCCGGCTCACCGAGGCGATGGCCGGCCAGTGGCCCGACCTGCACACCGCCGGACCACTCGGCGCCTGATGGTCCGCCAGCCCTCCACCCGGGGACACTCGCAGGCCGGCTGGGAGATCAACCTGGGATGCGACTACACCTCCCTTCATGAGGCAAGTCGCGTGTCGGAATTGGATGTGCCGGCTACCCCGAAACGTGCGTGCCTGGTGCCATCTGGGCTCACAGGGAGACGAGTTCGGCTGCTCGCTGCGCGAGCTCGGAGGCGCCGGGGATTCCTCGCCTGCTGTAGACGGCCATAGCCGAGTGAACCGTCTTCAACTCCTTCCTGTTGCGGTCGGACGCCACGCCGTCCATGAGGTCCAGGCATTGGTTCCACAGGATCACGGCCTCCTCGTGGCGGTGCTGGGCAGCCACGGCCTTGGCGAGGTTCGCGATGGTCAGGCCGCGAACCCGCTGGTACGTCGACGGGACACGGTCTTCCAGCGCCCTCCGGTAGTGCCGTTCGGCGGCCCCGTGGTCCTTCATTTCGGTCAGGGTCTTGCCCGTGTGCGATGCCACGGTGGCCGCGACCGGGCCGGAGGCAGCGGCGTAGGAGGGCACGGCGTCGTCGGCGGCGAGCATGGCATCCTCGGCGGCCAGGAGCGCCCCGACGGCGTTCTTGCCGCGGCCGCTCGCTCCGTACGCCCGAGCTGCCGTCACCAGCAGCAGCGCCTCCGTCCTGCGATCGGCCTTCCCTTGGGCCCGCGCAATTGCGGCCTCAGCTAGATCGACACAGTGCGCGGTCTGGTTCAGGTCCAAGGCCTGGTGGGTGAGTGCTCGCATCATCCAAGCTCCGTGACCTGCGGGGTCGCACTCGCAGGCGAGCTGGTAGGCGAGGAGGTAGAACCTCTGGGCGGCGCCCTCGCGGCCGAGGTCGTGGCATTTCCATCCGACCAGGGTGGCCAGCTCGGAAGCCGCCCCGTACGCACTACGCCGGACTTCCTCGGACGGAAACGTGGCCTGGAGCATCGGCACGACGGCGTCCGCCAGGTAGGACGACGCCGTGGACAGGCCATGGCCGCCGCCCAGTTTCTCGTCGGCGGTCCTGAACATCTCGGTGAGCTGTCGGACGGTGGCCACCTCGTCGGCGCCGACCCTGCGACAGCCCGTCGCGGTCCGCGGGGTGGCGGCGTTGGCCTGGTGGTCATACGTGAGCGGGAGCCCGAGGGTGGCGGTGGAGAAGGCGAGGGCGAGGAAGTCGCGGCGGTGGAACATGACAAGTCTCCCGAGGTCGGCAGCGGTTGCCAGAGGATCAGGGGCCATGGTCTCCCCGATGGCCGGGAAGCCCAGACCGATCTCGGCGGTCGTCACCTTCCGCTTTGCCAGTCTGGTCAAGGCCTCGGCCAGGTAGGCCGCGGTGTTGCCGGTCGGGGTTCCGCCTCTGACCCAGGAGAGCACGGCCGACCGTGAGGTGTGCAGCGTCTCGCCGGCCTCCGCCGCACCGGCGCGAACAGCCTTGGCCAGGGCTTCGTACGTGCACCCGGCTTCCTCGATGACGGCTGCCAGTTGCCGGTTCGGCTCCTTGCGTCCAGTCAACTCACACTCCCAGAGCCGATCTTGAACAGATTGAACGGGATGAGCGGGCCTTCACCGTACCGCCTGCGCGTGTCCGGCTGTTCACTGACTGTACAAAACCCGCACTTCGGAGGAGAGATGCCTCATGGCCGACGTGTACCGCGACCCGCGCCGTCGCCACTGGGCGAATCCCGCTCAACGGCGGCGCCCAGCGGCGGCCCCTCGTTCACGTCGGTGACGTGGCCAGGGTGCTCGCCGCCGTCCTGGAGAACAGCCTGACCGGGGCGTGGAACGTCGGCAGCGACCAGGAGAACCACACCATCGCCGACATCGCCGAGACCGTGGCCGCCATCGTGCCCGGGTCGAAGATCCTGCGCGGACCGGAGCGGGACGAAGCCGACGCTCGCGACTACCGGGTCAGCTTCACCCGGCTCCAGCAGCGCATCCACGGCGCGTGCTCCACCACCCTCAAGGAGGGCGTGCGGGAGATCGCCGATCTTCTGGCGTCCCGTCAGATCGACGACCCTGAGGAGCCCCAGTACGACAACCACCGGGGCCTGGCGGCGGCCGTCACCGTCGGCTGGATCGCCAGCCTGTGCACCTCCAGCTGCCGACGCTACCTGGCCGAGTACACCGCCGCGTGGGGGCAGCAGTGACCACCGTCGCCCCGTACCTGCCGTGGAACCGGCCGTCCCTCGGACAGGAGGAGGAGGCCGAGGTCATGGACACTCTGCGTTCGGGCTGGCTCACCCACGGCCCGAAGGCGACCCGGTTCGAGGAGGCCGTGAAGTCCGATCTCGGCATCGAGGACGCGTTCGCCGTCTCCTCGTGCACCGCCGCGCTGCACCTCGCTCTGCTGGCGGCCGGGATCGAGGCGGGCGACGAGGTGATCACCCCGAGCCTGACCTTCTGCGCAGCCCCGAACGCCATCGTCCAGTGCGGTGCCAAGCCGGTGTTCACCGAGGTCGATCCGATCACCTTCACCATCGACCCCGAGGCGGCCGAGCACGCGATCACCTCCAGGACGAAGGCGGTCGTGGTCATGCACTACGGCGGCCAGCCCTGCGACCTCGTGGCCTTCCGCAAGCTCGCCGACGACCACGGCCTGCTCCTGATCGAGGACGCCGCTCACGCCCTGCACGCCTGGCGCGACGGCCTTCGGGCCGGCAGCGTCGGCGACCTGGCGGTGTTCTCCTTCTACGCCAACAAGGTCATCACCTGCGGCGAAGGCGGGATGATCGTCGGCCGCGCGGACCTCGTCCAGGCCGCCCGCCTGCTGGGCCGGCACGGCATCGACACCTCGGTGTGGCAGCGGCACGGTAAACGGAACACCGCCGACTACGAGGTCACCGTGCCGGGCCTGAAGTACACGATGCCGGACATCACGGCCGCGGTCGGCATCCAGCAGTTCTACAAGCTGCCGGAGTTCACCGCGTGTCGGGCCCTGATCGCCGCCTCCTACGACCGGTCCCTCACCGGCCTTGCGGGCCTGCGGCTGCCCACCGTAGCGGACGGCGTCCAGCCCGGCTGGTTCCTCTACCCTGTCCTGATCGAACCGGTCGGCGGACGGACCCGGGACACCGTGGCCGACCTGCTCCTGAACGACCACGGCATCGGCACCGGCGTGCACTTCAAACCGGTGCACCGCCTCGCCGCGTACCGCTACCTGGACTGCCATCTGCCTGTCACCGAGCAGATCGCTGCCCGCCAGCTCTCGCTGCCCTGCTACCCGGCCATGACCAGTGCGGACGTGCAGCGCGTCATCGATGCCCTCCATGCCATCTGGTCCTGACCCTCGGCGTGCTGGGTCGGCAGTCAGATCACCGGCGGCCGGCCCAGCCGGGTCATCTGCCACACGGTGCTCCACCGCATCGGCCGACGTGGCGGGCACGGCACCCGAACGCCCTCGAAGAACCCGGACCACCACGCCTTGAGCCCGGTAACCGGCGGTCGGCGGGCCAGCGTGTACAGGGCCCAGGAGGTGAGGTAGATCGGCACCAGAGGGGCGGGCAGGTGGCGTTTGGCGAGCCACACCCGGTTCCGGGCCGTCATCCGGTAGTAGGTGGCGTGACGGGCAGGGTCGGTGCGGGGGTGCTGCAGCACCAGGTCGGCGCGGTAGTCGATCCGCCAGCCCGCGTCCAGCGCGCGCCAGGCGAAGTCGGTCTCCTCGTGCGCGTAGAAGAACTCGGCGGGGAACAGGCCGACCTGGTCGATCACGCTCATGCGGATCGCGTGCCCGCCGCCCAGGAACGTTGTGACCGGACCGGACTGCAGCGGATCGCTCGCGCCGAAGCGGGGCACGTGGCGCCGCTGAGTGAACCCGGTCTCATCCGCGATCCGGAACGAGACGATGCCCAGGTTCGAGTCCTGCTCGAAAGCCTCGCGGATCAGCCGGAACGTGTCGGTGCGGGGCAGCAGCCCGTCGTCGTCCAGGACAATCAGCACGTCCGTGCCGCCCAGCTCGCGCAGCCGCTCGACACCGGCGTTGCGGCCCCCGGGGATGCCGAGATTCTCCGGCAGCTCCACCGCGTCGACCCACCCCGGCAGCTCGGGCAGCTTCACGCCCTGCCCGAGCACGACGGTCCGCAGGCCGGTTTCGCCGCCCTCCTGAGCCCGCACCGACTCCAGCAGCGTCGTCAGCTCCGCGGGCCGGTTTCCCATCGTCAGCACCACCACGCCCAGCGTGACGCCCATCGCACCCGACCCTTCGAGGAACCTTCATGCTCTCGCCGACACCCCGGCCCGGCAGCGGGCCGCCGGTGCGAGTGTCCGGGCCAGACTGCCACACCGGCCGCTCCTGCTGGTACCGAACGCCTGCTGGTTCGCCCGCACGGAGACGGCCGCTTCGATTCACGGCGTGCGCCACGGCGTGAGCGACACCCAGGCCCTGGAGTGCACGCTCCAGGCCGTGATACCCGATGAGGAGAAGCCCCCGTGCACAACGAGTGGGATCTCGCCCACACTGACTACAGCGCACCGCCCGACCGCCCAGTTCCAGCCGGACTCACCGACACCGAGGCCGACTGGCGTCAGCGCCTCGCGCAGACCCCGAACGGGCACTTGCTGCACGAGGGCGCCAACGCCATGCTCGGCTCGCTTGCTGCCGGTGGCCCGGTCTACCTGCTGCACCTGACCCGTTCCCTGGACTCCATCCGCTCCAGCGGCCAACTCCTCGGATCCACCGGGTGCCTGGTCGGGGCCATCTACGGCTCGCCCCTCACCCTGCTGCCCGGCGGCGCCCTGCGGCCCCACAACCTCGGCTCCTACCTGCTGGACGCACGCCACGCACTGGGCAGCCGCCACGACAGCACACCCTTGGTCATCCAAGTCACCCTCGACCGCCCGGCACCCGCCAAGGGCCTGGACTACCTGCGGCTCGGCGGCATCCACCTGCGGGCCTACTACACGTACCGGCACTTCCTCACCCCAGCCGAGGACGACCAGGTGCTGCGGTCCGTTCTGGACCGGGTGCGTGTCGCCGCCCCGCTCCTCAACACGCTCCTGCACAACGCCAGCGGTGGCACGACGTCGGAGGAGTCGTTCATCGACGCCCTCGCCGCCACGGTCCCGATCTGCCCCTACCTCGGGTACCTCTACTTCGAGACGGTCGCCGAGTACCTGATGCTCCACTCCAACAGCCGGGCAACCAGGGAGTGTGCCCACCGCGGGGAGATGAACAACCGGCTCTACAAGGAGCTCGCATTCTCCGCCGTGCGGGGCATGGGTACCTTGTTCGACCTGGGTCGCTTCGCTCCCGGCCACAGGCGTCTCCTCGAACTCGTCGAATGCATCGAGGCCGGCCTGACAGCCTCCCTCCCCGGCTACGTCCGGCGCCGCTTGTCGCACCTGTTCGCCGCGACAGCCCTCGCACAAGGTCAGGACGCCTCCACGTTCACCTTCCACGGGACGGACTTGGACACGCTCGCTGACAGCGTTCCCCATCTCCTCGGGCAGTTGCTCTTCCGGGAGATTCGGACTGTCGACCGCTACCCTCAGCTCTACCACTGCTTCGAGCAAGCCAAGGCTCTGGAGGCATGGAGCTACTGGAACTCCGAGCGCATCGCAACGCCATTCAACGGCACCTGCCCCAAAGGGGAGATCGGCATCAACCCCGCCTACCCGGACGCCGCCTTCGCGGTCTGGACGGCGGAGCCCTGCGACCAGGGACTCCTCCACCCGGTCGAGCAGGTGGCGGCTGTCCCGGCACCCCGGCTCGTGCCGTGGCTGGTCGCTCCATTGCGGGACCGCACGGAGGAGGAGCGGTGGATCAAGCGGCGCCTGGCCCCGGCGTGATCAGCCGCCCCAGTTGATCACGCTCAGGGGCGGCTTCGCTTCCGCGGCAGTGCGCTATCCGGCCCCGGTTCACCCGCAGCACGGGCCTGGGGAGCTTTGCCCGTACGAGTCCGATGATCCTGAGGTTCGACGGCCGGACGAGGAGGCCGTTGCGAAACTCCGGCGCGCCTGGGCGGGGCATGGCTTCTCGCTGCTCGACGACGCCGTGTACGTCCGCCGGGTGGAGTTCTAGCCAGGTGGAGGGGGTGGGCCCGGCGGGAGGGTGGTGTCCTCGTCGGGCCGGGTGAGCCGGAGGGAGGTCACGACTCCGAGGGCGACGCCGGCGATCGCGAGCGCGAAGCAGATCGCCAGGGCCGCGATGATCAGCGCGTCCTCGGTGCCGGGCCTCACCGGTGGATGCCGATGAGGCGCCGGCCGAGCCGGGCGGCCAGGTCCTGGAGCAGGTGGTCGGCCTGCTGGTGGGTGAGGGCGAGGGCGAGCTGTTCGCCGGGGCCGACGTGGATGTCGAGGTCGACGGCGGCCCGGAGCTGGAGGGCGGCGTCGGGCGCGGACTCGACGTCGAGGTGGGCGACGGTGGTCCGCTCGACGTGGGGCGCGGCGCCGCCGAGGACGATCAGGACTCCCATTCCCCCCTCCCTTCCAGCTCGCGCATCAGGTGGAGGAGGTTGAGCAGGGTGCTGACGGGGGCGTTTCCGAAGTTGACGAGGACGTGCCCGTCGACGGTGCCGTTGGTCCGGGCGGAGCCCCAGAGAAGGCCGAACTGGCCTCCTCGCTGCTGGAGTTCGGTGATCAGCTCGGTGACCTGGGCATCGTCGTAGTCGCAGGTACGGGGGTCGGCCGGCGCGATCGGCGCACGGCGGGCGGCGGTCACGCGGCCGAGTCCAGCGTGAGGTGGGCCGCCGGGCGAGGTACCAGCCCGTGGGCTTGGTCCTTTTCCCAGCGGCCTCCTCCCGAACCCGTCGTGCGACGTTAATCGC
>NZ_JBIBIJ010000019.1:0-156134 GCF_042957465.1 Kitasatospora sp. NPDC008050
CGATTAACGTCGCACGACGGGTTCGGGAGGAGGCCGCTGGGAAAAGGACCAAGCCCACGGGCTGGTACCTCGCCCGGCGGCCCACCTCACGTGCGCCTCGGACCAGATGGCGACCGGCGACGTGCGGCTGTCCGTGCTGGTGCGGGCTGCGCACACCGATGCCCTCGCCCGGGAACGGTCGCCCGCGGCATAGCCGTACGGCTGCTGCGCGACGCCCCGTGACCGTCCGCGCGCCCGACGGCCTTCGAAGACTCCACCCGGTCCCCTGGGAAATCGGACCGGGTGGACCACGGCGCCAGTCGCCACGCCCCCCACGGCCGGCTGGCGCCACCCAAAGTCTTCCCGCCGGAACCCCGGCGGGAGTTCCCCCAAGTAGAAGGGAAGAAGCACATGGTGCAGAACACCCCGGCGGCTCCGGCCGCTGACGGTGGTCTCCTGGTCGCTGCCAGGAAGATCACCGCTGCTCGTACCCGTGCCGAGCAGCCGTCCGACAACACCGGCGGCAAGTCCGACCAGAACGACACCTGAGTCGGAAGCCCACGATGCTTGATGCTGCTTCGTGGGCGGTGCGTCTGGGCGGGGAGTCCTTCCTCGCCCAGACGCTCCACCGCTCCTATGCCGTCTTCCCGGGCAAGGCCGCCGATGTCGCCGGCCTTCTGTCCTGGGACGACCTGAACAGGCTCCTCGCCAATCAGCGGCTGGAGCCACCGCGGCTTCGTCTGTCCCTGGACGGTGAGGCTGTGCCTCACGGCCGCTACACGGTGCCGATGACCAACCGGCGGGCCGTGACCTGGCATCGAACCCAACCGGCCGACCTGCACGCCCAGTTGTCCAAGGGCGCCTCGCTCGTCGTGGACTCCATCGACACGATGCACCCGCCGATCGGGGCCGCCGCTGAGGGGCTGGAACGCTTCACTGGCACGCCGGTCCAGGTGAACGCCTACGCGTCGTGGACCGAGCGGGAGGGCTTCGGTACCCACTGGGACGACCACGACGTGGTGGTGGTCCAGTTGTACGGGTCGAAGCGCTGGAAGCTGTACGGGCTCACTCGGACCGCTCCGACCTTCCGCGACGTGGAGTCGCCGGAAGAACCGCAGGGCGATCCTGTGGCTGACGTAGTCCTGACCGCTGGGGATGTTCTCTACCTGCCGCGCGGCTGGTGGCACGCAGTCAGTGCGGACCAGGGAACGGAGTCCCTCCACCTGACCTTCGGCATGGTCACCCACACCGGGGCGGAGCTGCTGACCTGGGTCGTGGATCAGCTTCGTTCCCGCCTCGCGCTGCGGCTGGACATTCCGCGTCACGGCTCACCACGTGAACAGGTGGCGTTCGTTCGGGAGTTGCGTGAGGTGGTGGCGGTCGAGCTGGCGGATCCGGACCTGGTCATCCGTTGGGCTGATTCGGTGGACACCACCCACTTCGGCCGCGCGGTGCCCTCGCTGCCTTACGTCTCCGGCCTGCCTGCTCGCCCGGAGGTGTCGGTTCGCCTGACCGCTCCTCGGGCACGGCTGACGGAGAACAGGAACGAGGGCACGGTGACGCTTGCAGCGGCGGGGACCGAGTGGGATTTCGCGAGTCAGGCCGGCCCGCTGCTGCGGGTGCTGCTGACCGGGCAGCCGGTCACGCTTGGCTCGCTGGCTGCGACGGCCGACCTGGAGGTCAAGGATGTGGCCTCGCTGGTGTCCGTCCTGATCGAGGGACAGGCGGTCTCTGTGGTGGGGACAGCGCTGTGACCGCCGTTCTCGCGTTGGGAACGTACCGTGTGCGCGCCGTTGAGCAGGCGGCGCGCACCGCCCTCGCCTCCGTGGCTGCGTGGGTGGACACGGCCCCCAACTACGCCCACGGCCAGGCACACCAGGAACTGGCGCCGGTCCTGGCTGACCACCCGGAAGCCGGGGTCAGCACGAAGACGGGGTTCTACACGGCCGCGCAGGGGCGTGCGGCGGTCGCGGCCGGGGTGCTCGGCCAGGAACAGGCGGCCATCGGGCATTGCCTCGACCCCGCGTTCGTCCGCTGGCAGACCGAGCAATCCCTGAACGTGCTGGGCCGCGCCAGCATGGTCTTCGTTCACAACCCCGAACGAGCCATACGGGGCCGCGACCGGGCCCAACTGCACGGTGAGCTACGGACGGCGTTCGCCGTTCTGGAGGACTTCGCCCATGCCGGCCGGATCGGCGGGTATGGCGTCGCCACCTGGTCGGGCCTGGAATCGGGTGTGTTCACGGTGCCCGAACCCGACCGCCTCGCAGGGGAGGCCGCTGGCTCTGACACGCACAACTTCACCGGGCTGCAACTGCCGGTGAGCCTGGTGATGGCCGAGCCGTTCGCCCAAGGGCTCGTGCGCGATGGACCGCTCATGGAGACGCGGCATTTGGGAGTGACCACCTTTGGCTCGGCACCGCTGCACGGCGGTGAGTTGCCCGAGCTGATGACACCCGAACTGGTGGAGTTGATCCGCCCCGGCCGGTCGGCCCCGGCCGCTGCGGTGCTGGTGGCGGCCTCCTGCCCCGCGCTGGACGTGGTCCTGCTTTCGGCCAGCAGCCCGGAGCACTGGGACGATGCTGCCAAGGCGCTGGCCGAACCACTGGACGTTGACCGACTCGGGAGGGTGATTGATGTACTCGCCACCGGATGAAGCGATCAGGCTGCGGATGGAGGCCGCACACCGGGACGCGGCCTGCCGGTTGGGGGTGCACTGTGACGGCTCCCCGGTCTGGGGAGTCCTCGGTCTCACCCTGAGCCAGCGGGCCGGAGACCGGTGGCTCCGCGTCTTCTCGACCAAGAGGACCGAAGGCGCCCGGCCTGGGGGTGAGGGGATCGTGGGTGCGGAAGCGCTGGTGCCCGACGACGTGCCGCGCCCCCGGCTGCACGGCTCCCTCGACTGGGTCACGGACGGCTTCGGCTACGGGGCAGACCTCTTCGACTTCGTGCCCCACCCGGTCATCTCGCCCCACCGCCCCGACCTGGACCATGACCCCGACCTGCCCGACGAATGGTGGAGCACCCTGCGCCGTGCTGCCGCGAGCCTCGGTCAGGCTCAGGGCGTGCGCACTACGGTGCGAGACAGCTGGATCGAGAAGGCGTTCCCCCAGTTCCTCGGCATCCCCGCACCGGACAAGGTCGAGCGTGCCACCGGCCACGGTGACCTGCACTGGGGCAACCTCACCGCACCGCTGAACATCCTCGACTGGGAACGCTGGGGCATGCTCCCCGTCGGCTACGACGCGGGCAACCTGTACGTGAACAGCCTCCTGGTCCCCGAGGTGGCCGCTCGCATCCGGTCAGAGTTCACCGATGTGCTCGACACCCCCGCCGGCCGAATCGGCGAACTCGTCGCCCTGGCCGAGATGCTGCAAGCCGTCGCGCGCGGCTACTACCCCGAACTGGCCCCGCTCCTCGTGGCCCGTGCCACCGAGCTCACGGGCGTTCAGCCACCCGTCCCGGTGAGTTCGGAGATCCCGGCCTGACGGCTCAGCGAACCTCTGTCTGTCAGTTATGCCCCGCGCCCTCCCGGTGTCGGGGCACTTGGCGTTTCCGGCTTCGGCGCCACCCAGGGCGGGGAGCCCGACCGAACGGCGCTCAGCCATCGGCCGTGACCTGTCCCCCGGGGCCGGCTGAACCTGTCCGGACTTCTACCGGCCCCGCGCTGCCTTCCAAATCGTTCTTGCGCCGCCAGCGGGGCCGTCCATAGCGGGGCGCGAGACAGGAGCGGCGGGCGGCAACGCGGCGGCGCGCGGCCCGCCGCCGGCGGGCCGTCCCTTGATCCAGTAATGAAACTCTGAACACGGCCTCCGGCTTCACGCCTGTCCTGCTCCGGCCGCGCACCTCCGCCGTTGTATCCCAGCGCAGCGCCTCTGTGCATTAGGATATTCAAGGGAAATATGGACCTTATATAGAGGAGTCAAGCATGAGCGTGACGACGATCGACTTGGACGATGACGCCCTCGCGAAGGCCCTGCGCGTCTCCGGTGGTGCGACCAAGAAGGACGTGGTCAACGCAGCCCTCCGTGAGTACGCCGAGCGCCACGAGCGGGCCGCCCAGCGCGCCCGGCACATGCAGGCCGCCCAGCAGTGGGACTACGAGGGATGGCAGCAGCTCCGTGACGCCGAGAAGCGGGGCGAGGAGTGATCCAGTACCTCGCGGACTCCACCGCCGTGTGGCGGCTGGCACGCGAACCGCACCTGAACGACGCATGGGGAGAGGACATCGACCTTCGCGTCATCGGATCCTGTGCTCCGCAACGCACCGAGTTCCGTCGCTCCGCCCGCCACCTCGTCCACTACGAGCAGATGGGCGAGATGTTTGCGGACCTGTACCCGGACGTGCCCCTGCCGAAGAACATCTGGGGCTGGATCGAGTCCGCGCAGTTCCAGCTCGCCCGGGCCGGGGGAGCCGTCCGGGCGCTGTCCACTGTCGACCTGATGATCTGCGCGACCGCGGCTCACCACGGGCTGATCGTGCTGCACGACGACAACGACTTCGTCACCGCGTCGGGCATCCTGCCCGACGTCCACCAGCGCAGCGTCCGCGACATTCCGGCACAGGCGGGTAGCGGCACGCCGTGAGGTGGTGCTCTTACTGATGTTCTGCTCGACGAAGATCTCGCAAGAGATCCGGTACGTCGCCCTGGCGGAAGCCCTCGGCGGCCGGTGTCAACGCGGTTGAGATTCACCTGCCGGGCGCGGAAGGCTGGGGGCGTTGGGCACGGGCGGCAGGGTGGGGAGAATCGTGACAGGCGGGTGGGGCGGGGAGCTGGTGCTGGCCGGGGTGGTGCTGGTGGGGGCCTCGGTGCAGCGGATGGCGGGGATCGGGTTCGCGTTGGTGGCGGCGCCGGTGCTGGTGGTGCTGCTGGGGGCGGGGCAGGGGGTAGGGCTGGCGAACTGTGCGGCGGGGGTGATCAGCGCGGTCGGGCTGGTCGGCGGGTGGCGGCAGGTGCGGCTGGGCGCGATGGTTCCGATGGTGGTGGCGGCGGGCTGCACGGTGCCGGTCGGGGTCTGGGTGGCCGCGCGGCTGTCGGGCCCGGCGCTGCTGGTGGGCATGGGGGTGCTGGTGACCGCCGCTGTCCTGCTGGTGATGAGTGGGGCCCGGGTGCCCGCACTGCGCGGGGTGCCCGGGGCGTTCGCGGCGGGGGCGGCGAGCGGGTTCATGAACTCGGCGGCGGGGGTGGGCGGTCCGGCGGTCTCGCTGTACGCGGTGAACGCGGGGTGGACCGCGCGGGAGTTCGTGCCCAGCGCGCAGTTCTACGGGGTGCTGGTGAACGCCTTCTCCATCGCCGCCAAGGGGACTCCGCACCTGAGCACCGCGGCCTGGCTGCTGGTGGCGGCGGGGATCGCGGCGGGCGCGGTGATCGGGAAGTGGCTGGCGGAGCGGGTGCCGGAGGGCCCGGCGCGTCGGATCGTGCTGCTGCTGGCGCTGGCCGGCGGGGTCAGCACGCTGCTGAAGGGCCTGCTCGGCGCCTAGGGCCTGCTCGGCGCCTAGGGCGTGTTCGACGCCAGGTCCTGGGGCGGGTCGCCGGACACGCCCTAGGCTGGGCGCATGTCAGATGTGAAGCTCACGCCCCGCCGGATCGCCGATGCCTATGTCGAGCAGGTGGCCGCTCAGGACCCCTCGATCGCTGCGGAGTTGGGGGAGCGGGTCGGGATGGACCGGCAGCCGGACCTGTCGCCGGAGGGCTTCGCGGCCAAGGCCGAGCTGGACCGCACCACGCTGGCGCTGCTGGACGCGGCGCCCGCCGGTGACGGACCCGTCGACGAGGCGTGCGGGCGGCTGCTGCGTGAGCGGCTGACGGCGGAGCTGGCCTGCCACGACGCGGGCGACCACTTCTTCGGGCTGCGGTCGCTCAACTCGCCGCTGCACTCGCTGCGGCGGATCTTCACGCTCATGAGCACCGAGACCGAGGACGACTGGGCGAACGTGACGAGCCGGCTGCGCGCGCTGCCCGGCGCGTTGGACGGCTACCGGTCCACCCTGCGCGAGGGCATCTCGCGGGGCATGGTGTCGGCGCCTCGGCAGGTCGCGGCGGTGACAGGGCAGTTGACCGCCTGGACCGGTGAAGAGGGCGGCACGGCGAGCTGGTTCAGCGGCTTCGTGGCGGAGGGTCCCGAGCGGCAGCGCGCCGAACTGGACGACGCGGCGCTGCGGGCCACCGCCGCCATCGCGGAGTTCCGCGACTGGCTGCGATCCGACTACGCCCCGGCGGCGGTCGGGGTGCCGGACGCGGTCGGCCCGGAGCGCTACCTGCGCTTCGCCCGGCGGTCGACCGGGGCCGACGTGGACGTCACCGAGGCGTACGCGTGGGGCTGGAGCGAGTTCCACCGGACGCTGGCCGAGATGACGGACGCGGCCCGCCGGGTGCTGCCCGGGGCGAGCCTGGCCGAGGCCGTGACCCACCTGAACGAGCACGGCCACCGGATCGAGGGCGAGGAGGGGATCCGCTCCTGGCTCCAGGAGTTGATCGAGGAGGCGATCGAGGCGCTGGACGGCACCCACTTCGACATCGCGGGCCCGTTGCGCCGGGTGGAGACCCTGATCGCACCGCCGGGCAGCTCGGTGGCGCCGCACTACTCCAGCCCGAGCCTGGACTTCAGCCGTCCGGGCCGCACCTTCCTTCCGACGCTGGGCCAGCACTCCTTCCCGACCTGGCGGCTGGTCAGCACCTGGTACCACGAGGGCGTGCCGGGCCATCACCTCCAGCTCGCCCAGTGGGTGACCCGGCAGGACGAACTCAGCCGCTACCAGGTCACCCTGGGCAAGGTCAGCGCCAACGTGGAGGGCTGGGCCCTGTACGCCGAGCGGCTGATGCAGGAGCTGGGCTTCCTCACCGATCCGGGCCGCTACCTCGGTTACCTGGGCAAGCAGATGCTGCGGATCATCCGGGTGATCATCGACATCGGCATGCACCTGCGGCTGACGATCCCGGCCGACTCGCCCTTCCACCCGGGCGAGCGCTGGACGCCGGAGCTGGGCCTGGAGTTCATGGCCGCCTACGAGGGCAGCACGCCCGCCCGCCAGTTGGGCGAGGTCACCCGCTACCTCGGCCTGCCGGGCCAGGCGATCGGCTACAAGCTGGGCGAGCGCGCCTGGCTGGCCGGGCGGGCGGCCGCCCAGCACAAGCGCGGCGCGGCGTTCGACCTCAAGTCCTGGCACATGGCGGCCATTTCGCAGGGGTCGTTCGGCCTGGACGACCTGGCGGACAACCTCGCGGGGCTGTAGCTCCCGGTGCCCTCCGCCGCGGCGCGTCAGCGCAGCGCGTCCTCGGTCTGCGCGAGGTAGTGCTCCAGCCGCTGCTGGTTCTCCACCACCCGCAGGCACAGGTGGCGCAGCTGGGTGAGGTCGGCGGGGGTGAAGCCGCGGAACACCCCCGCCATGGCGCGCTGGACCGGTTCGCGGAAGGTGTCCAGCCAGCCGCGCCCGGCCGGGGTGATCCGGGTGAGCACCGAGCGGCGGTCGTGCGGGTCGGGCACCCGCTCGGCCAGGCCCTCGCGCTCCAGGGTGTCGACCAGCCCGGTGACGTTGCGCGAGCTGACGTCGGCGGACCGGGCCAGGTCGCCGATGCTCAGCGCCTCGCCGCTGGTGGCGCCGAGCCGGATCAGGATGTCCAGCGCGCCGGAGCTCAGGCCCCGGCCCTGGGCGCCGCGGCTGCGCAGCCGCTCCACGGAGTGCGAGGCGGCCCGCACGGCGGCCGCGGCCTCCAGGGTCAGGGTGTCGTTGCCGAGGGTGAACTCGGAGAGAACGGTCCGGATCCGGGGATCGTAGAGGCAGTCGTCGGCGTCCTGGGCCAGGCCGTGGGTGGGCTGCTCGGTTGCGTTGTGTACCTGCTTCATAATGAATCAGTACTCTATCCGGCCGATATGACGATCAGTCAAACCCGCAGGCTGTCGGCCTGGCAACCGGTGCCACCAGGAGGTTGACGGACCGTCAGCCTGCCGCGCCGGGCAGACTGAACGCAGTGCGCCCCGTGCACTCCAGCGCCAGCTTCAGCCGCTCGCGGTTGGAGGCGTCCAGCTCGGGCAGCGCGTCCTGCGCGAACCAGGCCACCTCCAGCGACTCCTCGTCGTTGACCCGGGCCTCGCCGCCCACCGCGCGGCAGCGGAAGGTGATCTCCAGGTACTGGGTCCGGTCGCCGTTGGGGTAGGTGACCTGCGGTGACACGGTGACCGAGGTGAGCAGCTCGGGGACCACGTGCACGCCGGTCTCCTCGTAGCACTCGCGCACCGCCGCGTCGGCGGGCTGCTCACCCGGGTCGATGATGCCGCCGACCAGCGCCCAGGCGCCGCTGTCCGCGCGCCGGCCGAGCAGTACCTGGTCCTGGTCGTCCAGGACGACGGTGCAGACGGAGGAGAGCCAGAGCGGACCGGTGCCGACCAGGGCACGCAGCTCCGCGAGGAAGGGAGGAATAGCCATGCCGCGAGCCTAACGGGGAGGTCAGGCCGGACGGTGGGCCCGGCGACGTGGAGACGGAGCGGCCTGCCCTCCCGTGCGGCCGGCTCGGCCCCTGCCGTCAACGTGCGGGCGAAATGGTCTCCAACGGGTGAGTTGCCGTCAATTGAAGGCAAGTGCGGCCAAATCTGCGCAATGCTGGCACCGTTGCTTCGCGATCGAAGCGCCGCGTATCCACGTCAGCCGCCCCCCGAGCCGCTCAGGCGGGGCGGCTCCATGCTGCCCGAGGAGTGCAGATGTCCCTGTCCCGTGCCGTGTCCCGATCCCGGTCCCGCGTGCTGGCCCTGTTGAGCGCCGCTGCGGTCGCGAGCGGGCTGGCGGTCGCCGCTCCGGCGGTGCCCGCCTCCGCCGCCGGGTCCTTCGTGGTCAGCGAGGCGCAGTTCAACCAGATGTTCCCGGGCCGGAACTCCTTCTACACCTACCAGGGCCTGGTCAACGCGCTGAGCGCCTACCCGGGTTTCACCACCACCGGCAGCGATGCGGTGCGCAAGCGCGAGGCGGCGGCCTTCCTGGCCAACGTGGGCCACGAGACCGTCGGGCTGAAGTACGTCGTCGAGCAGAACAAGGCCAACTACAGCCACTACTGCGACCAGAGCCGGCCCTACGGATGTCCGGCCGGCAACGACAAGTACTACGGGCGCGGCCCGCTCCAGCTGAGCTGGAACTTCAACTACAAGGCAGCCGGTGACGCCCTGGGCATCGACCTGCTGCACAACCCGTACCAGGTGGAGAAGGACGCCGCCGTGTCCTGGAAGACCGGCCTGTGGTTCTGGAACAGCCAGCGGGGCGCCGGGTCGATGACCGGGCACGACGCGATGGTCAACGGCAAGGGCTTCGGCGAGACGATCCGCAGCATCAACGGCGATCTGGAGTGCAACGGCAAGAACCCGGACGAGCGCAACGACCGGATCAACCTCTACAAGAAGTTCGTCGGCGTGCTCGGCACCGACGTCGGCGGCGGCAACATCTCCTGCTGATCCGCGCCTGACGCGGGCGGCCCGGGCCGATGTGCTGCTCATCGGCCCGGGCCTTGGCGTCACACCCCGCGATGATGCCCGCGGCACCAGGACGATCTTCATCGCAGGGCGGGAAGAAAACGAGCGGACCGGTGTCCGAGCGCTCTGTTACGGTCGACCCGACGGTCCGGCCGCGGGACTCCGGTGCGACTTCCGGAACCCGCCTTTACCGCGACGACTCGCAGCTCGTGCCCCCATTCCCCGGCCGGCCGTCGCTCAACAGGCAGCGGGGGAGGCACAGATGGAGCAGCTGGACGAGTACGGCGACCTGATCGCCGCCGACGACGTGCTGCTCTTCGTCAACGCCGCGATCACCGCCACCGGCCAGCGCGAGTTCCACTCCGGCGCGGCCGAGCAGCGGCTCTCGCTGGACTTCCTGCACGAGTACCTGCGCGTCAACTACCGCGAGCTGTACGCCGCCACCCTCGCGCTGGGCATCAACGACCACAACGCGGCGCTGATCGTCCGCGAGCTGCTGGTCCACGCCGGCGAGGCGACGGCCGAGGAGCGCCGCACCGAGGGCCGGCTGATCGCCCGGCGTCTGCGCCTGCTGCCGCCACAGCGGGTCTACCGCCTGTTCGGGCAGCTGCGCCGGGCCAAGGTGAACAACCGTCGCACCCGCGCGATCATGCGCGACTGGCTGGCCGCCCGGCCCGATCCGGCCTTCGACGCGGTCAAGTACCGCAGCGGCCTCAAGGCGGCCATGCGGCACGGCCGCTTCGCACCGCCGGGCGATGAGCTGGGCGACTTCCTGTTCGCCCCGCGCCGCCGCGGCCACTACCGGGCCCCGCTGCTGGACGCCTGGCGCCGGGCGCACTACGAGCAGTCGGCGCTCTACGAGCTGCCGTTCACCGTCGCCGAGGGCTTCGCGGTCAAGCACGGCATACCGCGCGGCGCCTTCCTGGAGCGGATCCGGCCCCGGCTCACCGAGCTGGAGCAGCTGCGCCTGGCGGCCTCCGCGCAGCGCCACGGCGTGGCGCTGGTCCGCGGTGACCAGCGCCGGCTGACGCTGACCCGCCGGGTGACCGCCGTGCTGGCCACCCCGGTGGCGGAGCGCCGCGAGCAGCGCGCCGCGCTGACCGAGGAGCTGACGGCCGCCGCCGCGCGGGCCGCCGGTGCCCAGCGCGGCAGTTGGGGCCGGGTCGCGGCCGTGCTGGACGACAGCTTCTCCAGCTTCACCTCGCCCACCAAGCGCCAGCGCTCGCTGGCCACCGCGCTGGCCTGCCACTTCCTGCTGGCCGAGCTGGCCGGGAGCTACACCGCCTGCTGGACCTCAGGCCGCACCGACGCGCTGCTCGCCCGCCCCACCGGACCGACCCCGCTCGGCCACCGGATCCTGGACGCCCTGGAGGGCGAGCCCGACCGGCTGGTCATCGTCTCCGACGGCTGGGACAACGCCCCGCCCGGGCTGGCCGGCGAGGTGCTCAGGGTCTACCGCACCCGGCTGGACCCGGAGCACCGCACCAGCATCGTCCACCTCAACCCGGTCTATGACGCGGCCGACTTCGACGTGCGCCGGCTCGCCCCCGGCGTGCCGACCGCCGGCCTGCGCGACGCCGAGGACCTGCCCGCGCTGGTGGAGCTCGCGCAGTTCGCCGAGGGCCGCACCGGCGTGGCCGAGCTGCGCGCGCACCTGGCCGAGCGGGTGGCGGCGTTCCTGAGCGAGGAGCACCCGTGAACCACCCCGACCCGAGCAGCCCCGACCCGAGCAGCCCCGCCCCCACCGTGCCCGCCCCCACCGTGCCCGACCCCACCGCGCTCGACCTCACCGGTCTGACCACCCGCCCCGCGCAGAGCTGGGGTGCGATCAGGCTGGTCCCGCTGGTGCGCGAGCAGCCGATCACCGACCTGCGCCTGCACCGCCGGATCTACGAGTGCGCCGAAGCCGAGCCCGCCCCCGCGGTGGTGCGGCTCGGCGGCCGCACGGACTACCTCTCGTACATCCCGCACGGCCTGGTGGCCGACTGGAGCCGCGACGGCACCCCGGTGGCCGCCTACGGCACCCAGCTCGGTGCGGACACCCCGCGGGCGATGCCGCTGCAGCCGCGGGTGCACCACCGGATGGCCCGCCGCGAGGACCGCACCCGGCTGCGCTTCCTGCCGCTGCACCTGGCGCTGGAGGGCTATCTCGCGCTGCACTTCGGCGGCCCGCTGATCGCCTGGCAGGAGTGGTCGCAGCGGGCGATCCGGCACGGCCTGTCGCCGCGCGCCGAGGAGGCCTACCTGGGCCGCCAGGTTCAGGGCCTGGCGGACGCGCTGCGGCTGTTCGAGATCCACCCGGGCCAGTGCGGCCTGCTGCTGTACGCGGCCGACGCGCTCGCGGCCGCCTTCGTCGTGCCGCACCCCGAGGACTACCGCGCGCTGCACCCCAGCCTGCTGCACGACCTGTTCGGCGAACTGGTGCACCACTACACGGCCCTGATGCTCCCGCTGCCCGCCTTCGCGGCCTCGATCCCGGGCCCGGGCATCCGTACGCTGGCCGACCTGCGGGCCGCGGCCGAGCAGCAGGAGCGCGACTGGGCGGCCTTCCACGACGGCACCATGGCCGCGGGCCTGTTCGGCGCCGAGTACACGGCGCAGCGGGCCTACCGGATGGGCCGCTACGAACTGCGCCGTCTGCTGCCCGCCTTCCGGCTCAAGCAGGAGAACCACCTGGCGGAGGCGATCACCGACGAGCACGGCCGGCTCGCCTACCTCAAGTCCTTCCGGCTCTCCGAGAACCAGACCAGGCGCGGCCACCTGCTCGGCCGGCTGGCCGCCCACGACTGGCACCTGCCGACGGCGGCGCGGGCGCTCGGCCTGACCGAGGCGGCGCTCGGACTGCGGCTGGAGGCGGCCGGTTTCGGGCTGCTGCTGCGCCAGGACGTGCTCGATGGCTACCGCAGCCGGGCGCGTGCGTAGGCTGGTGTGCCATGGAGTTGATCGTCTGTGATGTGGCGCCCGGTCAGGTGGAGCTGGAGCGCGATGTCGCGCCGCTGATCCGGATGCTGCGGCCGGGCCTGGGGCGCGGCGAGTTCGCCGCCTTCGCCGCCGAGGCGCACGCCCAGGGCCTGGTCTTCACGGCCGCCTACGACCCGCGCGGGCGCTGTCTGGCGGTGGCGGCGCACCGGGTGCTGGCCACCAGCCGGGGCCGGCTGCTCTTCGTGGACGACCTGGTCACCGACCCGGACGCGCGCTCCAGCGGCGTCGGTTCGCACCTGCTGGAGCAGCTGGCCGAACGCGCCCGCCAGGTCGGCTGCGTGCGCCTGGAGCTGGACTCGGGTGTCGCCAACCACGGCGCGCACCGCTTCTACCACGGGCGCCGGATGTCGATCGTGGCCTTCCACTTCGCCCACGAGCTCTGACCGCGGGCCACCGGCGGTCAGGCCCTGGTGCGGCCCCCCGGTTGTGCGCAGGCAGCTGCCCACCCCGGTACGGGCCGCCAACGAGACCCTGGCGGTGGTGGCGGGCCGGCCGTGGGGCCTGGCCTTCGTCCTGCTCGCGCTGGCGAACACGGCGCCGGCCACGGCCGACCGGCGCGGCTGCGACTGGATCGGGAAGCTGGGCGGGGGGAACTGAAACGGGGTCAGTCGACCGGCAGGCGGGCCACCAGCAGCCGGCCCTCCATGGTCACCCCGCCGTCCATCGCCACGGCCAGCTCGTCCGCGTAGATGTAGGGCCCGGGCACGTACGGCCGCTCGCCGCTGTCCGAGTTCGCCTCGCCGGTCAGGTACGGGATCGGACTGTGCCCGTGCACCACCCGGTGGCCGCCGTAGGTGCCCAGCAGCTCGCCGGCCGCCATCGGGCCGTCCGGCCCGCGGAAGGCGAACCGCTTGGTGAACCGGCGGAAGGCGTCCCACCACTCGTCCGCGCCCTCGTCCGCGAGCAGGTCGTGGACGGCGTCGTTCACCTCGTCGATCGAGTTGCCGAACTCCAGGTACGCGGTGGTGTCCGAGTGCAGCAGCAGGTGGCCGTCCTCCAGCGCGATCGCCGGCAGCCGGGAGAGCCAGCTGATGTGGTGGCCCTCCAGCCGCTCCAGGTCGTGCTGCTGGCCGCCGTTGAGCAGCCAGGCGGCGCGGAAGGAGGCGGTGCCGGCGGTGGACTGCACCGGCTCGTCGCCGTACCGGTGGGCGCCCAGGAAGAGCAGTTCGTGATTGCCCATCAGGGCCCGGCAGTAGCCGCCGGCCGCGGCCGCCTCGGCGGCCAGCTGCATCACCAGGTCGATCACGCCGATGCCGTCGGGGCCGCGGTCGGTGAAGTCGCCCAGGAACCAGACCCGCGAGCGTCCGGCCGACCAGTGGCCCTCGGCGTCCACCAGGCCCTGCTGGTGCAGCGCGGCGAGCAGCTCGTCCAGGTAGCCGTGTACGTCGCCGACCACGTAGAGCGGGCCGATCGGGCCCGGGTCGGCGGCCGGGGGCTGGTACGGCGTCGCGTACGGGTTCTCCTCGGTGATCGGCGGACCCAGCTCGATGGTCGGCGGGTCGTCCTGGGCGGGCGCCTGCCCCGCGGCGGGGTCGCGCTCGGCGGCCATGAAGGCGGCGTAGGCCGGCCCCTGCCCGCCGCTGTGGCCCGACACCGGCCAGTGCTGCTCCAGGTAGCGGGCGCCGCCGTACCCGCTGTAGGTGGCGTCCGGCCCGTCCGCGGTCGGTTCGCCGGGCGAATCCTGGTGCTCCGCAGGGGGATTGGGCTCGTAGTACGAGCCGTATGGCAGCACGTCGAGGTCCTGCTGCGGGTGGGGGCCTGACTGGGGCAGCTCAGGCCCGGGGTAGCGGTCCTCGGGTGTCATCCGCCCATCATAGGAAGAGCCCTCTCCCGTCGTCCTCACCCGGTCGGTATCCAATCCTCGCGCAGGCGGGTGCCGTCGCCGCCATCGGGGTGCCGGGACCGCTCGCGCGCGGTCCGGGGCCCCGAGGCTCACACCTCGCCGGGAGTGCGCGGCGCGCTGACGGTGGTTCGGGGACTGCGCCGCTGCGAGGAGGCCCGCACGATCAACTCGGTGGGCATCAGGGTGCCGGGCGGCGGGCCGGTGCCGGCGGTGCGGTAGCGGGGCGGGAAGAGCCGGGCGATGTCCACCCCGGTGCCCGAGTCGACCCCCTCGATCGCGTCGATCAGCAGGTTGACGACGGTGGTGCCGATCCGGCGCGGCTTGAGCGACAGGGTGGTGATCGGCGGTTCGGTGCCCGCGTAGACGTCGCTCTCGCTGCAGCAGACCAGCAGCAGGTCCTCGGGCACCCGCAGGCCGTAGCGGCGGGCGGCGGCCAGCAGGTCGGTGCCGTTGGGGTCGAAGAGCCCGTAGACGGCGTCCGGGCGGTCCGGGCGGGCCAGCAGCCGGTCGGCGGCCACCGCCCCGGCGGCCGGGTCGTGCGCGGGGTAGGCCTCGTAGACCGGCTCCTGGCCGACCCGGTCGCACCAGCCGAGGTAGGCGTCGGTGGAGAGCCGGGTGTAGGTGTCGGTGCTGGTGCCGGTGAGCAGGCCGATCCGGCGCGCGCCGGCCTCGCTGAGGTGGTCGAGGATGCCCAGCACGGCGGCCTCGTGGTCGTTGTCCACCCAGGCGGTGACCGGGCAGTTGCCCGGCTTGCCGTCGCTGACCACCGGGACGCCGGACCGGTAGAGCTCGCTGACCAGTGGGTCCTGGTCGGCGGGGTCGATCACCACGGTGCCGTCCAGCGCCACGTTGCTCCACACGTCGTGGCGCGAGGAGGCGGGCAGCACGACCAGCGCGTAGCCGCGGCCCAGGGCGGCGCTGGTGGCGGCTCTGGCCATCTCGGCGAAGTAGGCGAACTCGGTGAAGGTGAAGGGTTCCTCGCCGTAGGTGGTGACGGTCAGGCCGATCAGGCCGGACCGGCCGGTGCGCAGCGTGCGGGCGGCGGCGGACGGCCGGTAGCCGAGGCGCTCGGCGACCTCGCGCACCCGGCTGCGGGTTTCGTCGGGCAGACGGCCCTTTCCGTTCAGGGCGTCCGAGACGGTGGTGATCGACACTCCGGCGGCTGCTGCCACATCCCGGATGCCGGCCCGTTCCAGACGTCGTGAGGTAGGGGGTCGCCGACCGCTCTGATTGGCTGCTGCTGTCATGGCGGACCGATCGTATGGTGCGTCAGCTCGTTGCTGAACCACGGCGAAAAGCCGCACGGGAGCGGTCAGAAGATACGTTTCTCCACGTCCGCCGCTCGTCTCACTCCTTGGATCAGTGGTCTGATTTCGGCCGATTACCTCTGACATGTGCCATAGGAACGAGGCACAATGGCTGATCCGCAGTGGTGACCTGGCCGGACATCTCACCCGCACGGGTGAGCGCGCTCGGTATCGTTCTGGGCACCCGACCGGGGACAGGAGTCCGCGCACGCGACCGGCGCGCAACCGAGCGCCGGGGCGCGCGGACGGCGACGGGCGTGCCCCACCAGGCAGTCCCGGACAGTGACGAAGGAGAGCACCACCGTGAGCGGTACGGCAGCGCAGGGCCCGCGGCTTCGGCCGAGCCTCGACGGTATCCCGACCTACAAGCCCGGCAAGCCCGCCGGCGCCGACGCGTTCAAGCTGTCCTCCAACGAGAACCCCTACGAGCCGCTGCCCGGCGTGCTGGAGGCCGCGCTGGCCGCCGCCGGCTCGTTCAACCGCTACCCCGACATGGCCGTCACCGAGCTGACCGCCGAGCTGGCGCAGCGCTTCGGCGTGCCCGCCGAGCACATCTCGACCGGTCCCGGCTCGGTCGGCGTGGCCCAGTCGCTGGTCAGCGCCACGGCCGGCCCGGGCGACGAGGTGATCTTCGCCTGGCGCTCCTTCGAGGCCTACCCGATCATCGTCCAGGTGGCCGGGGCCACCCCGGTGCCGGTCCCGCTGACCGCCACCGAGGAGCACGACCTCGACGCGATGCTCGCCGCGATCACCCCGCGCACCCGGCTGATCTTCGTCTGCAACCCGAACAACCCGACCGGCGCCGCGATCCACCGCGCCGAGCTGGAGCGGTTCCTGGACGCGGTGCCGAGCGACATCCTGGTCGTGGTCGACGAGGCCTACCGCGAGTTCATCCGCGACGAGCGGGTGCCGGACGGCGTCGAGCTCTACCGGGAGCGGCCCAACGTCGCCGTGCTGCGCACCTTCTCCAAGGCCTACGGCCTGGCCGGCCTGCGGGTCGGCTTCGCCATCGCGCACGAGGAGGTGGCCACCGCGCTGCGCAAGACCGCGCTGCCGTTCGGCGTCAGCCAGCTCGCCCAGGACGCGGCGGTCGCCTCGCTGCGCGCCGAGGACGCGCTGATGGTGCGGGTGGAGGCGCTGGTCACCGAGCGCACCCGGGTGCTGGCGGCGCTCGGGGCCCAGGGCTGGACGGTGGTGGACTCGCAGGCCAACTTCGTCTGGCTGCGCCTGGGCGAGCGGACGCTGGACTTCGCGGCGGTCTGTGCGGCGGCCGGTGTGATCGTGCGGCCGTTCGCGGGCGAGGGCGTGCGGGTGTCGATCGGCGAGGTGGCGGGCAACGACCTGTTCCTCGCGGCGGCGGAGTCGTTCCGCAAGGAGCTGCTCGCGGGCTGAGGCGTCCCACTGCGGGCCCGGCCGGGGCGGCCGGGCCCGCCAGGCCCTCAGCGTTCGGTGGCCGCCCGCTCGGCCGCGCTGCGTTCGACGCACAGCTCGTTGCCCTCGGGGTCGCCCAGCACCACCCAACCGGTGCCGTCGGGGCGGCGCTGGTCGTCGAGCAGGGTGGCGCCGAGGGCGAGCAGCCGGGCGACCTCCTCGTCGCGGCTGCGGTCGGTGGGCTGCAGGTCCAGGTGGATCCGGTTCTTCACGCTCTTGCCCTCGGGGACGGGGAGGAAGAGCAGGTTGGCCGCGCCCGTCCCCTCGCCGGGTGCCAGCAGGTACTCCGGCTCGCTCTCGGTGCCGTCGTTGACCACCGTCCGCCCGGTCACCTGCTGCCAGAAACCGGCCAGGGACGCGGGGTCGGCACAGTCGAAAGTGATGCTGCGGACGAGAGATGACAACGCGGGGCTCCTGTTCGCTCGCTGGACCGGCTGCCCGTCATCATGGCAGACCGTCAACTCGCCGCACGGGCCACGGACGTTCGAGGTCTGCTAGCGTCCTGTCATCGGTCCGCTGCGGACCGCAGTGGGCCGGGTCCGGATCGCAGTGGTCAGGGGTCGGACCGCAGTGGTCAGGGGTCGGACCGCAGTGGTCGGGGTTGGATTGCCGGGCCGGGGTTTGGACCAGAGCCGGCGTGAACGCGCAGCCCGAGATGACTGGGAAGATCCTGGGGATTGCGTTGAGGGTGATCTGAGAGAGCCCTGCGTTATGCCCTTTTTGTCGCTGTTTGACGTGGTCACCGGGGGCAGCTGCCCCAGCGTTCCCCCAGGTGGCGCCCAGTCCTTCGCAAGAGCACCCGGCAACTCTTGTGCGCCATGAAGGTCCTCCCGCGACGGCGTGGCGCCGTCCTCGTCAACTCAGTGCTCGGCGTGGCCCTCCTGGCGGGGGGCGCCCTGGCGTACACCACCGTGAACAGCTCCAGCAGTGCCGCGGCCGGCAAGCCCGCCGCCAGGACGGCCACCGTGACCAAGGGGACGGTCCTGGCCACGGTGTCCGGATCCGGCAGCCTCTCCTCACCCACCGACGCCGGCGAGAACTTCGTCACCGGGGGCAAGCTGACCGCGGTCAAGGTCTCGGTCGGTGACACGGTGACCGCGGGCGAGGTGCTGGCCACCGTCGACACCACGGCCGCCCAGCAGGCGGTGGCCGCCGCGAACGGCGCGCTGACCGAGGCGCAGGCCTCGCTGACCTCGGCCCAGGCCAACCTGACGAAGGCTCAGGCGGGGACGACCACGACCACCACCGTGCCGGTCGGCAGCTCCGGCGCCGTCCAGTCGGCCTGGATCCAGTCGGTCCCGAGCCCCTCGGCCTCCGGCACCCCGACGGCGACCGCGTCCCCCGGCACCGCGCCCAGCACCGGCGCCTCGCACGGCAGCGGCCACAGCGGCGGCGGCTCGACCGCGGTCCCGGCCTCGCCGATCAGCAGCACGGACAACTCCGGCTCGGGCAGCACGGACAGCTCCGGCAGCACCGGCTCCGGCAGCTCCGGGAGCACCGGCTCCGGCTCCGGCAGCTCCGGCAGCACCGGCTCCGACACCAGCGGCGGCAACGCCCGCTCCCAGGTCCCGGCCCCGCAGACCACCACCATCACCACCACCAAGGTCGACCCGGCCGCGGTCGCCCAGGCCCAGCAGCAGGTCACCCAGGCCCAGCAGCAGGTGGACACCGCGCAGACCAACGTCACCAACGCGCAGACGGCGCTGTCCGGCACCACGCTGACCGCCTCGGTCGGCGGCACGGTCGCCTCGATCTCCAACAAGGTCGGCGACACCGTCTCGGGCACCGGGTCGAGCACCGACGCCAGCGGCGGCGGCGCGTCGAGCGCCGGATCGAGCAGCAGCAGCAAGACCAGCTCCTCCTCGACCTCCACCACGCCCAGCGGCTTCATCGTCATCACCAACCCGACCGGCATGCAGGTCACCGCCGACTTCTCGGAGCTCGACTCGCTGAAGCTGAAGAAGGGCGAGGGGGCCACGGTCACGCTCAACGCGCAGTCCTCCACCACGCTCAACGCCTCGGTGCTGTCGGTCAGTTCGCTCCCGGTGTCGAGCGGCAGCAGCTCCGGCGCGGCCGGCAGCGCGGTCCAGTACGCCGCGGTGCTGCAGATCGCCGGCGACACCAGCACGCTGCGCACCGGCATGAGCGCCACCGTCGCGGTGGTCACCGGTGAGGCCGACAACGCGCTCTCGGTGCCGGCGACGGCGCTCTCCGGCACCGGCACCTCGCGCACCGCGACGGTGGTCAAGCCGGACGGCACCACCTCGCGGGTGACCGTGACGGTCGGCGTGGTCGGTGACGCCACCGTGCAGGTGGTGTCCGGCCTCAACGAGGGTGACAAGGTCCAGCTGGCCTCCGCGACCAGCGGCGGCAGCAACGGCTTCCCGAGCGGCTCCTTCCCGGGCGGCTTCGGTGGCGGCGGCGCCGGTGGCACCCGCGGTGGCGGTGGCGGTGCCGGTGGTGGCTTCGGCGGCGGCGGTGGCGGCGGCGCCCGGGGCGGTGCCTGATGGCCCGCGGTTCCCGTGCCCGCTCGGCCGCAGAGGCACCGGCCGGGCCGGAGGCCGACGCGGCCCAGCAGGCGCCGCCCCCGGTCATCCAGGTCCGTCACCTCACCAAGTCCTACGGCCACGGTGACGCGACGGTGCACGCCCTGCGTGGCCCCGACGACCCGCAGACCGGGCAGCCGGCCGGGGTCAGCCTGGACATCGAGCAGGGTGACTTCGTCGCGGTGATGGGCAGTTCGGGCTCCGGCAAGTCGACCCTGATGAACATCCTCGGCTGCCTGGACGTGCCGACCGCCGGCCGCTACCTGCTGGACGGCACCGACGTCGGTCACCTGGACGAGAACCAGCTCTCGCTGGTCCGCAACCGCAAGATCGGCTTCATCTTCCAGTCGTTCAACCTGGTGCCGCGCACCACCGCACTGGCTCAGGTCGAGCTCCCGCTCGCCTACGCGGGTGTGAAGGCCTCCGAGCGCCGCAAGCGGGCGCTGGCCGCACTGGCCCTGGTGGGTCTGTCCGGCCGGGCCGACCACAAGCCCAACCAGCTGTCCGGTGGCCAGCAGCAGCGTGTGGCCGTGGCCCGCGCGCTGGTCACCGCGCCGGCGATGCTGCTGGCCGACGAGCCCACCGGCAACCTGGACAGCCGCTCCACCGAAGAGGTACTGACCATCATCGACGGACTGAACACCACCGGACGAACGGTCGTGCTGATCACCCACGAGGACGAGGTGGCCGCACACGCCAAGCGCGTCCTGCGCCTGGTGGACGGCCAGATCATCTCCGACGTGCGGCAGGGCCCGGTGGCCGGCCCGCCGCCGGTGCTGGCCCGCCAGCTCGCCGCGCGCTCCGGTGCGGGGCACCCCGGCGGCGGGCACCCCGGCGCGGGGCACTCCGGCGCGGCCGCGCTGATCGGAGGCCGGCCGTGATCCTCTGGCAGATGATCCGCTTCGCCTGCGCGGGCCTGGCCGCCAACAAGGTGCGCTCCGCGCTCACCATGCTCGGCGTGCTGATCGGTGTCGCCTCGGTGATCCTGCTGCTGGCGGTCGGCAACGGCTCCTCGGCCGCGGTGAAGAACTCGATCACCTCGCTCGGCACCAACTCGCTGACCGTCACCTCGGGCACCAGCGGCGGCGCGCGCACCGCGGGCACCGTCAAGAAGCTCACCGTGGACGACGCCCGCGCGCTGGCCGACCCGAGCGCGGCCCCCGACATCAAGTCGGTCGCCCCGGTGGTCACCACCACCGCCGCCGCGGACTACGGCGACATCTCGTACACCCCGGGCTCGGTGATCGGCACCTACCCGGCGTACTTCGAGACCGCCAACGAGAAGATCGCCTCCGGCGACTACTTCAGCAACGACGACGTGCTCAATTCGAGCAAGGTCGCGGTGATCGGCTCGACCACCGCGCAGCAGCTGTTCGACAACGTGAACCCGGTCGGCAAGACGATCACCCTGGGCGGCACCCCGCTGACCGTGGTCGGCGTGCTGCAGACCAAGGGCGCCACCGGGTTCACCGACCCGGACGACGTGGTGATCGCGCCGCTGCCGACCGTGCAGAACGCCTTCACCGGCTTCAGCTCGGTCAGCCAGATCCTGGTGCAGGCCACCTCGGCCGACACCACCACACAGGCGCAGAGCGAGATCACCCAGATCCTGATGGGGACGCACTCGCTGACCGACCCCACCAAGCTCGACTTCCGGGTGAGCAACCAGACCTCGCTGCTCACCGCCCGGGAGAGCACCAGCCAGACCTTCACCGTGCTGCTCGGTGCGGTGGCCGCGATCTCGCTGCTGGTCGGCGGGATCGGGATCACCAACATCATGCTGGTCACGGTGACCGAGCGGACCCGGGAGATCGGGATCCGCAAGGCCCTGGGCGCGCCCAAGGCCGTGATCCTGGGCCAGTTCCTTGCCGAGTCGACCCTGCTCTCGGTGCTGGGTGCCGGGCTCGGGGTGGCGGTGGGCCTGTTCGGCTCGCACTTCAGCGTGGTCGGGATCAAGCCGGTGGTGATCCCCTCCTCGGTGCTGGGCGCCTTCGGCATCGCCGTCGCGATCGGCCTGTTCTTCGGCAGCTACCCGGCCAACCGGGCCGCCTCGCTGCGTCCCATCGACGCCCTGCGGCACGAGTGAGCCCGCGATGGACATCGGTCCAGGCGGATCCGTCATGATCACCCAGCGACACGACCGGGAGCAGTCAGAGCCCATGCCTACCAACAACAGTGACCTGGTCCGGGCCACCGGCCCGGGTGCCGCAGATACCGTCCGGCTGCCCGCGGCGGTGGCCCCCGCCGGCCCGGCCCCCTCGGCCGGTGGCGCCCTCGCGGGCGAGGCCGCGGCGCACGCCGAGCTGCTCGCCACCGCGCCCGACGCGCGCGACATCACGGCGGAGCTGGCGGCCCCGCCGCGGCGCAAGCTGCCCTGGGTGACCCTGCTGCTGGCCGGCGGGGTGCTCGCGGCGGCGGCCTTCACCGGTGGCGCCTGGTACCAGAAGAACCACGGCAACAACACCACCAGCGCCAGCCGCGCGATCAGCGCGGCCATCCAGAAGGCCGGCCAGAACGGTGCGGCCGGCCGCCGGGGCGGTGGCGCGGGCGGCGCGGGCGGGGCGAGTGGCGGCGGGGCCGGTGGCGGCGGTGCGGCCGGTGGGGCCGGCTTCACCCGGGGCACGGTCAAGCTGGTGGACGGCAGCACCGTCTACCTGACCGACGCCGGCGGCAACATCGTGAAGGTCACCACCGGCAGCTCCACCAAGGTCTCGGTGACCCAGGACGGCCAGGTCGGCCAGCTGCAGCCGGGCCAGAGCGTGACCGTGGTCGGCACCCCGGACGGCAGCGGCGGCTACGCGGCCACCCAGCTGACCGAGGGCGGCGCGGCGGGCGGTGGCGGCTTCGGTGGCGGCGGCGCGGGTGGCGCGGGTGGCGGCACCGGCGGCGGTGCGGCCCAGGGCGGGTGAGCTGCGCGCGGGTGACCTGCGCGGCTGAGCTGCGCGCGGCTGACCACAGCGGCGAACGGTCCGGCCGGGAGAGTGCTCCCGGCCGGGCCGTCGGCGTCCCGGCGCCCGCTGGGGGATAGGCACGGACCCCGGTGATCAGCCAGAATGTCCGACGGTCCGGATGTTGATCATCGGGCCGTCTCAGCTCGTATCCCGGGGGAACACACGTGTCCAGTACCACTTCGCCGCCCGCCCCTGCCCGGAAGCGGAAGGCCGCGGCCATCGGCTGGCTGCTCAGCATCGGCCTCAACGTCGTGGCGCCGATCCTCATCTACAACCAGGCGCACGCCCACGGCGCCAGTGACTTCACCGCGATCCTGCTCTCCGGCCTGGGCCCGGTCCTCGACATCGCCGTCTACCTCGCCTGGCACCGCCGGGCCGACGAGTTCGCGATCGTCTCGCTGATCTTCCTGGCGCTCAGTGGCATCGCCGCCCTGGTCGGCCCGCACGACGCCAAGCTGCTGCTGGCCAAGGACTCGCTGGTGACCGGCCTGTTCGGCCTGGTCTGCCTGGCCTCGCTGGCCGCCGCCCGGCCGCTGATGTTCTACTTCGGCCGCAAGTTCGCCACCGACGGCACCAAGGAGCAGGTGGCCTGGTGGAACGGCCTGTGGCAGTTCGAGGGCTTCCGCCGGGTGCAGCGCAACCTGACCATCGGCTGGGGCACCGGCTACCTGGTCGAGGCCGCGCTGCGGGTGGTCTGCGTCTACTCGCTCTCCAACGGGCAGGCCGTCACCGTCAACAACATCCTTCCGTACGCGTTCACCGGCGGGCTGATCTTCTGGACGATGACCTACGCCCGCCGCGCCCAGGCCCGCGGCCGCGCGGCCGGGGCGCCCGGTGCTCCGGAGGCCGCCGGGGCGGTCTGAGGCTGCTTGCATCACTGCCTCACAGAGCCGTGTGCCCTGCGAATGCGGGGGGCACACGGCCTTCATACGTCTCTCATCTAGCGCGCGTAGCCTCCCGGGACCATCATCTGATCGGCCGACAAACCCAGAACCCGGGAGGCGGACCCCGTGACGATTACAGGGACTGTGACCACAGGCGCGGTGCCCAGCTCGATGGCCCCTTCGATGGCTCCCCCGACGGCTCCGCCCGGCGCCGGCGCGATGACCCAGCTCAGCGGCGCCGGCTCCATGCCGGTCGGCCGCACCTCCGGTGAGGCCTTCCTGCTCGTCGTGGACGACGAGCCCAACATCCGCGAGCTGCTCTCCGCCTCGCTGCGCTTCTCCGGCTTCCGGGTGGAGTCGGCGGCCACCGGCGAGGAGGCACTGGCCGCGATCGCCGTCGAGTGCCCCGACCTGGTGGTGCTCGACGTGATGCTCCCGGACCTGGACGGCTTCACCGTGGTCGAGCGGCTGCGCGAGCAGACCCGCCGCCAGCAGATCGCCAACCCCGCGGGCCTGGCCGCCCGCCCGGGCCGCCCGCGCCCCGCCGACCACCTGCCGGTGCTCTTCCTCACCGCCAAGGACGGCACCGAGGACAAGGTGCACGGCCTGGCCTCCGGCGCCGACGACTACGTGACCAAGCCCTTCAGCCTGGAGGAGCTGATCGCCCGGATCCGGGCGATCCTGCGCCGGGCCGGCGGTCCGGCCGAGGACGGCCGGCTCACCGTGGCCGACCTCACCCTCGACCCGCTGGCCCACGAGGTCACCCGGGACGGCCGCCCGATCTCGCTCTCGCCGACCGAGTTCAAGCTGCTGCACTACCTGATGGCCAACGTCGGCCGGGTGGTCTCCAAGGCGCAGATCCTGGACCACGTCTGGGCCTACGACTTCGGCGGCGACCTGAGCATCGTCGAGTCCTACATCTCCTACCTGCGCCGCAAGCTCGACTCCGGCCCCGACCACGGGCCGAAGCTGATCCACACCGTGCGCGGCATCGGCTACGCCCTGCGCCGTCCGCCGCAGCAGTCGCAGGACTGACCGGCGGTGCGGGGCCGGCGGCTGCGGGAAAGGGTGCTGACGAAGCGTCAGTTCCCTTCGCCGCGCCGCCTGCTGGAGCGCGCTCGGGCGCTGCGCCCGCTCGCGCTGCTGCGTGGCACCGGGCGACTCTCGCTGCGGGCGCGGCTGTTGGCGCTCACCCTGGTGCTGGTCACCACGGGGCTGGTGGCCAGCGACCTGATGGTGCTGGGCCTGGTGCGCTCGCAGCTGACCAGCCGACTCGACCAGCAGCTCCAGGAGTTCGGCAACGCTCAGGCGCACCGCAACGGGCAGCGCCGGCCCGGTACCGGCTCCACCTCCGGAACCGGATCCACCTCCGGTACCGGTTCCACCTCCGGTACCGGTTCCAGCTCCGGCACCGGCTCCAGCTCCGACGCTCCCGGCGCGGAGAAGCAGACCCGGCCGCCGAGCCAGTCCGAGCTGCCCAGCATGTACGAGATGCGGATGCTGAACGCCGACGGGAGCGTGCGGCGCACCGTCCGGCAGCCGATCGTGCCCAGCGACCCGGAGCCGGTGCTGCCCTCACTGACCGGTTCGGCGCTGGCCGCCCATCTGAACCGGGCCTTCGTCGTCCCCGGCGCGGAGGGTGGCCGTTGGCTGGTCCGGATCATGCCGATCCAACGCACCGGAGGCCCGGACCAGAACCAGTCCGCGCAGAACCAGCCCGCGCAGAACCAGCCCGCGCAGGGCCAGTCGACCCAGGGCGCCGGTGCGGACCCGAACGCCGGCCCCTCCTCCTACGTCCTGGTCTCCGTCTCGCTCGACGAGGTCGACACCAGCGTCGGCAAGCTCGCGCACGCCTTCCTCGCGATCGGCGGCGCCGTGGTGCTGCTGATCGCCGGTCTGGGCGCCTTCGCGGTGCGGGCCGGGCTGCTGCCGCTGCGCCGGATCGAGCGCGGCACCGAGCTGATCGCGGCCGGCGAACTCTCCTACCGGATGCCCGCCCTGCCGCCGAGCACCGAGGTGGGCCGCCTCTCGCTCGCGCTGAACGGGATGCTGGACCAGATCGAGTCCGCGTTCGCCGCCCAGGCCGCCTCCGAGGCCCGGATGCGCCGCTTCGTCGCGGACGCCTCGCACGAGCTGCGCACGCCGCTGGCCGGCATCCGCGGTTTCGCCGAGCTCTACCGGATGGGCGCGCTGGCCTCCGACTCCGACGTCAAGCGCACCATGGACCGGATAGAGAGCGAGGCCGTGCGGATGGGCGGCCTGGTCGAGGACCTGCTGACACTGGCCCGCCTGGACGAGGAGCGCCCGCTCGACCTGGCCCCGATGGACCTGCGCACGCTGGCCGCCGACGCGCTGCACGACCTCACCGCGCTGGATCCCACCCGCCCCGTCGCACTGACCGGCCCCGGCGGCAGCGGTCCGCCCGGCGCGGCCGCCGTCCTGGGCGACGAGGCCCGGCTGCGCCAGGTGGTGACCAACCTGGTCGGCAACGCCGTCAAGCACACCCCGCCCGGCACCGCCGTGCGGATCGGCGTGGGCACCCGGCCCGACGGCTGCGTTCTCGAAGTCGCCGACTCCGGACCGGGATTGACGGTCGATCAGGCCGAGCGGGTGTTCGAGCGCTTCTACCGCACCGACGCCTCGCGCAGCCGCCACGACGGCGGCGGCGCGGGCCTGGGCCTGGCCATCGCCACCGCGTTCGCCCGCGCCCACGGCGGCACCCTCGCCCTGGACACCGCCCCCGGCAGCGGCGCCACCTTCCGCCTCACCCTCCCGCGTTCGAGCGGCGACTAGGGCTTGTCGGACAATTCGCGCGCCCGGCGGGAGTTGTCGGACAAGTCCTGAGGCCCGTCGGCCGGATTCCGCCGGACGGGCCCGACCCCGTCCTTACGCCGTCTTCACCTGCACTTTCGTACCCACCCCCCGGCTGTCCACCACCGCACAGGTGTGCGGCATACTGTCCTCAGAGCAGAGCTTGTGAAAGTGTTCACGTTCACAAGCTCGCAAGCTTGACCGGCATTGGTGCGGTTCGCGCTGAATAGCACCTTTGTCCGTTAAGTGAGGCAAGATCCTGGGTGAAACCAGGGCAGACCGGACAACGGATCGAAGGAAGAGGGCGAAGTGCAGCTAGCGATCGCTCACGAGACCATCGCGCGATGGCAGTTCGGCGTCACCACCGTCTACCACTTCCTCTTCGTCCCGCTGACGATCAGTCTGGCGGCGATGGTCGCCGGACTGGAGACGGCCTGGGTGCGCACGGGGAAGGACAAGTACTTCCACGCCACCAAGTTCTGGGGCAAGCTCTTCCTGATCAACATCGCCATGGGCGTGGTGACCGGGATCGTCCAGGAGTTCCAGTTCGGGATGAACTGGTCGGACTACTCGCGCTTCGTCGGTGACGTCTTCGGGGCGCCGCTGGCGATGGAGGCGCTGATCGCCTTCTTCTTCGAGTCCACCTTCATCGGGCTGTGGATCTTCGGCTGGGACAAGCTGCCCAAGAAGATCCACTGCGCCTGCATCTGGCTGGTGGCGCTGGGCACCGTGCTCTCCGCGTACTTCATCCTGGCGGCCAACTCCTGGATGCAGCACCCGGCCGGCTACACGATCGACCCGGTGACCCACAAGGCCCAGCTCACCGACATCACCAAGGTGCTCTTCCAGGACACCTCGCTGGTGGTGGCCTTCCACACGCTCACCGCCGCCTTCCTGACCGGCGCCGCCTTCATGGTCGGCATCGCCTCGTACCACCTGTGGAAGGCCAAGCAGTCGGCCGTGGGCGCCCCAGGGAGTACGGATGCCCGCAAGACCGCCTCGATGCGCCTGTCGCTGCGGCTCGGCCTGGTGATGGCGGTGGTCGCGGGCCTGGGCACCGCGATCAGCGGCGACACCCTGGCCAAGGTGATGTTCGAGCAGCAGCCGATGAAGATGGCCTCCGCCGAGGCGCTCTGGGACACCCAGGCGCCCGCACCGTTCTCCATCTTCGCGGTCGGCAACGTCAACGCGGGCCACAACTCGGTGGAGTTGGAGGTCCCGGGGATACTCTCCTTCCTGGCCAAGAGCGACTTCAGCTCGCCGGTGCCCGGCATCAACGACACCGCCGCCGCCGAAGCCGCCAAGTACGGCGGCAAGCCCACCGACTACATCCCCAACATCTTCGTCACCTACTGGGGCTTCCGCCTCATGATGGGCTTCGGGATGACCTCCTTCGTGGCCGGCGCGATCGGGCTCTGGACCACCCGCAAGAAGCTCTTCCTGGTGCCCGAGTTCCGCACCGGCGAGGACGAGCCGCCGCGCCTGATGCTCACGAGGAACCGCGAGCTCGGCCCGCAGCTGACCAAGTGGAGCTGGCGGATCGGCATCCTGACCATGGGCTTCCCGCTCATCGCCAACAGCTTCGGCTGGATCTTCACCGAGATGGGCCGTCAGCCCTGGGCGGTCTTCGGCCTGATGACCACCGCCGACGCGGTCTCCCCCAACGTCAGCGTGACCACCCAGGTGATCGCGTTCAGCACCTTCACCGCGCTCTACGCGGTCCTCGCCGTGATCGAGGTCCGGCTGCTGCACAAGTACGCCAAGGCCGGCCCCGACGTCGACGAGCGCCCGCCCGCCAAGGACCCCACGCTGCGCGGCCCCGCCTCGGACGAGGACGCCGACAAGCCGCTCGCCTTCGCCTACTGAGCCGGGGAGAGAAGAGACCATGCACCTGCACGACGTCTGGTTCGTCCTGATCGCGGTCCTGTGGACCGGCTACTTCTTCCTCGAAGGCTTCGACTTCGGCATCGGCGTGCTGACCCGGCTGCTCGCCCGGGACCGGGCCGAGCGGCGGGTCCTGATCAACACCATCGGCCCGGTCTGGGACGGCAACGAGGTCTGGCTGCTCACCGCGGCCGGCGGCACCTTCGCGGCCTTCCCCGACTGGTACGCCACCCTGTTCAGCGGGTTCTACCTGCCGCTGCTGGCGATCCTGGTCTGCCTGATCGTGCGCGGTGTGGCCTTCGAGTACCGGCACAAGCGCGGCGAGGAGCGCTGGCAGCGCGGCTGGGAGCTGGCGATCTTCTGGACCTCGCTGCTGCCCGCCTTCCTGTGGGGCGTGGTCTTCGCCAACATCGTGCACGGCGTGGCCATCGACCAGCAGAAGAACTACGTCGGTTCGGTCGGCGACCTGTTCAAGCCCTACGCGCTGCTCGGCGGCCTGGTCACCCTGGCGCTGTTCACCTTCCACGGCGCGGTGTTCGCCGCGCTCAAGACGGTCGGCGAGATCCGCGGCCGGGCCCGTGCCATGGCGCTGTGGCTGGGCCTGGCGACGGCGGTGCTGGCGGTGGCCTTCCTGGGCTGGACCCAGGCCCACCAGGGCACCGGCTGGAGCCTGTTGGCCCTCACCGTCGCGGTGCTGGCTCTGGTCGGCGCCCTGGTCGCCAACCAACTGGCCCGCGAGGGCTGGGCGTTCAGCCTCTCCGGGCTGACCGTGGTGGCCGCGGTGGCGATGCTCTTCCTGGCGCTCTTCCCGAACGTGATGCCCTCCACGCTCAACCCGGCCTACAGCCTGACGGTCACCACCGCCTCCTCCTCGGCCTACACCCTCAAGGTGATGAGTGTGGTGGCCGCGGTCTTCACCCCGCTGGTGCTGCTCTACCAGGGCTGGACGTACTGGGTGTTCCGCAAGCGGATCGGCGTCCAGCACATCCCGGCGACCGACCACGCGCTGCCGGCTGCCGAGGCCTGATCATGAAGCCCGTCGACCCCCGGCTGCTCGCCCAGGCCCGTACCACCCGGGCCTTCCTGGCCGGCTCGGTGCTTCTCGGCGGCATCGGCGCGCTGCTGGTGCTCTGCCAGGCCACCCTGATCGCCGAGATCGTCGTCCGCTGCTTCCAACGAGGCCAGGGCCTGGGCCAGTTGGCCACCCCGCTGATCCTGCTGGGCGCCGTCGCGGTGGGCCGGGCACTGGTCGCCTGGCTCACCGAGCTGACCGCCCACCGCTCGGTGGCCCGGGTCAAGTCGCAGCTGCGCGGCCGCCTGCTGGAGCACGCCACCGCGCTGGGCCCCGGTTACCTGGCGGGCCGGCGCACCGGCGAGCTGACCACACTGGCCACCCGGGGCGTCGACGCACTGGACGACTACTTCGCCCGCTACCTGCCGCAGCTCGCCCTGGCCGTCGTGGTGCCGGTGGTGCTGCTGGCCCGGATCGCCGGCGCCGACTGGGAGAGCGCGGCGGTCATCGCCGGCACGCTCCCGCTGATCCCGCTCTTCATGGTGCTGATCGGCTGGGCCACCAAGGACCGGATGGACCGCCAGTGGCGCGCGCTGTCCCGGCTCTCGCACCACTTCCTGGACGTGGTCGGCGGACTGCCCACCCTCAAGATCTTCAACCGGGCCAAGGCCCAGGCCGAGGCGATCCGGCGGATCACCGACGAATACCGCCGGGCCACCCTGCGCACGCTGCGGATCGCCTTCGTCTCCTCCTTCGCGCTGGAGCTGCTGAGCACCATCTCGGTCGCGCTGGTCGCCGTCTCGATCGGCTTCCGGCTGGTGGACGGCAGCCTCGGGCTGGAGACCGGCCTGCTGGTGCTGATCCTGGCCCCCGAGGTCTACCTCCCGCTGCGCCAGGTCGGTGCGCTCTACCACTCCAGCGCCGAGGGCCTGGCGGCGGCCGAGGAGGTTTTCGCCGTGCTGGAGACCCCGCTGCCGGCCGCCGGCGCCCTGCCCGCCCCCGCCCTCGCGGGCGCCACCCTGTCCCTCGGCCCGCTCACCGTCACCCACCCGGGCCGCACCGCGCCCGCACTCGACGGGGCCCGCCTGGACCTCGCCCCCGGCACCACCACCGCGCTCACCGGGCCGAGCGGCGCGGGCAAGAGCACCCTGCTCGCCGTGCTGCTCGGCTTCGTCCGCCCCGATGCGGGCGGTGTCACGGTCACCGCCGCCGACGGACGCTCGTACGACCTGGCGGAGTTGGCGCCCGACTCCTGGCGCGCGCAGATCGCCTGGGTGCCGCAGCACCCGCACCTGTTCGCCGGCACGGTCGCCGAGAACGTCCGCCTGGCCCGACCGGACGCTCCCAAGGACGCGGTCCGGGCCGCCCTTGCCGCCGCACACGCGCTGGACTTCGTGGAGCGGCTGCCCCAGGGCCTGGACACCCCCCTCGGCGAGGGCGGCACCGGCCTGTCCGCCGGGCAGCGGCAGCGGCTGGCCCTGGCCCGCGCACTGCTGACCGACCGTCCGCTGCTGCTGCTCGACGAGCCGACCGCCAACCTGGACGCGGACAGCGAGGCGGCGATCGTAGCCGCCGTCCGGACGCTGGCCGACGACCCGGCGCGCACCGTGCTGCTGGTGGCGCACCGGCCGGCGCTGCTGGCGGTGGCCGACCGGCGGGTGGCGCTGGCGGGGGCGGTGGCCGCGACTGCCACGGTGACCACCGCGGAGCTCACGCCGGCCGCGTCCACCAGCACCGCGCCCGCCCTGGCCGCACCCGCTCCTGTGTCCATCCCCGCCACCGGGACCCCGCTGCGCCGGGTCGCCGCGCTCTTCGCCGCCGCCGAGGCCGGCCGCCCGCGCCGCCGGTTCGCGCTCGCCGTGCTGCTCGGCAGCCTCGCGCTCGGCTGCGCCGTCGCGCTGCTGGCCACCTCGGGGTGGCTGATCTCCAAGGCCTCGCAACAGCCGCCGGTGCTCTACCTGATGATGGCCGTCACCTCGGTGCGCGCCTTCGGCGTCGGCCGCAGCTTCTTCCGCTACTGCGAGCGGCTGGTCTCGCACGACGCCGTGCTGCGCACCCTGGGCAGCCTGCGGGTCACCGTCTACCGCCGCCTGGAGCGGCTGGCGCCCACCGCGCTGCCCGCCTTCCGGCGCGGCGACCTGCTGTCGCGCCTGGTCGCGGACGTCGACGCGGTGCAGGACTGGTACCTGCGCTGGCGGCTGCCCGCCGCCGTCGGGGTCACCGTCTCGCTGCTCGCCTCGGCCGGGCTCGGGCTGCTGCTGCCCGGCGCCGGGCTGGCGCTGGCGCTGGGACTGCTGCTCGCGGGCCTTGCCCTGCCCGTGCTGACGGCCCGGCTCTCCGGCCGTACCGAGCGTCAACAGGCTCCGGCACGTGGCGAGTTGGCCGCCGCCGTGGTCGACACCTGCACCGGCGCCGCCGAGCTGACGGTGGCCGGCGCGCTGCCCGCCCGCCTCGGCGCGGTGCGGGCCGCCGACGCCCGGCTGACCACGCTCGCCGCCCGCTCGGCCGCCACCACCGCGCTCGGCGCCGGGCTGATGGCCCTGCTCACCGGGCTCACCGTGGTCGGCTGCGCGGCGCTGGGCGTGCTCGGGGTGCGCTCCGGCAGCCTCTCGGGCCTCTGCCTCGCGGTCGTCATCCTCACCCCGCTCGCCGCCTTCGAGGCGGTGGTCGGGCTGCCCGGTGCCGTCCAGGTCCGCGAACGCAGCCGGGCCGCGGCCGGGCGGCTCACCGAGGTCTTCGACACCCCGGACCCGGTGCGCGAGCCCGCCGACCCCGCGCCGCTGCCGGCCGTCCCGTTCCCGCTCGCCGTCCGCGGCCTGCGGGCCCGCTGGCCCGGTCAGGAGGCCTACGCGCTGGACGGCCTGGACCTGGACCTGGCGGCCGGGCGGCGCATCGCCGTGGTCGGCCCGTCCGGCTCGGGCAAGACCACGCTGGCGCAGGTGCTGCTGCGGCTGCTCGACCCGTGCGACGGCTCGGTCGTGCTCGGCGCGAGCTGTCCACAGGCTGTGGACAGCCGCGCGCTGGACGGCGACGCGGTGCGTACGGCGATCGGCCTCTGCGCCCAGGACGCCCACGTCTTCGACAGCTCGCTGCGCGAGAACCTGCGCCTGGCACGGCCCGATGCCCTTGAATCCGACCTGCGTGACGCCCTGGCCGCCGCCCGCCTGCTCGACTGGGTGGACACCCTCCCCGAGGGCCTGGACACCATGGTCGGCGAACACGGCGCCCGCCTTTCCGGCGGCCAGCGCCAGCGCCTGGCCCTGGCCCGCGCCTTGCTCGCCGACTTCCCCCTGCTGATCCTCGACGAGCCCGCCGAACACCTCGACCTGCCGACGGCGGACGCCCTCACCGCCGACCTGCTGACCGCCACCTCGGGCCGCGCGACCCTCCTGATCACCCACCGCCTGGCCGGCCTGGCGACGGCGGACGTGGACGAGATCCTGGTCCTGGACGCGGGCCGGGCCGTCGAGCGCGGGAGCTGGGCGGAGCTCGCGGGACGCGAGGGCGGCCGACTGCGCGCCCTGTGGGAGTTGGAGCGTGCGGCGGACGAACTGGTGGGGGCGTAGGCGGGGGCGGATGCGCGGCCCGGTCCGCGATCACTCGGGTGGGGCAACGAGCTCGACTTCGGAATACATTCCGAAGTATCGTCCAGGGTATGTCCACGATGACCGTGTCGTTCTCTGATCTGTCGAAGAACTCCAAGCGGGTCGCTGACACTGTTGAGCGAGCTCAGCGGGTGCACGTCACGCGTCGCGACGGCGAAGATCTCTACCTCACCACGGCCCGGCACGACCAGCAGCGGGAGGAGACCGCGGCGGTCACCGCGCGGCTGTTCGCCGCGCTGCTCCGCAGCGACGCAGGGGTCGGGGCCGTACTCCGGGCATTGCCCGAGGTCTTCCCGTGGGTTCGGCACCTCTCGGGCGAGGAAGCGCGGGAGTTCGTCACCGACCTCATTGACGCCACGCGCGACGTGGTCGAGTTGGATGTCCACACCAATCTGCACCGCGTGATAGTCGAGTGGCGGGCCACGGCCAGAATCCTGGCCGACCCGGAGCTGACCGCACAGCTGACCAGGCCGCTGCCTGACGACGACTTCGGCGAGGTGATCGCGCCGTGAGCCCGAAGCGGGGCGACGACGTGCCGGCTCCGTCGATCGGCACCGAGTGGCGGCTGCGGTTCGCCACGAACGAGGCCGCCAAGGGCTGGGGCGAGTTGTGCAACGAAGCCGCAGGCAACGCCCGGCGGTGCTACGAGGCTTTGCGCTCCGACCCGTTGTCGCCGCGCGAGCCCGACCGGCAGCATCGCCTGCGCGGTCGGCTGGCCACTGCCGTCCTGGGCGGCATCACTTACCCGCAGTGGGAGTACGAAGTGACGGCAGGCGGCCGGGTGCGCTACCTCGTGGACGAGCCACGCCGCACCGTGCACTTCGTCTACGCCGGGACGCGACACCCGAAGGACACGGACGCCTGAACGCGCCCGCGCCGCTCACCCCTCCCCCGAGCCCCCGCGGAAGTAGCTCCCCGGCGTGAGCCCCGTCTCCCGGACGAACGCCGCGACGAAGGCGCTCGGCGTCGCGTAGCCGACCTGCCCCGCCACCCGGCTCACGGACTCGCCCCGGGCCAGCCGGCCCAGTGCCGCGCGCAGCCGGACCGCCGTGCGCCAGCGGGCGAACGGGATGCCGGTGTCGGCGGCGAACGCCCGCGCCAGGGTCCGGGCGCCGGCGCCGACGTGGCGGCCCCACTGGGTGAGGGTGCGCGGGTCGGCCGGGTCGGCGATCAACGCCCGGGCCACGTCGAGGGCTCGGGGGTCCACGGGCATCGGCACGTCGATCGACCGGGCGGTGACGGGGTCGAGATTGTCGATCAGGACGGCCTGCGCCCGGGCCCGGCGTTGCGGATCGAGAGCGGCCTGCGCCAGGTGGTCGATCAGGCCGGCGACCAGCGGGCCGACGGCCACCGGCTGCGGGGCCGTCCACCCGGGCAGACCAGGCCCCGGCGCGACGTTCAGGCTGTGCATGGCGGTGGCGGTGCTGCCCAGGGTCGCGGTCCGGTGCGCGGTGCCCGCCGGGATCCACAGGGCCCGGGTCGGCGGCAGGATCCACTCGCCGTCCCCGGTCGGCCCGCTCTCGGTCGGCCCGTTCTCGGTCGGCCCGTTCTCGGTCGATACGGTCAGGATTCCGCTGCGCGCCCACACCAGTTGGTGGGTCTCGTGCTGGTGGGTGTCGAAGTAACTGCCGGGCGCCAGGCTGTAGGCGCGCACCACGATGGCGGCCGCGCCGTCCGCACTCTGTCCGTTTCGCGACATGATGTGGAAGCGTACGTGCTGGCGGCCGCTCCTCGCCCTTCCTAGCCTCGAAGACATGAACTCTCACCACGCGAAGGTGTGCACCAGCCCCGAATGGGCCGAGCAGTTGCAGACCCTGGTCCTGCCCAAGGTGACCGCGGGAATCGAGTTGGGCGAGGTGATGCTGGAGATCGGCCCGGGCCCCGGCGCGGCCACCGACTGGCTCCGGCACCGCGTCGCCCGACTCGTGGCGATCGAACACGAGCAGGCCGCCGCCGAGGCGCTCGCGCTCCGCTACGCCGACAGCAATGTCGAGGCCGTCCACGGCGACGCCACCGAACTCCCCTTTGCCGACGCCACGTTCGACTCGGTCGCCTCCTTCACGATGCTGCACCACGTCCCCACGGCGGCGCTGCAGAACAGGCTGCTCGCCGAGGCCCTGCGGGTGCTGCGCCCGGGCGGCGCCCTCGTGGGGTCGGACAGCCTGCCCGGGGATGCGCTGCACCATTTCCACGAGGACGACACCTACAACCCGGTGGAGCCGTCGGCCTTTCTGGTGCGCCTGCAGACGTTGGGCTTCGAGGAGATCACCCTCGGCGTGGGACGGGTGCTGACCTTCGTCGCCCACAAGCCCTCACCCGAATAGCCGAATGCGCGCGAACCCGAGCTTCGGGCCTCGGGATTCGAGCGCTCTCTCTGAGGAACGGTGGGCAACTCAATCCCACCCACCCACCCAATGTCCTTACCGGTCAATGAATATGACTTATCGTCACGACTTGACCACGCCGGGCGATTGCGGTGTACGGTTCGCGCAAAGAAACAACCCCCGCTGGTGCTGAGAACACCGAACGGGGGTCTGACCAACGTTGATCGAGATCGAGGTCGATCCAGTGGCTATCTGTCACCCTACCGCCGCGCCCGGATACGGCAAGCGCTCCGCGCCGTCCCAAGACCCGAGCAGCTCCCAGGACTTCGCTCACTTGCCCGAACGCGAGGCCTATCTCGCCGCCTACATCGACCGTCTGCCCGACGGCGCGGCGATCGACACCAAGACCCTCGCCCGCGAGCAGCCCCGCTACGGCCAGCAGGCCGTCCGCTCCGCCCTGCGCAAACTCGCCGACCTCGGCCACCTGCTCCGCATCCGCGAGAAGGCCGGCGAAGGCCTCACCCGCTGGGTCTCCCGCACCTACTTCTCCCGCACACCACGCCCCACCGCCTGGTGGAGCCTCTTCCTCGCCGACCGCCGCACCAGCGGTAGCGCGGACTCCACCCCCACGCCCCCCACGCACTCCATCGCCTACCGCGCCCTTGCCTCCCTCGGCGCGGCGGACAAGCGGATGATGCTCTCCGCCCGCGAGTGCGAGGAGCTGGAGCCATTGGCCGCTGCCTGGTTCGCCCGCAACGTGACGGTCGAACAGTTCCGCTACGCGATGACGAACGGCCTCCCCACCACCATCCAGTGCCCGGGCGCGTTCGCCCGCAAGCGATTGATCGACCGCATCCCCCCAGAACCCGCCCCCGTTCCGGAATGCCGGGATTGCCGAACTTCCCTTGCTGACAAGGGCAGCTGCACATGCCGAGAACCGGCCAGAGTCCCCACCACACGCACCAGCTACTGGGCCGGCCGGGCCCGCACTCTCGTCCGCGAGACCAAAGAACGCATTCGCTGAATACGGCGTGTTCTTCCCATAAAGTCTGGCCGTGCCTCACGACCCGGCTTCGAGCAATCGCGTGACGCGTCCGGGTCGCGCACGATGGCCTTCAGCTCGGCCTCGATCGCCACTTGATCTCCTCGCACCGGCTGGCCTGTGCCGGGCGGCTACTGGCCACGGCTACTCACTGGCCGACGGTGCGAAGTAGTCGCGGAGCATGACCGTGGTCCAGTCGGCCTGGCGGTGGTCTCCTCGCGGGGCCATCTCGGCGAACCACGGCTTCACGTCCAGGACCGGGGTGCCGTCCACGGCGTCCAGGTCCTCGACGTGAAGGTCCAGGCCGTCGACTTTGAGCAGGCGGCAGCGTGACACCCCGAGCCAGTTCAGGCGGCGCATGTTGCGGTGCCCGAAGATCCCGACCTCGGGCCAGTCGGGGTTGTCCCGGGGGCGGCGGGCGCCAAGGTTCAGGTCGGTCGGGTCGGTGAGGTGGAACCGGAAGACGATCTCCAGGTGTGAGAAGTCCTCCAGTCCCTTGGTCGCATCGGGCGTGAAGAGGGATCCGTCCAGCCGGATGATCGCCCGGGTGCCGCCCCAGAAGTCGTCCGTGGGCTCGACCCGCCCGCCGACCACGTGGCCAAGGGCCTCGACCTCGAACGTTTCGCGCTCTGCCATGAGTGACTCCTCGTCAGACTGTTTCGGACAGGTACGCGGCGGCACGTGCGTCGATCTCGCCGACAGCCGAGCTGCCGCGTCGCCGGTAGGGGGAGAGCAGGGTGCGCATGCTGGTGGCGGCCTGCCGGGTGCGGCCCGACCGGACTCCGTCCATGGCATCGAGCGCCTGCGACCAACTGGCACAGGCCTGGTCGATGTTGTTCATCTGCGCGTACACGGAACCGAGGTACCCCAGGGTCACCGCGTGGGTGCGGGTGAAACTCGTTGCCCTGCGGGTGCGGACGCTGTGGTGGAACTCGCGCACGGAGCCGTCCAGATCCCCTATGTCGCGCAGAGCACATGCGGTCTCGTGAGCCAGGCTGGCCTCGCCGAAGAAGAACACCCGGTCCGGTTCCATGATGCCTTCGTCGGCGGCGGACAGGTCGGCCTCTGCCCTCAGCAGCGCTTTGGTGGCGGCGTTCTTGCGCCCGGCTGCGGCCAGGCTCCGGGCGTGGACGACACCAAGGAGGGCACGCTCACGAGGCGAGGCGAGCGTGTACCGGTCGCCGTCGACGGACGCGGCGGCCAGATCCAGGGCTTGCCGGTGATGCCCGAGGTCGATCGCCTGGTGCGCCATCGCGCGCAGCACGTGGCCGGCCATTGGTGGATCACCGGCCTCGGCCGCGAGTTTCAGGGCCTCGGTGAAGTACCGTTGTGCGGTCGCGTGCCGACCACTGTCGAAAGCCATCCAGCCGGCCAGGTAGGTGAGTTCGCCGGCCGATGAGAAGAGGGCACGCCGCAGCCGTTCATCAGTGAAGCTGCCCCGCAGGTAGGCGGTGACATCGGTCGACAGGTACTGCACCACGGACGTCCAGGCGTGGTCACCGCCACGGCGCTGGTCGACCTGGGAGAACAGGGTGGTCATGTCACGGACGGCTGCGAGGTCGCCTGGGCCGATCCGTACCGACGAGGCTGAGCCGCGTGTGCTGCCCCGTTCGGACATCCGACGCCACCAGTCATCGCCAGGTAGCGAGAGGGCGGCCACCGAGTAGACCGCCGTCCCCAGCGCCCGCCTGCGTTCCACGTCCACGTCGGCTCTCCCGAGTTCGGCCAGCGCGCTCAGCGTATCGGCGTCCCAGACGGGAGTTCGGGTTGAGGTGGCGACCAGTCCGATCTCTTCCGGCGTGACGACCCGGCCTCCCAGTGCGCGGCCCAGCGCTTCGGCCAGGAAGAGGCCGACGTTCCCGGCCGGCTGGCCACCGTTCTTCCAATGGGTGATGCTCGACTTGTTCGTTTCCGGGAACTCGCCGTGCTCGGCGGCCACGCGCTTGATCAGACGCGCGATCGCATCGCCGGAGAGCCTGGTCTCGTCAATGACCGCGCGCAGCTTCTCGTTCGGTTCTCTCGCCGACGCCAACGCCCACCTGCCTGACTGGCCGTTAAACCGCTTAAACCGCATTGCGTGGCCAATACGGTACTCCTGGTAGCCGTCGGGCGGTTCACTATCTGACATGCCCACTCGGCGCGTGTGGGAGCCGGCGCAGGGTCATCCAGATTGTGAAGCGGCCGGCTGCGGGGGACCGCGTCAATTCGTGAAGCCGGAGAGACCGATGACCACTGCCGATCGAACCCCGCACCCGTGGAGCCGCAACGGCGCCTCCACACTGCGGGAACCCGAGCCGCCCGTGCCGCAGCCCGCCGCTGGGCCGATGCCCGTGAACTCCCACCTCTCCTATGCACAGCTCCATGAGCGTGCCTGTGTCCGGTGCGGCTCCGCTGAGCCGCCCCTGCTGTCGGCCGGGCACTTGGCGGTCGACGGTCTGGTGTGGGCTGTGTCGGCGTGCCCTGAGCATGTCGGGGGGCTGGCCTGATGGGGACCGATGCCCGCCACACCGACCTCTACGTCTCAGCCGCCACTTTCCTCACGCAGTACGGCCTCCATCCCGACCCGGCTGGCTACCTCGCGCACGGGTACGTTGACCTCTGCCTGGCCGGGTGGCCGACCGCCTCCGGGGCCGAGCTGGACCTCGCTACCCGGTGGGCGTTGTGGACGTGGATCGTCGACGATGCCTTCGATGGGGAGCTGCTGGACGAATCCCCGCAGGTGGTGGGTGAGTTCACGCTCACCCTGCTCCTGGTCGCCGGTGGCAGTGCCCGGCCCGGGGCTGGCGATCACCCCGCTGTGCATGCGCTCGCCGATCTGGCGGCGGACACCCGCGCGGTGATGCCCGCCCTCTGGTGGCAGCGGTATCTGACGCACCTGGAGGAGTGGGTCCACGCGGCCTCCGCCAAGCTGCTCGATTTCGTCCAGCCGCACCGCACGCCCACCCTGCGCCAGTACCTGACGATCCGTCCGACCGACGGCGGGATGCTGCTCGCCGCCATGTGGTGCGAACTCGCCGGGCGGTGCGTCACGCCCGACTGGAACGATGCCCTGGTGCAGTCCCTGCTGCACAGCTTCTCGACCATCGGCTGCCTGGCCAACGACCTCGCCGCCGACAGCACCGACACCTTCACCGCCGTCGACGCCCTGCGCGCCAGCCACCCACTGCCCCCGACCCAGGCCCACGAACACGTACGGGCGCTGCTCGACGCCGAGGAGCGCCGCTTCTGGTGGCTCTGCACCGCCGTCCGCGACGACGAACTCGCCACCGCCACCCGCCACTTCGCCCGCGCCCTCGACCGCTTCCGCCACGCCCTGACCACCTGGACCACCACCAGCACCCGCTACGCGCTCGCCGCCCCGCAGGCCCTGCAGGCCCTGGGATGAACACGCCGCTCACCCAGCCCGACACGCCGCACGCCGAGCTGCGCACCCTCGGCCGACGGCTCGACCCGGCAGCCGGCTTCGGCGCTTCGCTCAGTCGCCGACGTACATCCAACCAATGAAGATCCAGAGTCCCGAGACCCCGAGCAGCACGGCGCCTGCCAGTAGGGCGCCGAGGGCGGCCGCGGCTGCCCAGAGGGCCGTTCGCCCGACGGGCAGCCACCAGCGAGGCGGGAGCGACAGGTGTGAGGCCGCGGTCGTCATGCGGGCTCGGCGGCCGGCGAGGGTGCCCTGGCCCCAGGGGTGGTTGTCCATGGGTCAAGGGTGCTCGCGAATCGGGCGGCGGGCCTGAGTACTCCTACTCAACTCCGGGCGGCAGCAGTGGGGTGATCACGGAGGGGCCGGTGAAGTCGGCGGGCAGGGCGTCCATGACGACCTCGTCGCAGATCTGGCCGAGCCAGTAGCCGGCCTCGCGGAGGGTGCCGGCGGCGCGAAAGCCGGCGTTCTGGTAGGCGCGGATGGCGGGCCTGTTCGGGGCGAGGACCTTGAGCCAGACCATGCGCAGGTTGGTGATGTGGAAGGCGTAGTCGAGGGTGAGGCGGGTGGCCTGGGTGCCGAGGCCGTGGCCGCGGGCTTCGGGGGCGAGCATGACCACGTACTCGGCGGTCCGCACGGCGTGGTCGGGCAGCAGGGTGGTGACGCCGACGGGGACGGGCTCGCCGGTGCTCAGGTCGTAGACGGTGAAGCGGAGGTTCCCGCCCCGGAGTTGGTGCGCCATGCCCTCGGTGCGCGCCTCCAGGGATTCCGGGCTCTGGCGGCCGTAGCCGACCAGTAGGGCCGGGTCCTGCTCCCAGCGCCAGTAGGTCTCGACGAGGTCGGCGCGGTAGGGGCCGAGCGCGCAGGTGTCGGTGCCGATCCAGAGGACCGGGTCAGGGCTGCTGATGACGGGCTCCGATGGTGAGGGCAATGGTGAGGGCAATGGTGAGGGCAATGGTGAGGGCAATGGTGAAGGCGAGCCATGACGCGTGGTCGTGGCTCGCCGGTGCGAGGGGCCCTTCGAGCGGTGGCGCCTACGCGGTCACCACCGATCGATGCCCATGGCCTTCGCGGCGGAGTGGACGGCGTTGTAGTGCGGGATCGACATGTCGGACTTCTTGTCCTTGGCCGGCAGGCCCCGGTCGGCCTGGCGGAACTCGTCGCGGGCCGCGGTGAGCAGGTTCGTTCCGTAGTTGACCGGTACGTCGTCCTTGCCGTGGACGGGGTGTGACTTGGCTGCCGTCTGGCTTCCGGCGTTGGCCAGGATGCTCCGGGCCTGGTTGTAGTCGGCGGGCTTGATCGTCTTCGGGTTCCGGGTCTCTGCCAGGGCGCGGGTGCCGGCGGTGGCCGCCGGGGTCGAGCCGGCCACCGCGGCGTAGCCGGCCGTGGGTACGGCCGCCGAGAGGAGGGCGGCGCCGACCAGGGTGGCCAGGGCGGTCGTGATGCGTCGAGTGTTCATGATCTGCTTAACGGCACCGGGAGGGGCGAGTCACGCTCTGTGGTGGCCCGTGGTGACGCTGAGTTCCTCCCGTCGCTTCCGCTGCCCACCGCCTACGCTCGAAGCATGCCGAGCACCCCCGAGCCCGACGCCACCGCCGTCCCCGTCACCGAAGCGACCCCCCATCGCGTGCCCGAGATCTCCTCGCTCGGCCTGGATGCGCTGGTGACCGAGGTGGCCGAGCGGTTGCAGGTGGCGGCGGACCGGATGCAGCGGCTGCTGGAGGCGGTGGTCTCGGTCGGGGCGGGCCTGGATCTGCATGCGACGCTGGAGCGGATCGCGGCGGGGGCCGCCGAGCTGGTGGACGCGCGGTATGCGGCGCTCGGCGTGATCTCGCCGCTCGGGCAGGGGCTGAGCGACTTCATCCACGTGGGCATCGACGACGCGACGGCTGCCGAGATCGGTGACCTGCCGCAGGGGCGGGGGATCCTCGGGGTGCTGATCGACCATCCCGAGCCGCTGCTGCTCGACGATCTGAGCCAGGACCCGCGGTCGGCCGGGTTTCCGCCGCACCATCCGCCGATGCGCTCCTTCCTGGGGGAGCCGATCCGGGTGCGTGGCGAGCTGTTCGGCAATCTCTATCTGACCGAGAAGCGCGACGGTGGCGGGTTCACGTCCGAGGACGCCCAGGTGGTGCGCGCGCTGGCGGTGGCCGCCGGGGTGGCGATCGAGAACGCCCGACTGTACGAGGCGGGCCGGCGCCGGGAGCGGTGGATCGCGGGGGCCGCGGCCGTGACCACCGCGCTGCTCTCCACCGACGAGGCGCACTCGGCGCTGTCGGTGGCGGCCGAGCAGGTGCGCGAGCTGGCCGACGCCGAACTCGGGATGATCATGCTGCCGACCAGTGACGGCAGCATGCGGGTCTCGCACGCCTCCGGCGCGGACGCCGAGTACGTGGTCGGCGAGCTGGTGCCGGGGTCGGGGTATGCGGCCAGGCTGCGTGACGGGGAGAGCATCTTCATCGACGACATGTCGAAGGATCCGAAGCTGGTGATGCGCCTGGCCCGCGGCTACGGCCCCTCGATGGCGCTGCCGATGGTCGCGGCAGGGCGGGTGCTGGGCGGGCTGGTGGTCTGGCGCGGGCGTGGTGCGCGGTCGTTCAGCCAGAGCGAGAAGGAGCTCGCGGCCACCTTCGCCTCCCAGGCCGCGCTCGCGCTGCGCCTCGCGGAGGGGCAGCGGGACCAGCAGCGGCTGGCGGTCTTCCAGGATCGCGACCGGATCGCCCGGGACCTGCACGATCTGGTGATCCAGCGGCTCTTCGCCACCGGGATGATGCTGGAGAGCGCGGCCCGCAAGGCGCAGGTGCCCGAGGTGGTGGACCGGCTCGGGCATGCGGTGGACGAACTGGACGCCACCATCCAGGAGGTCCGCACCACCATTTACGCCCTCCAGCACGACGACCACGGCGAGGAGCCGGACACCCTGCGCACCCGGGTGCTGCGCGAGGGCAGCCAGGCTGCGGCCGCGCTCGGCTTCAAGCCGTCGATCACCTTCACGGGGCCGGTGGAGAACCTGGTCAGTGATGCGACCGCGCGCCAACTCCTGGCCGCGCTGAGGGAGATGCTCTCCAACACGGCACGCCACGCGCGCGCCTCGCGGGTCGGCGTCGAGCTGGACGCCACCGTCCACCTGGACGACCAGGGCCACCCCGTCTCCGGCGACCCCGAGGTCCCGGACCGCGCGGGCCGCCCGGGCGTGCTGCTGACCGTCACCGACGACGGCGTCGGGATCCCCGAGGGCGGGCGGCGCAGCGGCCTGGCCAATCTGCGCCGCCGTGCCGAGCACCTGGGCGGCGACGCCTGGCACGAGCCGGGCCCGAACCGCCGTGGCACCCGGGCGCGTTGGTCGGCCAGGTTGTGAGCCCCCGGCGGCCGGTTGTGTGCCCGGTGCTGGGCCCGGCGGTGAGGACGGTTGTGAACCCGGCTGTGGGCACGGTTGTGAGCCTGCGGGAGCGGTGCGAGGGTGAGTCGGATCGATGGTCGATCAACTCACGGAGGTGCGCGTGGTGTTCACCGATACCGCAGCCGATGGCCCCGCCGCGATCGCGGCCGGGGACCGCTATCCCACCCCTGACGAGGTGCTCGGTGCGGCGCGCGGCCTGGCCGCCCGGCACCCGGGCCTGTGCGGGCTCCGTATCGTCGGCACCTCGCGGGCCGGCCGCCCCCTGCACCTGCTGTCGATCGGCCGGGCGGCGCGCGGCCTGCTGATCGTCGCCGGGGCGCACGCCAACGAGGCGGTCGGCGGGGCCACCGTGCTCGAACTCGCCCGCCGGGCACTGGCGGAGCCCGCACTGCGGACCGCCGTCTCCTGGCACTTCCTGCTCTGCCTGGATCCGGACAGCGCCGCCCTGGCAGCCGGGGCCGAAGGGGATCCGCGCTCGCAGCGCGACTACTTCCGCCGCTACTACCGGCCGGCCGCCGACGAGCAGCCGGAGTGGGCCGCCCAGCTCACGCCGGAGCTGCCCGAGAGCCGGGCACTGCTCCAACTGATCGCCGAGCTGAGGCCGTTCCTGCAGTTCTCGCTGCACGGCACCGACGTCGGCGGCACCTTCGTCGAGAGCACGGCCGAACTGCCCGGCCTCGCCCAGGCGTTCGGAGCGGCAGCGCGCGACCTGGGGATTCCGGTGGAGACCGGACCTTACGACGCCTACTACTGGCCCAGCCCCGCCCCCGGCGTGTTCCTCATGCCGCCGGGCAGCGACGTCGATGTGGCCGTGGCCAGCAGCAAGGAGCTGCGCACCACCACTTGGCACGCGCCGCAGCGTTACGGCGGTGCCACCGTGATCCTGGAGGTGCCGACCTGGGCCTGCGAGCGCCTGGCCGACACCACACCGCTGCCGGACCCGAGTGCCCGCCTGGCCGTGGCAGCGGACCAACTGCGGTCGCGTGGCGCACTGGTGGCGGAGCGCCTGGCCGAGGTGGTGGCGCGGGGCGGGCTCGACGGCAGCCCCTTCGTCCGCGCCGCGCGCAGCACGCTGTCCTGCTGCTCGGAGCTGGCCGACGAGTGGGATCCACGGGTCGCCGGCCTGTCGGCGCCGCTGCCGGCGATGACCCACGGGCGGCTGGCCGCCGTGGAGTTGTGGGCGCACCGGATCCCGTTGCGGGCCGCGTCCCTGGTGCGCCGCGCCCTTGGGACCGCTGGTGGCGCCGGCCCCGACAGCGTCGCCCCCGACAGTGCCGCCCCCGGGCTGCCCGCGGTGGCGGCGCGGCTGGACGGCCTGCTCGACGACTGGTGCGCGGAGTACCAGCGGGTGTTCCCGAGCACCTGGGTCCCGGTCGCCCGTCAGGTGGAGCAGCAGGTGCGCACCGTGCTGGCGATGGTGATGCTCGACGGGCAGCACCCACAAGGTACTTAGGTCACGGCTGCTGCTAGGCCCAGGCGAACGGGACCAGCTGCTCGTCCAGTTCGGCGTCGGTGAGCCGGTTGGCGAAGGTGGAGAGGGTGTAGGTGCCGATGCCGAGCACCACCTCCAGGGCGTTGCGTGCGGTGTAGCCGTGGGCGAGGAAGGCCTCCAGTGCCTCGGGGGAGGCGGCGCCCGAGGTGGCCAGGATCTCCAGGGTGAAGAGCCGGACCGCCTCCAGCCGGGGCTCCTCCAGCGGGGCGCCCGCGCGCAGGGCGGTGATCAGTGCCTGGTCGGCGCCCATGCCGGTCAGTCGGCCGGTGTGCATGGCGACGCAGACGTGGCAGGCGTTGCGGGTGGCGATGGTGAGGACGAGTACCTCGCGGGCGAGCGGGTCCAGGGTGCTGGTCTCGAAGCGCTTGTTGAGCTCCAGGAAGCCGGTGAGCACCTCGGGGGACTCGGCCATCTTGCGGACCGGGGCGGGCAGGTAGCCGAGGTGGCTGGTGGTCGCGGCCATGGCGGGCCGGGCGGCGGCCGGGGCGGTCTCCGGGGTGTGGGCGGGGAAGAAGTGCTCTCGGGACATGATGGATCGGTCTCCTCGTTCGTGCGCCGTAAAATGGACAACGTGGTTGACTAAAAACGTAAACCAGGTTGTCTATCTTGGCAAGGGCGGAGTGAGAAGCGATGGCTGAGCACGCAAACGGCGGGGCGGACGGTGGCGCGGGCAGCGCGGGCGGCGCGGGCGGCGCCGGTGGTGCGGGCGGCGATGCGACCGAGCGGGCCGGCTACGGCTTCGAGCTGCCGCTGCTGCTCTTCGCCGGCTTCCGTTCGATCATCGACGAGCTGCACGCCGAACTGGCCCGCCAGGGCCACCCGCAGGTGCGTCCGGCGCACGGCTTCGCGCTGCAGGCCATCGGCGTGCGGGGTGCGAGCGCGAGCGAGGTGGGGCGGCGGCTGGGCGTCTCCAAGCAGGCGGCCGGCAAGACCATCGACCGGCTGGAGGCGCTCGGCTACGCGGAGCGCGTCGACGACCCGGCCGACGCCCGGCGCAAGCTGGTCCGGCTCACCCCGGGCGGCCTGGACGTGCTGGCCCGCTCGGCCGCCGTCTTCGAGGACCTGCGCGGCCGCTGGGCGGCCGAGCTGGGCGAGGGCCGGGTGCGCGCCCTGGAGCAGGACCTGCGGACCATGGCGTCGCCGGAGTTCTTCCGGCTGGACGTGGCGGGCTGGTTCGGCTCCTGACCGGCCGGGGCGCCGGTCGTCGCCGTGGTGCCGGCCGTGGTCCTGGCGCTGCTCCGGCCCGGCCCGGCCCGGCCCGGCCCGGCCCGGAGCAGGGCGCCTCAGGCGGTGATCAGCGGCAGCCCGACCGCGAGCGCGACGGTCAGTGCGAGGAAGAGGATCCCGTACGGGCTGCCCAGGTTGAGCGTCCAGCCGATGCCGAAGCGCCTGGGCACGAAGGCGGCGGAGTCCGCGCGGTTGACGTAGAAGAGGCCGCCGAGGCGCCAGTACCGGTCGTCGTCCCGGTGCACCACCACCGGCGCCTTGCCAGCTGAACCCGCGGAACCTGCGACACCCGCCGGATCGGCGACCGGGATCCGGCTGCCGTGCTGGCCGCTGCTGAGCGCCACCACCAGGAGCACGGCCAGCCCGAGCACCATCGGCAGCATCAGCAGCAGCGGCGACAGGGTGCGCGCGCCGTCCCAGATCCGCCAGGCGCCCAGGGCGATGGTCAGGTCTGCGCCGAAGGTCAGCACCATCAGGCTGCGGGCCATCCGCGCCAGGAAGCGCCGGTGCTGGTCGGCCGTCACCTTCACCCGCGCCGGGTCCAGGTCGGGCCGGGCCCGGAAGGTGCCCCAGCAGACCAGCAGCAGGATCAGGGTCAGCACCAGCTGCGCGATGACCAGCGCGAAGGCGCTGCCCACCGACTTGGCCACCAGCCGGTCCGCCCGTCCCGAACCGTTGAAGTGCATGGCCAGTTGGGCGGGCATCGACGGGTAGCGCAGCGCGCCGGCCACCGCCGTGCCGAGGGTCAGCAGGACGGCGGGCAGCGACCAGAGCCAGGGGAAGTGCGCGGGGTCGGTGCGCAGCGAGGTGTCGGCGGCCACGCCCTGGCGCAGCCCGTCGAACCACCCCTCGCGCCGCTTGACCGCGGCGATCGCCCCGTGTGCGCGCAGGTAGCCGGCCAGTTGGACGGCGAGCAGCGCGACCAGCGTCACCGGCAGGGCCGCCGCCGCGCCGCCGGCCAGCCCCCAGGTGGTCCCGGCCACCAGCACCGCGCCGCCCGCCAGGGCCACCCACCACCGGTAGGCCCGCCGCTGTTCGCCGACCACCGGTGCCTCGGCCCGCTCGCTCGGGACGCGCACGCCGAACGGCAGCGTCGTCAGGGTCAACGAGGGCATCAGCCAGGCTCCGCCCAGGAGCAGCAGCCCGACGGCGGCCAGCAACAGGACAACGGTGGTGCTCATACCGAATCTCCCAACTCTGGTACGGGTGTGCCTGCGACAGGTGCGGGCGGGACCGGCAGGACGGACGGGACGGGTGGGACGGCCAGGCCGAAGTCGCGCAGCGTCGTCGCGCAGGCGGCCAGCGCGGCGGGGCCGTCCAGGCCCTGTGCCACCGCCTCGGCGAGCAGTGTGTGCAGCCGCAGCCGCCACTGCTCGGTGAACTCGGCGGACGGCGGGCCGGAGCCGGGATCGCGGTGGACGACCGCGCCGGTCCTGCGGTTGAGGATCAGCAGGCCCTCCTGGCGCAGCAGGTCATAGGCCTTGTTGACGGTGTGGAAGTTGATCCCCAGATCGGCTGCGAGCTGGCGGGTGGCGGGCAGCGGGCTGCCCGCCACCAGGGTGCCGGTGGCGATGGCCGCCACCACCTGGTCCCGGATCTGCTGGTAGATCGGGACCTCGCCGGTCAGGTCGAGGGTGAGGATCACGGTGTCTCCCGTTCCTGTCTGTCTGCTCTATTACTTATAGAACAATGGGCGCGCGCCCGCAACGCCCTACGAGCAATGGACCGACGAGCGGCGGACCGACGGGCGGCGGACCTACGACTCGGCCTGTGCCCGGGCCCGGTAGCGGCCCGGGGTGGTGCCGAAGGTCCGGGTGAAGGCGTGCGAGAGGGCATAGGGGGAGCCGTAGCCGACCTGGCGGGCGATGGTCTCGATCGGCGCCCGGGTGTCGCGCAGCAGGGCGGCCGCCCTGGTCATCCGCCACCAGCCCAGGTAGGCCATCGGCGGCCGGCCCACCAGGGCGGTGAACCGGCGGGCCAGGGTGGCTCGGGAGACCCCGGCGCTGGCCGCGAGCTGCTCATTGCTCCAGGGGCGGTCGGGGGCCTCGTGCAGGGCGTGCAGGGCCGCGGCCACCACCGGGTCGGCCAGCGCGGCGGGCCAGCCGGGGAGCGGTTTCCCCGTGCCGTCCGCCGGATCCGGGGCCGCCTCCCGCTGGTCGGCCAGGTGGGCCCGGACCAGGTAGGCCAGCAGTAGGTCCAGCAGCGCCGGTACGGTGACCCCGGCGCCGGGTGCGCCGGTGCCCACCTCGCGGGCCAACAGCTCGATGGCGGCGCGGAGTTCGGGATGCCGGCCGGGCCGGTCGGGCAGCCGGACCACCGAGGGCAGTTCGGCCAGCAGCGGATGCGGATTGCTGTGGTCCAGGCGGTACTTGCCGCACAGCAGCTCGACCGCCCCCGGCGCGTCGGAGGCCGGCGGGTTGGGGGCCGGTGCGTCGGGAGCCGTCAGCGCCGGCGGGTCGGCGAGCAAATCGTCGAACAGGACGGCCCGTTCCAGCGCGTGGCGCCCGGCCGGCGCATCGGCCAGCACATGGCCGGTGCCGTGCGGCAGCAGGACGGTGTCGCCCGGGCCGAGGACCACCGGCGCGCTGCCGTCGTCCGGCAGCAGCCAGCAGCTGCCGCGCAGCACGGTGTGGAACCCGGCGCCCTCGTACCCCGCCAGCCGGCCGCACCAGGTGCCGCCCAGGGTGACCCGCCGGGCGATGGGCCGGCCGACCCGGACGGCCGAGATCGCGTCGCTGAGCACATCCATGCGGGCCAGGGTAGCCACTGCGGGGTGGTCGTGGTGAGTCGATCGCGTATCCAGATGAGCTGATTGAGCATTGAGACGCTCACCCGATGATCTCTAGGCTGGTCCCGCAGGCGACGGGGACAAGCGAGGAGCGACGAGATCATGCAGCAGAGCACGCAGCGGATCACCCTGGGCGAGGTCGGGATGAGCCGGGTGATCGAGCGTCAGGCCGGCTTCGGCGCGCCCGGCGATCTGCTGCCCACCGGTCCGCGCGAGCTCTGGCAGGAGAACCGGGACTGGCTGGCCCCCGACTTCTGGCGGCCGGAGCAGGACGTCTGGGTGGGCGCCGTGCAGACCTGGGTGCTGCGCAGCGAGGGTCGCACGATCCTGGTCGACACCGGGGTGGGCAACGGTCGCCACCGCCCCTCCGCGCCGCACTTCGAGAACTGGGACACCGACTTCCTGGACCGGCTCGCGCTCGCCGGGGTGCGGCCCGAGGAGGTCGACGTGGTGGTCAACACCCACCTGCACACCGACCACGTCGGCTGGAACACCGTTGAGCAGGACGGACGTTGGGTGCCCGCCTTCCCCAACGCCCGCTACCTCTTCCCGGCTGCCGATTTCGCCCACCTCGACCCGGCCCGGCAGCACGAGCGGCCGGCGCCGCACGGCGAGCGCGAGCGGCTGCGCCGGGCGAACGAGGCACAGCTCTTCGCCGACAGCATCGCCCCGGTGTACGAGGCCGGGCTCGCGGAGCTCTGGACGGACGGCTACCGGATCGACGGGAACCTGACCCTGGAGCCGGCCCCCGGCCACACCCCGGGCTCCTCGGTGCTGCGGCTGGCCTCCGGCGGCGACCGCGCGGTCTTCGTCGGCGACCTGGTGCACAGCCCGGTGCAGATCCTGGCGCCCGAGCACAGCAGCGGGTTCTGCCTGGAGCCCGAGCAGTCGGCGGTCACCCGGCGGCAGGTGCTCAGCCGCGCCGCCGACCAGCGGGAGCTGGTGATCCCGGCGCACTTCGGCGGCTCGGGGATCTGCGAAGTGCAGCGCGAGGGCAGCGGTTTCGGGATCGCTAGCTGGCGGTGAGCGAGTCCTGGGGCAGGTAGCGGGCGGCGAGCGCGGCCACCTCCGCGGCCAGCGCCGCCCGCAGCTCCGGCGGGCCCACCACCTCGGCCTCCGAGCCGAAGTGGAGCAGGTCGCCGACCGCGATGGCCGGCGACTCCACCGGGAGGGTGAGCCGGATCCAGCCGTCCGGCCCGGGCGCCGCGGCCTGTGCCAGCGCCCGCGCGCCGACGGCACCGAAGCGGGCCGGCAGCAACTGGGCCGCGCGCGGGGAGAGTCGCAGCTCGGCCGTCCCCTGGTGGAGCATGGCGGTCAGCCGGTCGGCGGCGGCCGTCCAGTACGCGGCCAGCTCGAAGCCCGCCGGGCGCTCGAAGCCCCGGCCGGTCGGCTCCACGGCCAGGAAGCGCGACACCCGGTAGGTGCGCGGGCCGCGCCGCTCGCCACCGTCCGCCGCCTCCGCTCCCTCCGCCTGGTCCGCTCCCTCCGCCCCGTCCGGCTCCGCGAGCGCGACCAGGTACCAGATCCCGCCCTTGAGCACGAGCCCCAGCGCCCGCAGCTCGCGCCGCACCTCCCCGCCCCAGCGCCGGTAGTGGCAGCGCACCACCTGCTGCTCCCAGACCGCCTGGGCGAGATCCCCCAGCCACGGCACCTGCTCGGCGTCCCGGAACCAGCCCGGGGCATCCAGGTGGAACCGGTCCTGGATCCGCCGGGCCCGCGCCGCCGCCGGCTCCGGCAGGGCCGCCTGGAGCTTGAGCTGGGCGGCGGTGAGCGCGGCCCCGAGCCCCAGGTCACGGGCGGGTCCGGGGGCGCCGGCCAGGAAGAGCGAGCCGGCCTCGGCGTCGGTCAGCCCGGTCAGCCGGGTGCGGTAGCCCTCCAGCAGGCGGTAGCCGCCGGCCGGGCCGCGCTCGGTGATCACCGGGACGCCGGCCGCGCCGAGAGCCTCGACGTCGCGGTAGACGGTCCGGACCGACACCTCCAGCTCGGCGGCCAGTGTCGCGGCGGTCAGCCGGCCGCGGTTCTGCAGCAGGAGCAACAGGGCGAGAAGGCGGTCGGCGCGCATCCGGCCATCCTGCCGGAACCTGGCGGGCATACCTGACAGAAGGTGGCAGGTATGCCCGCCAGGGTGGTGCGGGCAACCCCACCGAGAGGACCGTCATGACCGACAGCACCACCACCACCACTCCCACCACTTCCACCACTCCCACCACGATCACGATCACCACCGGCCGTTTCACCTCCGCCGACTGGCAGGAGCACCCCAGCGGCGCCGCCGACGCGAGCCCGCGGCTGGCCCGGGCGCGGGTCACCAACGAGTTCACCGGCGGCATCGAGGCGGCCGCCACCGTCTGCGAGTACACCCTCTGCTACGCCACCGAGAAGACCGGCGCCTTCAACGGCCTCGAACTGCTGACGGGCCGGCTCGACGGCCGCACCGGCGCTTTCGTGGTCGAGCAGCGCGGCACCTTTCATGAGGACGGCAGCGTGCGCTGCGCCTTCGAGGTGGTGCCGGATTCGGGTACCGGCGCGCTGGCCGGGCTGCGGGGGAGCGGCTCCTTCGTCACCGTGCCCGGGGAGTCGGCGGTCTCCTACACTTTCGAGTACCACGGCCTCGGCTGACGATCCACCGCACACGGGCTCAGTTCGCCTGACCCATAGGGAAGTTGTCCCACTCCCGGCAGTTCCCGTGCGGCTCCCGCACGGTCCTGGGCGCGGCGAAGATTAACGGGGGAGAACTTCCCGGCCAATAGAGCTGCCGAACAGGCATCCGCTCTATCCGTGTCCAGTTCCGCACACATACGGTTGCGCCGATCGGGTGCCGAGCACGGGATCTCTACGTGACGCCCACGTGTCCTCGCCATCGCGCGGGGCCGCGGGGCGCCAGGGACGGGGCGGGTGGGCCGGGTGGGCCAAGCTGGTGGCGGGCGGTCCGGGTCGGACGCGGTCCGGGGCGGATTGCAGATCGAGCGTGCGGCGAACGGCCGTTACCAGTGGCAGCTGAAGGCGCCGAACGGCCGGATCGTGGCCGTCTCCGCCATGGTGCACGAGTCGCCGCAGGAGGCGGACCGGGCCTTTGCCGCGTTACGGGGGGACGCGGCGGAGCTGACCGCCCGGATCACCCATGTCCGCGACGGGATCGGCTGGATCTGGGTGGTCCCGGGCCCGCGCGGGGTGCCGGAGGCGCGCTCCAGCCGGGCCTACGAGCGCTACGCGACCTGCCAGAACGCGTTCCGCCGGTTCACCGCGCTGCTGGAACGCCAGGTGCCGGGCCACCCGCCGGGCCCGCCGGCCGTGGCGCGGGAGCGCTCCCCCCACGCCGGCGCCGACCAGCCCGGACCGCTGAGACCGCCGAGATCCGGCGGCGATGCCTGAACGCCCCGCCGGACGCGGCCCGCGCCTGCTCGCCGTGCAGGGCGCGGGCCGACTCGTCGGCTGGACCCTCGCCGCGGGCAACGGACGGCAGCTTGCCAGATCCGCCCGCCTCTACCGCTCCGAGTCCGAACTCGCGGCCGCGCTGCGCGAGTTGCTGATCGAGCGGGCCTCGCTGCGGTACGCCTTCGTGCAGGACCGCTCGCGCGCCTGGTGCTGGTCGGCCTACCTCCCGCCGCGTACCACCCGCCCCGGCCCGGTCGCCGAGGAGCCGATCGCCCGCAGCGCCCGCGGCTATCTGCGGCGTGACCAGTGCCGTCAGGGCGTGGAGAGCTTCCGGGCCGGACTGAACGCGCTGGAACGCGAGTTGCGCACCGTGGGCAGCGAGGGCCGGTGGCCCTGGTGACCGCCAGGTTGCCAGTTGCGACCCGAATCGCCACCGCGAGAAGAACGTCGGACCGTCTCGGCCCGCACCGCCCCCGGGTGACCGTCTCCGGGTCACGCTCGGGGCCTGCGGTTAAACCACCAAGTCGACAAAACCCAGAAGTTTACCGGCACTTGAGCGGCACAGGACGACGCTTCCGGCGCCGCTGCCGACTGGACAGGATCGGTCCCGCCGAGAGGGGCCAATGCGACAGCGGCCCCTGGCAACCGGGTCCGACCCCGGACCCGGACACGTCATGCCTGCCTCTCCCACCGGAGGAAAGCACCATGCGTCACACTGCCGCCAAGCTCTTCGCCGCCGCCGCGATCGCCACCTCCCTGGCCACCGTCGCCGCCGGCCAGGCCAGCGCCGACCCGACCGTCACCCCGGCCGCCCAGGACATCGTGGGCGTGGGCTCGGACACCATCCAGGCCGTGCTTGGCCAGTTCTCGACCGACTACAACGCCTCGCTGACCGCCGCCGGTGACACCACCTCGCCGCGCCTGTACAGCTACGACGCCACGCCGGCCGGCAACATCACCACCAAGACCGGTGCCACCAGCATCGCCCGCCCGAACGGCTCCGGCGCCGGCATCACCGCGCTGAACAACAACACCAGCGCCACGGTGAACTTCGCCCGTTCCTCCCGCGCCCCGCAGTCGACCGACCCGAGCACCGACGACTTCGTGGCCTTCGCCCGTGACGCCGTCTCCTGGGCGGGCAAGACCGGCGGCAACGCGCCGGCCAACCTGAGCACGGCCGACCTGAACGGCATCTACACCTGCTCCATCACCAACTGGAACCAGATCACCGACGTCTCCGGCTACACCGGCCCGAACGCCGCGATCGACGCCTACATCCCGCAGGTCAACTCCGGCACCCGGGCGTTCTTCCTGCAGGCCATCGGCGGCGGCACCGCGGTCACCCCCGGCTCCTGCGTGAAGGCCTACACCCCGGAGGAGAACGAGGGCACCGACGCGGTGTTCAACGACGTCAACGCCGTCTTCCCGTACTCCGCCGCGCACTACATCGGCCAGACCGTGGGCGGCCACACCACCACCACCGACGCCCCCGGCTACCTGTCCCTGCGCAGCGTGGACGGCACCAACCCGATCGCCAGCAACGCGCTGAACCCGGCCTTCACGGCCACCAACTACGGCCGCACCGTCTACAACGTGCTGCGTGACTCGGAGCTCAACGGCACCGGCACCCTCTCCACCGCGCTGCAGAACATCTTCGGCGGCACCGGCTGGATCTGCTCCAGCTCGACCGCCGCGGCCGACATCGCCAGCTACGGCTTCCAGGCCCTGCCGCTGTTCGCCTGCGGCGCCGTGACCCACTCCTGATCCATCCGCTCGACTGATCCATCCGCTCGACCGGTAGTCGTACCGCGCCACACCCGGCGGCCAGGGGAACCTCCCCTGGCCGCCGGTCCGCTCCCGGCCCAACGCCCGTGCACGAAGGAGATCACCGATGCGCCGCACCAGTGTCAGAATCGCCGCCGCCGCCGTCCTCACCGCCGCCCTGGCCGTCACCGGTCTGAGCGGCAGCGCGCTGGCCGCCGACGAGGCCGCCGCGGCCCCGGCCGTCAGCGCCCCGTCGGGCAGCCTGGCGGTCCAGGAGGACAACACCTTCCTGCAGAACGCCGCCTCGAACGGCATCATCGCCATCGCGCTGCCGAACGCGACCCCCGGCTTCAGCACCACCACCGGTTTCTCCGCCACCTTCCCGGTGACCGGCGGCGCGGCGAACTTCAACGGGTTCTACGGCACCGTCCAGCTCGGCGGCGGGCTGCTGCTGGTGAACGTCACCAACGGCCACACCGTCATCTTCAACAACCTGACCTTCAACGCGGGCCAGTGGGCGGTCACCGGCGTGCCGCTGGGCCAGACCACCCCGGTCAAGCTGCTCGACCCGGCCCGCCCGGTCATCACGGCCGCGGGCGGCACCCAGACCCTGACCTCCAGCGACCTGGAGATCGACGCCCAGGGCGCGAGCTACGCGGACAGCAACCTCGGCACCACCTTCTTCACCGCCCGCCAGCACGCGGGCACCGGCGTGCTCACCTTCACCGCGGGCAGCTGACTGCCGCGAACCCCTGCCATCGGGGCCCGGTTGGGGCCTCGTACACCTGACGGGCCATCAAGCGTCATATGCCCATGGGCGAATGGACTCACGGGAATCCGTGGGTCCATTCGCATGCCAGTACCCATCGCATGCCAGTACCCATCGCAGGCCCCGTACTCGTCGCACGCCCGCACCGTGCACTGCCGGAGGTTCCCTCATGAGAGTCCGAGACCGAAGCCCGAGAGGGCTCGGGTGGTGGGCCAGAGCCTGGCTGTCCACCACCGTCGCCTGGGCGGTCCTCGCCCTGCTCGCGGTGCTGCCGCTGAGCCTGGGCACCGTCCAGTCGGCTCAGGCGGACTCGGGCCCGGTGACCGTGCAGGGCCCGGCGCTCTGGCAGCCGGCCAAGGGGACCTACGGGCCGAACGGCAGCGTGACCGTGGCCACGGCCGGCAATCTGACCGACCAGGTCGTCCACGTGTCCTGGAAGGGGTTCACCCCCAGCGTCTACACCGCCAACGGCGCGCCGGCCACCACCGTCCAGCCGCGCAGCAGCACGGTGCGCTACGCGGTGCGCGTCTACGAGTGCCGCGGGACCGACCCGCAGGTGACGGACTGCTACGGCTCGACCCTCTACGGCAGCCCGACGCAGGGCTTCCAGCAGCCCGGACGCCCGGCCGGCACGACCACGCCCGACCTGCCCACGAACATGGTGATGGGGGTGACCGGGGCGGACGGCACGGGGGCGGCGGACATCGAGACCTGGACCTCGCAGCAGAGCCCCTCGCTCGGCTGCGACGCCGGCCACCCCTGCTCGATCGTGGTGGAGCCCAACTACGGCGGTGACAGCCGTGGTTTCACCGCCTACCTGGGCCACGACAAGACCGGCGCGCTCCACTGCGACGTGCACACCTACGACACGGTGAGCGGCCTCGACCTGGCCACCGACTCGGAACTGTTCAGCCAGAACTACGTGAACAAGAACGCCTCGGGCGAGGGGTGCGCCTGGAACGAGCGGACCGTCGTGCCGCTCTCCTTCGCGCCGACCGCCGACAGCTGCAAGGCCGCGAGCGCGGACTTCGCCACCGCCGGCCTGCCGATGGCCGAGCGCGCGATCCAGCAGTGGCGGGCGGGTGCCTGCCTGGCCGCGTCACCGATCTACGCGGGCTACACCTCCCAGGGCGAGCCGCAGGCGCGGCAGACCTTCCTCGGTGGTGGCGGCGCCGAAGTGGCGCTGACCTCCCGCCCCGACACCGCCGCGGCGCCCCGGCCCTACGTCTACGTGCCGCTCGCCAACTCCGCCCTCTCGGTGGTCTTCGAGGTGGACGACCCGTCCACCGGCCGGCAGATCAGACAACTACGGCTGAACGCACGGTTGTTGGCCAAGGAGCTGACCCAGTCCTACTCGCAGTCCCCGGCCGGCTTCGCGCCGGCCTCGGTGACCGGCAACCCGCGCTGCATCTTCGAGGACCCGGAGTTCCTGGCGCTCAACCCGGCGAGCTCGATCGCCCCGCTCCAGTGGCCCGCCTGTGACACCAGCAACCCGCAGAGCCTGCCGATCGTGGTCGGCAACTCGACCGACATGGTCTACCAGCTCACCAGCTGGATCGCCGCCGACCCCGACGCGGCCGCCTTCCTGCAGGGCTCGCCCGACCCGTGGGGCATGCACGTCGACCCCTACTACCAGCGTTCCGCCTTCTCCGGTTACCCGGTCGACACGCTGATCCCGCAGGACAGTACCGGCTACGTCACCCCGCCGCCGGCCAGTGCGGACAACCACATGAAGCAGTACGAGTGGTCGCCGGTGCTCAGCGGGCTCACGGACACCGTGCGGCACCTCCTGTCGGACCAGCCGACCTGTCTGCTGGTCCTCAAGGACGGCACCGGCTCGAACCCGCACTGCCCGGCCCCGTTCGTCGGCCAGCGCCAGCTGATCGGCATCATCGACAGCGCCGACGCCGAGTCCTACAGCCTCCCCGAGGCCCAACTGCTCAACCCGAAGGGCTCCTTCGTGGCGCCCTCGATCGGTTCCCTGCAGGCGGCCGTCAACGACATGCCGGTGGACCCGAAGACCTACACCCAGCAACTGCCGTACGGCGTCCCGGGAACGGGCTACGCGGGCGACGCGAACGCCTACCCGCTGACCATGGTGCAGTACGCGATGGCCCCGACCTCCGGCCTGAGCACCGCCAAGGCGACCGCGGTCTCGCAGTTCCTCCAGCAGGTCACGGACCTCGGCGGCGGCCAGCTCTACGGCAGCGCGCCGGGTCGGCTCGGCCCCGGCTACGCGGATCTGACACCCGCTCAGGAGGGCTTCGCGCAGGACGCCGTCCAGCACGTCGCCGCCCAGGACAGCACCCTGCCCGGCACGCAGACGAAGCCGACCCCGCCGCCGACCACCCCGCCCGCCACCACCCCGGCGACCCCGCCCGCGAGCACCCAGCCGACCAGCACCCCGGTGTCCACCGGCGACCGGCCGACCGCGCCGGTTGCGGGCACCCAGCCGGACACCTCCGGCGGCTCGGGCTCCTCGGGAGGCCTCGCCGTCCCGCCCGCCGAGCCCGTCTCGGGCCAGGGCCTGACGGGCCCGGGCACCGGCCCGCAGGGCCTGGGCTCCGGCGGCGGTTCGGGCACCGGCGGTGACAGCGGCTCCGGCGCGACCCCGCCGGCCGGGACCAGCGGTCCCACCGGCTCCCCGTCGCCCGCGGCCTCGCCCGGCCCGAGCACCACCTCGCCCGCCACCGCCCCGGTGGCGGTGATCGGCACCCCGGCGCCCGACCGGGCCGGGGTGGCCCGGGTGCTGCTGCCCGTGGTGCTGATCACCGGCGCGGTGCTGCTGGTCGGCGGCCCGGCCGCGCTGGTCCTCGGCGGGACGCCGGCCGGCGCCCGGGTGGTCGCCAGGCTGCGGGGCGGTACCGGCCGCGGTGGCCCGTCGGCCTGAGCCCGTGCGGCCGGTCGGCCCCCGCGTCACGGGGGCCGGCCGACCGGCCCCAAGACCGACCCTCCCCGGCTGGCCGGGGGCCGCCCATCCCTTCGGAGTCGGAGAGACAGACCCGCCATGACCACCGCACCGCCCTTCCCGCCACCGCCGGCCACCCCGCCCCCGGCCGCCTCCCCCGAGTCCGACCGCCCGCGCGTGATCACCGCGCCCGCCACCCGCGGCGACCTGGTCTTCCGGATCGTGCTGCGGCTGGCCGGCTACTCGGTCTTCGCGATCATGGGGCTGATCGCCGCCTTCCTGCTGATCCGCGGCAGCGACGCGTTCCGGGCCACCGGCTGGTCCTTCCTGACCACCCAGAAGTGGAGCCCGGCCGCGCACGTCTTCGGCATCGCGGCCGTGCTGCCGGACGGTGTGCTGATCGCCGTGGTCGCGCTGGTCTTCGCGGTGCCCGTCTCGCTGACGGCGGCGCTGTTCATCGCCGAGTACGCGCCGGTGCGGCTGCGCCGCCCGCTGACCACCATGGTCGACCTGATGGCGGCCGTGCCCAGCATCATCTACGGCCTGTGGGGGTTCTTCTTCCTCCAGCCGCGGATCCTGGGCATGGTCCGCTGGATGGCGCTGCACCTGGGCGGCGTGCTGCCCTTCCTCAAGGTGCGCACCGGCGACATCGGCACCTCCTACACCTCCTCGACCTTCATCGCGGGCCTGGTGGTGGCGCTGATGATCATTCCGATCATCACCTCGCTCAGCCGTGAGGTCTTCTCGCAGGCCCCGCAGGGCGAGCGGGAGGGCGCCTACGCGCTGGGCAGCACCCGCTGGGGCATGGTCCGCTCGGTGGTGCTGCCGTTCGGCCGCGGCGGGGTGATCGGCGCGGTGATGCTGGGCTTCGGGCGGGCGATGGGGGAGACCATCGCGGTCGCCCTGATCATCTCCCCGGCGTTCAAGATCACCGGCCACGTCCTGGAGGCGGGTGCCAACTCGATCTCGGCGCTGATCGCGCTGCGCTTCAGCGAGTCCGACGGGATCTCGCTCTCCGCGCTGATGGCGGCCGGCCTGGTGCTCTTCGCGCTCACCCTGGTGGTCAACGTGCTGGCGGGCATCGTGGTCTCCCGCTCGCGCTCCGGCGCCTCGACGGCGGACTGACCGCGGTGACCCATCCAGCGGCGACGGACCACACCGAACCGCGCACCGAGAAAGGCTCGCCACCCGTGACCACCGTCCAGCTCACCGGGACCTCCGCGCCCGACCCCGCGCCGGCCACCGCGCCGGTCGCGGCACCTGCGACGCCCGAACGCCGCCGCAAGCTCGGCGGGGTCACCCGCGCCGAGGTCGGCACCCTGTTCGCCGCCCTGGCCGGCTCGCTCGCACTCGACTGGCTGCTCTACGAGCGGCTGCTGCCGTTCAGCGGGGCGCAGGGCTTCCTGATCCTCTGGTACCTGCTCTTCCTGGGCTTCAGCTACGCGCTCGGCGTGCTGCAGTGGCCCCGGCTGATGGTCCGCGAGCGGCTGGTCACCCTGGTCGCCTGGAGCTCCGGGCTGCTGCTGGCCTTCCTGATCGTCGAGCAGCTCGGCTTCCTCACCCTGCGCGGCCTGCCCGCGGTCGAACACGGCAACTTCCTCACCCAGACCATGAACCGCACCTCGGCGACCTCCACGATCAACTCGGGCGGCGCGCTGCACGCGGTGGTCGGCACGCTCGAACAGCTGGGCCTGGCCACGCTCTTCGCGGTGCCGCTGGGGATCGCGGCGGCCGTCTTCATGTCCGAGGTCGGCGGGCGCACCGCGCGTCCGGTGCGCACCCTGGTGGAGGCGATGACCGCGCTGCCGTCCATCGTCGCGGGCCTGTTCGTGCTCGGCGTGGTGATCCTCACCTTCGGCCTGGAGCCCAGCGGATTCGCGGCCTCGCTGGCGCTCACCGTGATGATGATGCCGATCGTCACCCGGGCCGCCGAGGTGGTGATCCGGCTGGTCCCCGGCACCCTGCGGGAGGCCTCCTACGCGCTCGGCGGCAGCCAGTGGCGCACGGTGTGGAACGTGGTGCTGCCCACCGCCCGGCCGGGCCTGGCCACCGCGGTCATCCTCGGCATGGCGCGCGGGGTCGGCGAGACCTCGCCGGTGCTGCTCACCTCGGGCGTCACCGCCGGATTCAACGGCAACCCGTTCGCCGGCCACCAGATGAGCCTGCCGCTCTTCATCTGGACCTACGTCCGCCAGCCCTACCCGACCATGGTGGCGCGCGGCTTCGCCGCCGGACTCACCCTGATGGTCGTGGTGCTGGTCCTCTTCGTCACCGCCCGGCTGATCGGCGGCCGGCGCCCGGGCGACCTGAGCCGCCGTCAGCGCCGCCGGATCGCCCGCCAGGCGGCGACCGCCCGATGAACAGACGCCCCCTGAAAAGACGCCCCCTGAAAAGACGCCCCCTGAAAAGACGCCCCCTGAAAAGACGCCCAGCGAACAGACGCGGCGTCAGAACAGCCGCTGCCTTCCGTACCGGAGGAACCGCCATGCCGTGGGCCACCGCTCACCGCCCCGCCCGCGCGCCGGGCGCCCGTCGAGGGGCCGGCCGGACGCCGGCCCTGCTGCTCTCCTTCTTGCTGACCGTCCTCGCGCTGCTGCTCGGCCAGAGCGGTACCGCCTTCGCGAGCACCACGCTGAACGCCGACGGTTCGAGCTGGGCGGGGCCGGCCATCGAGAAGTGGCGCACCGACGTCGCCAACCAGGGCATCAACCTCAACTTCAACCCGAACGGCTCGGCGGCGGGCCGCCAGCAGTGGGAGAACGGCCAGGACGACTTCACCGCCTCCGACGTCCCGTTCCGCACCGCCAGCGACAACGGCGCCTCGCAGGACCAGCACGGGGCCGGCGTCGGCAACGCGGAGAACCCGACCTACGGCTACTCCTATGTGCCGATCACCGCCGGCGGCACCGCCTTCATGTACAACCTGTCGATCGGCGGCAAGCAGATCACCGACCTGCGGCTGTCCCCGGACAACATCGTGGACATCTTCACCGGGAAGATCACCTGGTGGGACGACCCGAAGATCAAGGCGTCCTACCCCAAGACGCTGCCGCACATCCAGGTCACCCCGGTGATCCGCTCCGACGGCTCCGGTGCCACCGCGCAGTTCTCCCGCTGGATGGAGCACACCCACCAGGCGCAGTGGGACCAGTACTGCCAGGGCGTGAACCAGGTCGGCTGCGGCGACTACACCGAGTTCTTCCCGCCCTCCGGCCGCATGATCGCGCAGAACGGCTCGGACCAGGTGGCCCACTACATCGAGCAGCCCGCCGACACCGGCGCGATCGGCTACGACGAGTACGCCTTCGCGCTGACCAGCGGCTGGCCGGTGGTCAAGGTGCTCAACCCGGCCGGGTACTACACGCTGCCCACCGCCTCCAACGTGGCGGTCGCGCTGACCGCCGCCAAGATCCGCGGCGTCGACGACAACACCCCGTCGACCGACCCGAACTTCCTGCAGCAGGACCTGGACGGTGTCTACAGCAACCCCGACAAGCGCTCGTACCCGATCTCCAGCTACAGCTACGTGATCGTGCCGCGGGCCGGGGCCGCCCAGCCGCCACCGCCGCGCTTCAACGACGCCAAGGGCGCCGCGCTGAGCCAGTACCTGGACTACGTGCTCTGCGGCGGCCAGGCGACCGGCAGCAGCGGCATCGACTCGATCGGCTACTCCCCGATCCCGCGCGGGCTGGTGCGCGGCGGGCTGCTCCAGGTCACCCACATCCCCGGGTACAGCGGCAACGTCGATCCCAACACGCTGAGCAACTGCCCCAACCCGACCTTCGACTCCTCGGGCCAGCTGACCATTCTGACCAACGCCCCGATGCCGAGCGAGTGCGACCACCAGGGCGCCCCGCTCGGCTGTGACCCGAACAACCCCACGGGGACGCCGACCGGTTCGGGTACCGGCGGTTCGGGCAGCTCGGGCGGATCCGGTGGTTCGGGCGGCTCCGGCGGCGGCAACGGCGGTGCGGGTGGCGCGGGCGGTGGCGGCGCCGGCGGCGGTACGGCTGGCGCCGGCGGTACGAGCGGCGGTGCGGCCGGCCGCGGCAACGGTGCGACCGGGAAGCCCGGTTCGGGCACCGGCGGCGCCAAGGGCGGTACCGGCGGTACCGGCGGGACCGGGGGATCCGGCACCGGCGGGACCGGCGGCGGCTCCGGCGGTGCGGGCGGCGCCGGCGGTACGAGCGGCGGTGCGGCCGGCACCGGCGCCGGCGGTGGCTCCGGCGGCGGGACCACCATCGACCCGCAGACGGGCGAGGTGGTGCCGGACGGTGGCAGCGGTGGTGCGAGCGATGTGGCGGCGAGCGTGGTCAACGTCGGTGGCCGGCCGCAGAACTGGGCGCTGACCACCATCACCGCCGTCGAACTGCTCGCCGTGGTGGCCGTCCCGCCGTTCCTCGGCGGCTGGCTGCGCCGGCGCCGCTCGGCCGGCTCCACCGGGGGCCCGCGATGAGCCCGGCCGGCGCGCCGTCCGCCGGGCCGGCCCTGGCCCCCGCGGCCGCGGCCATCGGCGCCACGGACGACACCGTGGTGCTGGAGCCGATCGTCCCGCCGGCCGGTGGCGCCCAGCCGCCGCCGGCCGCCGGGCCCTCGCCCGCGCGGCGCCGGCTGCTCCAGGCGGCCTGGGCGGGCACCCTGCTCGCCGCCCTGCTGCTCGGCTTCGCCGTCTACCTGGCCGCGCTCTCCCCGTTGCAGGAGATGCACTACCAGGCGGCGGCCTACCAGACCTTCCGCTACCAGCTCGCCCAGGCCACCGCCCCGGTCGGCACGGCGCCGGACGGCGCGCCGGTGGCGATCGTCGACATCCCGAAGATCGGGCTGCGGCACGCCGTGGTGGTGGAGGGCACCACCGGACGCGACCTGATGCGCGGCCCCGGCCACCGCCGGGACACCGCGCTGCCGGGCCAGGCGGGGGTGAGCGTGCTGTTCGGGCGCGGCGCCTCGTTCGGCTCGCCCTTCGGGCGGCTGTCCGAACTGCGGGCCGGGGACCAGATCTTCGTCTCCACCGGGCAGGGCCAGTTCACCTACACCGTCAATGCCTACGGCGACGGCGGGCACCCGGTGAGCGATGCCGCCCCCGACCGGATGGTGCTCACCACCAGCGACTCCGGCTGGATCCCGACCGGCACCGTGCAGGTCGGGGCCCGCCTCGACGGCGACCCGCAGCCCAACCCCAAGGGCCGCCCCGCGATGGCGGCCGCGGACCACGCGCTGGCCCAGGACACCGGGGCGCTGGCCGCCTTCCAGCTCTGGGGCGCCGCGCTGCTGGGGGCGGTGCTGCTGGCCACCCTGGCGGTGCGCTCCTGGCACCGGCGGGCGGCCTATCTGACCTTCGTACCGGTGCTCGCCGCGCTGCTCTGGGCCTGCTACGAAAACGCCGCCGCCCTGCTGCCCAACCTCTACTGATCCGCCGCCCTACTGATCTGCCGCGCCTGTGCAGTCATCCGAAAGGACCCCTCCGATGACCACCACCGTCCCCCGGGAGCCCCTGGCGGCGGAGCCGGCCCGGCTCCGCGGCCTGGAGAGCCGGGACATCTCCGCCTGGTTCGGCTCGCACAAGGTGCTGGAGCGGGTCTCGCTCACCATGGCGGCCGGCGAGGTCACCGCGCTGATCGGGCCCTCCGGCTGCGGCAAGTCCACCTTCCTGCGCATCCTCAACCGGATGCACGAGATGGTCCGCGGCGCCCAACTGGCCGGCGAGGTCCTGCTGGAGGGCGAGGACGTCTACGCGCACGGCCGCCGGCCCGCCGAGGTGCGCCGCCGGATCGGCATGGTCTTCCAGCGCCCCAACCCGTTCCCGGGGATGTCGATCGCCGACAACGTGGCCAGCGGGCTGAAGCTGGCCGGCATCAAGGTCGGCCGGGAGCACCGCGAGCACCTGATCGAGGAGAGCCTGCGCCGGGCCGGGCTGTGGCACGAGGTGAGCAGCCGGCTCGGCACCCCAGGTGGTGCGCTCTCCGGTGGTCAGCAGCAACGGCTGTGCATCGCCCGCTCGTTGGCGGTCGAGCCGGAGATCCTGCTGATGGACGAGCCGTGTTCGGCGCTGGACCCCACCTCCACCCGCCGGGTGGAGGAGACCATCGCCGAGCTGCGCGGGCGGCTGACCATCGTCATCGTCACCCACAACATGCAGCAGGCGCAGCGGGTTTCGCAGTCCTGCGCGTTCTTCCTGGCCACCCACGACACTCCGGGCCGGATCGTCGAGGCGGGCCCGACCGAGCAGCTGTTCACCGATCCGGTCGACCAGCGCACCGCCGACTACGTCAACGGCCGCTTCGGCTGACCGGACCGGCGGTGCCTCGGCAGGTGTCGATGTATCAGAAGGAGGCGGTGGCCCGGGTGATGAGGTCCTCGATCACCCGGGCCACGCCGTCGTCCTGGTTGCTCAGGGTGTGCTGGGCGACGGCGGCCAGCACCTCGGGGTGCGCGTTGGCCACCGCGTAGGAGGTGCCGGCCCAGGCGAGCATCTCCAGGTCGTTGGGCATGTCGCCGAAGGCGACCACCTCGCTGCGGTCGATCCCCCGCTCGGCGCACCAGCGGGCCAGCGTGCTGGCCTTGGTGACGCCGCCCGCGCTGATCTCCAGCAGCGTGATCGGGCTGGAGCGGGTGATCTCGGCCAGTTCGCCGATGGCCGCGCGGGCCTCGGCGAGGTAGCTGTCGGGGTCGAGCTCCGGGTGCTTGGCCAGGATCTTGTAGCAGCCCACCGCCGCGCCCGCGGAGCCGGTCGCGGTGGCCTCGGCCAGCAGGTCCTGTGCCGGGGCTACGGCGAAGGCCTCGTCGTCGCCCCACATCAGGGCCTCGTACTGCGGCTCGCGGGTCAGACCGGCCGCGGACTCGAAGGCGAAGGCCGTGCCGGGCACCCGCTCGCGCAGCCGGGCGACCACCGTGCGGGCGTCGGCGGCGGCGAGCGGGAAGGTCTCCAGCAGCCGCTCGCGCCGCACGTCGAAGACCGCCCCGCCGTTGGAGCAGATCGCCACCCCGTGGCCGCCGATGTGCTCGCCCAGCAGCCGCAGCCAGCGCGGCGGGCGGCCGGTGACGAAGACCACCTCGATCCCGGCCTCCTCGGCGGCCGTCAGCGCGGCGGCGGTCCGCGCGGAGACGGAGCCGCCCTTGCACAGCAGGGTGCCGTCGAGGTCGGTGGCGATCAGTCGGGGGCGTGCGGCTGCCTGGGTCACGCGTCCATCCTCGCAGGTGCCCTACGGGCTCCCGGGTACGGCGCCAAAAGGCTGACGGCGCGCGGTCAACCCCCGTGTGACCGCGCGCCGTCCCAGTGCCGTCTATTTTGTTGGACGGCATGCGCTGAACATACGCTGAACCCTCCCTGGGCTGTCAACCGTGATAACTGAGAGTCACTCTGACCAGGGAGTTTTCCGTTCGCTCGCCTGCGCCGTCCATTTCAGTGGATACTGGGGCCTTCAACACGAACAGCGTCAAGTGCCGGAGCGCAGGGGTGGGTCGCGGTGTGCCCCGCGGATCGGGGGATCAGGGAGTGGCGATGTCGATGCCCGAGCAGGCCGAGGACCGCCGGCGCACCATCGCGGCGAGACTCGACCACCTCTTCCAGGAGATCCATCCCGCCGGTCGTGGCCCCTTCAGCTACCACGAGGTGGCGCAGGCGATCCGCGACCAGGCCGGGCCCGACGGCCCGACCGTCTCGCACGGCACGCTCCAGCAGATCCGGACCGGCGCCAAGACCAACCCGACCGTGAAGACCCTGGAGGCCGTCGCGGCCTTCTTCGGGGTGCCGGTCGGCTACTTCCTGGACGACACGGTGGCCGAGCGGGTGGACGCCAGGGTGCGCGAGCTGAAGTCGGGGGCCGGCACCGGCGGCCGGGGCAGCGGTGCCGACCCGGCCGAAACGGCTGGTGGGAGCGCTGCCAGCGCCGCATCGAGCCCGGCCGCGCGCCCGGCGCCGGCCGCTTCGCCGACTCCTTCGCCGACCCAGGCACCCACTCCTGCCGACGAACTCGCCGACGTGCTCGCGGACAGTGACATCCGCGCGGTCGCCTTCCGGCTGGCCGGCCTGTCGCCGCGCGCCCTCAAGGGCCTGCGGGCGATCGTCGACCAGGTCCGGGCGGTGGAGGGCCTGCCCGAGGTGGGCCGCACCAAGCGCGGTCGCGGACGGGGCCACTGACCTGCGCTCTCGCCGTTCGCGCGGCCCTCGCCCCCGGTGAAGGAAGCGGGGCGCGGCCCGCACCGCACCTGCACAGCGGCACACGTGACCGTCGCTCCACGGAGCGTTTAAGCTACAGGCTCGATCGTCCGGGAGCGGCCGGCGGGCTGCGGCGGTCGAGCGGCGGCACGGCGACAGTGGAGAGGGCAGGCGGCCATGAGATGGCGCAGGCAGCCCCGGTCCGAGTTGTCCGATCTGGCGGACCGGCTGGTCGTGCCCACCCCCTTCGACCTCACCGAGTTCTGCGCGGGCATCGCGGCTGATCGCGGCCGCCCGCTGCACCTGGTGCCGGTGGAGAACGCCGCCGGCGCCGACCTGCCGTGCGGACTCTGGGTCAGCCTGGAGACCGCCGACCTGGTCTTCTACGAGGCGGGGGCGGCACCGATCCTGAAGACCCAGATCGTGCTGCACGAGATCTCGCACATGCTGCTCGACCATGTCTCCCCCGAGGCGGGCTCGCTGGCCGGCCTCGTCTCCGCCGAGTCGGCCGGTCCCGCGCCGTCACCCGAGACGGTGCGGGAGATCGCCACCGCGGCCGTCGCCGCGATCGAGGCCGAGGCGGCCGACCGGGCCGCGGACCTGGAGCTGGGCCTGGCCACCGACCGGCTGATGGCGCTGCTGGCCCGCGACGGCTACGGAAGCCGCCAGGAGGCCGACGCGGAGTCGCTCGCCACCCTGATCCTGGAGCGCGCCACCCGGGTCGGTGCCGAGGCCGTCTCGCCCTGCTCCACCGAGGTGCTGTCCCGACTCAACGACGCCCTCGGCCACCCGGCCCGCCGCACCTGACCGCCCGCCGCACCTGACCGCCCACCGCTGATCACCTCCGCTGTTCGCTTCCCTCCTGGATCCGGCCTCACTCATGACCTGCCCGCCGCTCGCCCTCCTCGGCCCGCTCGCGCTCCACGACCGGCTCGCGCTCCACGGCCCGCTCGCCGCCGGACCCGCCGCCGACACGCCGCTGCCGCTCACCCACGTGGTGGTCCTGGCCATGCTCTGGCTGGTGACCGTCTGGCGGCTGCCGGCGGCCGTGCGCAACCCGCGCCAGCGGATGCTCTGGACCGCCTTCGCCGGCGTGACGATCATGGTCACCCTGGGCCTGCCGGGCCTGACCGCCTGGGTCGACACGACCACCGGTCTGCCCAACGTCGTGGTCCCGATCAAGCATGTGATCGGCCTGGTCGCCTGCGCGGCGATGGTCGCCTTCGTCGCCGAGACCGCCCGGCCCGAGCTGGCCCCCCGGCTGCGCCGGCCGCAGCTGGTCGTGCTGCTCGCGGCCCAGGCCGGCCTGGTCGTCTGCTTCGCGCTGATCCGGCAGGGCGGCGAGGTCACCGACTTCTACCAGGCCTACCCGGGCTCGGTGCCGGCCGCGCTGTACGCGCTGATCGTGGCCGGCTACCTCGGCTCCGCGATGGGCGTGGCCAGCTGGCTCTTCGGCACCTACGCGCGCCGGGCCGGGGCCGGCTGGCTGCGCAGCGGGCTGCGGGTGCTGGCGGCGGGCACGGCGGCCGGGCTCGGCTACTCCGTGCTGCGGGTCTGCCAGGTGCTGCTGGAGCTCGACGCGCGGCCGATGTTCGTGCCCGCCTCGCTGCTGTACGGCATCGAGTGGCTGGCGATCGCGCTCGTCCTGCTCGGCAGTTCGATCCCGGCGGTCGGGGTCGCGCTCGCCACGCTGCGGGCCTGGCGCACGGTGCGCCGGCTGCGGCCGCTGTGGGCCTCGCTCACCGCGGCGGTGCCCGAGGTGGTGCTGACCGCCCCGCTCGGGCGCAGCCCGCGGGTGCTGCTGCACCGCCGGGTGATCGAGATCCGGGACGCCGCCCTGGTGCTGGCCGGCCACGCCGACGACGAGCTGCGCGCCCGGGCGGACCGGTCGGCCGCGGCGAGCGACGTGGCGGGTGACACGGCGGGTGACACGGCGGGTGACCTGGCGAGTGACGCGGCGAGTGACGCGGTGTCGGGCGAGGCGCTGGCCGAGGCGTTCTGGCTGCGGGCCACTTGCGCGCAGCGGCTGGCCGGGCGCCTCCCGGCCACCGGCGCCGCGCCGGACGTGCCCGAGCTGACGGCGGCGGCCGGCTTCGCGGACCTGGACTTCGAGACCGAGACCCGCCGCCTGCTGCGCCTCGCGGCCGCCTACCACTCCCCGGCCGCGGACGCCTTCACCCGCGCCGAGAGCCCGCAGCCCACCGCCGGGCCGTAGGACACGGCCCAGGCCCCAGGGGGGTCTGCCCCACCCGTCGCCCGGGGGCCCGCCCCATGGCCCCGCCCGTCGGCCGCTGCCAGCCTGGAGCCACCAGTAACGGCGTTGACGAGGTGTCGAGCATGCGCAGAACCCGGCCCGCGGTGACCGCGGCGATCACCACGGTGACCATCGGCCTGGCCACCACCCTGGCCGCCACGCTGTGCGCCGCCACCGGCGCGATGGCGGCGAGCCCGGCCCCGGCCGCACCCGAGGGCCTCCCGGCCGTGCTGAGCACCGCCGCCGACCGGGCGGTGGCCGACGGCTACCCCGGCGTGATCGCCTACGGCCGCCGGGGCGAGCAGGTCTCCACCGCCGCCGCGGGCGTCGCCGACAAGGCCACCGGGCGCCCGGCGCGGGCCACCGACCGGTTCCGGATCGCCAGCAACACCAAGTCCTTCGTCGCCACCGTGCTGCTCCAGCTGGTCGGCGAGCACCGGCTCGGCCTGGACGACCCGGTGCAGCGCCGGCTGCCCGGCGTGGTCCAGGGCGCGGGCAACGACGGCTCCGCCATCACCGTGCGTCAACTGCTCGACAACACCAGCGGGATCTACGACCCGACCACCGACCCCGCCTTCTTCGCGCCCTACCTGCAGCAGCACGACCGCGGCTACGTCTACGCACCGCGCCAGGTGGTCGCCGTCGCCGTCGCCCACCCGCCGCTCTTCGCGCCGGGCACGAAGTGGGACTACTCCAACACCAACTACCTGATCGCCGGGCTGGTCATCGAGGCGGTCACCGGCCACAGCGCCAGGCAGGAGATCACCTCGCGGATCCTGGTCCCGCTCGGCCTGACCCACACCGCACTGCCGCTCACCGACCCGCACATCCACGGCCCCCACCTGCACGGCTACGACCTGGCGGGCCAGGACATGACCACCTTCAGCCCCTCCTACGACTGGACCGCGGGCGCGATGATCTCCACGCTCGGCGACCTCGCCACCTTCGACCGGGCGCTGTTCGGCGGCCGCCTGCTGCCCCCGGCCGAGCAGCGCGAGCTGGAGACCCCCGCGAGCGCCCCGGGCGCGGACGGGTACGCGCTCGGCGTCACCGGCCGGCGCATCGACTGCGGCGGCGGCCGCCAGGTGGCCGTCTGGGAGACCGACGGCGGCGGCCCGGGCTTCACCAGCGTCTCGGTCACCGCGGCCGACGACTCCCGCCAGCTGGTCCTGGCCGGCAATGTCTTCGACCTCGGCCAGGACCTGCTGCACCAGCGCCCGGTCCCGGTCTCCAGCGCCCTCGGGGCGGCCCAGCAGGCGGTCTTCTGCACCTGAGCGGCCCGCCCCGGGCCCGGCGGGCCCGGGCCGCCGGGCCCGGGCCGCTCAGCCCGGGCCGGGGCCTGTCAGACCAGCCCCAGCCCGGGCTCCTCTTCGGGCCGGCCCCACCAGTCCCCGGAGCCCAGCGGCAGCCACCCCGCACCGTCGCAGTCCGCGCAGGTCTCGCCCACGTACGTGGTGCCGAGGGCGATGACGTGCCGCCCGTCGTGGCGGACCATCGCCCTGGCCCCCGTCCGGGCCCGTGTGCGCACCCCCTGACTACAGGTGGGGCACAGCATGCGGAACCGCTCGAACCCGTCCGTGGCCGGTTGCTCGCTCGCTTCGCTCATGCGCCCCAGTCTTCCTTGGTCCCGGCTCCGTTGGACACGCCCCGGGCCCGCCCGTCGCTCAGTCGGTGGCCATCGCCGGGTCGCTGGTGCTCGCCGCCCCGGTCTCCAGGTGGCCGGCCAGCCGGCGCAGGAAAGCGGAGTCCTGGTCGGCGGTGACCGTGAGGTCGTACCAGCCGTTGCTCTGCCCGGTGTGCGCCTGGTGCGTGGTGTGCGCGCCCGCCCGCAGCCGGTACTGCGCGGGCTGCTCCTTGCCGTAGCCGTCGGTGACGGTGAGCCGGACGGTGCCGGGCCCGTCGTTGGTCAGGGTCACCTCCAGCCGCCCGCTGCTGCCGTCCTGGCAGGCGGTCACCGTCACCCCCGGGCTGCCGGGGCGGCCGGTGAGCCGGCGCTGGAAGCCGTTGGGGCCGTGCACGGTGAAGTCGTAGCCGTCCGGCGGGTCCGCCGGCAGGCTCCAGTCGGCCGACAGCTCGCGCCCGGCCTCCACGGTGTAGCTCCACGGGCCGTCCGGCTGCGACTGGGAGGTCACCAGGAAGTGGGCACCGGCCCGGCCGCGGCTGGCGAAGTCGATCCGCAGCCGTCCGTCGGCGCCGATCCGCCCGTCGGCCTCCAGGGTGTACGGCAGCGCCCGCGCCGGTCGCAGCCCGCGCTCCTGGCGGGGCAGTTGCGGGTCGGCGGGCGGCACCGGCTTGTAGTCGGGGTGCCGGTTGTCGTCCGGCGGCAGGTAGCCGCTGGTGTCGGGCAGCCCGGGCACCCGGGCGTCCGGGCTGCGGAAGTCGAAGGCCGAGGTCAGGTCGCCGCAGACGGTGCGGCGCCAGGGCGAGATGTTCGGCTCGTGCACCCCGAACCGGCGCTCGATGAACTGGATGATCGAGGTGTGGTCGAAGGTCTGCGAGCAGACCGAACCGCCCTTGCTCCAGGGCGAGACGACGAGCATCGGCACCCGCTGCCCCAGGCCGTACGGTCCGGCGGTGCTGGGGTCGCCCGCGGCCGGGGTGAAGAGCTCCCCGGTGGTGTCGACGGTGGAGTGCCCCTGGGCCGGCGAGGCGGGCGGGAACGGCGGCACCACGTGGTCGAAGAAGCCGTCGTTCTCGTCGTAGGTGATGAGCAGCGCCGTGCGGCTCCACACGTCGGGGTCGGCGGTGAGCGCCTCCAGCACCTGGGAGACGTACCAGGCGCCGTAGTTGGCCGGCCAGTTCGGGTGCTCGGTGAACGCCTCGGGCGCCACGATCCAGGAGACCTGGGGCAGCCGGCCGCCCGTCACGTCCGCCCTGAGCCGGTCGAAGAGGCCCTCGCCGCCCTGGGCGTTGGTGCCTGTCCGGGCCTTGTCGTAGAGCGGCTCGCCGGGCTTGGCGTTGCGGTACTGGTTGAAGTAGAGCAACGAGTTGTCCCCGTAGTTGCCCCGGTAGGCATCCTCTATCCAGCCCCAACCACCGTTCGCGTCCAGCCCGTTGCCCACGTCCTGGTAGATCCGCCAGGAGACCCCGGCCTGCTCCAGGCGCTCGGGGTAGGTGGTCCACGAGTAGCCGGCCTCGGCGTTGGTGACCACCGGGCCGCCGCCGCGCCCGTCGTTGCCGACGTAGCCGCTCCACATGTAGTAGCGGTTGGGGTCGGTGGGGCCGATCAGCGAGCAGTGGTAGGCGTCGCAGATGGTGAACGCGTCGGCCAGCGCGTAGTGGAACGGGATGTCCTCGCGGGTGAGGTAGGCCATCGTGGTGGCGGTCTTGGCGGGCACCCACTGGTCGTACCGGCCCTGGTTGCGGGCCTGGTGGCTGCTGTTCCAGTCGTGCGCGAGGTCCTGCAGGAACTGCAGCCCGAGCCGGTCGGCGCTCGGCCGGAACGGCAGCACGTCCTTGGCGCCGTCCGACTGGTACCAGACCGGCTTGCCGCTCGGCAGCGTCACCGGGCGCGGGTCCCCGAAGCCCCGTACGCCGCGCAGCGTCCCGAAGTAGTGGTCGAAGGAACGGTTCTCCTGCATCAGGACGACGATGTGCTCGACGTCCTGCAGGCTGCCGGTACGGCGGTGCGCCGGGATCTCGGCGGCCCGCGCGATGCTGGTCGAAAGCGCGGACAACGCAGCCGTTCCACCGGCCATTTGGATGAACCGTCGACGATTGATAGCGCTCATGGCAGTCCTGTCCCGTACGGTGCCCCGGAGCGGCACGAGTGCTGAGACAGTGTCATGAGTCGGCCAAGAACTCACGGCGGAACGCGGGGAGATTTCGCGGAAACCTTCCGTCGGCGGCGGATCCCGCGGTGGATCCCGCGGTGGCGTTCAGCGGTTGAGGTAGGCCAGCACGGCGAGCACCCGGCGGTTGTCGTCGTCGGAGGGCGGCAGCCCCAGCTTGTCGAAGATGGCGCCGGTGTGCTTGGTCACGGCGCTCATCGTGACGCCCAGCCGCTGGCTGATCGCCGCGTTCGAGCGGCCCTCCGCCATGAGTTCGAGGACTTCGCGCTCCCGCGGGCTGAGTTCGGCGGTGCGGCCCCGGGCATCGCCGCGCGTCAGGAGCTTGGAGATGACGTACGGGTCCATCACCGTGCCCCCGGCGGCGACCCGGGTGACCGCGTCGACGAACTGACCGATGTTCGAGACCCGGTCCTTGAGCAGATAGCCGACCGCGCCGGCCTCGTCGGCCAGCAGCTCGCGGGCGTAGAGCTGTTCGACGTACTGCGAGAGCACCAGCACCGGCAGGCCGGGCGTGCGGCGGCGCGCTTCGAGGGCGACCTGCAGCCCTTCGTCGGTGTAGGAGGGCGGCAGCCGTACGTCGACGACCGCGATGTCCGGCCGGTGGTCGATCAGGGCCTTGCGCAGCGAAGGGCCGTTGTCCACGGCCGCCACGACCTCGAAGCCGTGCTCGATCAGCGTGCGGACCAGTCCGTCTCGCAGGATGAAGAGGTCTTCGGCGAGGACAACGCGCATGGGATCTCCAGGAGGATGCCGGTCGGGCCGCCGCGCGGGCTGGCCACGGTCAGGGTGCCGTCGAAGGCGGCCAGTCGGCGCCCGACGCCGCGCAGGCCGGTACCGAGGGCGGGATCGGCGCCACCTTGGCCGTCGTCGGTGACCTCGACGGTCAGCGCGCCGTCCCGGTGGCCTATGACGATGTCCACCCGGCTCGCGCCGCTGTGCTTGGCCGCGTTGGCGAGCAGCTCGCTGACCGCGAAGTACGCGGCGGACTCGATCGGCGCGGCCGGCCGCCCTGCCAGCTGCGCCCGCACCTCGACGTCCAGCAGGGCGTCGAGCGCGAGTGCGCGGACGGCGTCGGCGATCCCGCGGTCGGCGAGGACGGGCGGATGGATGCCGCGCACCAGGTTCCGCATCTCCTCCAGCGCCTTTGACGACGCCTCACGGGCGGAGACCACCAGCGCCCGGGCCGCCTCGGGATCGGCGCCGATCAGGTCTTCGGCGTTGCCCAGGCTCATCCCCACGGCGACCAGGCGGGCCTGCGCGCCGTCGTGCAGGTCGCGCTCGATCCGGCGCAGCTCCGCGGCCTGGGTGTCCACGGCATCGGCACGGGTGTCGGCGAGCTGGGTGACGCGCTGGTGCAGCCGCGCGGAGCGGGACGGCGCCAGCAGCAGCGCGGTCCACCGGGCGTGCAGCCGCAGCACCGGCGGCCCGGCGAACAGGCCGGTGGCGATCAGGGCGAGACCGATGGGGACGGCGGCGAGCGCGGTCGCGGTGGAGTGCACGTGGACGGCGGTGTACCAGTTGCTGCCGCCGGCCCGGTCGATCGGCTGCCAGACGAAGGGCTGGACGAAGGCCCCGAAGACGCCGTACCCGATCAGCGCCGCGGGCGCCGCCGCGAGCCCTCCCCCGATGCAGGGGTCGGTCATCGACCAGCACAGGTCCCGCAGGGTGGCCGGATCGTTCAACAGCGCCCGGCTGTACTGGATCCGGCCGCGGAGCCCGGCCCGGGGCGGCGGCAGGGGACGGTAGGGCGCGGGGATCACCGGACCGCCGAAGCGCCCGGCCCGGGCGCGTGCCGTCGCGGCCACCTCGCGCAGCCGGTGGAGGGCGGGCGGCAGCAGGTAGAAGCCGATGCCGGAGCCCAGCAGCAGACTGGCCGCGGCGATCGCGAACGCCACCGTGGCCTCGACGAACGCCAGGCCGGAGAGCAGCAGGCCGTGGCCCGGCGCGGCCAGGCGGGCGCGCCAGTCGTCGCCGGCGACCCGGTTCGCGGAACTCTTCACCGGGACATCCTCCGGTATCGGCCCGCGACCTGGTGAACCGAGATCGCGGCGAGGACCGAACCACCGGCGAGTATCACCATGTTGACCAGACTCCCCTGTTCACAGTCGAGCAGCGTCAGCGTGCCCAGGTTCAGCAGCCAGTGGAAGGCACCGGCGACCAGCAGTGCCCCGGCGCCAGCGCCCCCGATGAGCTCGCCCATGACGACGGAGACCGCCACCGTCATCACCAGGAACGCGGTCACGAACGCGAGGCCGAACGCGTAGTACTGCACGTGCCAGGTCCCCCACAGCACGCCGACGACGGCTGCCGACAGCACGCGGGGCAGCCGCGTCTCCAGGTGGCGCTGCAGGAAGACCCGCCAGCCCAGCTCCTCGCCGCACGCGCCGAGGAGCTGAAGCGCGGCGATCAGCCAGAAGGGATGGGCGAACGACCCGGGACCCGCCAGGTGAACCGGTCGGCCCGCCAGGGGCAGAGCACCGAGGCAGAGCGCGAACACCGCGCCCAGCAGGCCGGCCCCCACGCCGACGCGGGCGAGCACCGACCGGGTCACCCGCAGCGACACCACCGGGGCGGGCGCGGGCCGGTACGGTTCCGTCCGGGTCTTCCGGCGGCGGGCCGCCAGGACCACCAGCACCCCGATGCTCGGCCCGAACTGGGGCAGCATCAGGAGCTGAGGGTCGAGGTGGACGACCGGCTGGAGCGCCAGCAGGGCGCCGGCGCCGAGCCAGGTCGCGATCGTGAACACGGCGGTCGTCCGCCAGAAGCGGGACCGCGGCACGGCCCCGGTCGTGGCAACGCCCCGCGCTGCCTGCATGGTCCCGGACAATGTGCCCCCCTCGTCGAATGCCCTGATCGGCACCTCTGACGATGCCGCAGGCCCGCGCCCGGCACCCTGCGGCTACCTCCACGTGCGCAGGTGCACTTTTGTCCACCTTCCTCGCCGTCCACCTTCCTCCCCGTCCACCTTCCTCCCCGGCCACCCTCCTCGCCGTCCACCTCCTCACGTGGCACTCCGATTGTGTGAAGGTCGGCAAAGCCCTTCGCCCTGTCACCGTCCTGGACTAGCGTCTGCTTCGCACATGTGACTGGACGGGGGAAACATGGCGATCGAACTACCCGGCGAAGTCGTCTCGATGCTCCAGTTCATCGGGGTGAACTGGCCGAACGTGAACGAGGACAAGGTCCGCGAGATGGCCTCCCACATCCGTGAGTTCGCGGACAGCGTGGACGGCACGCACCAGAAGGCGACGGCCACGGTCAACCAGATGGCCGCCAGCTACCAGGGCGCCTCCTACGAGACGCTGGTGGCGAACTGGGCGAAGCTGTCGTCCACCCACATGACCGACCTGGTGAACGCCTGCCACGCGGTGGCGACGGCGCTGGACGCCGCGGCCGACACGATCGTGGCGATGAAGTGGCAGGCGATCGGTGAACTCGGCGGGCTGGCCGTGACGTTCGCGGCCGACCAGGCGGCCTCGGTGATGACGCTGGGGCTGGCGGAGGCCGGCATGGCGCTGATCGTCGAAGGCGCGGAGCACATCACCGACTACCTGGAGCAGCAGCTCGAGCAGTACATCATCGGCGAGGTGATCGAGGCCGCGATCGGTCCGCTGGTGGACATCGTGAGCAAGGCGGTCAGCGGCTTCGCCTTCGAGGCGCTCGAAGGCGTGCTGGGCGTCTCGGGCAGCGCCGGACCTGGCGGCAGCGGCTTCATGATCGACCCGAAGGCGCTGGAGGACCACGCCGACACCGTGACCTCGCACGCCCAGGAGGTCGAGGGCCACGCCCAACTGCTGAAGGGCCGGCTGACGGGGGTGGACTTCACATGAGCAACCGGATCGTCAAAGCGCTGGAGGACGGCGCCAAGCGGCTGGGCAAGACGCTGGCCGAGGACGCGAGCAAGACGGTCAAGGACTTCTACCACTCGGCCGGCTCCAAGCTGAAGACCGTGGCCAAGCGCACCGCGGACGCGGACGCCGAGCACGAGTCGGCGCTGAAGAAGATCATGGGCGACGCCAAGCACGACGAACCGCACGAGCCGCACCTGCCGGGCGAGGGCGGTGGCCGCTCCAAGCCGGGGGACGAGGGCGCCGGTCGCCGGCAGGCGGCGAACCCGCGCGAGGCCGGCCGCAAGGAGGACGCGGTCTGCCCGGGCGGTGAGCCCGTCGACATGGCCACCGGGCGGATGTTCATCGACCAGGTGGACGCCTCGCTGCCCGGCTCGCTGCCGCTGCTCTTCACCCGCAACTTCGAGTCCGGCTACCAGGCCGGGCGCTGGATGGGCCGCCGCTGGGTCTGCACCTTCGACGAGCGCCTGGAGATCGACGCCGAGGGCGTGGTCCACATCGGCGCCGACCGCCGCACCCAGGCCTACCCCCACCCCGAACCGGGCGATCCGGTCCAGGCGAGCGCGGGCGAGCGCCGCGACCTGGCACTCGCCCCCGGCGGCTACACCCTCACCGACCGCGCCACCGGCCTGATCCGCGAGTTCACCCTCGAACCCGGCGGTACCGAGGCCCTGCTCACCCGGGTCCGGGACCGCTCCGGCCGCCACTACGACCTCGCCTACGACCTCGACGGCGTCCCGCAGTCCATCACCCACTCCGGCGGCTACCGCCTCCTGGTCACCGTCGACAACGACCGCATCACCGCCCTGCGCCTGGCCGCCGCCGGCCCGGACGGCCACGACGCCCTCCTGCTGCGCTACGGCTACACCGGCGGCCACCTGACCAGCGTCTACAACTCCTCCGGCAAGCCCATGCGCTTCGCCAACGACGCCGGCGGCCGCATCCTCTCCTGGACCGACCGCAACGACTCCCAGTACCTCTACGTCTACGACCACCTCGACCGCGTCATCGACGAGGGCGGCGCCGACGGCTCCCTCAAGTTCCGCTTCACCTATGGCGATCCGGACCCGGTCACCGGTCTCAAGACCCACACCGAGACCAACGCCCTGGGCCACACCACCACGTACACCGTCAACGAACACGCTCAGATCACCGCCGTCACCGACCCCCTCGGCCACACCACCCACTACGAACGCGACGCCTACGACCGCCTGTTGGCCGAGACCGACCCCCTGGGCCGCACCACCCGCTACGACTACGACGGCGCTGGCGACCTGATCACGGTCACCCGCCCCGACGGCGAGCAGGTGACGGTGGCGTACACGGCCGGGTTGAGCCTGCCTGCAGAGATCACCGAACCAGGGCGCGGGACCTGGCGATTCAGTTACGACGAAGCCGGGAGCCGCACCGAGGCGACCGATCCGCTCGGCGCCGTCACTCGCTACGGCTACGACGAACTCGGCCACCTCGCATCCCTCACCGATGCGCTCGGAAACACCACAGTGGTGTCCTGCGACCCGGCCGGGCTGCCGGCGGCTGTCACCGATCCGACGGGAGCAGTCACCCGCTACGAGCGCGACGCCTTCGGTCGCACCACAGCGGTGATCGATCCGCTCGGCTCAGCCACACGCATGACCTGGACCGTGGAGGGCTACCCGGCCACGCGTACCGCTGCGGACGGCAGCACCGAGTCGTGGACCCACGACGGTGAGGGGAACCAGCTCAGTCACACCGACGAGATCGGCCAGGTCACCACTTTCGAGTACACCCACTTCGAGACCCTCGCGGCGAGGACCACTCCTGACGGTGCCCGTGTCGCCTTCACCCACGACGCCGATATGCAGTTGGTCGCTGTCACCAACGCGCTCGGCCAGCGCTGGACCTACGCCTACGACGCGGCCGGACGGCTCACCGGAGAGACCGACTTCGGGGGCCGGAGCATCGCCTACGAGCTGGACGCGGCCGGGCAGACCCTGTCGATCACCAACCCCTTGGGACAGGTCAGCCGCTACAGGTACGACAGGTCGGGGCGTCCGGTGGCCAAGGACGCCGACGGTCGCACGACCACCTACGCCTACAACCCCGCAGGACTGCTCGTCCGGGCCACCAGCCCCGACGCCGACTTGATCCGTACGGTCGACGCCCTGGGGAACCTGCTCACCGAGACCGTCAACGGGCTTACCCTCAGGGTTGGTTACGACGCCCTTTCGCGCCGCACCCGACGCACAACCCCGGGCGGCCACACCAGCGACTGGGCCTACGACCAGGCCGGCCGGCCCGCTGTGCTCGCCACCACGTCCGGCGCCATCGACTTCAGCTACGACGCTGCCGGCCGCGAGCAGCAGCGCACCGTTGCCGAGCACTTCACCCTTGCCAGCGTCTGGGACGACCGCGACCGCCTCACCACCCAGACCCTGCGGGGGCGCCACGGGGTTCTGCACCGGCGTGCCTACGGCTATCGGGCGGATGGCAGCCTCACCAAGGTTGAGGACCAGCTCGCCGGAGGCCGCACGTTCGAGCTCGACCGGGCCGGTCGGGTGACCTCGGTACGCGCCGCCGACTGGACCGAGTCCTACGCGTACGACCTGGCAGGCAACCTGAGTTCTGCCGACTGGCCCGCCACCGGCGCCACCCGGTCCGCCCTCGGTACCCGCACGTACACCGGCACCCGGCTCGCCACTGCCGGCCGCGTCCGCTACGAGCACGACGCTGCCGGCCGCATCACCCTCCGCCAGGTCACCCGCCTCTCCCGCAAACCCGACACCTGGCGCTACACCTGGGACGCTGAGGACCGCCTCACGGAGGTCACAACTCCTGACGGCACCCGCTGGCGTTACCGGTACGACCCGTTCGACCGCCGCATCGCCAAGCAGCGGCTGGCCGAGGACGGCACCACCGTTCTGGAGCGGACCGACTTCACGTGGGATGGCGTGACCCTCGCCGAGCAGACCACGCATGCCCCGTACCTCCCGGGCCCGCACACGCTCAGCTGGGACCACCAGGCCTTCCAACCGCTGGCACAGAGCGAGACGATCACCACCCAGGACCAGACCGATCGCCGGTTCTTCGCGATCGTCACCGACCTGGTCGGCACCCCCACCGAACTCGTCGACCCCGCCACCGGCACCATCGCCTGGCGCACCACGCCGACCCTCTGGGGCCACACAACCTGGCCGAGCGACAGCAGCACTTACACCCCGCTCCGCTTCCCCGGGCAGTACTTCGATCCCGAAACCCGGCTCCATTACAACCTCCACCGCTATTACGACCCGGAGGCCGCCCGCTACACCAGCCCCGATCCGCTCGGCCTGGCCCCCGACCCCAACCCGGATACCTACGTTCACAACCCCCACACCTGGGCCGACCCGCTCGGGCTGTCGCCGCACAATGACGGAAAGCCCGAAGAGGAGGAAGAACCCCCGACAATTCGCATGCGGCACTACACGAACAGTGCCGGCAAGCGCGGAATCATGGCATCGGGTGAAGTTCGGGCCAGCGATCAGAACAAGGTGTTCATGGTCCCGGCGAAGGGGAAGCCCTGGAGCCCCACCGATGCAGAAGCCAAGCTGGGCATCGGGCGGGGGCGAGGACGGCACGTGCTCGAATTCGACGTCCCAGCCGACCGGATCACCAAGGAGTACAATCCGACAATGGGAATCCACGAATGGACCGCGACGGGCAACCTCAAGGTTTCCAACATCAGGGCGGTGCGTTGATGACCGAGTCGGTACCCGGCGAAGGAACGGTGGAGATCCCGCTGGCCGATATGGTGAACGCGGTTCGGGACCTCAACGAGTACGTCGTGTCGCTCGACCGCATCCTGTCGCGGATCGGGACCGGCGGAAAGAGCCCGGAAATCCTGTTGCAGTACATCGTCGACCGGAACGTGCTGCGGCGGATCGCTGACCTCAGGACAGTTGTCTGTGACGCTCTGGAGGACCGGATCGGCGAGGAAGCCGTGGACGAGATCGCGGATGGGGCGTATTTCTACACGGACTGACGATCCGGAACACCGACCGGACCGATCGTCGTAGGTGTCGACCGTCACCTCGTCGACCAGCGCGGCGAGTCCTCGCTTGCTCAACGTGCTCATGGCATTACGCCGGCCGAGCCCGGGGCGTGTTCCGCAAGTGGTCCGAAAGTCCCCCGGCATTTCGCGCGTAGGGTCAGGGGCATGCGACTGAGCACCGTGATCCTCCCCATCCACCGCTGGTCCGAGGGTCAGAAGATCTGGCAGCAGGCCGAGGACCTCGGCTTCCATGCCGCGTACACCTATGACCACCTCTCCTGGCGGTCCTTCCGCGACGAGCCGTGGTTCGGGGCGGTCCCGACCCTGACCGCGGCCGCGACCGCCACCAGCCGGATCCGGTTGGGCACGCTCGTGACCTCGCCCAACTTCCGTCACCCGGTCACCCTGGCGAAGGAGCTGCTGACCGTCGACGACATCTCGGGCGGCCGGCTGACGGTGGGGATCGGGGCCGGCGGAATGGGGTTCGACGCGACGGCGATGGGGCAGGAGGCGTGGTCGGGCAAGGAGCGGGCCGACCGGTTCGGGGAGTTCCTGCCGCTGTTGGACGAGCTGCTCACCGAGGACGCGACCACCAGTGAGGGCCGGTACTACTCGGCGGTCGAGGCGCGCAACATCCCCGGCTGCGTGCAGCGGCCCCGGGTGCCCTTCTACGTGGCGGCGACCGGGCCGCGAGGGCTGCGGCTGGCGGCGGAGTACGGGCAGGGCTGGGTGACGTACGGCGACCCGCGCGGGCCCGGCGACGTGCCGGTGGAGCAGGCGCCCGCGGTGATCGAGGCGCAGCTGGCCAAGCTGCGGGCCGCCTGCGAGGCGCGGGGGCGGGATGTGGCCGAGCTGGAGAAGGTGCTGCTGCAGGGGTCCACGGCGGAGCGGCCGCTCGGATCGCTGGACGCGTTCGTGGACTGGGCGGGGACGTACCAGGAGATCGGCATCACCGAGCTGGTGATCCACTGGCCGGTGCCGGACTCGATCTTCGCGAGCGACTTCGCCGTCTTCGAGCGGATCGCCACCGAGGGCCTGGCCCAGCTCGGCTGAACCAGGGGAGCGTCGTGGGAGCGCCGAGGGGAGCGCCGAGGGGGACGCGGGTGGGCGAACGGTTGCGGTTCGATCACGACGTGTCTGATTGGTGAAGTTATGAGGGGAGAGGCGTGGATTGTCGCGTTGAGGCAGTCCACGCCGAACTCTCATAATTCCTGGTGCCTGACGGTGCTTCACTCCTTGGGGGAGTCTTTTGTCCGCGCCCGAAAACGCCACTGATCACGAGTCAGCAGGCACACCACCCGTGGCCGAACTCGCGCCGGCAGGGGCGTCGGAACCGGCGGCGGAGGTTCCCGCTGCGGCTCGCCGACGGCCTCGGGCGGTGGCCGTCACGCTGGCCACCCTCGGCCTGCTCGTGGTGACCGCGGCCAGTGCCACCGTCACCGTGGCGGTCGGCAGGCCCGACCACCCGCACTCCCGGGCGGCCGCGGCCGGCGCGAGCTCCGCCCCGAGCCCGGATCCGGACGCCGGTCCGGGGCCGAGCGCCAGCCCGACCCCGGTGCCGCTGCCCACCGTCACCCTCGCCCCGGCGCCCACCAGCACGCTGCACGGCACGGTCAACGGTGCGACGCACGGCGGTGACCTGCGGTTCTTCCTGCTGCCGATCCCCGACGGCGGCGAGTCGTACGGCTCGCCGGACGGCGTCGCGGTCAGCATGGACGACCTGGCCAAGGAGTACGCGAACGCTGCCGGGCTCAAGGCCGTCCTGGACTCCTACGGCTACCAGGAGGCGGTCTACCGCGACTACCGCACCGCCGACGGGAAGGCGGAGGTGACGGCCCGGTTGATGCGCTTCTCCTCGGCCGACAACGCCAAGGCCTTTCTGCAGGGCGCCAGTTACGGCGACGGCCAGGCGACGGGCGTGGACGGCGACAGCGAGGCCCGGGGCTTTGTCTTCAAGCCGGAGCAGCAGGCGTACACCGGTGGCCTGGTCGGCGTCAGCTGTGTCGGCGACGTCGAGTACGAGGTGAAGGTCTCGGTGAAGGGCGATCCGGACAAGGCGCTGCTCGCCGATGTGATGAAGCGTCAGCGCGATCGGCTGGTCACCGGTGGCTGAGCCCGGGGACCTCAGCGGTCCGCCCCCGACCCCCGTTCCCACCGCGCTGGAGCCCGCCCTGAGCACCCCCGCCCCCGAGCCCGCCGACGCCTCTCCCGCTGCCGCGCCTGACGAGGCGATCGCCGGGCCGATCGCCGGGCCGATCGCCGGGCCGATGGCCGATCCGGCGGACGAGCCCTCCCCCGCCCGTCGCCCGCGGACCGCGCTGCTGCTGGTCGCTGCCCTGCTGCTCGGCCCGCTGCTGGGCGGCGGCATCGGCTACGCGGTCCAGCAGTACCGCCCGCCGACGCCGCTGCCCGCCCTGCTGCCGGCGGCGGCCCCCGCCTACCCGGCGGCCCACCTCAGCCTCCAGGACTCGGCGGCGATCGCCCCCCGGCCGCTGGCCATCGACGGCGATCTCCGTCCGCTGCTGCTGCCCAAGCCGGGCGACGCCCAGGACTGGGACGACTTCGGCCTCGCGGACGCCGGGGACTGGGAGAGCATCAGCGAACTCGCCATGGAGACCTCCCACTCGGCTGACAACTTCGCGCAGCTGGCCACCAACGGATTCCGTCGGGCGGCGGTCAACTCCTGGCAGAAGGACGGCGTGAAGTACCGGGTCCAACTGATCCAGTACTTCACCGACAAGTCCTACTCGGCGCTGGCGGCCATGAGTTCGCTGCGCTTCACCGGCACGGCGTTCGGCGGTGGCATGGAGGGTAGCTACGAGGCCCCCGCAAAGCAGCAGACCTATGCCGACACCACCATGTCCTTCTACCACGGTCGCGCGGTGACCCGGCGAGGCGATGTGGTGGTGAGCGTGGAGGCGTTCGGTGACGCCCAGGTGAGTGCGGACGTGGTCAGGGATCTGGCCAAGCAGCAGTGGGAGCGGCTGGCGTGAGCGACCTCGACAATCTCCGGACGGCCCCGGAGGCTCCGACCCCGGAAGCCCTGGTCGACCCGCCCGTCCCCGCAACCCCACCCACCGCCCCACCCGCAACCCCGCGCGCCCGCTTCGTGCTGCGCGCGACGGCCGCCGTGGCCGCCGCGGTGCTCGTCGGTGCGGGCATCGGGGTCGCCGTCATCAAGGTCAGGTACGACGACGCGCCCGCCCCGGTCGCCGCCGCCCCGGCCGGCGCGGCAGCAGCGCCCAGCCCGAACGCGTCACCGAACTACGGTGCCTGGTCGAACGGTTCGCACTTCGGCTCGCTGCGCGATCTGCTGCTGCCGTTGCCGATCGGCTACCAACTGGGCCCGGACGAAGGCGACTACGGCGACGACACCAGCCTGACGCCGGACCAGCTCAACTCCTACCTGGACGAGCGGGTCAAGGATCTGCCCAAGGAGAAGCGCGACCAGGTGAAGGCGGCCCTGCGCGCCGAGGGCCGCAAGGGCGCGGGCGTGCGCAGCTACCTTTCCGCGGACGGGAAGATGGTCGCGACGCTCTGGCTCGACCAGTTCAACCAGCACGCGGTGGAGGCGGAGAACGCCGTCATGGGGGCGCTCTCGGACACCGGAGTGTTCCGCCAGGGGCCTTCCGTGCCGGGGTACTCGGACGCGCACTGCTTCCTGCCGCCGCTCGACCCCGGTGCGCCGCTCGACGACCTGGAGTGCACCGCCGGCGTCGGCGACCTGCTGGTGAGCATGCACGTCGAAGGAGTCGCGCCGCTTCCGAAGAGCGAGGCCGTGTCCATCTTCCGTCAGCAGCTGGAGCGGCTGGCCATTCCCGGAGCATCCGCATGACCGAGCAGAGCACCACTCCTGAGCCCGCCCCCGCAGACCCCGACCTCGCCGACCCCACTCCCACCGACCCCGCCCCCGCGGACCCCGACCCCGCCGAGCCCTGGACACCCCCCACCCAGTTCGCCATCGACCCGCTCGCCGCCACCGAGGCCCCGCGCCGCCGCCCCGGGCGGGCCACGGTGCTGCGCTGGAGCGCGGCCGCGCTGCTCCTGCTGTCCGGCGCCACCGGCACGGCCTTCGCGGTCATGGCACCGCAGCGCACCGACATCCCCGGCCTGGCCACCCCGGGCGACGGCCGCTACACCTTCGCCGCGCTGTCGCTGCCTCGGCTGCCGGCCGGCATGCCGTCCCCGGCCGCCCCGCAGGCGCACCAGCGGCACTACGCGGATCTGAGCCGGCTCCTGTTGCCGGCCCCGAAGGAGGCCGTCTCGGTCGAGGGCACGGGCCCGACCCGCAACAGCCCCGCCCCGAGCCAGAGTCCGACCGCCGCCGCGAGCCCCACCACCACGGCGAGCCCGTCCGGCGTCGCCAACATCGCGGACATCTCGCCGGCCCCGAGCACGCCGGCCCCGAGCACGTCGGCCCCGAGCACCCCCGCCCCGAGCACGCTGGCCCCGAGCACACCTGCCCCGAGCACGCCCACCACCCCCGCCCCCGTCACGACCTCCTGCGCCGACTACGCCAAGCTCCACGACGACGCCGCCAACCTGCCGACCCTGCTCACCACCAACGCCTGCCGCGCCGCCGCCACCCGCGTCTGGACCGCCAAGGACGGCACCCGCACCGAGATCTGGCTGCTCCGGTTCGGCTCGTCGAGCGAGGGCGACACCTTCTACGGGGCGCTGAACGACGGCGGCAGCCCGAAGGCGATCCCGCACGCGGTCTCCGCGAGCGACCTGCCGGTGAGCGGCAGCGTCGTCTCCAACGACTGCGTCCGGACCGCGCCCCGGCAGGGTTCGCAGGCGCCGACCGGTGAGATCGCCTACCTGGAGGCGGGCGACGTCGTGGTCACCGTGCTGATGACCAATCCGCACGGCGTGCCCGAGCAGGCCTTCCGTCAAGTGGCGGGCCTGCAGGCGGACCTGCTCGAATAGCGCGCCCGACGGCGAGTCAGCAGCGGACGGGCCGGTCGGCAGCGGACGACCCCTAGGGGTCGTCCGCACCCCGGTCATCCCGCAGCACGAGGGACCTCTGACCTCCAGCCAGCTCCCAGGGCGCACCCCGCAGGCTAAGTTCGGACTGTGTCCACCTCGACCCCAGTCATCAGAACGGACGCCCTCACCAAGCGGTTCCCCGCCGTCACCGCGCTCGATCAGCTCACCGTAGAGGTGCAGCCGGGCGTTGTGGGGCTTGTGGGGTCCAACGGGGCGGGCAAGTCCACACTCATCAAGATCCTGCTCGGGCTCGCCCCGGCCACCTCGGGCAGCGGCGAAGTGCTCGGCCTCAACGTCGCCACCCAGGGATCGGAGATCCGCGAGCGGGTCGGCTACATGCCGGAGCACGACTGCCTGCCACCGGACGTGTCCGCCACCGAGTTCGTCGTCCACATGGCCCGGATGTCCGGGCTGCCGGCCACCGCCGCCCGCGAGCGGACGGCCGACGTGCTGCGCCACGTCGGCCTGTACGAGGAGCGCTACCGGCCGATCGGCGGCTACTCCACCGGCATGAAGCAGCGCGTGAAGCTGGCCCAGGCCCTGGTCCACGACCCGCGCCTGGTGCTGCTGGACGAGCCGACCAACGGCCTCGACCCGGCCGGCCGGGACGAGATGCTCGGGCTGATCCGCCGGGTGCACAGCGACTTCGGCATCTCGGTGCTGGTCACCACCCACCTGCTCGGTGAGCTGGAGCGCACCTGCGACCACCTGGTGGTGATCGACGGCGGCAAGCTGCTGCGCTCCTCCTCCACGGCCTCCTTCACCGAGGCGACCCAGCTGCTCGCGGTGGAGGTGACGGACAACGCCGAGGGCACCGCCGACGCGGACGTCCGGCAGCGGCTGACCGCCGCCGGGCTGACCGTCACCGCCGACTCCGCGCACATCCTGCTGGTCGAGATAGCGGGCGACGACACCTACGACCTGATCCGTGACACGGTCGCCGACCTCGGCCTCGGTCTGGTCCGCCTGGAGCAGCGCCGCCACCGTGTCTCCGAGATCTTCACCGGGGAACAGCCCGAGTCGGAGCCGGCCTCCGGACGCGGCCCCGACACCCTCACCGAGCCGGCCGGGGAGCACCGATGACCACGCAGTCCGACGTCCCACTCCCGCCGGCCCGGGCCGGCGCCACCGACGGCGTCATCCACAACATCGGCTACCGCGGCTACCAGGGCCCCAGGCTCGGCCGCAGCTACGCCACCCGCTCGCTCTTCGTGCAGGGGCTGCGCGGTGCCTTCGGTCTGGGCCGGTCGGCCAAGTCCAAGGTGCTGCCGATGCTGATGCTGGCGGGCGCCACACTGCCGGCCGCCATGGTGGTGGTCCTGGCGTTGATCCGCAAGAGTGACCAGCTGACCACCGACTACCCGCACTACCTCAGCGGGGTCGGCCTGCTCTTCTTCGAGATCTTCGTGGCGTCCCAGGCGCCGGTGCTGCTCTCGCGCGACCTGCGCTACGTGACCGTTCCGCTGTACTTCTCCCGCCCGATCACCCGCGGCGACTACGTGCGGGCCAAGTGCGCGGCGATGGTGGCCGCGACGCTGGTCGTCACCGTGCTGCCGCTGCTGGTGCTCTACGTGGGCGCGCTGCTCGGCGGGATGGACTTCGCGCACAACACCGAGCACTTCGGCATCGGACTGCTGGCGGCGCTGCTCTACTCGCTGGTCTTCTCCGCGATCGGCCTGGTGATCGCGGCGGCCACGCCCCGGCGCGGCTTCGGTGTGGCGGCGATCATGGGCGTGCTGCTCGTCTCCGAGGCGGTGGCGTCCGTCCTCGCCCATCTGCACGGCGGCCCGGAGGACGCCTCCAACGCCTGGCCCTACGTGCTCGGGCCCAGCTCGCTGGTGGAGCGTTTCGTCAACCGGATCTTCAGCCTGCCGACGGACGTCCCGACCACCACCCCCGGTGCGGTCGGTGCGGTGGTCTTCGGCCTGGAGATCGTCGTCCTCGTGGTCAGCGCCTATGCGCTGCTGCTGCGCCGCTACCGGAAGATCTGAGGGGTCGTCATGGCTGTCATCACCATCGACAAGGTCTCCCGCTGGTTCGGCAACGTGGTCGCCGTCAACGACATCTCGATGTCGATCGGCCCCGGGGTGACCGGCCTGCTCGGGCCCAACGGGGCCGGCAAGTCCACGCTGATCCACATGATGAGCGGCTTCCTCGCTCCCTCGGCCGGCACCGTCACGCTGGACGGCGCGCCGATCTGGCGCAACCAGGAGGTCTACCGGGCGATCGGCCTGGTGCCGGAACGGGAGTCGATGTACGACTACCTGACCGGCTGGGAGTTCGTGCTCGCCAACGCCGAACTGCACGGCCTGTCCGACCCCGGCGCGGCCGCGACCAGGGCGCTCGCCCTGGTGGAGATGGAGCACGCGCAGGAGCGCCGTACCGGGACGTACTCCAAGGGCATGAAGCAGCGGGTCAAGATGGCCTCCGCACTGGTCCACGACCCCTCGGTGCTGCTGCTCGACGAGCCGTTCAACGGCATGGACCCGCGCCAGCGGCTCCAGCTGATGGAGCTGCTGAGCCGGTTCGGCGCCGAGGGGCGCACGGTGCTCTTCTCCTCGCACATCCTGGAGGAGGTCGAGCAACTGGCCCGGCACATCGAGGTGGTGGTGGCCGGACGGCACGCCGCCTCGGGCGACTTCCGCAAGATCCGCCGGCTGATGACGGACCGTCCGCACCGCTATCTGGTGCGCTCCAGCGACGACCGGCGCCTGGCGGCGGCACTGATCGCCGACGGGTCCACGGCCGGGATCGAACTGGACTGGCAGGAGCGGGCGCTGCGGATCCAGGCGATCAACTTCCAGGGCTTCACCACCCTGCTGCCCAGGGTGGCCAAGGAGGCCGGCATCCGGCTCTTCACCGTCTCCCCGGCGGACGAGTCCCTGGAGAGCGTCTTCTCCTACCTGGTCGGTTCCCGATGACCAACCGTTCCTTGCCCCACCGTTCCCTGCCCCACCGTTCCTTGCCCCACCGGGCCCTGCCCAGCTCCGCCGTAGAAAGGCTGACACCGTGAACCTGACCGTGGCGCGGCTGACCGTACGCGGTCTGCTCGGCAGGCGGCGGGGCATCCTGCTGCTGGTCGTCCCGGTGCTGCTGTTGCTGCTGTCCGTGGTGGCGAGCAACTCCAGTGCCGACAAGCACGACATCGCCGTCAACATCGTGGGCAAGCTGGGCCTGGGGACGCTCGTCCCGCTGCTCGGGCTGGTGGTGGGCACCGGCGTGATCTCCACCGAGATCGACGACGGCTCGATCGTCTACCTGCTCTCCAAGCCGCTGCCGCGGTGGCGGATCATCACCACCAAGCTCGCCGTCGCCGTCGTCACCACCTGGCTCTTCACCGCGATCCCGGTCCTCGTCGCTGGGCTGGTCATCAACGGGACGAACGACGGGCTGGCGGTCGGCTACGCGGTGGGCACCCTGGTGGCGGGCGCCGCGTACAGCGCGCTCTTCCTGCTGCTCGGCGTGGTCACCCGCAACGCGGTGGTGGTGGGCCTGGCCTACGCGCTGATCTGGGAGAGCCTGATCGGCAACTTCGTCGACGGCGCCAAGACGCTGAGCATCCAGCAGTGGGGGCTGGCCATCGCCAAGAGCGTCGCCGCCCCGGACGCGATCAGCGCCCAGGTCGGCCTCGGCGCGGCCATCCCGCTGCTGCTGGTCGTCATCGTGGGGGCCACCGCCTTCGCCGCGGTCCGGCTGGCCGGCCTGACCTTCAACTCGGGCGACTGATCACCCGACGAGCCGACGAACCGCCCACGCAGAAGGGGTGGGGCCGCGACCCGCGCAGCCCCACCCCTTCCGCATGCCCGACGGGCTACAGCGTCCGGTCCCGTCCCGCGCCCCACCCCGCGACGGCCGCCGCCCCGGCGAGCACCAGCAGCACCACCAGCACCGCCGTCCAGCTGCCGGTCAGCTGGTGCAGCGCGCCGCCGCCCACCGGGCCGATGGCGGCGATCAGATAGCCGACCGCCTGCGACATCCCGCCCAGCTGTGCGGCCCCGGCGGCACTGCCGGTGCGCAGCACGATGAACGCCAGCGCCAGGCCCAGCGAGCCGCCCTGCGCCAGGCCCAGCACCGCGGCCGAGACCCAGGCCCCGGACACCGGGGCGATCAGCAGTCCGGCCACGCCCAGTGCGTTCAGCCCGGCCATCGCCACCGCGAGCCAGCGCTGGCTGCGCAGCCGGCCCGCCAGCAGCGGCACCACGAAGGCGCCGGCCACCTGCACCAGGTTGCTGAACGCGAAGACCAGGCCGGCCTGGTCCCGGCTCATCCCGTGGTCGGCCAGGATCGTGGGCATCCAGGCGACCAGTGTGTAGACCATCAGCGAGGAGATGCCCATGAACAGGCTGATCTGCCAGGCCAGCGGCAGTCGCCAACAGTGCTCGATCGCCTTGGCTGCGATCGGCTTCTCCGCCACCGGCCGCGCCTGAGCGGTGGCGAGCGGCGCGACCTGCGCGGCCCGCTCCTGACGGGCCCGCAGCACCTGCGGCAGCCAGGCCACCGCGGCGATCAGCGCCAGCAGCGACCAGGAGCCGAGCGAGGCCCGCCACCCGCCGCCCAGCGCGTGCTCCAGCGGTACCGAGCTGCCGGCCGCCAGCGTGGCGCCGACCAGCATGGTGGTCGAGTACACCCCGGTCATGGTCGCCGCCCGGTCCGGGAACTCGCGCTTGACCAGGCCGGGCATCGAGACGTTGAGCACCGCGATCGCCACCCCGATCACCACGCAGCCCGCGAACAGCGCGACCACCGAGGGCAGCACCCGCAGCAGCACGCCCGCGCCCAGCAGCAGCACCGCCCCGAGCACCACCCGCTCGGTGCCGAACCGCCGGGTCAGCCGCGGGGTGAGCGGTGCGCCCACGCCCTGGAAGAGCACCGGCACGGTGGTGATCAGTCCGCTCACGGTGGCCGACAGGCCGAAGGTGCGCTGGACCTCGCCCACCATCGGCGAGATCGCGGCCAGACAGGCCCGCATGTTCAGCGCGACCAGCACGATCCCGGTCAGCAGCAGCGCCGGGTGGGCGAGCTTGGTACGGACACGGACGGCCGAAGTGGGCAGCGACTGCTGAACCCGGGTGACGGACATGGTGGTGCCATTTCTAGGGAAAAGGGAGTGGCAGGGGGAAGCCGGGGGCGCGCTGTGGTGGCGCACCGGGGGGCTTCCTACTACTTGCGTGCCGCGAACTCCGCGAGCAGCTGCTCGACCGCCGCGATGGGCTCCAGGAGCAGCGCGCGACAGGCGGCCTCGGCCCGGTCGGGGTCGCCGCCGGCGATGGCGTCGACCAGCGCCGCGTGGGTGGCCACGACCACCTCGGGCATCTCGTGGTCGCCGAACGCGGTGCGCATCGCCTCGCGGACCGAGGCGCCGAAGTAGCGGTAGACCTCGGTCAGCGCGGGATTGTGGGCGGCCTCGACGACCGCGGTGTGGAACTCCAGGTCGTGCTCGACGGTGGCCTCGCGGCCGACCCGCTCGGTGTGCGCGGCGATCACCTCGGCCTCCCGGGCGAGCGCGGCCCGCATCCGGTCGAGGTCCTCGGGGGTGTGCCGCACGGCGGCCAGCCGGGCCGCCTCGGCCTCCAGCGCCGCCCGGACCTCCAGCACGTCGCGCACGCCGGAGCGCTGCACGCCGCGCAGCACGGCGGCGGGGTCGCTGGTGCTGCGCACGAAGGTGCCCTCACCCTGGCGGGTGGCCAGCATCCCCGCGTGCACCAGCACCCGGATCGCCTCGCGCACGGTGTTGCGGCCGACCTGGAGCCGCTCGGCCAGCTCGTGCTCGGTGGGGATCCGCTCGCCCACGGCCCAGACGCCGGCCGCGAGCTGCTCCCGGAGCTGCTCGATCGCGACGTCCACCAGGGAGCGCCGACCGGCGGCCCGCAGGCTGTCGCCGTTGCCGTTCTCGCTGCTCACCTGCCACCTCCGATCACGCGCCGTGCTTGCCCGGTCATCCTACAACCTCTTGCCCGGTCATCCTACAACTGACCCCGCGTCGGGCGTGTCGCGACTCCGGTGCATGCTTGCGCAATCCTGCAAGCCAAAGCCCAGGTCAAGACTCCCCCGTGACTTCGTGATGATGGCTTTATATGCTCCGCTGAATAGCTCAATGTGTCGGTATGGGATGAGAGCGGAGCCACAGGGCATCGCGGCACGTCCCCGAGGGCGCTGGCGTTGCCTCTACAGAGGTCTAGACCGCAGGTAGGGCTCTGTCAGTGGCCGGTGGAGGGTGTACGAATGTCAGGCCAGAGGGCGGGTGCGTCGAGCCACGACGCGCCGAAACCGCATCCCACCGACGCCTCCGACCAGCCGCGCCCCGGCGGCCGGGCCGAGGCGCGCCGCGCCCAGGGTCGGGCCCAGGGCCGGTCTCAGGGCGCAGCGCAGGGCCGGGCGCAGAACCGGGCCGCGGGTCGAGGCCGCCGCAAGCCGGGCAGGCCGACGAGCAAGAAGAAGATCATCGCCTGGACCGCCGCCTCCGCGGTCGTCCTGCTCGCGGCCGGCACCGGCGCGGTGTACATGAAGCTGAACGGCAACATCAAGAGCTTCGACAAGGCCGGCATCGCGACCGACCGACCGCCGGAGGCCACCGCCGACGCCAACGGCAACAAGCCGGTCAACGTCCTGCTGATCGGGTCCGACTCGCGCGGCGCCGGCAACAACAGCCTCGGCGGTGGCGGCGACGACGGCGCCCGCTCGGACACCACGATCCTGCTGCACGTCTACGCCGACCACAAGCACGCCGTCGGCATCTCGATACCGCGCGACTCGCTGGTCGAGATCCCCTCCTGCCTGGTCAACGGCAAGTGGACCAAGCCGCAGCCGGAGACCATGTTCAACGCCGCCTTCTCGATGGGGAACACGGACACCGGCAACCCGGCCTGCACGCAGAACACCGTCGAGAAGCTGACCGGGATGCGGGTGGACCACACCCTGGTGGTCGACTTCAACGGTTTCGCCTCGATGACCAGTGCGGTCGGCGGCGTCCAGGTCTGCGTGCCGAACGCGGTCTACGAGGGCGACCTCAACCCCAACCTGGGCCACAAGGGCAAGCAGATCTTCACCAAGGGCGTGCAGAGCGTGGCCGGGCAGCAGGCGCTGGACTACGTCCGGGTGCGGCACGGCATCGGCGACGGCTCGGACATCGGCCGGATGCAGCGTCAGCAGGCCTTCCTCTCCGCGCTGATCAAGAAGGTCAAGGGCGAGGGGATGAACCCCACCACCCTGCTGCCGCTGGCCGACGCCGCCACCAAGTCGCTGACCGTCGACCCCGGCCTCGGTTCGGCCGAGAAGTTGCTCAGTTTCGGGCTGTCGATGAAGAACATCGACTTGAAGGACATCAAGTTCATCACCGTGCCGTGGCGCTTCGAGGGCCCCCGGGTGGCCTGGGTGCAGCCGGACGCCGACCACCTCTGGGCCGCTCTGAAGGCCGACCGCACCCTGGACGGCCAGGACGCCAGCGGTCAGCACCCCGACGCCCCGGCCTCCGGCGGTCCCAGCCCCTCGACCCCGCCCGCCGCCGGCAGCCAGCCGCCGAGCGCCGCCGCGCCCGGGGACGTGAACGGCGCCGGTGCCAGGGTCATGGTCTACAACGGCACCACCACCAAGGGCCTGACCACCTCGGCCGCGGCCAAGCTCAAGGACGCCAGGTTCACCGTGGCCGGCGCCGCCAACGCGGCCACCCAGGACCACGACACCACGGTGATCGAGTACGGCCCGAGCCAGGCCAAGGCCGCCCAGACGCTGGCGCAGCTCTTCCCGGGCGCGACCCTGCAGAAGAGCGGCACCGCCGCGCTGAACCTGATCCTGGGCAAGGACTACGCGGCGGCGAACGGTGGCGCCGCCGGTGCTTCCGCTGCCCCCGGCAGCGCGGTCCCGGCCCCGCTGCCGTCCAGCATCAGCGACAACGCCCGGTCGGCCGACGACGACCCGTGCTCCAACCTCACGTACAACTGACCGGGGTGACGGCTGACCGGCCAAGGTGACGTCCGGTCAGCCGTAGAGGCGTTCCAGGACCAGTGCGACGCCGTCCGCCGCGTTGCTCGCGGTGACCTCGTCGGCCACCGCCAGCAGCTCCTGATGGGCGCCGGCCATCGCCACCGAGTGCGCGGCCCACTGGAACATCGGTATGTCGTTGGGCATGTCGCCGAAGGCGATGGTGTCCTTCGCCCGCAGGCCCAGGCGCCGGGCCGCGATTGCCAGCCCGGTGGCCTTGGACAGGCCCAGCGGCAGCAGCTCCACGAGCCCCGGTCCTGCCATCGTCACGCCGGTCAGGTCGCCGACCATCCGCCGGGCGGCGTCGGCGAGTTGATTGTCCGTCAATTCGGGATGCTGGATGTAGAGCTTGCTGATCGGCTCCTCGAACAGCTCCGCGCTGGTGCCGACCCGCTGCAGCGGCAGATCGCCGCCCATCTCCAGCCGGTAGGAGTGCAGCGCCAGAATCAGGCCGGCCAGGCCGTCCTGGCCGGCGGCCACCGCCAGCGGGCCCAGCTCGGCCTCCAGCTTGGCCAGCGCCAGCTGGGCCACCTTGCGGTCCAGCGTCATCGAGGTGAGCAGCTTGTGCGCGCCCGCGTCGTAGACCTGGGCGCCCTGTGAGCAGACCGCCGTCCCGGTGTACCCGATCTCCTCGAAGACCGGCCGGGCCCAGGAGGCCGAGCGGCCGGTGACGATGATGTGGGTGGCCCCGGCCGCCGTGGCGGTGGCCAGGGCGGCCTGGGTCCGGGGGGAGACCGTCTCCTCGGGGGTGAGCAGGGTGCCGTCCAGATCGGTGGCGACCAGCCCGTACGGCAACCCGCTGGTCACTTGACCGGGTCCAGCGTGGTCCGGCCGCCCAGGTACGGACGCAGCGCCTCGGGCAGCACCACGGAGCCGTCGGCCTGCTGGTGGTTCTCCAGCAGCGCCACGATCACCCGGGGCACGGCGACCAGGGTGCCGTTGAGGGTGGCCAGCGGACGGACCTTGCCCTCCTCGCGCAGCCGGATCGACAGGCGACGGGACTGGTACTCGGTGGTGTTCGAGGTGGAGGTGACCTCGCGGTACTTGCCCTGGGTCGGGATCCAGGCCTCGATGTCGAACTTGCGGGCGGCCGAGGCGCCGAGGTCGCCGGAGGCGACGTCGATCACCCGGTAGGGCAGCTCCAGGGCGTTGAGGAAGTCCTTCTCCCACTGGAGCAGGCGCCGGTGCTCGGCCTCCGCCTCCTCCGGGGTGGTGTAGACGTACATCTCCACCTTTTCGAACTGGTGCACCCGGATGATGCCGCGGGTGTCCTTGCCGTACGTCCCGGCCTCGCGGCGGAAGCAGGAGGAGAAGCCGGCGTAGCGCAGCGGCAGCTGGTCGGCGTCCAGGATCTCGTCCATGTGGTACGCCGCGAGCGCGACCTCGCTGGTGCCGACCAGGTACCGGTCGTCCTGCGCCAGGTGGTAGACGTTCTCGGCGGCCTGGCCGAGGAAGCCGGTGCCGTCCATCGCGGCCGGGCGCACCAGGGTCGGGGTGATCATCGGGATGAAGCCGGCCGCACCGGCCTGCGCCATCGCCATGTTGACCAGGGCCAGCTCCAGCAGGGCGCCGGGACCGGTCAGGTAGTAGGACCGCGCGCCGGCCACCTTGGCGCCGCGCTCGGTGTCGATCGCACCCAGGATCTGCCCGAGCTCGACGTGGTCCTTCGGCTCGAAGCCCTCGGCCGCGAAGTCGCGCGGGGTGCCGATCTCCTCAAGGGTGACGAAGTCCTCCTCGCCGCCGACCGGGGCGGCCGGGTCGATCAGGTTGGCCAGCGAGCGCAGCAGCCGCTCGGCCTCCTCCTTGGCCTCGGACTGCTCGGCGTCGGCGGCCTTGACCTCCTCGGCCAGCGTCTTGGTGCGCTGGAGCAGGGCGGCGCGCTCCTCGCCCTGGGCCTTGGCGACCTGCTTGCCCAGACCCTTCTGCTCATTGCGCAGCTCGTCGAAGCGACTGCCCGAGGATCGGCGCCGCTCGTCGGCCGCGAGCAGGGCGTCGACCAGGTCGACGTCCTCGCCACGGGCGCGCTGCGAGGCGCGCACTCGGTCAGGGTCCTCACGAAGCAGGCGAAGGTCAATCACAGGGGCAAGCCTACCGGGATCGGGGTCGCCTGTGGATAACTCGCCGATTCATGTGGATAACTCGCCCTGGACGGCCCTCGCCCGTGATTTGTCCACAGGGACGGGCCCTGTCCTGTGGATGGCGGAGTGAGGCGTAACCGACGGCTGTCGAATCACGTTTTCCATGTTTCAAACCTCGATCTGCCCTCACGGCCGAGGTAATTCACTCACTCGGAGTGGTGAATTCTGAGGAGAAGGGTGACTCTGGTGCGATGAGTCCTATTTAGCCCGCTTACCGATGATCAGATCGGACCTGGGAGTGGCTAAGCCGGTTTGTCGACTCATCCCCAGGCCTGTGGATAACCGGTGGATAACTGTCCCGGGGACGGGCCTGTGGATGACCGGCGGGCCGGCCACCGGCCTGTGGATGACGTGCGGGAACGGCCTTCCGCCCGGGTGTACGCCCGGTTTCGGGCAGCCGTCCCGCACCTTTCCGGCAAGCGAACCAACGGCTGTGGCCAGTGGCCGGATCAGCTCTCGCCGCGCCCGTCCAGGCAGCGCGACAGCCAATCGGCGGCCCGGTCGAAATCCTCGTCCGAGGTGCCCGGCTGGCGCGGCGTGGCCGTGCGCTGATCGGCCCGCGGGTAGGAGCCGAGGAACCGGATCTGCGGGCAGATCCGCCGCAGGCCCATCAGCGCCTCGGAGACCCGGCGCTCGGTCAGGTGCCCCTCGCAGTCGATCGAGAAGCAGTAGTTCCCGAGCCCGTGCCCGGTCGGCCGCGATTCGATCCGCATCAGGTTGACCCCGCGGACCGCGAATTCCTGCAGGAGTTCCAGCAGCGCACCCGGGTGGTTGTCGCCGAGCCAGACCACCATGGACGTCTTGTCCGCCCCGGTCGGCGAGGAGACCCGCCCGGGCCGGCCCACCAGGACGAAGCGGGTGATCGCGTTCTGCGCGTCGTGGATGTCGGTGACCAGCGGCTCCAGCCCGTAGAGCGCGGCGGCGAACTCGCCCGCGAAGGCGCCGTCCGCCTGCCCCTCCTGCACCAGCCGGGCACCGTCGGCGTTGGAGGCGGCCGCCTCCCAGCGGGCCTGCGGCAGGTGGTCGCCCAGCCAGCGGCGCACCTGCGGCTGGGCGACGGGGTGGCTGGTGACGGTCTTGATGTCGGCCAGCGTGGTGCCGGGGCGCACCAGCAGCGCGAAGCTGATCGGCAGCAGCACCTCGCGGTAGATCATCAGCGGTGCGCCGTGGGCCAGTTCGTCGGCAGTCGCGGTGACCGCGCCCTCCACCGAGTTCTCGATCGCCACGAAGGCCCCGGCGGCCTCGCCGGCCCGCACCGCGTCCAGTGCGGCCTGCACCGAGGGCAGCGGCACCAGTTCCCGGGTCGCGGCCTCCGGCAGCGTGTGCAGGGCGGCCTCGGTAAAGGTGCCGGCGGGCCCGAGGTAGGTGTAGCGGGTAGCCGACATGCCGCGCCTCCGTGAGCTTCGCAACCGATACCAGACGTGCCACCTTAGCCACTCCGGACCACCCGCCGTGCCGCGGTCCACGACGTGGTCCCAGCCGCCCGCGACTACCCTTCCAGCAACGCCTGCCCCAGGTATCCTTCGCCGCCCTGGACGCCGCGCGGTACCGCGTACAGCCCGCTGGCCTCGTGCCGCAGGAAGCGGGTCAGGCCGTCGCCGCGGGCCAGCTTCTGCTGCACGGGGATGAAGCCGCGCGCCGGGTCCGCCTGGAACGCCAGGAAGAGCAGGCCCGCGTCCGGCGAGCCGTCCGGCAGCACCCCGTCCGCGTAGGAGAAGCCGCGCCGCAGCATCGCGGCCCCGCCGTTGGCGGCCGGCGCCGCCACCCGGATGTGCGCGTCGGCGGGGATCGCCAGGGTGCCGTCCGGGTTCTGCTCGGTCAGGTCGACGGCGGTGGTCTCGGTGCCGCCGGACAGCGGCGCGCCGTCCGACTTGCGCCGTCCGATGAACCGCTCCTGACGGTCCGTCGGCAGGTTCTCCCAGTCGTCCAGCAGCATCCGGATCCGCCGCAGCACCAGGTAGCTGCCACCGGCCATCCAGTCGGGCCCGGTGGCGAAGACCTTGGCGGCGAAGTCGGGATCGGTCGGCTTGGGGTTGTTGGTCCCGTCCACCTGGCCCATCAGGTTGCGCCCGGTCATCGGCGCGGCGGTGGCGCCGGGGGTCCGCGCGAAGCCGGCCATCTGCCAGCGGACGGCGGCGGTGCCGGCGGCCTGCTGCTGGAGCACCCGCAGTGCGTGGAAGGCCACCAGCGCGTCGTCCGCGCCGATCTGCACCCACAGGTCGCCGTCGCTGCGCGAGCGGTCGATGGCGTCCTGCGGGAAGTCCGGCAGCGGGTTCAGCTGCGGCGGGCGGCGGTCGGCCAGGCCCGCCTTGTCGAACAGGGTGGCGCCGAAGCCCACCGTGAGGGTCAGCGAGCTGGGCCCGGCGTCCAGCGCGATCTGGTTCTCGTGGCTGGGGGCCGGCTCGCCCACCGCCAGCCGGGCCGCGGTCTGCGACCAGAGCTTGAGCAGCGCCTGCAGCCCGGCCCGCCCGGCGTTCGGCGCCAGGTCGAAGGCGGCCAGCTGGACCCGGGCCTGCTGCGGTTGGACGATCCCGGCCTGGTGCGGCCCCTGGAAGTCGACCCGGGCGGCACCGAGCGCCGGCGTGCGGTGCCCGCCGGTCGCTGTCGCCCCCTGGGCGAGCATCCCGCCGGCCGCGCCGACGGCGAGCCCGGCCCCGGCGCCCGCGAACAGCGTCCGGCGCGAGAATCCCCCGCCGCTCGCGGGCTGCCGCACGGGCACGGCCGGCTGACTACTGGTCTCCTGCGTGGACATACCCGTACCTCAGCCGATCGTCAGTTGCTTGGTCTCGGTGTCCTGGTCGATGTCCGAGGACCGGACGACGACCGCGGCCACCCACTCGCCCGCCAGCGGGAGTTGTGCCGTGCCGGTCCAGCGCCCGGTGCCGGCCTTGGTCAGGGCCACCGCCAGCGGGCCCAGATCGCGGTCCGGCAGGGTGAAGGACACCTGGGTCTCGGGCACGTCCACCGGCTGCCCCGAGCCGTCGGTGACCAGCAGGGTCAGCTGGCTGCTGCCGGTGGCCGCCGGGTCGACGGTGAGCACGGCGGTGCCCTTGGCGCCCTTCTCGGTGCCGCCGGTGTTGTAGGGCAGCTTGAGCTCCACGCTCTTCGCGGCCGTCTTGGGTGCCGGGGCGGTGGCGCTGCTGGCCGCGGCGACCTCGGCGGCCACCCGCCCGGGCGGCGAGTTGGTCAGCACCGTGGTCACCACCAGCACGCCGATCGCCACCGCCGCCTCGATCAGCACCGAGCGCCGCAGCCGCGCCTGCACCGGAGTGCCGTCCTGCGCCTTGCGGACCCCGGCCGCGGTCATCGCGGCCCGCTGGCGCGCCAGCTGCTCGCGCCGCACCGGGTCGTCAGCCGCTGCCTCCTCGGCCTCGCCCGACCGGCCGCCGACCGTGACGTCGACCTGATCGACTTCCTGCGCCGGGGCTGTCCGCAGCCGGGCCGTCCACCGCCGTGAGAAGAAGGCCGCGCCCAGCATCACCAGCACCAGCCCGACCTTGAGCAGCACCAGCTGCCCGTACTCGGTGTCCACCAGCGCGTCCCAGCTGCCCACGCCCCGCCAGACCTGGTAGACGCCGGTGAGCACCAGGCAGGCCACCGAGACCAGCGCGACCTTGGAGAACCGCTCGGCCGCCGCCGCCCCGCCGCCGTGCCGCAGCGCGGCCGCCAGGGTGACCAGGCCGCCCAGCCAGCAGGCCATCGCGATCAGGTGCAGCATGTCGAACGGCAGCGCCACCCACACCTGGATCCCGACCGCCGCGTGGTCCGCCGCGGCCCAGGTGGCCGCCAGCGCCAGCGCCAGCACCAGCCCGCCCGCGCCCAGCGCCAGCCGCGCCTCGCGCAGCGGCCGCTCGGCCGCCCGGCGCTCCAGCCGGCGCAGCTCGTCCTCCTCGGCGTCCCCGGTGGAGGCGATCTCGTTCTCTTCCGCGTCCTCCTCCTGCCCCAGCCGCCCCACCAGCAGCGACAGGAAGACCCCGCCCGCCGCCAGCAGCAGCAGCCGCGCGGCCAGCGCGGTGCCGAGCCGCTCGTCCAGCGAGCCGCGCACCAGCGACAGGTCGAAGACCTGGCCCAGCCCGGTCCCGCGCTCATAGGGCCCGCGCAGCAGCAGCACCGCCACCGTGGCGGCCAGCAGCGCGACCCAGCCGCCCATCAGCAGGCGCTGCACCGAGCGGGTCGCCGCCCCGCGCGGCCAGCACAGCAGCACGAAGGCCGCCGCCCCGACCAGCAGCGCGAACGCCCCGTACGCCACCGCCCGCCCGGTCCCGTACAGCGCCGAGACCACCTCGTCGGCCTTGGCGCCGTTCGCCTGCGAGAGCGAGACCGAGGTGGTCGAGGGCGCGCCGACGGAGAAGGTGAACGCCCCGCCGACCGGGTGCGTGTCGGCCGAGACGGCCCGCCAGGCCACCGTGTAGGTGCCGTTGCCCAGGCCCGGCCGCAGCCCGACGGTGGCGGTGTCGTCCTTGCCGCCCGCGTGCGTGGGGTTGCCGGTGTCCACCGGCTTGCCGGCCGGGTCGAGCACCCGCACCGAGTCGCCGGCGAGCGTCACCCCTTCGCTGAAGGTCAGGGTCACGGCGGTGGGCGCGCTCGCCACCACCGAGTTCTGCGCGGGATCGGTCTGCAGCAGCGCCGCGTGCGCCGAGGCGGGTGCGGCGGTGCCCAGCAGCAGGAGCAGCAGGGTGCCCGCGGTGGTGAGCCAGGCCCAGGCTTTGCGCATCTCTTCGTCAGCTCCCGGGGCGGTAGGTGAGGGGTTTCACCGGCACCTGGACGGCGATGGTGCCGCTGTGTGCGAAGGTCAGGTCCAGCTCCAGCTGGTCGCCGACGGCGGGTGGCTTCTGCCACCCCATGATCATCAGGTGGGCGCCGCCGCGGGTCAGCTGCAACGCGCCGCCGGCCGGCACCGGCAGGCTGTCCACCTCCTGCATGGTGGTCTCGGTGGACCGGTGCATGCTCACCGAGCCGGCGCCGGGGCTGCTCACCCGCACCAGGGTGTCCGCCGTGCCGCCGGTGTTGCGCACCGTCAGGTAGCCGGCCGCCATGCTGTCGCTGCCGGGGCTGCCGGCGGGCAGCGGGATGTACGAGTCCGCGACGCTGAGCTTGGCGCTCGACGCCTGGCTGCTCCCGCCGCCGTAGACGACGACTATCGCGCCCGCGGTCAGCACGGCGGCGACCGCGGCCCCGGTCAGCGCGGTCTGGCGGAAGTTCCTGGCGCCCATCAGGCCGCCACCCCCTTGGCCAGCAGCGGCAGGTCGTGGGCGAAGACGTCCTGCGAGGTGTTGCTCAGGTAGACCAGGTGCGCCTTGTTGTCGGAGGGCATGAAGGCCAGCACCTGGGCGCCGTGCGAGGAGGTCACCGTGCCGTCCTTGTTGACCACCGGGTCCTCCACCAGGATGCCCAGGCTCAGCGCGGCCGCCTTCACCTTCTGCAGGTCGCCGGTCAGCCCGATGAAGTTCTTGTTGAAGGAGTCCAGCCAGGTCCGCAGCACCTTCGGCGTGTCGACCTGCGGATCGGTGGAGACGAAGACCACGTTGAGCTTCGCCTGCTCGTCCGCGGGCAGCTTCTGCAGCGCCACGGCGATGTCGCCCATGGTGGTGGGGCAGACGTCCGGGCAGCTGGTGTAGCCGAAGAAGAGCAGCGTGGTCTTGCCCGCGGTGCGCTGGCGCAGGTCGAAGGGCTGGCCGCTGGTGTCGGGCAGCACCAGGTCGGGCATGTCGAAGTGCTTGCCCAGCACCGTGCCCTGGTAGGGCGAGTTCTGGGACTGCTGGGAGACGATGGCCGCGCCGTTGGTCGACTTGCTGCCCGAGCCGCAGGCGGTCAGCGCGAGGGCGGCGGTCAGGGCCAGCGCGGCGGCGCCGGCGGCGCGGTATCGGGTGGAGAACAGCTGCATGGTGGGGGGTCCTTCGTTCGGGCTCGTGGCGGTGGGTCGCCCGCCGGGGCCGGCCGCTCCCGGGGGAGGGCCGGCCCCGGCGACCGGCCTCAGGAGGCGGGGGTGCCGCTCTTGCGGCGCAGGCCGACCACGCCGAGGGCGGCACCGAGCACGCCGACCACGATCCCGGCGATGCCCAGTGCGCGGGCGGTCGAGTCGTCCGACGTGGCCGCGGCGGTGGCCGACTTGCCGTCCTGCGAGGCGCCGGCGGCGGGCGAGGGCGCGGTGCCGGTGGCGGCCGTCAGGCGCAGCGTCGGCGCGGGGTGCTGCGGCTCGGCCTGGCCGGCCTTGGCCTCGTCGATCCAGCGCACCACGGTGCCGTCGTCGTAGGTCTGCAGCGCCTTGAAGACGATCTGGTCGGCGTCCTTCGGCAGCGGGCCGAGCGAGATCTTGAACTCCTGGAACTGGCCGGGACCGATCTTGCCGGTGGCGTCGGCGGTCCAGGTGATCTTGCTGACCGCGTCGGTGACCTGCCCGTCGTCGGTGGTGACCGGGGTCGCCAGGTGGGTCTTGTCGACGGTCGCGGTCCAGCCGGGCACCGGCTGGGTGGAGACCGAGGCGACCGGGTGGTCGGTCGGCACGGTGACCTCCAGCTTCACCGTGCTCGCCTTGTCGCTCTCGTCCGGCACCCGGAACGCGACAGCGGTGTAGCCGCCCTGCGTGGCGGTGTTCGGGTTCACGGTGACGTGCGCGAAGGCGGGAACGGCGGTGACCAGCACGGCACCGGCGGCGAGAACGGCGGCGGCGGTGGAACGGCGGGCGGTGAGCGAACGCATCGGTGGCGGTCTCCATCGGGAGCAGGACACACGGGTGCCCTGGACAGGTTGGGGTGACGAGCTGCGGGGGTACGCGGCGCCGACACCCGGACCCGTCAGCCGACGCCGAGGCGCGGGGGTGACGGCGGGTCAGCGCGCGAGGACCGCCACCGGCGGACCACGGCGCACCACGCTGTGCCGCAGCACGGCCGCCACCGGCAGCCGGTACTCCTCCCGGTCGGGGCGCGGCCCCCGCCCCGCGGCCCCCGCCATGCCGAGCAGGCCACGCAGCACGGCGGCGACCAGCGCGAGCGCGCGCCCCAGCGGGGCGCTCCACTGCTGGAGTTCGCGGGCGGCGCTGCCGGCCAGCCGGATCAGCCGCCACAGCGCGGCCTCGCCGCGGCGCAGCCACCAGCCGACCAGCACGGCGGCTATCAGGTGGCCGAGCAGCATCGCGGGGGTCAGCCCGAACAGCCACCAGGGACCGGTGGCCACCGCGTGGTAGCCGTTCGGGTCCAGGCCCGCGCTGTCGACCAGTTGGGCCGGGCTCACCCCGGGGGGCAGCACCCGGGCCATCCCGGGCATGTCGTTGCAGATCAGCCGGCCGGCCACCTGATCCAGGGTCATCCCCGGCATCGCGTGATGGCCGAGGCTGTGGAAGAGCAGGTGCAGCGCGAGCTGACCGCCCCCCAGCGCCGTGGCGATCCCCGGCAGCGAGCGCTCCCGGCCGCCGAGCGCCGCCGCGAGGGCGGCCACCAGGGCGAAGCCGAGCAGCAGCGAAGGCACGGCGACGTCGCCGCCGCCGCTCAGGCTGTGGCCGAAGGCGGCCACCACCGTGCACACCACCGCGAACGGCACCGCGCGCAGCAGCCGCAGGTCCCACCCCGCGCGCAGCGCTGCGGGGCGCGCCGGCTCGGCGGCGCCCGGCTGCGGGGCGAGGTGGTGGTCAGTCATGGCCGGGCCATCATCTCATCGGGCCCCGGCCCGTTCGGGGCGGGGTGCGAAAGTGCCAGGGCGTCAGCGGGACCGGCCGCCGGCTCGCCCGCGGACCAGCCGTACCCCCCAATGGCCCCGGCGTGCGGTGGTCCGTGCGCGCCGTTCGGCACAACGCGCCGCGCCCGTCCATCCGCCGAATGGGCGGACCGCCCGCAGCGCGACGGTTCACGGCCCGATCCCTCGGAAATACCTAGTTGTATGTGGAGCCCCAGCCTGGAGGGACCAGTCGTGGACATCTGGTGGACTCTGCATCTCAAGCGCGAGCTGGCCAGCGTGCCGCTGGCCCGGCGCTTCCTGCTCGGCACCATGGAGAGCGCCGGGGTCGACCCGGGCATCGCCCACGACCTCGGCCTCGCGCTGACCGAGGCCTGCGCCAACGCGGTGGAGCACGCGGGCGCCGGGCTGCCCAGGGCCGACGACGGCTTCCAGGTCACCGCCACGCTCGACGGCGACCTGCTGCGGATCGAGGTGATCGACCGCGGCCCGGGCCTGCCCACCGCTCCCCGGCTGGTCCCGGCCCGTCGCACGCTGCCCGCCCTGCCGGAGCCCGGCCATGGGGCGGCGCGGCCGCACCCGCGCCGCCGCCGCGGCCGGGCCACCCTGCCGGGCCCCGCCGCCCTGGGCCCGGCCCGCCGCTCCCGTCCCACCGCCTACGACACCCACGTGCTGCCGCCGGGCCGCCCGCACCCCGCCCTGCCCCGGCTGCCCGACCTGGACACGCTGCCCGACCTGTTGGGCGAGAGCGGCCGCGGCCTCTTCCTGATCCGCGCCCTGACCGACCACGTCCACCTGCGCAACCACCCCCAGCGCGGCGCGATCGTCAGCTTCGACAAGCTGCTCAACCGCCAGGCCCTGCGGGTGGCCTCCTGAGCCCAGGGTCCGGCCGTCCGGCGGCCCACTCGCCTGGCGCCCGCACCGGGCCGGGGGCACTGTGGAGATATGTTGCATCGGATGCACGCCGAGTACGGCGACCAGGGCCGATCCGGCCCGGTGAAGCAGTGGCACATGGTCCAGGACCAGCAGCTGGTCGGCCTGTGCGGACGTGAGCTGACCGAGGGGGCGGCCACGCTGGAGCCGACCGAGTGGGGGCAGACCAAGGAGCCCTGCTGCCGCGCCTGCGGGGTGGTCTGGTTCCAGTCGGTGCCCTTCCTGGCGGACGAGCACGACCGGTCGACCTACCTCCCGGACGAGCACGGCGCGCAGAGCTGAGCCCGCTCAGCGGTAGGCCGACTCGCCGGTGATCGCCTCGCCCAGCACCAGGGTGTGGATCTCGCTGGTCCCCTCGTAGGTCAGCACCGACTCCAGGTTGTTGGCGTGCCGCAGCACCGGGTAGTCCGTGGTGATCCCGTTGGCCCCCAGCACGGTCCGGGCGCTGCGCGCGATCGCCAGCGCGGTGCGCACGTTGTTGAGCTTGCCGAAGCTGACCTGGGCCGCCTTCGCGCGCCCGGCCTCCTTCAGCCGCCCGATCCGCCAGGCGACCAGATAGGCCTTCTCCAGCTCCACGGCCATCTCCACCAGCTTCTCCTGGGTCAGCTGGAAGCCGGCGATCGGGCGGCCGAACTGCACGCGGCTCTTGGCGTACGACAGGGCCGCCTCGTAGCAGTCCCGGGCGGCGCCCACCGTGCCCCAGAGGATCCCGTAGCGCGCCTCGTTGAGGCAGGAGAGCGGCCCGCGCAGCCCGACGACGCCGGGCAGCACCGCGTCGCCCGGCAGCAGCAGCTCCTCGAAGCTCAGGCCGCTGGTCACCGAGGCCCGCAGCGAGAGCTTGCCGGGCACGTCGGTGGCGGTGAACCCGGGGGTGTCGGTGGGCACCACGAAGCCGCGCACCCCCTCCTCGGTCTGCGCCCAGACGACGGCGACGTCCGCCACGCTGCCGTTGGTGATCCACATCTTGCTGCCGGAGAGCACCCAGTCCGCGCCCTTGCGCCGGGCGGTGGTGCGCATCCCGGCCGGGTCGGAGCCGAAGTCCGGTTCGGTCAGCGCGAAGCAGCCGATCGCGCGCCCCGCCGCCAGCTCCGGCAGCCAGCGCTGCTTCTGCTCCTCGGAGCCGAAGGCGTGGATCGCCCGCATCGCCAGCGAGCCCTGGACCGAGACGAAGCTGCGCAGCCCCGAGTCGGCGGCCTCCACCTCCATGCAGGCCACGCCGTACGCCACCGCGCCGGCCCCGGCGCAGCCGTAGCCCTCCAGGTGCATGCCGAGCAGGCCCAGTTCGCCCAGCTCGGGGGCGAGTTCGCGGGCCGGGAAGGTGCCGCGCTCGAACCAGTCGGCGATCTGCGGGCGGATCCGGTCGTCGGTGAAGCGGCGGACCGTGTCGCGGATCAGCCGCTCCTCGTCGGTGAGCAGTTCGCCCACGGCGAGCAGGTCGATCGGGTCGGGGGCGCCCGGACGGGCAGCGGTGGCGGACATGCGGCGCTCCTGGGGGTTCGCGGGTCGGTGGCGAGGGTTGCGCGGTGCCGGACCATCCGTATCAGGCTTTACGCTGGCCGGAAAGCAGTCGCCGGGCGGTGCCAGGGAAGACGGTGGTGTGCAGTGACGGAATCCACGAACCACGCGCCGGGCCCGGCCGTGGACACCGCGGTCGACTCCACCGACGGGCGGGTCCAGAAGGGCAACGAGACGCGTCGCCTGGTGCTGGCCAGGGCGGTCTCGATCGCCTCGGTCGAGGGGCTCGGCGGGCTCTCGCTCGGGCGGCTGGCTGGTGAGCTGTCGCTGAGCAAGAGCGGGGTGTTCGCGCTCTTCGGCTCCAAGGAGGAGCTGCAGCTGGCCACCGTGCGCGCCGCCCAGCGGATCTACCGGGACACCGTGGTGGAGCCGGTGCGCCGGCTGCCGCCCGGGGTGGGGCAGTTGTGGGAGCTGGCGCTGCGCTGGCTGGAGTACTCGCGCGGGCGGACCTTCGCGGGCGGCTGCTTCTTCTACGCGGTGGGCGCCGAGTTCGACGCCCAGCCGGGGCGGGTGCGCGACGTGCTGGCGGAGAGCAGCCGGCGCTGGCACCGTCTGGTGCTGGAGCTGCTCGAAGCGGCCAAGTCCGCCGGTCAGTTGCGTGCGGACGCCGATCTGGAGCAGCTCGCCTTCGAGTTGATCAGCTTCCTGGAGTACGCCAACGCGATGTCGCTGCTGCACGAGGACGAGGCCCCGTATGCGCGGGCCCGGCGTGCGGTGCTGCTGCTGCTCCGCTCGGAGTCGGTCGACGAGTCGCTGCTGCCGACGTCCTGACGCTCTGTGCGGGCCGTTCGGTGGTTGATTCTGTGGGCTTAAAACTGACCGAACGATCGTGCTAACGTCCGGCGAGCAAGGTCACGCGTTCTTCCCACCGGCCACTAGCTGACGGAGGCACCACCATGACGACCCTGATGACCCAGCCGGTACTCGCCCCGCTCCACGCCGACGCGCTCGCCCTGATCGCACCGCTGGTGGCCGGGATCCGATCCGACCGGCTCGATCTGCCCACCCCGTGCGCGGGCTGGCCGCTGCGCCGGCTCCTGGCGCACCTGATCGGCCAGCAGTACGGGTTCGCGGCCGCGGCCCGGGGTGACGGCGCGGACCCGGCCGTCTGGGCGGACCGGCCGGTGGCCGACGGCCCGGGCACGGTGCTGGCGGTGCTGGCGGGCTTCGCCGACTCGGCGACCGAGCTGGTCGACGCCTTCGCGGCGGCCGAGGCGCGCGGCGCGAAGATCGCGCTGCCCCAGGTCCGGCCCGGTCACGCCTTCCCGGCCGCCCAGGCGATCGGGTTCCACCTGCTCGACACCCTGGTGCACGGCTGGGACCTGGCGGCCACCCTCGGGGTGCCGTTCGGCTGCCCGCCGGAGCTGGCCGAGCTGGCGCTGCGGATCGCCGAACAGGTCCCGTCCGAGGCCGGGTCCCGGGGCCCCGGGCACGCCTTCGCCCCCGTGCTGCCGGGCGGTGCGGACTCGCCCTTCGACGGCGCGCTGCTGCTGCTCGGCCGCGATCCGCACTGGCGGCGCTGAGCGCACCACGGCCGGGCGCGAGGCCGGGCGCGAGGCCGGGCCGGGACGTGCCGTGCGCGGGCAGGTGGGGGCATGCGCGAGGGCCGACGCCCGTGCTGGGCGCCGGCCCCCGCTACCGTCCGACCGCTACCGGCTGACAGCTGTCAGCTACCGGTCAGCCGCTCTTGCGGCGGAAGGTGCGCTTGCCGCCGGCGGCGTTGTGCGCGCCGTGGACCTTGGACTCGCTGCCGGGGCCACCGCCGGCCCCGTCCGTCTTCGCGCCGTGCTTGCGCTGCAGTGCGGCCAGGAACTTCGCCTTCACGTCGTCCTGCTCGGCCGCCGCGGTGGGCTCGGGGTTCTCCTCGCTTGCCACGGGTGCTGCGTCGCTGCTGCTCATACGGACCTCCTGGACGGGTTGGTGCATGGTCGTGCCGCTTGCCACTGTGTCACGACGGGCGGCCGACGTGCCGTCAGTTTCCGCGTGGTCCGGGGGAGCGGTCGCGCCACGTCGGTCCGCCGATGTAGAAGAGCAGCACCATGGTGGGAAACACCAACGAAGCCACCGTCACCACGATCGCCTGCCACCACATCCCGATCTCCGCCTCTGTCGTTGCGATATGTCCGGTATGTGACGCTAGGTGAAAAGCGGAGGCACTGCCACCGCACCTCGATCGGGCGAACCCGTGCCGAGGACTGTCCGCCGGGCGCTCCGGCACCGCACACTGGCGGCATGCAGGTACAACTGGCCGGTGAGGCGGGGCAGCCGGGCCAAGAGAACGAGGACTTCGCCGCGAGCACCCCCGAGGCCCTGGTGCTGCTCGACGGCTCGGGCTCGCCCACGGGCATGGAGTCCGGCTGCCGGCACGGCACCGCCTGGTACGTCCGCCGCCTGGGGGTGCACCTGCTCGCCCGGCTGACCGACCGCCCGGACCGCAGCATCGCCGAGTGCCTGGCCGACGCCGTCGCCGAGACCGCCGCGCTGCACGGCGCCCGCTGCGACCTGGCCCACCCCGGCACCCCGGCCGCCTCGGTGGTCGCGGCCCGGCTGCACGGCGCCTCGCTGGAGTACCTGGTGCTCGGCGACTGCCTGCTGCTCCTGGAGCCGCGCGACGGGCCGGTGAAGGTGGTCGGCGACAACCAGCCCTACCCGGCCGGGCAGGAGCTGCGCCGGGCGCTGTACGCGGCCGAGCCGGGCAGCGACGAGCGCGCCGCGCTGCGGCTGCGGTACGCGCTGGCGGTGCGCGCGGTGCGCAACACCGGGCGCGGCCCGTGGATCGCCGCTGCCAGCCCGAAGGCCGCCGCCCGGGCGGAGACGGGCTTCGTCAAGCTGACCGGGCTGCGCGCGCTGGCCGCCGTCACCGGCGGGGCCGCCCGGTACGCCGCGCCGTTCGCGCTCGGCGACTGGCCCGCGGCGCTGCGGTTGCTGGCCGAGGCCGGCCCGGCCGCGCTGATCGCCCGGGTGCGCGAGGCCGAGGCGCTGGACCCGCGCTGCGAGCGCCGGCCGCGTGACCCGGCCCGCGAGGACGCCACCGCGCTCTACGCGTTGATCTGATCGCCCCTCAACCGGCCTGCCGGATCTGCCAGGTCACCACGGGATCTTCCGCCGGTCGCGGAAGAAACCGCCGGTCGGGCCGCCGCTGGGCAGGGTGGCGGCCCGGACCACCCCGGCCGCGCCCTCGGCCACCGGGCGGCCGCCGCTCCCGCCCATGTCGGTGTCGACCCAGCCCGGGCAGACCGCTGTCCAGGGCGAGCTGAGGCTACGTCAGCTCCATGGGGCCGGTGGGTCGATGGGCCGGTCGGAGCGCACCCAGTGGGACAGCACCAGGTGCAGGGCGGTGATCGACCGCTCGAAGGAGACCTGCACCGGGCGCGCGTGGCCGAAGCCGCCAGCCGCCTCCAGGCTGACGTAGCCGTGCAGTGTGGCGCGCAGCAGGCGGCCCGCGTCGATCAGGTCGGGCTCGGCCAGGCCGTAGCCGCGCAGGATCGCCGAGCAGGCGGCGATCGAGCGCTGGGCGGCGGGGGAGGCGGCCACCGTGTCCTGGTCCAGGGGCAGTTGGGTGGCGGCGTAGCGGCCGGGGTGGGCGAGCGCGTAGTCGCGGTAGGTCCGGGCGAAGGCGCTCAGCGCGTCCCGGCCCGCCAGCCCGGCCACGGCGGGCACGATCCGGTCGGCGAGTTCGCCGGCGGCGAGCAGGGCCAGGCGCACCCGCAGGTCCTGGGAGTTGCGCACGTGCGAGTACAGGCTGGCGTCCTTGACGCCGAAGCCGCGGGCGAGGGCGGACAGGGTGACCTTCTCCAGGCCGACCTGGTCCGCGAGGTCGGCCGCGGCGGCCACCACGCGCTCGGTCGTCAGGCCGGCTCGGGCCATGAGGTCCTCCTAGGAGTATTAACCAGTTGCCTAGGAAGTCTAGGCAACGTTAGCGTCCTCGACCATGAAGCCAGTGACCGAGCGGGACATCCGCGCATCCTTCGTCAATTGTTCCAAGGGCGCGGCCCAGCGCCTGCCCGTCCCCCGTGACCTCGCCGAACTCCCTTGGGACGACCTGGACTTCCTCGGCTGGCGGGACGGCGGCGCGCCCGACCGGGCGTACCTCGTGGTGCCGTTCGAAGGGGCGCTCACGGGCATCGTGCTGCGCTACTCGGCCCAGCAGCGCGGCTTCCTGCGGCGCAGTATGTGCAGCCTCTGCCTGACCACCCATCCGGGCAGCGGTGTCTCGCTGATGGCCGCGCCCAAGGCGGGGGCGGCCGGCCGTGAGGGCAACTCGGTCGGCGCCTACATGTGCACCGACCTGGCCTGCTCGCTCTACGTGCGCGGCAAGCGGGTCGCCGAGCCGGGCGCGCGGATCGAGGAGTCGCTCACACTGGCGGAGCAACTGGACCGGATGACCGGCAACCTGGCCGAGTTCGTGGCGAGGCTGCACGCCTGACCGGCGCTGTTCCGGCGCTCTCCCGGCGCTCTCCCGGCGCTGTTCCGGTGCGGTTGCGACGCTCTTCCGGTGCGGTTGCGGCGATTCAGGCGCGGGCGGCGGCGAGCTCGCGCACCGCCTCGGCGACGGCTCCGAAGTCCTTGCGCAGGATCTTGGAGTGGTTGCTCGCGACCTTCGCGCCGACCCGGATGTTCGGGTTGCGGGCGAGCACCGGGTCGAGGTTGGCGCGGATCTGTTCCATCACCTTCGCGTCGGCGCCGAGGTTGCCGCCGGTGCCGAGCACGTACCGGGTGGGTACGGTCACGCGGTCGAAGACCGGGTCGAGCGAGGCGGGCGCGCAGAGCTGGTTGAGCTCGATGTTGATCTCGGCGTGCTGGGCGGCGCTCATCCGCGCGGCCAGGCCCAGCGGGCGGCAGATCGGGAAGACCGGGCTGAGCCGGCGGAACAGCGTGCGGATCTGCTCCTGGGTGGCGTCGTCGAGCCATTCGCTCGGCAGGGCGCCGTCCACGGACACCACTGCCTGGACGCGGTCCGGGTTCCGCGCGGCCCAGTGCATCGCGATCAGGGCGCCGTAGGACCAGCCCACCAGGATCGGCTTCGCCACGCCCCGCGCCTTGAGGACGGCGTCGAGGTCACGGATGCACGCCTCGAACGAGTAGTCCGTGGCGCGCTTCGACTTGCCACGGGCCCGCTCGTCGTAGGTGATGTGCCGGTAGCCGTCGCCGAGTTCGGCGATGACGCGCCGCCAGTTCGTCTGGTCGGCGTAGGAGCCGTTGAGGTAGACCACGGGGGTGCCGGTGCCGCCGGTGTCGGTGACGGCGAGGGCGGTGTCGTCGATCGGTACCAGGCCGGTCCAGGTGGGCTGCTCGGTGGTCATGGTCTGCCTTCTTCCCGTGTTGGAGGTGGAACAGGGGCGGTGCTGTCGAGCGGTGCTGTCGAGCGGTGCGGTTCAGAGGCTTCGGGCGGTGATGTCGCCGTAGGCGGTGGTCGCGTGGATGGTCAGACCGGCGGCGCCCTCGGTGTTCTTGAGCGCGTTGTGGATCCGGCCGTAGGTGGTGCCGGCGTCCAGGGCGGCGCAGACGCCGCGGGCGGCGCCGACCGACACCTCGCCGAACTCGGTGCGCAGCACGACCGCGCCGCGCACGGCCTCGCGGATCCGGATGTCGCCCTTCTGGGTGCTGATCCGGGCGGGGCCGCCCAGCCGGCCGACCGAGACGTCACCGGCGAGGAGGGTGACGTGGGCGCTCTCGGTCTCGTCGAGCTTGACCGAGGCGTGTGCGCCCTCGAAGGTGACGTCACCGAGCCGTCCGACGCCCCGGAGTTCGGCGCCGGCCGTCTTCGCCTCGACGCGGGAGCCGGCCGGCAGCTGGATGGTCACCTCGATGGATCCGCAGGAGCCGAGGATCCGGTTCTTCGCCGGTGCGGCCACGATCCGCAGGACGCCGTCGGCGTATTCGACGGTGATCTGCTCCGCCGCCTTCACGTCGCGGCTCTTCGAGGCGTCCGCGGGCAGGACCTCGACCGTGGTGTCGGTGCGGTCGGCGGCGATGAACCGCACGCGCCCGGCGGGGATGTCGAGGACGGTGGTGACCGGGGCGGGGGTGTCGAACTTCTGCATCGTTCTGTCCTTCGGCTCGTTGTTTCTGACACCGGAAACGCTACGTTGCGTTCAAGGATCCTGGCAACGGTGAAGTTGCGTGGGATCGGCATCTATGCAGGTCAGGGCCGAACTATCGTTGCAACGCCCTGGGCTTTAATGCAACGGAAATCCGCTCGATCGTTGCAATGGAATGGAAGCGAACGCTATGCTGGCGGCATCGGGGAAGCAGGTGAAGGGAGATCGCGGTGCCGGGAGGCAGGCTCACTCAGCAGGAGCGCCAGCAGATCGCGCTGGGGGTGGCCGACGGCCTCGCCTACGCGGAGATCGCCAGGCGTCTCGACCGCCCCACCTCGACGGTCACGCGTGAGGTGATGCGCAACGGCGGCCCCACCGCCTACCGGGCCGACCTGGCCCACCGTGCCACCGAACGCCGCCGCGCCCACCGGCGCGCGCCGGCCGCTCCCCGAGGGCCGCAGGCGCCCCCGCAGGTCCACGGACGCGATGTCCAGGCCGTGCGCGAGTACGAGGAGCTCTACACCACCGTCCTGATGGGTTCGGGCACGCCCAGGATGATGGCCCGGGTGCTGGCCTGCCTCACCCTCACCGACGCGGGCAGCCTCACCGCGTCCGAACTCGTCCAGCGCCTCCAGGTCAGCCCGGCGTCCATCTCCAAGGCGATCACCTACCTGGAGAGCCAGGGCCTCGTCCGCCGGGAACGCGACGAGCGCCGCCGTGACCGCTACGTCGTCGACGACGACGTCTGGTACCAGTCGATGATCGCCAGCGCCCGCGGCACCGCCCACCTCGTCGAGATCGCCCGGCAGGGCGTCGGCATCCTCGGGCCCGACACCCCGGCCGCCGCCCGCCTGGAGAACATCGCCCGCTTCGTCGACTTCGTCTCCGAGAGCATCGCCCGCGCCGCCGAGCAGGCCCGCGAGATCCTCCACACCAAACCCGAAGCGCCCGCCGGCCCGTAGACCACGCCGGGCCGCTAGCCGATCCGGGCCAGGCGCGGCAGCAGGTGCTCGGCGATCTCCTCGGCGAACTCCGCCGGGTTGCGGCCCGCCTCCGGCACCACCTGGAGTTCGGCCACGCCCAGCTTCGCCAACTGCTCCGCCTCGGCGAGGAAGGCGTCCAGCTCGCCCAGCGCCGGACGGCGGCTCCACATCACGGTCTTCTCGATCGCCTCGTAGTCGCGACCCGCATCGGCGCAGTGCGCCCGCAGTACGTCCAGCTTGTGGCCGACCTCCGCGACGCTGTTGCCGAACAGGTTGCAGGCGTCGGCGTACTGGGCGACCAGCCGCAGCGTCTTCTTCTCGCCGCTGCCGCCGATGATGATCGGCGGACGCGGGCTGCGCAGCGGGCGCGGCACGCAGAGCGTCTCGGCCAGCTGGTAGTGCCGGCCCTCGTAGGGACCGTTGTCGTCGCTCCACATCTGCAGACAGATCTGCAGCGTCTCCTCCAGGCGCTCGAACCGCTCGCTCACCGGCACCACCGGGACCCCGAGGGCTCGCTGCTCGCGCTCGTACCACGAGGCCCCGAGGCCCAGCTGCGCACGGCCGCCGGAGAGCACGTCCAGGGTGGTGACGATCTTCGCCAGCAGGCCCGGATAGCGGTACATCACGCCGGTGACCATCAGGTTGAGCTGCATCCGCTCGGTGATCGCGGCGACGTAGCCGAGGGTGGTGTAGCCCTCCAGCATCGGCTCGGTGGCGACCGAGTGCGGGGTCTCCATCTGGAAGTAGTGGTCCATCACGGTGAACCGGGCGAACCCGGCCTCCTCGGCGATCCGCGCGGTGCGCGCGAGCGTCGGGGCGATCAGCGCCGGGTCCTCGGGGGTGGTGTACTTCCAGTAGTGCAGGCCGAGCTTCATGTCGGTGCCCCCAACAGGGTCGGGTGAATGGTCAGCTGACTCGACGCTATCGTGCCTGACGGAAGATCAGATGCCATGATGCGAGCAGCTCGTGGCGCAGCAGATCGTCGGCGATCGGCCCGTTGGCCGGTGTCCGGAACCACCACCAGCCGCGGCCCGCCAGGTCCAGCTGCGCGACCCGCGCCATCCGCTGCCCGTCGTCGACCACGGTGAACGAGCGGTAGTGGTCGTCCGTCTGCTGGACCGCGGCCTGCTCCAGCCGCTCGCGCAGCGCGGCCGGGAGCTTGCCGAGCGCGGCCGCCAGGTGGTCACGCAGGAAGAGCGCGCCGGCTAGGTCGTAGGCGTTCCACGCGTCGCGGGCGAAGGGCGGCAGCGCACGGTCGGCGTCGATCCGCGCGACCTGCTCCGCCCAGGCGGTGGCCAGCTCGACGGCATCCCGCTCGGCACCGACGCCGAATGGCACCCGGTGGGCGGTGAGCTGGGCCAACTCGTCCTCGCTGAACAGGGATCGCAGTCGCGCGTCGGTCATCGATGGGTCGCCTCCCGAGGTGATTCGGACGCTCAGCTAGGAGGACGAGTAGCGATTCCGTTTAGTTCGCGAGTTGAGCGCAACTTGAGTCCAGACGGCCGCTCTTGAGGATCGAGCTCGTCGCCACCCGGCCCGCCTGCGCCCGCTGCCCCGCCGCCGGTGGGCGGCCGACGGGGCAGCGGGCGGGGCGCTCGGCGGTGGTGTGTGAGTGGCCTGATCAGTTGGCGCCGGCGGGGATGGTGCCCAGGCGGCCGGCCTGGAAGTCCTCCATGGCCTGCTGCAGTTCGCGGTGGCTGTTCATCACGAACGGGCCGTAGTGGGCGACCGGCTCCCGGATCGGCTCACCTCCCAGCAGGACGACCTCGAAGTTGGCGCTGCGGGAGTCCTGGGCCTCGTCGGCCCGGATGGTGAGGGAGTCGCCCTCGCCGAAGACGACGGCCTGGCCCAGGTGGAACGGGCGCCGCTCCGAACCCGCCGAGCCGCTGCCGGCCAGGCCGTAGGCCAGCCCGTTGAAGTCGGGCCGCCAGGGCAGGGTGACCTCGGCGCCGGGGTTCACCGAGACGTGGATCATCGTGATCGGGGTGTGGGTGGCACCGGGGCCCTGGTGGCCCGCGATGTCGCCGGCGATGAGCCGTACGAGCGCGCCGCCGTCCGCCGAGGCGAGCAGCTTCACGTTGCCGCCCCGGATGTCCTGGTACTTCGGCGCGATCATCTTGTCCGCGGCGGGCAGGTTCACCCACAGCTGCAGCCCGTGGAAGAGGCCGCCGGACATGACCAGCGACTCCGGCGGGGTCTCGATGTGCAGCAGGCCGGAGCCCGCCGTCATCCACTGGGTGTCGCCGTCGGTGATGACGCCGCCACCGCCGTGCGAGTCCTGGTGGATGAAGGTCCCGTCGATGATGTACGTGACGGTCTCGAAGCCGCGGTGCGGGTGCCAGGGGGTGCCCTTGGGCTCGCCGGCCGCGTAGTCCACCTCGCCCATCTGGTCCATCATGATGAACGGGTCCAGGTACTTCTGGTTGATCTTGGCGAAGGCGCGACGGACCGGGAAGCCCTCGCCCTCGAAGCCGCTCAGCGCGGTCGACACGGCCAGCACCGGCCGCGGCCGGGCGCCTTCGGCGGGGGATGCGATGCGCGGCAGAACAAGCGGGTTCTCGACGGTCACGGCTGGCATGTCGGCCTCCTTCTGAGTGCTTGGGCCTACCTCTGCGAGGTTAGTTCAACGCTCAACAAGAAGCAAGTTGAATGTTCAACCATGACTCGACGGGTCGGCCGGGATCAGCCCCCCGCGGGGGGCCGGGTGTGCGGGGCGGGTCAGCCGTACATCCGCCGCATGGTGAAGTCGACCATCTGCTCCACGGCCTTGGCGTCGAACACCATCCGGTGCTCGCCCTCCATGTCCAGCGCGAAGCCGTAGCCGGTCGGCAGCAGGTCCAGCACCTCGGCGCCGGAGACGCTGAAGTACTTGGAGTCCTTGCCCGCGTACCGGCGCAGCTCCTTGAGCGAGCTGAACATCGGGATCACCGGCGTCGGCGTGTTGTGCAGGGCCAGGAAGCCGGGGCGGTCGCCGCGCGGGCAGTGCACCTTCGAGGTGATGAAGATCGCCTGGAAGTCCTCCACCGGCATCGAGCCGGTGGTGAAGGCGCGCACGGCGTCCGCGAGCGAGGGCGGCGAGGGCTCGGGGTAGAGCGACTGCCCGGCGGCCTGCGGCTGCTCGCCGTACCCTCCGAGCCCGCCGGCCTGCGCGCCGTAGCCCTGCTGCCCGTAGCCGCCGCCCATGCCCTGCTGCCCCGCCTGCTGGTAGGGGTCGCCGGGGTAGCCGCCGTTCGCGCTCTGCTCATAGCCGTACACACGGACAGGCTAGCGAACCCGGCCCGTCCGGCGGGGCGGTCGGATCGGACAAGGTGCGCTGGGATGGTCCTGTCGGGAACCGACGGCGCGTGGGTCGGCGGGCACTGCGGGGCCGGCGGGGACGTACGGCCCTGGACGTGACTACGTTCACGCCGGATTAACGGTGAAAGGCTTGAAGAAGTTACTTACCGGTAGCATCATGATGTCTACTGGCGGGTAGGTGCGCCCACGAAACCTTATCGGCGCACCCGGAAGCGACGAACCGGAGAAACGGTCATGGGTCACTACAAGTCCAACCTGCGGGACGTGGAGTTCAACCTCTTCGAGGTGCTCGGCCGCGACCAGGTGTACGGCACCGGTCCGTTCGCCGACATGGACGTCGACACCGCGAAGAGCATCCTCAGCGAGATCTCGCGGCTGGCCGAGAACGACCTCGCCGCCTCCTTCGCGGACACCGACCGCAACCCGCCGGTCTTCGACCCGGAGACCAACACCGCGCCGATCCCGGACACCTTCAAGAAGAGCTACAACGCCTACATGGACGCCGAGTGGTGGCGCCTGGGCATCCCGACCGAGATCGGCGGCCAGGTCACCCCGTCCTCGCTGATCTGGGCCTACGCCGAGCAGATCCTGGGCTCCAACCCGGCCATCTGGATGTACTCCTCCGGCCCGGCCTTCGCCGGCGTCGTCTTCGACGAGGGCACCGAGGAGCAGCACAAGGTCGCCAAGCTCATGACCGACCGGCTCTGGGGCGCCACCATGGTGCTGACCGAGCCGGACGCGGGCTCCGACGTGGGCGCCGGCCGCACCAAGGCGATCAAGCAGGAGGACGGCTCCTGGCACATCGAGGGTGTGAAGCGCTTCATCACCTCGGGCGAGCACGACATGTCCGAGAACATCATCCACCTGGTGCTGGCCCGCCCCGAGGGCGGCAAGCCGGGCACCAAGGGCCTGGGCCTCTACATCGTCCCCAAGTACGACTTCGACTGGGAGACGGGCGAGCTGGGCGAGCGCAACGGCGCCTACGCCACCAACGTCGAGCACAAGATGGGCCTGAAGGCCTCCAACACCTGTGAGATGACCTTCGGCGCCAAGCACCCGGCCAAGGGCTGGCTGGTCGGCGAGAAGATCGACGGCATCCGCCAGATGTTCAAGATCATCGAGTTCGCCCGGATGATGGTCGGCACGAAGGCCATCGCCACCCTCTCCACCGGCTACCTGAACGCGCTGGAGTACGCCAAGGAGCGCGTGCAGGGCGCCGACATCGCCAACTTCCTGGACAAGAACGCCCCGCGCGTCACCATCACGCACCACCCCGACGTGCGCCGCTCGCTGCTGACCCAGAAGGCGTACGCCGAGGGCATGCGCGCCCTGGTGCTCTACACCGCCTCGGTCCAGGACGACATGCTGGCCGCCCGCCTGCGCGGCGAGAAGGACGAGGCCGCCGAGCGCCTCAACGACCTGCTGCTGCCGATCGTCAAGGGCTACGGCTCGGAGAAGTCCTACGAGCAGCTCGCCCAGTCCCTGCAGACCTTCGGTGGCTCCGGCTACCTGCAGGAGTACCCGATCGAGCAGTACATCCGGGACGCCAAGATCGACACCCTCTACGAGGGCACCACCGCGATCCAGGGCCTGGACTTCTTCTTCCGCAAGATCGTCAAGGACGGCGGCCAGGCGCTCACCGCGGTCTCCGAGCAGATCCAGAAGTTCCTCGGCGCGGGTGAGGGCGGCGACGCCCTGGCCGCCGAGCGCGAGCTGCTCGCCAAGGCCGCCGGCGACCTGGAGGCCATCGTCGGCAAGGTCCTCAGCGACCTGTCCGCGGTCGAGCAGGACGTGAAGAACATGCACAAGGTGGGCCTGAACACCACCCGCCTGCTGCTGGTCTGTGGCGATGTGGTGGTCGGCTGGCTGCTGATGCGCCAGGCCGTCGTGGCCCAGGCCAAGATCGAGGCCGGCGCCACCGGCAAGGACCTCGCCTTCTACCAGGGCAAGCTCGCCGGTGCCCGGTTCTTCGCCCGCAACATCCTGCCGACCATCAGCGCCCAGCGCCTGATCGCCGAGGGCATCGACCTGGACGTCATGGAGCTGGCCGAGGACGCGTTCTGATCCCGTTGACCACCTGACACACCCTCAGCACTGTGGGGCCCGCGCTGTCGTGCGGGCCCCACAGTGCTGTCCCGGCCCCACCCTCCTGGCGCCGTGGCGCCCGGCCGGGCCCCCACGCGCCGCGCCGATCCGCGCACTCGTTCGACCCCGAGCGATCCGGGCTCCCAGGTACCGGACAGTAGGTGAACAGGGCGGGTGATGATGACGCATCAGTCACCCGGGACCAATACCAACTCTTGACTGTCCTGTCGGTGTACGGGCATATGCTCGGATGGGAGGGCACCTTCGCACCGCCGGCTCTCCGCACTTCCCTCGACCCAGGAGCAGCATGTCCACCGCCGACCGACCGGTGTTCTTCGACCGGACCCATACCGACGACCTGATCGCCTTTCTGGCCGCCGCCCCGTCCCCGTACCACGCGGTGGCCGGCGCGGCCGAGCGGCTGGAGAAGGCGGGTTTCCGGCAGGTCGCGGAGACCGACGGGTGGGAGGGCACCACCGGCGGGCGGTACGTCATCCGGGGCGGCGCCCTGATCGCCTGGTACGTGCCCAAGAGCGCGGGCCCGGCCACGCCGTTCCGGGTGGTCGGCACCCACACCGACTCGCCCAACCTGCGGGTCAAGCCGCTGCCCGACACCGGTGCGGCCGGCTGGCGGCAGGTGGCGGTGGAGATCTACGGCGGGGTGCCGCTGAACACCTGGCTGGACCGGGACCTGGGTCTGTCCGGCCGGCTGGTGCTGCGTGACGGATCGACCCGGCTGGTGCAGCTGGACGAGCCGCTGCTGCGCGTCCCGCAGCTGGCGATCCACCTGGACCGGCAGGTCAACGACGGGCTGAAGCTGGACAAGCAGCGGCATCTGACCCCCATCTGGGGGCTGGGCAAGGTGGACGAGGGCGGCCTGATCAAGTACGTCGCCGAGCGCGCCCAGCTGGACGCGAGCGCGGTGGTGGGCTGGGATCTGATGACCCACGACGTCCAGCCGCCGTCGTACCTGGGCCGGGACCGCGAGCTGCTGGCCGCGCCGCGGCTGGACAACCTGCTCTCGGTGCACGCGGCGACCGCCGCGCTCGCCGCCGCCGTCAGCGCGGAGGGCGCCGACCGGCTGCCCTACATCCCGGTGCTGGCCGCCTTCGACCACGAGGAGACCGGCAGCGAGTCGGACACCGGCGCGCAGGGCCCGCTGCTCGGCAATGTGCTGGAGCGCAGCATCCACGCCCGCGGCGGCACCATGGAGGACCGGGCCAGGGCGCTGGCCGGCACCGTCTGCCTCTCCTCCGACATGGGGCACGCCGTGCACCCCAACTACAGCGAGCGGCACGAGCCCGGCCACCAGCCGGTCCCCAACGGCGGGCCGATCCTCAAGGTCAACGTCAACAACCGGTACGCGACCGACGGTGTCGGCCGGGCGGTCTTCGCCGGCGCCTGCGAGCGGGCCGGCGTGCCGTGGCAGACCTTCGTCTCCAACAACGCGATGCCGTGCGGGACCACGATCGGCCCGATCACCGCGGCGCGGCTCGGGATCACCACGGTGGACTGCGGGATCGCCGCGCTCTCCATGCACTCGGCGCGCGAGCTGTGCGGCGCCGAGGACCCGTACCTGCTCGCCTCGGCGCTGAAGGCGTTCCTCGAAGGCTGACGCCCGGCGGCGGGTCGGGGCCGGCCGCGCCGGCTCCCGACCCAGGGCCTGTCCGGCGGATCTTGCCGGACAGGCCCTGGCCGCTCACTCCATCCCGGCCAGCACCAGCGGCAGCCGGCTCGCGCCGCCCGCCACCAGCTTCACCGGCACGCCCCAGTCCTGCTGGTGCACATGGCAGGCCGGGTACTCGATCGCCGGGTCGTCGTCGCAGGAGGCCGCCATCGCCGAGACGTGCAGCACGCCCTCGGTCAGCTCACCCGAGAGCACCAGCTCGCGGGAGAGCGCGCTGTCCGCGCCGGCGCCGGAGACCAACAGCTCGGGCGGGGTGGCGCTGACCAGCAGGCGGGTGGAGGGGCCGTAGCGCTCGTCCAGCTTCTGGCCGCTGGGCGCGGTGAAGACCACCTCCAGGCGCAGGGCGCCCGGGGCCACCTCGGTGGCGGCGCGCTGGGTGCGGTGCGCGACGGACTCCACCCGCACCGCCTCCTCGGGCAGCCGCAGCCGGGTCAGCCGGTGCCGGGCCGACTCCACCACCACGATCTCCTCGCCCGCCAGCACCGCGCCCGAGGGCTCGCGCAGGTCGGTGGCCAGCGTGCTGACCTCGTTCGTCGCCGGGTCGAAGCGGCGCAGCGCGTGGTTGTAGGTGTCGGCGATCGCCACCGAACCGTCCGGCAGCACGGTGACACCGAGCGGGTGCTGGAGCAGCGCCTGCTCGGCGGCGCCGTCCCGGTGGCCGAAGTCGAACAGGCCGGTGCCGATCGCACTGTGTACGGACTGTGTTTCACGTGAAACCCAGCGCAGCGCCGAGGTCTCCGAGTCCGCCACCCAGAGCCGCTCGCCGTCCGCCGAGACCGCCAGGCCCGAGGGCTGGGCGAACCAGGCCTCCGCCACCGGGCCGTCCACCAGGCCCTCGTTGGTGGTGCCGGCCGCCACCGCGACCGCGTCGCCGGCCGGGTCGTAGGCCCACAGCTGGTGCACGCCGGCCATCGCGATCCACACCCGGCCGTCGAAGAAGGCGACGTCCCAGGGCGAGGAGAGGTCCACCTCGCGGGCCGGGCCCTCGGTCGGCGAGCCCTGCCACCACTGCTTGCCGGTGCCGGCCAGCGTGGTCACCGTGCCGTCGGCCAGCCGCACCCCGCGCAGCGCGTGGTTGACCGTGTCGGCCACCACCACGTCGTAGCCGAGGTCCAGCCCCTGGGGCACCAGCGCCAGGCCCTGCGGCTCGCTGAACCGCGGCGCCGCGCCGTCGGTGCTGTCCAGGAAGCCGCGCTCGCCGTCGCCGATCCGGCGCACCACGCTCTCGCCGTCCTCGGCCAGCTCGACCAGCGAGTGGTGACCGGAGTCGGCGACCAGGAAGCCGCCGCCGGGCAGCCGCACCGCCTTGCCGGGGAACTTCAGCGCCCCGGCCACCGGCTCCGGCGGCACGTACGGGCCGTCACCGCGGCGCAGCGTGCCCTTCGCGGCGTGCTCGGCCTCCAGCTCCTCGACCAGCCGCTCGATCGCGTGCGCGTGGCCCTCGCCGGCGTGCTGGGCGACCACGTACCCCTCGGGGTCGATCACCACCAGCGTCGGCCAGGCCCGCACCGCGTACTGCTTCCAGGTGGCGAGCTCCGGGTCGTCCAGCACCGGGTGCTCGACCTCGTAGCGCGCCACCGCGTCCACCACGGCCTGGTGGTCGGCCTCGTGGACGAACTTGGGCGAGTGCACCCCGACGATCACCACGGTGTCGCGGTGCTTCTCCTCCAGCGCGCGCAGCTCGTCCAGGACGTGCAGACAGTTGATGCAGCAGAAGGTCCAGAAGTCGGCGATCACGATCTTGCCCCTGAGGTCCGCCAGGGTCAGATCCTTGCCGCCGGTGTTCAGCCAGCCGCCGGCGCCGATGAGTTCGGGGGCGCGGACGCGTGCACGAGAAGCCATGCCCACATCCAACCTCATCGGGTGCCGGAAGCATTCCGCCGACTACAGGGCGAGGTGCAGGCGCCGGGTGGCCGGGGCCAGGGCGCGGGCCGGGGCCGGGATCGGAGCAGAGCGGCGGCGGCGCAGTTCGGTGACGCCGAGGTCGTCGGTGCGGGCGTCGTAGGCGTGCTGGTGGGCCTCGACGGTGGGCTGGTGGTGGTCGATCCAGCTCCGGATGGCGCTCAGCGGCTCGGCCAGGCTGCGGCCGAGCGGGCTCAGCTCGTAACGGACCTTGACCACGGAGTCGGCCAGCACGGTACGGGTGACCAGGCCGTCGCGCTCCAGGCTGCGCAGGGTCTGGGTGAGGATCTTGCGGCTGATGTCGCCGATCCGGCGGTTCAGGTCGCCGTAGTGGGCGGGACCCTCCTGCAGGGTGACCAGCAGCAGTACCGACCAGCGGTCGCCGAGGCGGTCGAGCAGCGGGCGGCAGGGGCAGCGGTCCTGGTCACTCTCGTTCATGCTCTGGGCAACCGCGCAGCCGGCGGGGGGTATTCCAGCAGGTTTCCGCCAGGTTCCGTCTGGCCGCCGTGCGGCGGTCGGCGGCAGCCTGGAGCCATGACGACTCAGACGAACGCGGTGCAGACGAACGCGGTGCAGATGAACACGGTGACCCAGGACCGCTTCGGCGCAGCCTCCGAGGTGCTGCGGATCGCCCGCACCGAGCGCCCCGCGCCCGGCCCGACCGAGGTGCTGGTCAAGGTGCACGCGGCCGGGATCAACCCGGTGGACGTGAAGACCAGCCGGGGCGAGGGGCTGGCCTGGTACTACGGCGAGCCGCCCTACACGCTGGGCTGGGACGTCAGCGGCACGGTGGAGGCGGTCGGCTTCGGGGTCACCACGCTCAAGGCGGGCGACGAGGTGCTCGGGATGCCGAACTTCCCGCGGCTGGCCGGCGGCTTCGCCGAGTACGTCACCGCGCCCTCGCGCCACTGGGTGCGCAAGCCCGCCGGGCTGAGCCACGCCGAGGCGGCCGGACTGCCGCTGGCGGGTCTGACGGCCTGGCAGATCCTGGTGGACACCGCCGAACTGGCCGCCGGCCAGCGGGTGCTGGTGCACGCGGCCGCCGGCGGGGTGGGCCACCTGGCGGTGCAGATCGCCAAGGCCCGCGGCGCCTACGTGATCGGGACGGCGCGGGCGGCCAAGCACGACTTCCTGCGCTCGATCGGCGTGGACCAGGCGCTGGACTACACGGCCCGCCCGTTCGAAGAGGTGGTCAGCGAGCTCGACCTGGTGGTCGACAACATCGGCGACCCCGAGCACCAGCTGCGCTCGCTGCGCACCCTGCGCGAGGGCGGGCTGCTGGTGGCGGTGCCGGGCGGGGTGGACCCGGTGGCGGCCGAGCAGGCGCGGGCGACCGGCCGGCGGATCACCGACGTGCTGGTCGAGCCGGACCGGAGCGGGCTGCGCGGCCTGGTCGAGCTGATCGAGCGCAAGGAACTGCGGGTGGAGGTCGCCGCGCGGCTGCCGCTGGCCGAGGTGGCCCGGGCCTTCGAACTGGTGGGCTCGGGGCGGGCCCAGGGCAAGGTGGTCCTCACCCTGGACTGAACCCGGACCGGACCCTGGACTGAACCCCGGGCTGACCGCACCCCCGTGACGGTCGGCCGGTGCTCGGCCGGTGCTCGGCCGGTGCTCAGCCGGTGGCGAGCCGCTCGGTCAGCCGCTGCTTGGCCGCCGGCCACTCGTCGGCCAGCATCGAGAGGTAGACGGTGCCGCGGGGTCGTGCTGAAAGGGCGGACGGGGCGGTTAAGGTCCGTAGCTAGCTCAGATAGGCAGGTCCCAACCCGGACCATCCTCGGTGCCAATCCAGACCCGCTGTCCCATCTCCGTGATCGTGATCCCGAATCCCTCCTGGTGCGGGCAACCGGCTGCCTGCCACTCCAGGATCGCCGTCTCGACCTGATCCCAGAGCCGCAGCGGCCCCCTCTGCATCACGATCCATCCCCCCTCCGGATTCGCCGCGGTCCGGGCCTGGGAGCCGGTGGCCACGTCCGACAGGATCTGCTGCCCGGGTGCGCCGATCTGCTCGGCGGACGGCGCCGCGAGCTGCGCGACCCAGCCACCAGTCCAGTCGTTGATCAGCGCCGGGTCGATCCGGGTCGGGCGCTCCTCGCCAGGCATCGGCCACAGGCTCTGACGCGGCGGCCTGTCATGGGGACGGGCCACCATGAAACTCGTGTACCCGGGCAGGAATCGACCGGTGGCACGTCCAGGCCCGGTCACGGTCAGCAGCACCAGGCCGAAGCGGAACGACCAGCCGGTCAGCGTGACCAGGATCTTGCCGCCCGGCTTCACCTGGTACAGCCACGGCATGGGCACGTGACGCACCGAACACGTGGCGATCAGCCGGTCATAGGGTGCGCCCTCGGGGGCGCCCAGGAGGCCGTCACCGACGACCAGCGTAGGGCTGAACCCGGCCGCCGCGATCGCACCCTTGGCGCGCTCTGCGACGCCCGGGTCAACCTCGATGCTCACGATGTTCTGCGAGCCGAGGCGGTGCGCCCCCAGGGCTGTCGAGTACCCGGTGCCGGTCCCGATCTCAAGGACACGGTGCCCGGCCTCAACGTCGAGCTGGCGCCACATCCTGAGAACGAGCGACGGCAGGGTGGACGAGGACGACGGCGAACCGACGGCCGGTCCCTTGGAATTGCTCGGCAGCAGCTCGCCGTCCAGCTGGGTGATCAGCGTCTCGTTGCTGTAGACGGTCTCCAGCCATCCGTCACTGCCTTCGCCCACCGACTCATAGGCCGTGGGGAACGAGCCGGGGACCGCACGGAAGTACGCGCGCACGAAGGCTTCGCGCGAAACAGCTTGGGCGGCAGCTCGCCATGCCGGATCGGTCAAGTCGCCGTCGGCTTCCAGCTGTCGAACCAGGGCCGCCCGTAGGGCGGTTGCATCACTCACGAGAGTTGTCCTTTCTGAAGTTCATCAGCGATTGCCTGCCCGATGGGCATGGTGATCTCCGGAGGGAACCAAGCCCACTGGCCACTGGGGTTGCACTCAAGGAAGTACCAGGCGCCTGCCGCATCGACGGCGAAGTCGAACGCACCGAAGACGAGCCCCATCTCCGTGAGGTAACCGGCCACCGAGGCGGCGACCGCGTCCGGCACGCTGATCGGCTCGTAGCTGAGCAGATCCTGTCGCCGACGCCAGTCGAGTTCCGGTCCCGCGATCCGGGCAGCGGTCAGCTTCGCGCCAACCGCCGTCAGCCGCACATCGAACACCTTCTCGACCGTGGCCTGAAACAGGTGAGGACACACGGACACAGCGTCGGTGATGTCGGCCGGGTTCACCTCGCGCACCCAAACCTGGAGTGCCTCGTTGTTCGCGTCGCAGTACGGGGTGTTCCACAGCGGCTTGTACACGGCGGGCCGCTCGGTGCAGAACTGCTGCGCCTCAGCGGGATCCATGGTGATGATGGTCTCGGGGACCACGAATCCGGCACGCAGCGCGGCAGCGAGTTGGGCGGGCTTGTACTCGCCGTTCCTGATCCGCCATGGGTGGTTGACGTGGTGCGCTCCGGGCAGCGAGGCGAGGATGCCGCCGACTCCCCAGAACATCTGTGAGCCAGCGAACTTGGCATCCTGGCCATCCAAATCGGACGGCCCACGGTACGCCGTTGGCCGGCGCCACCAGACCGACCGGACGTGTCCAAGGTCGAGCGCGCGAGTCGGTGTCACAAGTGCGCCTCGCTGACCGCCAGTTCCATACCTGGCGGTCAGCGAGGCGTCGTTGTACAGATCGACACCGGGGTCTACACGAACGACCGGAACACGGCGCTCAGCGAGGATGCGCAGGACCACGTCCGCTGTTGCGTCGAGGGAGTTGGTCAGGACCAGTACGGCCCCAGGCCGATCGTCGATCATGTCAGCCGGTGCCCTGGTCCTGGTCGTTGGCGGGGATGCTGTCCATGTCGCTGGGCTGCGCCTGGCCACCGCTCTGCCCGTCGCCCCCACCGCCGCCGGTGTTGGTCGGCGTGCTGGTGTTGGTGCTCGTGCCGTGCGCCCCCATCTCGATCTCGCGACCCTGGTCGTCGTAGTACACGGCGACCTGCGTCTCGGGCTCGATGACCGCCGAGAGCGCGGGCACGGGCCCGCCCTCGACGAACGGTCCCATGCGGGTGGTACCCCACGGAGGTGCAGCAGTGCTCATACCGCGTCCTTCCATCAGTAGGTGCCAGTTCAGGCCCGCCCCGACCGACGGGCGCGCGCGTTACTGCGGCCGGGGCGAGCAACCCGCGCCGGTGTCCCTCCCCAGAGGAACGACGCGGGAGTCTTTAGGTAGAGCTATGGCGAGGAGCCGGCACCACGCGCTGTCGCGTCGCGTGCCTCGGCTTCCACCTCGGCTCGGAGCTTCCGGGCTTCCTGCCTGTTACGGATGTGCACTCCCCAAGCCGTGAAACACTTCCGCAGGTACTCCGGGGACACCCCAAATGCGGCGGCCACCTGGGCCATGCCCTGCTGGCTGTACAGCTTCACCGCAAGCTCACGATCCAACTTTGGTGGCGCGGAACGGCTGTTGCGCTCCGGCGTCGGTGCCGCTCGGCCTGCCGAGCGCCCCCGCCAGCTCCGGCGGAGGCTGTGGAGCCGCGTCGCCGACGGGAGCACCAGCACCAGCCCGACGTGCGGTAGCGGCCGAGCCAGGGAGCGCGATCGTCGCACTGACGACCTTGCCGGCGTCGGCGTGCTTCCACGTCCAGCTGAGCGACTCGGCCGCGACGATCGCAAGCCCCCGGCCCGCGGTACCGCCGTCGTACGGGTCGCAGGGCGTCGGCACCACGGGCGATCCGTCCGTGACCGCAACGGCGAAGTTCCCGCCCGGGGTAGGCCAGACGCTCACCGTGATCGGGCCCGCACTGCTGGCGTGTCGGAGCGCATTGGTGACCAACTCGGAGACGACACGGCGAATTGAATCCACGATGTCATCGGGCAGCGACTCGGGACACCAGGCGCGCGCGTCTGCGACCGCTCGACGACGGGATTCGGCGACAGCCGCGGTGTCGCCGGGGGCGACCGTCCACGTGTCATCTGGAATGTCCCATGCCTGTCGGCGGCTCATCGCAACCCCCGAGCTTGGCGCCGGCGCCGGCCCTCGGTGAGCTGACGAAGCACCTGTGCCCGCCGGCGAATCCGGTCCTCGTTGGGGAGGTAGACCGCCGTGACCGCGCCCGCGTCGGAGGCCGTGACGTACGCCGTACCGGCGGTCGTTAAAGCGCGCTGCTGCGTCGTCATCGGATTGCCCTTCGGGGGTTGTTCAGAGCGCGGGGCGGCGGCACGACTGCGCCGGGGCACTATGGCGGGTGAGGAACGTTGCGAGCCTGGCGTGCAGCTGTTCGGTCTCGGCCCGCGACAGGACAAGATCGGTGTCACCCTGCGGTTCGTCAATGGCGTACAGACGCAAGGGGATGCGGGTCTCGCCGCTGGTGGGGTCGTGCACGGGTTCCGCTCCCCGGCGTGGGGAGGCATGCACGGCGGTGTGTGACATGCCGGAACCGTAGAGTGACGGCGCGTCAGGAAGGGGGACAGGCTGTCCCCCTCACCCTGTGTGTACCCGTTGCAACCCGCAGAACGGCCTTCACGGCGCCTTCGGGCCGCTCTACGGTGGGAAGCAGCCGCCGCCCCGACCGTGCGTCCGGCTGAGGCATCGTCCGGGGCGGCGCTCAGCCGAGGAGAGGCACATGTCCGAACTGTCCGAGGAACTGACGCCCGGCGAGCGAATCCGGGTCCTACGTGAGCGGCGCGGGATGACGCGCCCCGTGCTGGCCGGCCTGGTTGGCCGCAGCACGGATTGGCTCAAGAAGATCGAGAGCGGCGAGCGACCGATCACCAGCCACGCGATGCTGCTCAAGCTCGCGTCCGCACTCCGCGTCACCGACCTGTCGGCACTCACCGGGCCGGCCGACACTGAACAGCCGGTCAACACCGGCCGCCTGTTCCACCCCGCATCAGCGGCTGTCTGGGCGGCGCTGCTCGAACGCGGCACTCGACCCCTGGCGCCGCTGCCGTCCGGCACCACCGTTGCTGGCTACGCGGCTGACGTGGACGCAGGATGGCGGCTGTGGCACAAGGCAGCGAACAACCGAACCGACGTGGGGCTGATCGCGCCGGACCTGATCAGGCATGGCGAGACGCTGAGCCGCACAACCACGGGCCCCGACCGGCGCGCCGCCCTGGTGGCTCTCGCCGCCGCATACCGGCTCGCGCAACAGGTCATCGCGTACATCGGGCCTGCCGAGGCCGTGTGGATGCTCGGGGACCGTGCGATGGCGGCGGCGGCCGACGCAGACGACCCGGCAGCAATGGGCGCGGCGGCGTGGAACCTCGCGAACACAATGCGTGCGGTCGGTGAGCACGAAGGCGCAATGATGCTGGTCACTACGGCTGCCGAGCGGCTTCGGCCGCATCTCGCCGAAGCGCCGGAGCATTGGCGCGGCCTGTATGGCGCGCTTCAGCTGCACGCCTCGATCACCGAGGCGCGAGACGGCAGGGACGGTTCGGCGTGGAACCACTGGGACACGGCCGACCAGGTTTCGAAGTCGCTGCCAGCCGGATACGCCGAACTCGCCACGGTGTTCGGCAGGGCGAACGTCGACCTCCACGCAGTGAGCATCGCGACCGAGTTGCGCAGCTCGGGGAAGGCGTTGACGCTGGCGGATGAGATCGACCCGGACTCGATCCCCTCGACCGAGCGACGTACTCGGCTATGGGTTGACGCAGCCCGTTCACACATGAACCGGGGTGACCGGACGGCTGCGCTCCACGTGATGGGGATAGCGCTCAAGATCAGCCCGGAGACGGTGAAGTTCACGCCGCAGGCTCGCTCAGTGGCAGCTGAGCTGTGGCGCAAAGCGCCGCGGTCGATGAGGGCCGAGACACTGGAACTCGCCGAGACAGTAGGGATCACGACTGGCGCCTGACCGCTTGTCCGAAGATCGCCACGGCCCCCGGGCAGATAGGTAGTCGGGGGCCGATACCCCGGGGGGCATCGTGATCGTCGCGCGTCAGCTGGTGGGGCGCGCCATCACCCATGCTGAATCGTGCTGCGTGAACCCAACGCGGGGGTAGTACCCAACCGCTGCCGGCGCAGCCAGCAGGGTGATGGAAGCCCGGGGTGCTGCCTCCCGGGTCGCCTGGATGAGTGCACAGCCCACCCCCTGGTGTTGAAACGCCTGGTCGACCGCGAGCAGCTGCGGGTGGTGGTCCAGGAGCGGCTGCCGCTGGCCGAGGTGGCCCGGGCCTTCGAGCTGGTGGGCTCGGGGCGGGCCCAGGGCAAGGTGGTCCTCACCCTGGACTGAACCCGGACCGGACCCTGGACTGAACCCCGGACTGACCGCACCCCCGTGACGGTCGGCCGGTGCTCGGCCGGTGCTCGGCCGGTGCTCGGCCGGTGCTCAGCCGGCGGCCAGCCGCTCGGTCAGCCGCTGCTTGGCCGCCGGCCACTCGTCGGCCAGCATCGAGAAGTAGACGGTGTCCCGCCAGGTGCCGTCCGGCCGGCGCCGGGCCCGGCGGAAGGTGCCTTCGTACTGCGCGCCGAGCCGCTTGATGGCGTTCTGCGAGCGCTCGTTGAGGTTGTCGGTCTTCCACATCACCCGGCCCATGCCGAGCTCCTCGAAGGCGTGGGTCAGCAGGAGGAGCTTGGCCTCGGTGTTGACGGCGCTGCGCCAGACCGGGCGCCCGTAGAAGGTGCCGCCGATCTCCACCCACTCCTCGCGGGCGTTGCAGTCGTAGTAGCAGGTGATGCCCACCGCGCGTCCCGTGGCGGTGGCGATCACGGCGAACGGCTCGCAGCCGGCGTTGGCCAGGTAGCCCTCGACGATCGCGGCGACCTCCGACTCGTGCTGCGGCGCGCTCCAGGAGAGCCAGCGGAACACCTCCTCGTCCTTCTCGGTCACCGCGAAGAGATCGGCGACGTGGTGGCGGCCCAGCGGCTCCAGGCGGACGTGGCTGCCGGTGAGGGTGACGGGGGCGGGAGTCTTGGCGGTCATGACCGCACCGTAGCGGCGATACGCACTAGGTGCAATAGATTATTGATCTAGTGCAATGCTTCCGCACTGTCGAACGGCTTGTGGCGACAACGCGAAGGGCCCCGCACCGAGGTGGTGCGGGGCCCTTCCGGGCAGGTCGGGCGATCAGATGAACGAGTTGATCTGGATCGTCTCGGTCCGGCCGGGGCCGACGCCGATGGCGGAGATCTGGGCGCCCGACATCTCCTCCAGCGCCTTCACGTACGCCTGCGCGTTCTTCGGCAGGTCGGCGAAGGTCTGCGCCTTGCTGATGTCCTCGGTCCAGCCGGGGAGGGTCTCGTAGATCGGCTTGGCGTGGTGGAAGTCCGACTGGTTGTACGGCAGCTCCTCGACCCGCCGGCCGTCGATCTCGTACGCCACGCAGACCGGGATCTGCTCCCAGCCGGTCAGCACGTCCAGCTTGGTGAGGAAGAAGTCGGTCAGGCCGTTGACCCGGGTCGCGTAGCGCGCGATCACCGCGTCGAACCAGCCGCAGCGCCGGTCGCGCCCGGTGGTCACGCCGCGCTCGCCGCCGATCCGGCGCAGCGCCTCGCCGTCCGCGTCCAGCAGCTCGGTCGGGAACGGGCCCGAGCCGACCCGGGTGGTGTAGGCCTTGAGGATGCCGATCACCCGGTCGATCTTGGTGGGGCCGATGCCCGCGCCGGTGCAGGCACCGCCGGAGGTCGGGTTGGACGAGGTCACGAAGGGGTACGTGCCGTGGTCCACGTCCAGCAGGGTGCCCTGGCCGCCCTCCAGCAGCACCACCTTGTCGGCCTTCAGCGCCTCGTCGAGCACCAGCGTGGTGTCCGCCAGGAACGGGCGGATCTTCTCGGCGTAGCCCAGGTACTCCTCGACCACCAGGTCGGCGGGCATCGCACGGCGGTTGTAGAGCTTGACCAGGATCTGGTTCTTGTCGTGCAGCGCCGCTTCGACCTTCTGGCGCAGGATCGACTCGTCGAAGAGGTCCTGCACCCGGATGCCGATCCGGTTGATCTTGTCGGCGTAGGCCGGGCCGATGCCGCGCCCGGTGGTGCCGATCTTGCGCTTGCCGAGGAAGCGCTCGACGACCTTGTCCAAGGTGCGGTGGTAGGGCGTGATCAGGTGGGCGTTGCCCGAGATCAGCAGCTTGGAGGTGTCGATGCCCCGCTCGTTCAGCCCCGCCAGCTCGGACAGCAGCACGCCCGGGTCGATCACCACGCCGTTGCCGATCACCGGCGTGACGTTGGGGCTGAGGATGCCGGAAGGCAGCAGGTGCAGCGCGTACTTCTGGTCGCCGATGACCACCGTGTGACCGGCGTTGTTGCCGCCCTGGTAGCGGACGACGTAGTCGACGGAGCCGCCGAGGAGGTCCGTGGCCTTCCCCTTGCCCTCGTCTCCCCACTGGGCACCAACGAGCACGAGTGCCGGCACAGGCGTACACCCCTTCCGGTTGGGGCATCCTGCGTAGGCCGCAGTCTGCCCCGAGATAGACGAAGCCCCTGGCGCAATAGCGCAAGGGGCTCTTGCACCGAGAGATTACCTGAGGAAGGACCGGTCGTGTCGTCCCTGTCCACGCCCGCCCCCCGACCCTCCGACGCCGCCGGGCCGCCCGGCGGCGCCCCGCTGCTGGTGCTGCTGGACCCAGCCGCCAAGGAGGCCGACGGGGAGGCGGTGCGGATCGCCCGGGACGTCCTGGCCGGGGGCGCGGACGTCAAGGTGGTGGTGCCCGAGAGCGCCGGCGAGCTGGACCGGGTGCTCGCGCACCGGGGCAGGCGCCGTCCGGTGGTGATCGGCGCCGACCTCGCGCTCCAGCGCGTGGTACAGGCCCTGCACCAGCAGCGCGAGTTGGGCGCCGGGCCGGTCGGCCTGGTCCCGGTCGGCAACGGCCGGGCGGTGCTGCTGGCCCGCTCGCTCGGGGTGCCGCTGGAGCCGGTGGCGGCGGCCCGCGCGGTGCTCGCCGGGGTGCCCAGGCAGCTGGGCCTGCTGCTGGACGACGGCGACGGGGTGGTGCTGGGGGAGGTGCGGATCCCTGGCCGGCAGCAGAGCCATTCGGGCGGGTGGCGTTCGCTCTGGGCGAAATTGATTGCGGCCGAGCAGGTGGATCCCCAGTCCGCCCAGCTGCGGGTCGAGGCGGACGGCCGGGCACTGACCGGCGCGGGGCGGCCGCTGCGGCTGGTCGCGCTGCGACTGCCGGCGGGCTCGGCGCTGGCCGAGGTGCTGGTGCGGCCCTCGGGGCCCGGCAGCGCGCTGCTGCGGGTGCGGGCGGCCAGCGTCACGGTCGCCGGGCGCACCTTCGGTTACGAGGCCGACGGCTGCCCGGCCGGCCCGGTGCCCGCCCGCACCTGGCTGGCCAAGCCGGACGCCTGGGGCCTGCTGCTGCCTGCGTGACCGAGCGTGACGAGGGTCACGCCACCTGGCCGGGTCTCCTGTGCCACCTGCCCGAGCGTCATGGTAAGGGGTTTGATCTACGCGCGTCGCCGGTCAAATCGCCAGTCCAGGCCCCTGCCCGGGCTTCGGAACTCGGCGTCAACTGCCCTAGACTCGAAGGCGTGCCACGTGGTGACGGAAGACTCAACCACGACCTTCTTCCCGGTGAGAAAGGCCCCCAGGACGCTTGCGGCGTCTTCGGTGTCTGGGCTCCCGGCGAGGAGGTCGCAAAGCTCACGTACTTCGGCCTTTACGCCCTGCAGCACCGCGGACAGGAATCCGCCGGTATCGCGGTGAGCAACGGCTCCCAGATTCTCGTCTTCAAGGACATGGGACTTGTCTCCCAGGTCTTCGACGAGGCCTCGCTGGGATCCCTGCACGGGCATATCGCCGTCGGACATGCCCGCTACTCGACCACCGGGTCCTCGGTCTGGGAGAACGCCCAGCCGACCTTCCGGGCGACCGCTCACGGTTCGCTGGCCCTCGGCCACAACGGAAACCTGGTCAACACCGCCGAACTCGCGGCGATGGTCGCCGACCTGCCCGGTGCCGAGCACGTCTCGCGCTCGGGCCGGACCGCGGCGACCAACGACACCGATCTGGTGACCGCGCTGCTGGCCGGTAACCCCGACCTGTCCATCGAGGAGACCGCCCGGCAGATCCTGCCGAAGGTCAAGGGCGCCTTCTCGCTGGTCTTCATGGACGAGCACACCCTCTACGCGGCCCGCGACCCGCAGGGCATCCGCCCGCTGGTGCTCGGCCGCCTGGAGCGCGGCTGGGTGGTCGCCTCCGAGACGGCGGCGCTCGACATCTGCGGCGCCAGCTTCATCCGTGAGGTGGAGCCGGGCGAGCTCATCGCCGTCGACGAGAACGGCATGCGCTCCTCGCGCTTCGCCGAGGCCAAGCCCAAGGGCTGCGTCTTCGAGTACGTCTACCTGGCTCGTCCCGACACCACCATCGCCGGGCGCAACGTGCACCTGTCGCGGGTGGAGATGGGCCGCCGGCTCGCGGTCGAGGCGCCGGCCGAGGCCGACATGGTGATAGCCACTCCCGAGTCGGGCACCCCCGCCGCGATCGGCTACGCCGAGGCCAGCGGGATCCCGTACGGCTCCGGCCTGGTGAAGAACGCCTACGTCGGGCGCACCTTCATCCAGCCCAGCCAGACGATCCGGCAGCTCGGCATCCGGCTCAAGCTCAACCCGCTGCGCGAGGTCATCGCCGGCAAGCGCCTGGTGGTCGTGGACGACTCGATCGTGCGCGGCAACACCCAGCGCGCGCTGGTGCGGATGCTGCGTGAGGCGGGCGCCGCCGAGGTGCACATCCGGATCTCCTCGCCGCCGGTGAAGTGGCCCTGCTTCTTCGGCATCGACTTCGCCACCCGCGCGGAGCTGATCGCCAACGGCATGACGGTCGAGGAGATCGGCAAGACGCTCGGCGCCGACTCGCTCGCCTACATCTCGCTCGACGGCATGATCGAGGCCACCAAGCAGCCCAAGGACCGGCTCTGCCGGGCCTGCTTCGACGGCGAGTACCCGATGGAGCTGCCGGACCCGGCGCTGCTCGGCAAGCTCCTGCTCGAAGCGGAGATCGCCGGTAGCAAGCAGCAACCGCCGGTCCGCGGCAAGCCGACCAGCTCCGACCTGGACGGCGTCCAGTCGCTGCTCGGCGGTCACGGCGCGGCCGACGCGCTGCGCCGCCCGTAATACCTCAGGCGGGGCCCCGACCGGGGCCCCGCTGCTGTTGGCAACCCCCACAGACCCGAAAGGGCCGCAGTGACCAGCACAGACAGTGGCGCCACCTACGCCGCCGCAGGAGTCGACATCGAGGCGGGCGACCGCGCGGTCGAGCTCATGAAGCAGTGGGTGAAGAAGACCAGCCGGCCCGAGGTGGTCGGCGGCCTCGGCGGTTTCGCCGGACTCTTCGACATCTCCGCCCTGAAGCGCTACGAGCGCCCGCTGCTGGCCTCGGCCACCGACGGGGTGGGCACCAAGGTCGCGCTGGCCGCCGCGATGGACAAGCACGACACCATCGGCCACGACCTGGTCGGCATGGTCGTCGACGACCTGGTGGTCTGCGGCGCCGAGCCGCTCTTCATGACCGACTACATCTGCGTCGGCAAGGTCCACCCCGAGCGGGTCGCCCAGATCGTCAAGGGCATCGCCGAGGGCTGTGTGCTGGCCGGCTGCGCGCTGGTCGGCGGCGAGACCGCCGAGCACCCGGGCCTGCTCGGCCCGGACGAGTACGACGTCGCGGGCGCCGGCACCGGCGTGGTCGAGGCGGACGCGCTGCTGGGCGCCGAGCGGGTGCGGGCCGGCGACGTGGTGATCGCGATGGCCGCCTCCGGGCTGCACTCCAACGGCTACTCGCTGGTGCGCCACGTGCTGCTGAACGAGGCCGGCTGGAAGCTGGACCGCGAGGTGGCCGAGTTCGGCCGCACGCTGGGCGAGGAGCTGCTGGAGCCGACCCGGATCTACTCGCTGGACTGCCTGGCGCTCACCCGGGCCACCGAGATCCACGCCTTCTCGCACGTCACCGGCGGTGGCCTGGCGGCCAACCTGGCCCGGGTGATCCCGGACCACCTGCACGCCCGCCTGGACCGCGGCACCTGGAGCCCGCTGCCGGTCTTCCGGACCGTCGCCTCGGTCGGCCGGATGCAGACCCTGGAGATCGAGAAGACCCTCAACATGGGCATCGGCATGGTCGCGGTGGTCCCGCCGGAGTCGGTCGACGTGGTGCTCGCGATCCTTGAGGACCGCGACGTGGAGGCCTGGCTGCTGGGCGACATCGTGGACCGCGACGGCGAGCACGAGGCCGGTGCGGCGCTCTACGGGGAGTACGCGAACTGAGACCGGCACACCGCGGCCCCCTGCTCCCGACCGGGAGCAGGGGGCCGCGGTCCTTGCGCGGGCGTGTTGTGCCCTGAAGGGCTGCCCGAAAGGCCCGGGAACGCCGAAAACCGGCCCGGCGCGGTCTCGCGCTGGGCCGGGTCAGGGCGTGAGCTACGCTCGGCGGCGGGCCTGCTGGTGCGAGGCGCCCGCCTCCTCGTCGTCATCCTCGTCGTCGTCCGCGTAGTAGTTCGCGTACGCCGCGTAGGGATCGTCGTCCTCGTCCTCGACCACCGGCTCAGGGTTGATCGATGGAACGGGTGAAACGCCCAGCTCGCTGGACAGACGGTTAGCGTCGAAGCCGCCGCTGTTGTACTTCAGCTCGCGGGCGACCTTCGTCTGCTTGGCCTTGGCCCGGCCGCGCCCCATGGGTCGACCCCCTCAACGATGGGGCTCACGGCCCCGAGTCTGACACGTGTTCATGATCAGGAGCGGCTTGCCCGAAGTGGGAGAGCCGTCCCTTGGAGCATCAACGGTACCTGTTTCCGCCCTCGGACGGTACGTCGCCGGTGTGACGTGGCGCGCACAGTTGCCCCCCAGGACCAGGTCTCACCTGGTCGGGCGGGGATTTCCAGGCATTCGCAGGGTGCCCGGAGGTGTCCGGGACCGTCGTTCCGCGACCGATTATCCCCCGACCGTGGCGCGTGGGGCGCCCGATCGGGGGACAACCGGGATTCCGGTTCCACATTGTGATCCGGAGGTCGCCCATCCGGATCAATCCGCCACCGACCGGTGACCGGTGGCGGTCCGCCGGTCACCGGTCGCGGACGATCAGCCCTTGCGGGCGCCGGGGAGCAGGACGCTGCGCAGCGCGCTTATCTCACGCATCCGGCGCTCGGCCAGCCGGTCGGCGGCCACGGCCGGCGGCACGCCGTCGGAGGTGGCCAGGGTGAAGATCTCCAGGGTGGTGTCGAAGATCCGGGTGGCCTTGGTCTTGGCCCGCTCGAAGCTGTAGCCCTGGTGCGCCTTGGTGGCCTCGTACTCGTCGGCCACCTGGATCACGCCGCCGGAGTTCACCAGGTAGTCGGGGGCGTAGAGGATGCCGCGGTCGGCCAGGTCCTTCTCCACGCCCGGGTGGGCCAGCTGGTTGTTGGCCGCGCCGCAGACCACCGAGGTGCCGGCCGCGGTCAGCCGGGCGACCGTCTCGTCGTCCAGCGCGCCGCCCAGCGCACACGGGGCGTACACGTCCAGCGCGGCGCCGAGCAGGGCCTGGGTGTCGGCGACCACCTCGACGTCCGGGTGGGCGGCCCGCACCCGGTTCACGGCGGCCTCGGAGACGTCGGTGATCACCACGGTGGCGCCGTCCGCCACCAGGTGGCCGACCAGGTAGTGGCCGACCTTGCCGACGCCCGCGACACCGACCCGCTTGCCGCGCAGGGTCGGCTGGCCCCACCGGGCCTGGGCCGAGGCCCGCATGCCCTGGAAGACGCCGAAGGCGGTGAGGATCGAGGAGTCGCCCGCGCCGCCCTGCTCGGGGGAGCGGCCGGTGACGTAGTCGCTCTCGCGCGCGACCACGTCCATGTCCTGGACGTAGGTGCCCACGTCGCAGGCCGTGACGTAGCGGCCGGCCAGCGACTGCACGAAGCGGCCGTAGGCGCGCAGCAGGGCCTCGGACTTGTCGCCGCCCTCGGTCTTGGCCCGCGGGTCGCCGATGATCACGGCCTTGCCGCCGCCGAGGTCGAGCCCGGCGAGCGCGTTCTTGTAGCTCATGCCGCGCGACAGGCGCAGCGCGTCCTCCAGGGCCTCCTCCTCGGTGGCGTACTGGTGGAAGCGGGTGCCGCCGAGGGCGGGGCCCAGCGCGGTCGAGTGAATGGCGATGATCGCCTTGAGGCCGGAGGTCCGGTCGTGGCAGAGCACGACCTGCTCGTGCCCGTCGCCCGGGGCGCCGTCCTGCTCAGTACGGAAGATCCGGCTCAGCACGCCTGGTGCGGGGTGCGTCGCGGACTCGGTGCGTACGTCGGTCACTGTGGTGACTCCAGTATCTGCGGGCCCGCTGCTGTGGTGCGGGCATCTACGGCGAAGCGTAGTGCGCGGTACCGGCCAGGGCTGCCCCCTTGTCCGGATCGTGAACGACGGCCGGATCGTGGGCGACGGCGGCCGGACCGCGGGCGACGGCGGCCGGATCGTGGGCAACGACGGCCGCACTCCTCGCAGTGCTCCAGCCGCTTCGGGCGGATCCCTCCCGGTGCGTCGGTGGGGCGTGCGACGATGCAGGACGTGACCGCTGTGCACACCTCCGTGTTGCCGCCCTACGCCGCCCACCTGCGGGTGTACGAGCCGTTGGCGGCCTACCCAGAACCCGAGCGGGCCCGCTGGCAGGCCTACGTGGCCGAACGGGGACCTGACGCGGCGTCGGCCGCCGAGCCGGTGGCCCAGGCGGCGCTGGAGGCACAGCGGGGGGCGCTCGCCGAGCTGCTCGCCCGGACCCCGCGCGCGCTGCCGGAGCGGGAGAGCGAGCGGGCCTTCGTGCGGGTGGTCGACTCGGTCACCTATGTCTGCCCGTGGGCGACCAGGCTGCGCAGTTGGCAGGCGTTGGACGAACTGCGCGACTCGCTGCCGGTGGCGCTGCTGGACACGGTGCTGCCGACGGCGGTCCGGGAGCAGGCGCAGGCGGCCCAGGGCCGCTGGCGGGCCGCCCACCCGGACGCCAGGCCCTGGATCCTGACCAGCCGCTGGGAGGTGCCGGTGCGCTGGTTCCTGCCGTTCGGGGCGGAGGAGCGGCAGTACCGCCCGGCCGACCCGCTGGGAGAGGAGAGGACGGACAGCACGGCGAAGCCGGCCGCGCTCTTCTACCTGACCTCGATGGCGCAGGCCCGGCGGCGGGTGGCGCGCGGCTACCGGGTGCTGCGCGAGCAGGTGAAGGGGACACCGCTGGCGCTCGGGGCGGAGGAGGTGGGGCGCTGGCTGGAGGAGTTCCATCCGCGCTCGCTGGTGGAACTGGACTACGGGGGACTGGTCCACGTCCTCGGGCCCGAGCGGCTGGCCGCGGACCGGTCGGCCGGCGAGGTGGCCGAAGGACTGGCCGCGCTGCGGGCGGGGGACACTCAGGGGGCGGCCCGGGCCTACGAGGCGGTGGTCGAACGCTGGCGCGAGGTGCTGGCGCTGCGGCAGGCGAACTGAGCGCGGGGAGGCCGGGGGGCTTTCCTGTGCCCTGACTGGGTATCAACGGGGACGGCGCGACGGGAACGCCGCGACGGGGACAACGTAACGGGGACGACGTAACGGGGACGGCACAGCAGGGGATGACACAGCGGGGGATGTGACGGGGGATCAACGGGGGTGCCACCAACGGGCGGTGTGAGCAGCGTGTTCGGCATGCCCGGGACCAAGGTCCCGGTTCGGGTCAATACCCCTCGAACGTGACACTACTCACTGTTGACGCGAAGTAGCAGGGAAAGGTAAAAATGGGACAACCAGCCCAACTCTCCTCAACCTTGCCCACTTTTGGGTGGATCTGGGGTCGGTGTGCCCTTTGGGGGGAATCGATGGGTCTGGCCTCTCCATTACCGGTTGTCACGATATGATGACTGTCCGCTATGGGGTGGTCCATCGCCTTCCGTCGCTCTTGAACCCGTGAGGGGCCAATTTTGGCGGTTTGGTCGATAGGGCTGGACGGATGGTGTAGTTGTAGACACCAGGACAAGCCGTTCGTCCTATAACCGACTCGGTCCGTCTGTGCCATTTCGGGCATCGCGGGCCAAGGTGCAGAATTTGAAGGATAGAACCGCCCTGGTTCGGTTCTCCGAGGAGGCCGCTCATGACCGCTCGTACCCCAGATGCTGAGCCCCTGCTGACGCCGGCAGAGGTCGCCACCATGTTCCGCGTGGATCCCAAGACGGTGACGCGATGGGCCAAGGCAGGCAAGCTCACATCCATCCGCACACTCGGCGGCCACCGCCGCTATCGGGAGGCGGAGGTGCGGGCTCTGCTGGCCGGGATTCCGGCGCAGCGCACCGAAGCCTGACGGGCCTCCCGGGGCGGCTGCCGTACCGCCGCCGGGAATGCTTCGTAGAAGTAGAAAGGGATCGTCTCCAGGACTCCGCCGGGTCCGGGAGGCGGTCCCTTTTCTTCGTCTTGACCGACATGAGCGTCAACCATTTCATGGCTGTTGATTGACCAAGGAATGGATGATTGTCGGATAACTATTGTGACGTCTGAGGTGGGGCGAAATCCACGGGGCGGAACGGGGGGGAATGCTGGGAGTCCGGTGTGAGCCAGTACAATTTTACATATTAAATCAGGGTATCCCCAGGGGGGGTTCGACCTGGCCAGGTTCAAGAAAAGATAAGTGACGACCGTCACAGGAGTGACTCTTGTGGCCTGGACCAAGGCGTCGATAATGCGCACCTGACGCTCCGTCGAGGCGTCCCGGTGGGCGCGGTGCTGCTCGGCGGCATCGGCGCGCGGGGTGAGCGGCGCCGACGTGGGCCGCTCGACCTGCGCAGGAACGCCGAGAGGCCCGGAACCTGACGGTTCCGGGCCTCTCATGGATGGCGACCCTGACGGGACTTGAACCCGCGACCTCCACCTTGACAGGGTGGCGAGCTAACCAACTGCTCCACAGGGCCAGGCATGTAACTGAGTTTCATCGCTGAGCCTCAGTGTTTTCCGCCGCTCGTGGCGGCAACAAGACAGATCGTACTGCATCCTGGGCCCCCAGGTCGAACCGGCTGCGGACGAGGCATCCGGCGCGACCTGGGGCGGGTCGCCGATCGGCTCAGAGGGTGGCCGCGGCCGCGTCCATCGCCTTGAGGATCCGCTTCTCCGACACCGGGGAGGGAGTACCCAGCGACTGGGCGAAGAAGCTGACCCGCAGCTCCTCGATCATCCAGCGGATCTGCCGGATCTCCGCGGACGGCTGCTGCCCGGCGGGCACCGCCGCCAGCAGTTCGCCGTAGGCCCGCTGCACCTCCTGCACCTTGAGCAGGTGCTGCAGGTCACGCTGCGGGTGGTTGGGCAGGGCCTCCAGGCGCCGGTCGACCGCGACCAGGTAGCGCTTGACGTCGCCCAGGCGCTGCCAGCCGGTGTCGGTCACGAAGCCCGGGTGGACCAGCGAGGCCAGGTGCAGCTTGATGTCGTTCACCGCGGAGAGCAGCACCGGGCTGCTGACCGCCTTCAGCCGGACCTGGGCCCGGTGGAAGGCGACCAGGGCCGAGGCGGTCTTCAGGGTGGTGTCCGCCGCCAGCTCGTACAGGTCGGCCCGGACCTTGTCGTACAGCTTGGCGAACGCCTCCTCCTCCCAGGCAGGGGCGCCGTTCAGCGCCATCAGCCGGTCGGCGGCGCAGGCGGTGATGTCCTCGAAGAGCGCCGGGATCGAGCCGTGCGGGTTGTAGGAGAGCGCCAGCTTCGCCTGGTTGCCCAGCCGGGCCTGGATCCCCTTGGCGGGGGAGTTGACGGTCAGCAGCAGCAGTCGGCGGGTGCCCGCCCACATGGCCTGCTGCTGCGCCTGCGGGGTGTCGTAGAGCTTGATCGCCACGCTGTCGCCCTGGTCGGTCAGGGCCGGGTAGGCGCGCAGCGAGTGGCCGCGGGAGCGCTGCTCGAAGGTGCGCTGGAGCAGCGGCAGATCGGCCGGCCAGGCGGTCAGGCCGGTGCGCTCGATGCCCTGGCCGGAGGCGGCCGAGGAGAGGGTCTCCTTGAGCTTGGGCGTGAGCTTCAGGCGCAGCTCCTCCAGGTCCTTGGACTCGGCGAGCTTGCGCTTGCCGTCCACCACCCGGAAGGTCACCTTCAGGTGGTCCGGGATCCGCTCGTCGTCCCAGGCCTCGGGCGGGATCGGCTGGCCGCCCATCCGGTGCAGGATCCGCTCCAGGGTGGGCAGCAGGGGCTCCTGGCGGTTGGTCAGCTCGCGCATCGCGGCCTTGGCGTAGTCCGGCGCGGGCACGAAGTTGCGCCGGATCGCCTTGGGCAGCGAGCGGATCCAGGCGGTGACCAGCTCGCCGCGCAGGCCCGGGATCTGCCAGTCGAAGCCCTCGGAGGAGACCTGGTTGAGCACCGGCAGCGGGATGTGCACGGTCACGCCGTCCGCGTCGCTGCCCGGTTCGAACTGGTAGGTCAGGTTGAAGCGGAGCTTGCCCTGCTGCCAGTGGTCCGGGTAGTCGGCCTCGGTGATGCCGTCGGCGGCATCGTTGATCAGCATCGACTTCTCGAAGTTGAGCAGGTCGGGCGTCTCGTGCCGGGTCTTCTTCCACCAGGCGTCGAAGTGCCGGGTGGAGACGATGGTCTCCGGCAGCCGCGCGTCGTAGAAGTCGAAGAGGGTCTGGTCGTCGACCAGGATGTTGCGCCGGCGGGCGCGGGTCTCCAGCTCCTCGACCTCGGAGAGCAGCTTGCGGTTGGCGGCGAAGAAGTGGTGGTGGGTCTCCCAGTCGCCCTCGACCAGGGCGTTGCGGATGAACAGCTCGCGGCAGAGCTCGGCGTCGATCCGGCCGTAGTTCACCTTGCGCTGGGCGACGATCGGCATGCCGTAGAGGGTGACCCGCTCGAAGGCCATCACCGCGCCGGCCTTCTTCTCCCAGTGCGGCTCGCTGTAGGTGCGCTTGATCAGGTGGGCGGCCAGCGGCTCGACCCACTCGGGTTCGATCTTGGCGTTGATCCGGGCCCAGAGCCGGGAGGTCTCCACCAGTTCGGCGGACATCACCCAGCGCGGCGGCTTCTTGAACAGGCCCGAACCCGGGAAGACCGCGAACCGGGCGCCGCGGGCACCGCCGTACTCGCGCTTCTCCACGTCGTACAGGCCCAGATGGGAGAGCAGGCCGGCCAGCAGCGACTGGTGGATCCGGTCGGCGTCCGGCTCGGCATCGGGATGAGGCTCGTCGATGGTGACACCCAACTGCTTGGCCACGGTGCGCAGCTGGGTGTAGATGTCCTGCCACTCCCGTATCCGCAGGTAGTTGAGGAACTCCGACTTGCACATCCGGCGGAAGGCCGAGGAGGAGAGCTCCTTCTGCTGCTCCCTGACGTAGCGCCACATCGCCAGATAGGAGAGGAAGTCGGAGGTCTCGGAGGTGAACCGGCGGTGCCGCTCGTCGGCCACCTGGCGCTTCTCGGTGGGCCGTTCGCGCGGGTCCTGGATGGAGAGCGCGGCGGCGATCACCATGACGTCGCGCACGCAGCCGTTCTTGTCCGCCTCCAGCACCATCCGGGCCAGCCGCGGGTCCACCGGCAGCTGGGCCAGCTTGCGGCCCAGCTGGGTCAGGCGCTTGCGCGGGTCCTTCTCCTGCGGGTCGAGCGCGCCCAGCTCCTGGAGCAGGCTGACGCCGTCCTTGATGTTGCGCGAGTCCGGCGGGTCGAGGAACGGGAAGGCGGAGATGTCGCCGAGGCCGGCCGCGGTCATCTGCAGGATGACGGAGGCCAGGTTGGTGCGCAGGATCTCGGCGTCGGTGAACTCGGGGCGGGCGAGGAAGTCCTCCTCCGAGTAGAGCCGGATGCAGATGCCGTCGCTGGTCCGGCCGCAGCGGCCCTTGCGCTGGTTGGCGCTGGCCTGGCTGACCGCCTCGATCGGCAGCCGCTGCACCTTGGTGCGGTGGCTGTAGCGGGAGATCCGGGCGGTGCCGGGGTCGATCACGTACTTGATGCCGGGGACGGTCAGCGAGGTCTCGGCCACGTTGGTGGCCAGCACGATCCGGCGCGAGTTGGAGCGCTGGAAGACCCGGTGCTGCTCGGCGGAGGAGAGCCGGGCGTAGAGCGGCAGCACCTCGGTGAACTTCAGGTTCAGCTTGTTCAGCGCGTCCGCGGTGTCCCGGATCTCGCGCTCGCCGGAGAGGAAGACCAGGATGTCGCCCGGCCCCTCGGCCTGCAGCTCCTGGGCGGCCTCGCAGATCGCCTGGATCTGGTCGCGGTCGCGGTCGACCTCGGCGTCGTCCTCGTCCAGCGCCTCGCCGTCCTCGACCAGCGGGCGGTAGCGGACCTCCACCGGGTAGGTGCGGCCCGAGACCTCCACGATCGGGGCGTCGCCGAAGTGGCGGGCGAAGCGCTCCGGGTCGATGGTCGCCGAGGTGATCACGACCTTGAGGTCGGGCCGGCGGGGCAGCAGCTGCTTGAGGTAGCCGAGGATGAAGTCGATGTTGAGGCTGCGTTCGTGCGCCTCGTCGATGATCAGGGTGTCGTACTGGTGCAGTTCGCGGTCGGTCTGGATCTCGGCCAGCAGGATGCCGTCGGTCATCAGCTTGACCAGGGTGTCCTGGCCGACCTGGTCGGTGAACCGGACCTTCCAGCCGACCGCCTCGCCGAGCGTGGTGTGCAGCTCCTCCGCCACCCGGTCGGCCACCGTGCGGGCGGCGATCCGGCGGGGCTGGGTGTGGCCGATCAGGCCCTTGACGCCGCGGCCCAGCTCCAGGCAGATCTTGGGGATCTGGGTGGTCTTGCCGGAGCCGGTCTCACCCGCCACGATCACCACCTGGTGGTCGCGGATGGCGGCGAGGATGTCGTCCTTCTTCTGGCTGACGGGCAGCTCCGCCGGGTAGCCGATCGCCGGCACCGCGGCACGGCGCTGCTCCAGGCGCAGCTCGGCCTTGGCGATGTCGGCGGCCAGCTCGGCGGCGATCTTCTGGCGGGCCTCGGGCGCCCGGACCCGGCGGGCGCCGTCCAGGCGGCGGCCGATCCGCTGCTGGTCGCGCAGCATCAGCTCGGGCAGCCGGGTGGCCAGCTCGCCGATGGTGGGCGCGTCGGCCGGCTGGACAGCGGGGGAACTCATCGCGGGCATCCCTCTAGGGTCGCAAGGAGCGGCTGCGGACCGCATCTCGTTTCTTGGGCCGGCCGCAGTGGGGCGGCGGCCGGTCGGTCTTAAGTGTCACACCTGGGTAGCGACAAGGAATTTCTCATCCGCCGGGTCGATGCTGTGGGACTGCTGGACGCGGCGGGCGGGCCGTGCCGGGGCGGTGGTGGCCGTCGCGGCGGGCCGGCGGCGGCCGGTCCGGTGGGGCTGTTGGGTTTCCGTCAGCAGCCTGGGCAGACGTTCGGGTGGCGATACCATCAACCGGGTGTGACATCCCTGTGACGGTTCGTGTGAGCGCGGTCACAGGCGCTGGACAGCGGTGCGATGAGCGTATCGAGACCGGTACCCGGAACACGCCGGGTCGATCGTCCGCACCCAGGCTCCACGCATGAGAGGCAGTAGCAGAAGGATGTCCACGACCACGCGGCAGCGATCAGTGACCCCGGACCCTGTGGCGTCTCGTGGGTGACCGCGGAGAGCCGGAGCAGCCCGCCCGGCCGCGCTCGGCCCTGTTCGGTTCCACCGGCATGGCGGCCGTCGCGGCCCTGATCTCGCTGGGTGTCTTCGCGATCCTGCGGCACTTCCAGGCCTTCTCGATGGTGGACATGATCGTCTACCGGGCCGAGGGCCAGGCCGTCGTCAGCGGGCACGACCTCTACACGATGCGGGTGCCGGTCTGGGACCTGGCCGCCACCTACCCGCCGTTCGCGGCGATGCTCTTCGTGCCGAGCACCTGGTTCGACATCTCCGCGCTGCGCGCGCTGGTGACCCTGCTCAACATCGGGCTGCTCGGGCTGCTCGGCTGGTACTCCTTCACCCTGGCCGGCTGGCCGCGCCGGCGGTTCCGCCCGGCCGCGACGGTGCTGGTGGCCGGCTTCGGGGTCTGGCTGGAGCCCGTCTTCACCACGATCCAGTACGGCCAGGTCAACCTGGGCATCGCCTGCCTGGTGCTGTACGACCTGACCCGCCCCGACCAGCACCGCGGCAAGGGCATCGCGATCGGCATCGCCGCGGGCATCAAGCTGACGCCGGGCCTCTTCGCGGTCTACCTGCTGCTCACCGGCCGGGTGCGGGCCGCGATGGTGGCCGGCGCCACCTTCCTGGCCACCGCGCTGCTCGGCGTGGTCGCGCTGCCGGGCGCCTCGTGGGGCTTCTGGACCAAGTACGTCTGGGACTCCAGCCGGGTCGGCGTCACCGAGCTGGTCGACGACCAGTCGATGCGCGGGGCGGTGGCCCGGCTGCTCGGCAAGCACGATCCGGGCCTGATCGCCACCCTCGCCGGCGGCCTGTGCCTGGTGCTGGGCCTGACCGTCGCGGTGCTGGCCGCCCGCGCCACCCGGGAGATCCGGCGGGCCGAGGCCTGGGGCGTGGTCTGCACGGCGATCACCGCGCTGCTGCTGTCGCCGATCAGCTGGACCCACCACTGGATCTGGTGCGTGCCGCTGCTGGTCCTGCTCGGTGCGGAGGTCGCGCAGGAGCTGCGTCTGCCGCGCGGGATGCGCCGGCTGCGCTGGCGGCTGGTGCTGGCCGGGACGGCGCTGGTCTTCCTCTCCTACGCGATGTGGCTGGTGCCGCAAGCAGGCGGGCTGGGCGTCCCCTGGTACTGGCAGCTACCCTCGTCGGTCTATCCGGTGACCGGGGTCGTGGTGCTGGCCGTGATGGGCCGTCGACTGCTGCGGATCCACCGACCGACCCTGGCCCGCCGCATCCGCAGTGAGTCCGAGCCGGCCGACCTGAGCGCGCAGGACGCCTCCCTGACAAGGCAGATCTGATGACCTCCCCGACCGACAGCCCGACCGACAACCTGACCGACAACCAGTCCGACAACCAGTCCGACAGCCGGACCGACAGCACCGACCTGCGGACGGCGGCCGCGGTCCCGGGCCAGCGCACCCGGCCGCGGGCGCTGGGACCCGTGCTCGCCCAGGTCTCCTCCGAGCGCGGCCGCACGGTGCTGCTGAGCCTGATCTGCTTCGCCGCCTGCTTCGCGATCGGCCTGCAGCAGTGGACCTCCGTCCAGCTCGGCGGCTTCGACCTCGGGATCTTCGACCAGGGGGTGCGCGGCTACGCCCACTTCGGGCTGCCGCTGTCCACGGTCAAGAGCGTGCACCACGAGTTCCCGCCCGGCTTCTCGATCCTGGGCGACCACTTCTCGCCGGTGCTGGCCCTGCTCGCGCCGCTGTACTGGATCTGGGACGACCCGCGCTCGCTGCTGCTCGGTCAGGCCCTGCTCTTCGCCGCCGGGGTGCCGCTGATCCGGCGGATCACCGCGATAGCCTTCGCTGCCGCCGAGCCGAAGGCCCGGCTGCGCGCCAAGGACCTGGCCGCGCTCGCCTACGGACTGGGCTGGCCGCTGCTGGTCGCCTCCCGGGTCGGCTTCCACGAGGTGGCCTTCGCGGTGCCGCTGACCCTGCTGATGCTGGAGCGCTCGATGGCGCGCCGGTACGGCACGGCCGCCCTCGCCGCACTGCTGATCTGCTGCACCAAGGAAGACCTCGGGCTGATGGTCGGCGCCTACGGGCTGGTGCTGATCCTGCGCAGCCGGCGCGTCGCCGACCGGCGTGGCCTGCGGCTGGGGGCCGGGCTGCTGGTGGCGGGCCCCGTGGCCTCGGCGGTCGCGATCCAGTGGCTGATCCCCGCGATGGGCGGCGAGCGCGGCTACTACTGGAACTACCAGGAGCTGGGCCCCAACGTCGGCGGCGCGGTCTCCCACGTGCTGACCGCCCCCTGGCTGCTGGTCCAGGGCTCGTTCAACGAGACGCTCAAGCCGCTGCTGCTGCTCTGGCTCTTCGGCACCCTGCTGCTGCTCCCGCTGCGCTCGCTGACCGTGCTGGCGGCCGTGCCGCTGCTCGCCGAGCGGATCCTGTCGACCAACCCCAACCACTGGTCGATCGCCCGGCACTACGACTCCTTCATCTGGCCGATCCTGCTGACCGCCTCGATCGAGACCCTCGGCCGGCTCTACACCGAGGAGCGCCACCGCAAGCTCGCGCAGCGGCTCGGCGTCGCCACCGCCGCGATCACCGTCGCGCTCGCCGTGCCGCTCGGGCTGTACTACCTGGCGGAGCCCGGCTACTGGAAGGCCAAGCCGACCGAGGCCGCGATGCTGCGGGCCAGCAAGCTGATCCCGGACGGCGCCACGGTGGAGGCCGACAACCAGGTGGTGCCGCGGCTGACCGCCCGCACCCACGTGGTGCTGGTGGACCAGACGCCGCGCGGCATGGACTACGTGCTGATCCGCCCCGACGAGCGGGCCTTCCCGTTCGCCACCTCCCAGGAGCAGGCCGCGCGGGTCGAGCTGCTGCTGGCCAACGGGTACCAGCAGATCTGGGGGGAGGACGGCGTGGTGCTGCTGCACCGGGTCGGCAACGCGCCGATCCCCGGCGCGGCGCTGCCCGGTCCGGGCAGCAAGCCGATCCAGGACGTGGTGCCGCCGGACGTGGGCCACAACCTGTTCCAGGGCTAGGACCTGTCGCAGGGCCCGTCAGGCCCGTCAGGCCGCTGCCCGCGGCACCCAGGCCGGTGCCGCCGCCGGTACGTACCCCGCCGCGACGATCGCCGCCAGGCCGCGCAGCGAGCGGCCGGCGGCGTGGCCGATATCCGCTGCACCGCCTTGACCTGGGCGTCAGTGCCCGGCTGGGGACCGGCCTGCTGGAGGCCGCGCCGCGCCAGGGTCACCCCGGTCACCGGCTCGATCGGGCGCCCAATCGAAGATCAGTCAGGTTGGCCGGATTTCGCCCCTGGCCGGGCGGGGGCGCCGGTGGGGCGGCAGTTCGTCCACGCAGGGCATCGCGTTCCCTCAGGTCGGTGGGGGGGACGGCCGCCGGCCGACGGCGCGGGCCCGGCCATCGGTTCATGCGTTTCCGGCCGTCCTGGAGTTTAAGAAAAGCCGTCTCGACGACCCCGGCGCCCGGGACGACGTCCAGGGCCTGACCGAGGAGTCCGAGTCGTACGTCGAGTCGCTGTTCTGCAGCCACTGGTCCTCGCGTACCTGCATGTGATCTTCGCGCACCTGACGGTCGCGTCGATCTGACAGCGGTGCCCACCCGAGCCTCAATCGGGTGGGCACCACTGCGGGTGGCCACCGCTCGCGGCGGCCACCCCCTTTCTACCGGTCGAGCACGGGGCGGGTCGATCCGGCCCGGCCTGACGTACCATCAGGGCCTTGCGCTCCCCCCGTTCCCACCCCCTCTTCGGGAGGCCCCATGCGTCGGATCGCCGTGGTCGGAGCGGGCCAGGCCGGGCTGCACCTCGCGCTGGGCCTGCTGGCCGCCGGATACCGGGTCACCCTGGTCGCCGCGCGCACTCCGCAGCAGCTGCGCGGCGGGCGGGTGCTGTCCACCCAGGCGATGTTCGGGCCCGCGCTGCGGATCGAGCGGGCGGCCGGCCTGGACCTCTGGGCGGACCGGGCCCCGGCGGTGTACTCGGTCGATGCCACCCTCGCCGCCCCGCCCGGCGTCCGGGCGCTGGCGTACACCATGACCCTGGACGAGCCGGCGCAGTCGGTCGACCAGCGACTGAAGATGGCCGGCTGGCTGGAGCTGTTCGCCGAGCGCGGCGGTCGCACCGAGTACCGCGCGGTGGACCGCGCCGGGCTGCAACAGCTCGCCGAGACCCACGAGTTGACGGTGGTGGCGACCGGCCGGGGCGAGCTCGCCGAGCTCTTCGCCCGGGACGCCGGGCGCTCGGCCCCGCAGCCGCTGCGCACGCTCTGCTGCCTCTACGCGCACGGGGTCGGCGCACCCGACCCGGCCGCCGAGCCGCGGGCGCGGATGAACGCGATCCCGCAGGCCGGCGAGCTCTACCTGCAGCCGGCCCTGACTCTCTCCGGCCCCTGCTCGATCCTGCTCTGGGAGGCCGTGCCGGGCGGGCCGCTGGACTGCTTTGCGGACCGGCCCGGACCGGTGGAGCAACTCGACCGGATGCGGGGCCTGTTGCGCGAGTACCTGCCCTGGGAGTACGAGCTGTGGGCCGAGGCCGAGCCCACCGACGCGCTCGGCAACCTCTACGGCGCGGTGACCCCGACCGTGCGGCACCCGGTGGCCGAACTCGACCACGGCTGCCACGTGTTCGGCATCGGCGACACCGTGGTGCTGAACGACCCGATCACCGGCCAGGGCGCCAACAACGCGGCGCGGGCGGCCGCGCGCTACCTGCGGGCGATCACCGAGCACGGCGAGGCGGCGTTCACCCCGGGCTGGATGCGGCGGACCTTCGACCTGCACTGGCGTGAAGAGGCGCGCCACAGCGTGGAGTTCACCGCCTCGATGCTCGCCATGCCGGAGCACCTGCAACGGGTGTTCGGCGCGGCCGCCGAACACCCGCAGGTGGCCCGGCGGTTGGCCAACACCTACGCCGAGCCGAGCGACTACCCGAGTTGGCTCGCCACCCCCGAGCTGACCCAGGCGTACCTGGCCTCGCTCTGAGCGTGGTGCCCGACGGGCGTCCGCTCCCCGGGGTGCGGCGCTACCGGCCGAGCCGCCGGTCGCCGGCGCTGATCGCCAGGTCGTTGATGCTCGCGTAGCGGCGGCGCATCAGGCCGTTCTCGTCGAACTCCCACTGCTCGTTGCCGTAGCTGCGCCACCACTGCTCGGACGCGTCGTGCCACTCGTACTCGAAGCGCACCGAGATCCGGTTGCCGGTGTACGCCCACAGCTCCTTGCGCAGGCGGTAGTCCAACTCGCGCTCCCACTTGGCGCGCAGGAAGGCGACGATCTCCGGCCGTCCGCGCAGGAAGACGTCGCGGTTGCGCCACTCGGAGTCCTGCGTGTAGGCGAGCGCGACCCGTTCGGGGTCACGGCTGTTCCAGGCGTCCTCGGCGGCCTGGACCTTGAGCAGGGCGGTGGCCTCGGTGAAGGGGGGAACGGGCGGTCGCTGGGTCATGGCACTCCTTCGGTGGTTCCGCTGTCCCCACCGACGCTCGCAGCAGCGGGCATCCCGCGGCCATGTCCGGACGGACGGCTCACCCACAGATCCTGCCGTCCCCGCGCCGTATGCTCGGGGCATGACCACTGTGCGCGCGCCGCGGGTCGCCGTGCTCGCCTTCGACGGGGTACGGCTGCTGGACCTGGCCGCGCCGCTGGAGGTGTTCGGCACGGCCGGGGCCTACCAGGTGGTGCTCTGCTCGCCGGGCGGGGCCGCCGTCACCGCCTCGACCGGGACCGTCCTGTCGGTGGCGGCCGACGCCTTCGCCATCCACGCGGACACCGTCGTGGTGCCCGGATCACCCGCCCTGCCGGACGGGTCCCTCCCCGAGGACCTGGTGGCCGCGGCCGCCGCGCTGGCGGCCAGGGCGAGCCGGGTCGCCTCGGTGTGCACCGGGGCCTTCGTGCTGGCCGAGGCCGGGCTGCTGGACGGTCGCCGGGCCACCACGCACTGGCGGCACGCGGCCGCTCTCGGCCGGCGCTACCCGCGGGTCACCGTCGAGCCGGACTCGATCTACGTGCGGGACGGCCATCTGCTGACCTCGGCCGGGGTCAGTGCCGGGCTCGACCTCGCGCTCGCCCTGGTGGAGGACGACCTGGGCCCGCAGGCCGCCCGGGAAGTCGCCCGTGACCTGGTGGTCTTCATGCAGCGCGCCGGCGGCCAGTCGCAGTTCTCGGTGCCGGCCCGCACCCCGCGGCCCCGCCACGACGCGCTGCGCGCCGCCCTCGACACGGTCGCCGCGGACCCGGCCGCCGACCACTCGGCCACCGCCCTCGGCGCGCGGGTGGGTCTGAGCGCCCGCCAGCTGGCGCGCCTGTTCCGGGCGCAGCTCGACACCACGCCCTCGCGGTACGTCGAGCAGGTACGCCTGGAGGCCGCCCGTGGCCTGCTGGAGGCCGGCGAGTCGGTGACCGGCGCGGCCCAGCGCTCAGGTCTGGGCAGCGACGAAACCCTGCGGCGGGTCTTCCTGCGCCATCTCGGCGTGCCGCCCTCGACCTACGCGGCGCGGTTCCGCACCACCGGGTGAGGGCGCGCCGGAGCGGGCGCCCACGGCAAGGGGAGCAGGGCGCTTACAGCAGGAAGAGCTTGGTGAACGGGGCGACGATCCGGACCTGCCGTGAGCCGAAGTCGACGACCACCGCGGTCGTGCCCTCGCCCTCAACGCTGATGGCCCGGCCGAGGCCGTACTGGTCGTGGGACACCCGGTCGCCGGCGGCGAACCGCTTGGCCGGCGGCGGGGTCGCGGCCCGGAAGGGGCTGGTAGGCAGGTGGCGCCGTGGCGCGGATGAATTCGACATCTGTGCCAGTATGCGCCCCAGCCGAGGTTTCGGGGACGCCCGGGGAGAATTTTTCCGGCTTTTTGAATCTTGGATTTCCGTCGGCGAGCCGCGGACGGTGCCTGGCGAGCCGGGCTGGGACGGGTGTCCGAGGCGCCCGCACGGCGGGGCCACGGGCGTTCGAGGGTGCCCGAGAAGTCGGCCCCAAGATCCCCCCCGTTCGGGGTCGGACCCTGCTACAGTCGAGTCAGTTGCAGTTGTGGTTCCCATGAACTTTGTGTGCGCCTGCCGGTTGTGATCGCAGGCGCATTTTTGTTTCCCGGATGTTCTCCGGCGGGTCATCCATCTCGGCGATGTGAGGCTCGCGACGCGCGAGCTTCGAACAGCCCTTTGAAGGAGATTTTTCTATGGCTAATGGCACCGTGAAGTGGTTCAACTCGGAAAAGGGCTTCGGCTTCATCGAGCAGGAGGGTGGCGGTCCTGACGTGTTCGCCCACTACTCGAACATCAACGCCAACGGCTTCCGTGAGCTGCTCGAGGGCCAGAAGGTCGAGTTCGACGTCACGCAGGGTCAGAAGGGCCCGCAGGCCGAGAACATTCGCCCGCTCTAGTACATCCCGCTGCATGGCATCCGCCGCGCGGCACGGGCCTGCATCGCGCGTTTGCACGGTGCAGGCCTTCGGCATTTCCAAGGAAGGCTCCGCACGATGCACTCCTCCGATGCCACGCCGGTGCTGCCCGCTGTCGAGTCGTTCGATGGAATGGATCTGCCGGGGGCGCTGCTCGCGACCCTGATCCGGCAGGGCGTCACCGCGCCGTTCCCGATCCAGGCCGCGACCCTGCCGAACTCGCTGGCCGGTCGTGACGTGCTGGGCCGTGGCCGCACCGGCTCCGGCAAGACCATCGCCTTCGGGCTGGCCCTGTTGGCCCGTACCGCCGGCCGGCAGGCCGAGCCCCGTCGTCCGCTGGCCCTGGTCCTGGTGCCGACCCGGGACCTCGCCCAGCAGGTGAGCGGCGCCCTGGCCCCCTACGCCCGCGCGGTGCGGCTGCGACTGACCACCCTGGTCGGCGGGATGCCGATCCACCACCAGGCGCTGGCCCTGAACCGGGGCGCCGAGGTGGTGGTGGCCACCCCGGGCCGGCTGGCGGACCTGGTCCTGCGCGGCGACTGCCGGCTGGACGACGTCGCGGTGACGGTGTTGGACGAGGCCGACCAGATGGCCGACATGGGATTCCTGCCGCAGGTCACCGAGCTGCTCGACCAGGTGGGCGCGGGCGGCCAGACGCTGCTGTTCTCCGCCACCCTGGACCACGACGTCGACCGTCTGGTGCACCGCTTCCTCAAGGACCCGGTCACCCACGCGATCGACCCGGCAGCGGACGAGGGCGGCGCGATGGACCACCACGTGCTGTACGTCCGGGGCGCGGACAAGCGCGCCGCCGTCACCCGGATCGCCTCCCGCGACGGCCGGGTGATCATGTTCACCGAGAGCAGGGACGGCGCCGACCAGCTGGTGCTGGAGCTGCTGGCCTGCGGGGTGAAGGCGGCCGCGCTGCACAGCGGCAAGTCGCAGCCGCAGCGGACCCGCACCCTGGAGCAGTTCCGCTCCGGCACCGTGACCGCGCTGATCGCCACCAACGTCGCCGCCCGTGGCATCCACGTCGAGGGCCTCGACCTGGTCGTCAACGTCGACCCGCCGACCGACCACAAGGACTACCTGCACCGCGGCGGCCGCACTGCCCGGGCCGGCGAGTCCGGCACGGTCGTCACCCTCGTGCTGCCCAGCCAGCGCCGCGGGACCGCCCGGATGCTGGCCGCGGCCGGCATCACGCCCGCCGCCGCCCACGTACGGTCCGGCGACGTGGCGCTCGCCCGGATCACCGGCGCCCGGGTCCCCACCGGCGTGCCCGTGGTGGTGCCCGACCCGGTGATCGAAGCACCCGGCCGCGGCCACGCCGAGCGCGGCCGCGGCAGGCCGGCGCGCCGTCACCCGGCAGCCGCCCGCGCCGCGGGCTGAGCGCCGTCGCCACCTGAGTGCCGGAGCCGGTTGGGCGCCGGAGCCGGCTGAGCACCGGACCGCACGAAAAAGCCCCCGCAGCGCGATGCGCTCGGGGGCTTTCCATTCGGGTGGCCAGGGCCGGGGTCGAACCGGCGACCTTCCGCTTTTCAGGCGGACGCTCGTACCAACTGAGCTACCTGGCCGTACTGCACCATCCCTTGCGGGATGAGCGATCCTGACGGGACTTGAACCCGCGACCTCCACCTTGACAGGGTGGCGAGCTAACCAACTGCTCCACAGGACCTCGACAGAGCCTTACGGCCCTGAACTGTACTACGTTTACTGCTCGGTACTACGTGCCCCCAACGGGATTCGAACCCGTGCTACCGCCTTGAAAGGGCGACGTCCTGGGCCACTAGACGATGAGGGCTTGCGGCCCGCCCGGCTGTTCTCCAGCGGTCGGGGACGTGAGAAGCATATGGGATGCGGGCGGGAACGCCAAAACGGGTTTGCCCGGGGCCGGCCGGGAGCGGGGCCGCGACCAGCGGTGTTGCGGGGGCGTGCGGCGCGCGGGCGCGCCGCACGGTTCAGGACCAGCCGAGCTCGTGCAGCTCGTGGTCGTCGAAGCCGAAGTGGTGGGCGACCTCGTGGATCACGGTGGTGCGGACCTCGGCGACGACCAGCTCGCGGGTCTCGCACTGCCGCAGGGTCGGGCCGCGGTAGATGATGATCCGATCGGGCAGCACCCCGGCGTACCACTCGCCGCGCTCGGTGAGCGGGGTGCCCTCGTAGAGGCCGAGCAGGTCGGGGGTGGCGGGGTCGGGCTCGTCCTCGACGAAGACGGCCACGTTGTCCATCATCGCCGCCAGTTGCGGGGGGATCTGGTCGAGGGCGTCACTGACCAGCGTCTCGAATTCGTCCCGGCTCATGTCCACGCGGCCATTGTCCTGGGCGGGCTGAAGCTGTGCCAGGTGATGGCGCCTCGGGTCGGCGCGGGTTCGCCGGATCCGCCGGGGCGGCGGCCGTGTCCCAGGGGCGCGCCGGGCGTTGGGCACCGCAAGGGGCCGCTGGTCGGTGCGGCCAGGGTGGGGTGCGCGGAGAGGCGGCGGCAATGATCCCGACAGGTGCGAGCGGACGGCCGGGCGAGCAGTCGAGCGGGCGTTCGGGCGAGTGGCCGGATGAGATGCCGGAGGGGACGCCGGGTGGGCTGCCCGGCCGACGGGCAGGCGGCCGTCCGGGCGGCCGGGGAGTGCCGGCCCTCGTGGCGGCGGGCCGGCGCGGGCGGTCCGCGGCGGCGCGGGTCTCGGTGGCACGGGTCTCGGCGGCGGCCCGGGTGCGGGCGGCCCGGCTCGCGGCGGGACAGGGGGCGGACGGGGCCGCGGCGTCGCGCCGGGTGGCCCTGCGCTCGGTGGCGGCGCGGACGGCGGTGCGCACCGCGGTGCTGGCACTGGCCGGGCTGAGCGCGGCCGGCTGCATGGAGGTCGGGTCCGGCCAGGGGCAGCAGCCGGTCGGCCACGTCTCGGGATCGGCCACTCCGAGCGGCAGGGTCGGCGGGGCTGCCGGGCCGCTGCGGGCCGGCACCGCGTCCGCCCGCCCCGAGCGGCCCGGCAGCCGGGTTGAGGGGGCGTCAGGGGCGCCTGGCGGGGCCTCGACCGGCGCGGCCGGCGGCGAGGTCGCCCCCGTGAACGACCCGAGCCCGGGTGCGTCCCCGGCGCCCGGCACCGGTGGGGGCGTGGTGGCGGTGCCCGCGCCGCCGCCCGAGCCGGGGGCACCCGCGGCGGCGGGCGGTGCACCCGCGGGCGGCGGGGCGCAGGGCGGCGGGCCCGCTGCGGGCGCCGCCGGCGGCACGGGTGGCACCGGGGGCGCGGCCGGGGCCGGCGGTGCGGGCGGTGCGGGGGGTGGCGGCACCACCGGCGCGCCGGCCACCGGCGGTGCCGCGGGGGGTGCCGGCGCCGCGGGCGGTGGTGGCGCGGGCGGTGGCACGAGTGGCAGCGGGGGCGCGGGCGGCGGTGGCAGCACGGCGAACCCCGGCTCCTCGGCCGGGGCGGGCGGCGCGGGTGGGGCCGCCGGCGGCGGCTCGGCCAGCCCCGGGACCTCGGGCGGCTCCTCGGCCGGGTCGCCTCACCCGTCCGGCGCACCGGCCTCGCCGACGGGCGCACCGGCGCCCTCCGCGAGCGGTAGTGGATCTACGACTGGGAGTGCCGGTTCGGCCGCACATTGACCAGGTGCGCCCCCGGGTTTGCCTTCGGAGTGATGGTTCCTCTATGGTGGGAGATCGTTCGTTTGATCCATTTGACTGGCGCCCTCGTTTTCACCTGGCGCCCTTGGCGCGTTCCGGCGATCCGTGGCTGACCGCATAGAGGCGGTTGTAAGTCAGAACCCCGGACTTAGGCGCGTGCCACTTCCGGAAGGTTTTGCATTGTCTCTCGTTGACGACGCCCGCTTCGTCATGCCCGCTGACGCCCAGGACGAGGCCCTCGCCGCCGCCGGCCTGACCGACACCACCATCGACGCCTCCATCGCCGAGTTCGAGGCCGACGTCGACACCGACGCCGACGCCACCGAGGTCGACGCCGCCGAGGCCGAGGTCGAGGCCGAGCCGACCATCACCTTCGGTGACCTCGGCCTGCACGACGACGTGGTGCGTGCCCTCGCCAAGCGTGGTGTGACCACCCCGTTCCCGATCCAGGCCGCGACCATCCCGGACGCGCTGGCCGGCAAGGACGTACTCGGCCGTGGCCGCACCGGCTCCGGCAAGACCCTGAGCTTCGGTCTGCCGCTGCTCACCCGCCTCGCCGACGGCGAGCGCACCAAGCCCAAGCACCCGCGCGGCCTGATCCTGGTCCCGACCCGCGAGCTGGCCATGCAGGTCGCCGACGCGCTGGAGCCGTTCGGCTCGGTGCTCGGCCTCAAGCTCAAGGTCGTCTGCGGCGGCACCTCGATGTCGAACCAGATCTACGCGCTGGAGCGCGGTGTCGACGTCCTGGTCGCCACCCCCGGCCGCCTGCGTGACCTGATCAACCGCGGCACCGCCAAGCTGGCCGACGTCCAGACCGTCGTGCTCGACGAGGCCGACCAGATGGCCGACATGGGCTTCCTGCCCGAGGTCACCGAGATCCTCGACCAGGTGCCGACCGGCGGCCAGCGCCTGCTCTTCTCCGCCACCCTGGAGAACGAGATCGACAGCCTGGTCAAGCGCTACCTGAGCAACCCGGTCACCCACGAGGTCGACGCGGCCCAGGGCGCGGTCACCACCATGACCCACCACATCCTCGTGGTGAAGCCCAAGGACAAGGCGCCGATCACCAACGCGATCGCCGCCCGCAAGGGCCGCACGATCATCTTCGTCCGCACCCAGATGGGCGCGGACCGGGTGGCCGAGCAGCTGATCGAGGCCGGTGTGAAGGCCGACGCGCTGCACGGCGGCATGACCCAGGGCGCCCGCACCCGGGTGCTGGGCGACTTCAAGGACGGCTACGTCAACGTGGTCGTCGCCACCGACGTCGCCGCGCGTGGCATCCACGTGGACGGCATCGACCTGGTGCTGAACGTGGACCCGGCCGGTGACCACAAGGACTACCTGCACCGCTCCGGCCGCACCGCCCGCGCGGGCCGCTCCGGCGCCGTGGTCACCCTGGTGCTGCCGCACCAGCGCCGTGGCGTCTTCCGCCTGATGGAGGACGCGGGCGTGGACGCCTCGCGCCACATCCTGGACCACGCCTTCGACGCCGAGGTCGCCAAGATCACCGGCGCCCGCTCGCTGATCGAGGTCCAGGCGGAGAGCGCCTCGGGCATCGCCGGTGCGGCGGAGCGCGAGGTCGCCGAGATGACCCGCCAGCTGGAGCGCGCGCAGCGCCGTGCGAACGAGCTGCGCGAGGAGGCCGACCGCCTCACCGCGCGGGCCGCGCGCGAGCGGGCCGAGCTGGGCATCGAGGACGAGGCGCCGGCGGAGTCGGCCGAGGGCGCGACTGCTGAGGGCACGGCCGCCGAGGCCGTCGTCACCGAGCCCGTGCGCGAGGTGCGCGAGCCGCGCGAGGACCGGGTGCCGGCCTACCGCGAGGCCCGCAACGAGCGTCCGTCCTACGGCGACCGCGACCGTGACCGTGGCGGGCGTGGCGGCGAGCGTGGTGGCTACGGTTCGCGTGACCGCGATGACCGTGGCGACCGTCCGGCGCGTTCCTTCGGTGACCGTGACAACCGCGGTGGCTTCGGTTCGCGTGACCGTGACGACCGTGGTGGCCGCTCCTTCGGTGGCGACCGTCCGGCGCGTTCCTTCGGTGACCGTGACAACCGCGGTGGCTTCGGTTCGCGTGACCGCGATGACCGTGGTGGCCGCTCCTTCGGCGGTGACCGTGACAACCGTGGTGGCTTCGGTTCGCGTGACCGCGATGACCGTGGTGGCCGCTCCTTCGGTGGCGACCGTCCGGCGCGTTCCTTCGGTGACCGTGACAACCGCGGTGGCTTCGGTTCGCGTGACCGCGATGAC